>CACHEH010000001.1 GCA_902578805.1 uncultured SAR116 cluster alpha proteobacterium
AAAAAGTTAAACCAATGATTGAAAGTTACGGAGGAGGTTCTTTCTTTTTACTGGTTCAAATGATATAATAATTAAAGCAAAATATGAAAGGCAATTTCTAGAATATGACAGAAGATTACAGAGTAGACCCAAGAAATATACACATTGATCAGCGTAAAAAAGATACTAGACGAGAAGCATGGGATAGAGACCTCATGCCAGCAGATTGGAAAAAGTCTGTACAAAAAAGTAATAAACAAATATCAAATGCGACACCAGTCTTTATATTTGCTTTTTTTTATGTTTGCATATTAATAATGATTGATTCAATAAAATAAAAATTTATGATATTTAAGTATGCATAAAATTATATACGATACTTGGAATATTGTTATGAATCATAACAAAAATCCTCTTAAGAATATTCCAGACACTAATGTAAGACATATGATAATGCAGGTCTTAGCGTGGATGTGGTGCATTGTATTTTCAATGTATTTTACAAGCATGTGGATTTTTGGGATAACAATAATTGCACACTTAATTTTATTGAGTGCAATTGCAGTCACTGTAATAACCTTTGAAACTGCAAGAAGAAAACCCAAATTTTTTGGTAGTTACTACACACCTAGTAGAAGTCGAGCAATATACGTTGAAGGAAAAAGAATAGAATTAGACCCCAATGATAAGGGTGGAGAGCACGAATAATTCAAAACTTTATATTTGATGTCATGAAATATCCTTATTAGTTTCTTTTAAAAACAAATATACTCCTCCAATCAAAATTAATAATGAGCCAGAAAGACTTAAAAAATCAGGTAACTTTCTAAAGATTAAATAATCATACAACAAAACAAAAATTAGAGTGCTATAAAAAAAAGGTATAACAAAGTTCAACTGATTACTCCTAAGAGCCATCAAAAAGCAGATTTGTGCACATATCATAAGAAATCCTATAAGAATGCAAAATAGTAATTGTAAAAAAGTTGGTACTTGCCAGAAAAAAATAACTATTATTGATGATAAAATTAGACCAATGAAATTATTTATTAGTAAAATTTGTGTATTCTTTTCGTATTTAGTTAAAAGTTTTATAAAAATCGCCTCTAAGCCCAAACAAATTGCTCCAAAAATTGAGACTAATGCTACTGGTTCAACGTATAAATTAGGAAAGTCAGGTCTAATTAAAATTAGAGCACCTGCAAATGTAGTTATCATTGCAATCCACCTATATGGAAAATATTTTTCTTTTAATATTATTATTGAAAATATCATCGCAAAGACTGGATTTGAAAAGTTAAGAGCAACTGCATCATTCACTGGAATAAGACTAGAAGAGCCAAATAAGATTGTTGCACCTATCCATCCCAATGATGTCCTTGCGAGATGTAGTTTAGGATTTGGTGACACAATTTTAATTTTATTAAAGAAAGTAAATATCAACACAAAAAAAAATCCATATAAGAATCTTGAGTGACTTATTTGGAACGGACTCAATGGTTCTCCAAAATAATCTTTTCCTAATATTTTAGCAACAACTGCAGTTCCACCAATAAATGCAGAGGCTGCCAACATAAAAAAAATACCAAATATAATTTTATTGTTTTTTCTAAACATCAATGTAATTTAATCTTAATATTTGTTTATAAGATATTATATTCATAATGTATAAAGTCTTTATTTGTTACAAATCAAGGTGGAGTAATAATTATGAAAGAACTTAAATTTAAACCTGCACTTATTATAAAAAATATAGAAAAAATTTTACTTGGAATAATAGCTTTTCTTACAGTAATTGCAGTTTTACAAGAAATATATTCAATATATATCAATGGTAAAGTACAACTTGCTGACTTACTATTACTATTCATATATACGGAGGTTCTAGGAATGATAGGAATATTTTATGTTAGCAACAAAATTCCAATTACTTTGCCATTATTTATAGCTATGACAGCGATAGCTAGATTAATAATACTTCAAGGAAAGGGTATGGACCCAATAATACTTCTTTATGAAGCTGGCGCTATACTTGTTATAGCATTAGCTTGTTTAGCAATTAGGTTTAAACCAGCAAATACTTATATATATCAATCTGAGGACGAAGACTCATCTAATAAAATAAGAAATAATAATTTATCTAATTTATAAAATACTTGTGGACTAAAATGTAGACTGAAAAATCATTAGGCTATAAAATAGAAGTAAATCAGATGATAAATATTGAATAAAGATGAGGTTCTCTCAGCGAATATGGAATAATTTATGAAATTATTTCATCAGTATTATTGTCAACAATAACTGGGTTTTCATAAAATTTAATATCTGGTGTTGAGAATCTCTTAGTAATCCATTTAACTCTATCCTCATCAAACCAACTTTTTGCGTTCTCTATATTATTAAAGCAATAAACTCCACCCGCTGAATTTTTGGAGGTATCACATATATAGTTTTTTCTAATTAAACCTGGAGTTTTTTTGTATATGGGAGAGGTTTCTAAAAACTTTTCTTTTAAAACAATGCCAGTTAATTCTTTATCAATCTTAAAGGTAACAACTGCAATTATCATCATAAATATCCTTTAACAGTTAATTTATATTGTTAATTTTAAGTTCTTTAGATTCAAATTCGTGAACTACAACACCACGACTTCCTACTACTTTGGTTATAAATGTTTTAACCATAGGGATGTAATGCTTTTCTAGCAAACTTTGGCAATCAGCAAATGCTTTTTCGTCTCTATATTCAAATAAAATTCCTACTCTATGAACACCTTCTTTATTCCACAGTTTTGTTAATACTCTTCGTAACATTCCAGCCCTAGTAAATTCTTCAACAACTTTAGGTGTAAAAATATCATTTTGCTTAACAATATATTGTTCAAGTTCATGGTCTGACATGAACTCTCTTGTAGTGTAATTTATTAATTTTGAAGATGTCATTAAGTGTCCTATTTATAAAATTAAATCAATTATTCATATAGTATTTAACCGTGTAATTGTTGTAAATACCAAATCTTTTTTAAAGCTAGAATTTACGTTCATAAGTTAATTATCAAAATATTAAATAATATAAACTTTAATAGACTTTAATGAAAATTTTGAGTTACATTAAATTATGTATGCAAGAATTGTAAAATTAACATTTATGAACGATTTTTCGAAAGAAGCCGCATCAAGTCTTTTGGTTGAATTAGGTAAAACAAAAGGATTTGCTGCGGGCATGCTTTTTAGGTTGTCCGTAGATATATCGGATACCCAAAGATATTCAATGACAATTTGGCCAAATAAAACTTCAGAAGAAAAATCTTGGAAATTGTTTGGCGAAGGAGTTTTAAAAAAATTAAGAGAAACTGGAGCAAGAGTTGAAATTTCTAGAGGTCCAATAAATGAGATGCATTTTTCTAAAGATTTAGATTTAAATAATTTTTACATTAATTAAGCCCTCCTTTTATTAAAGGGTTTTGTAGCCACGATGTAAATTCCAGATACAATGAAAATTAAGGCAAGTAAATCGAATTTAGAGAACGCAACGCCTACAAAAATATAATCTACTAAAATTGCTAAAATAGGAACGGCCATCACAGATATTGATGTAACATTTACTGAAAATTTTTGCAAAATAGTAAAATAGGCCCAATATGTGTATGCACTAGATAAAAATATACCATAAATTATTATTAGTATGTGCCTATAATCTATTAACCCAAAATTATTTAAATCAAAGTATAAGGCAAAAGGTATAATGGGAATTATACCTATTAATTGTTGCCAACCTGCTACAATTAAACCATCTGATTTAATTCCGCCATATTTCACGATCATAGTCCCTATTGCCCAACTTAAACCTGCACACAAAGTGATAAGAAACCCAAAAAAATTATCAAAAATATTTATTTCTAAAGATAAAAATAATATTCCTGTCATTCCAAAAATTAACGAAATAATTATAGATATATTAATTTTTTCATAACCAAAAATAGAAGCAAAAATTGTAGCCCAAACTGGCATTGTATATGTTAAAACTGCTGCTCTTCCTCCCCCAAGCATGTTTATCCCGTAGAGCATTAAAACCTGCCACAATGTCACATTAAAAAAACTAATTAATAAAAGAGGTTTGATGTCACTTTTAGGAACGTAAACTGTTTTTACTTTTTTAAACCCAAGAAATAATAATAGAGAAAACGCTGGCACCCCAATGATTACTCTAAAGCTTAGGGGAGGAATTGCCTCAATGGCAATTTTAAACAAAGACCATACTGAAGTCCAAACTAAGATTAAAAGAATTAATAAGAAAATTGGTAAAAATTGTTTCGAAAGATTTAATCCCATTATAATAACTAACTTTTATAAATAAACTTGGTTATAAATTAATAAACATAAAATTTACAATTAAGTAGTTTAGGCTCATCTAGACATTTTATTAGATATGCATTATTTTTGTAAATATAAAGGAGATATTTATGCTTGTAGTTGTTTCACCTGCAAAAAAACTTAACATGAGTTTAGTACAGGGCTTAAATGTTACAGAACCGTATTTTAAAAAAAATGCAGATGAGTTAGTAAATGTTGTTCGCGATTTAAGCTTAAAAGAATTAGAAAATTTGATGGATATTAGTACTAATTTAGCAGAATTAAACAGAAAAAGGTTTGTCGAGTTTGGCAATCAACAAAAAAAAGCTGCAGTTTTTGCATTTGCAGGAGATACATATAAAGGTTTAAGTGTTGAAAATTTAGAAAAGAATGATCTGGAATTTGCTCAAAAACACTTGAGGATTATATCTGGTTTATATGGTTTATTAAGACCCTTAGATGAAATTGAACCTTACCGATTAGAAATGGGAAGTAAGCTTAAAGGAAAACATGGCTCCTCATTGTATGAATATTGGGGTAATAAAATTTCTAAAAACTTAAATCATCATGCAAAAACAATAGGGAGTGAAATCTTAGTCAATTGTGCTTCTAACGAATATTTTAACGCCATAGATACTAACAATTTGTCATTAAAAGTGATCACGCCTGTTTTTATGGAAAGTAAAAATGGTAAAGAAAAAATAGTAAGTTTTTATGCCAAAAATGCTCGAGGAGCTATGGCTCGTTTCATAATACAAAATCGTTTGCAGAGTGAAGAAGATCTGAAGAAATTCGATTTAGATGATTACGTTTTTAACGCTGAAAAATCTAGTGAAGGCAAACTCGTCTTTATTAGGTGATAATTATGATCTTTCATAACAGAACAAAATTTTAAATTATTAAACTTTTTACTAATTATTAGATAACATTAGCAGGTTTTTCATAATGTCAAATGATAAAGTTCCTTTACATGAGGAAAAATGGATTGAAAATTTAGCCATAAAAATTTTTTCTGATATTGAATCATTGACTAGAGATAAGGTAGGTATTTCAAGAGAATCTTATGGTAAGGGAGAAGCTCTTGGCATAAATTACTTGACAGATTTGGCTGAAGAATTTGGTTTTTTTGTTGAAAAAGACGATGCTGCAAATGTAAGTCTTTCCCTAGATAACTCCATTAAAACTAATTATATCCTTGTTGGATCACATATGGACTCTGTACCTCAGGGTGGAAATTATGATGGCCTAGCAGGGGTGGTAGCAGGTTTTTTACTTTTAGCAAATTTAAAAGAAAAACAAATAAGAACATCACTCCCTGTTAAAGTATTAATTTTAAGAGGCGAAGAAAGCGCTTGGTATGGTAAAAATTGTATAGGATCTAAAGCTTTATTCGGTTTATTAACCTCAGAAGATTTAAACGCTACTCATAGAAGCACAGGTGAAAAATTGTTTAAAGCAATGGATGCTACAGGAGCCAAACTAGATCTGATAAAAAAATCTAAGCCTTTAATTAATAGTAAAAAAATAGAAGTGTTCATTGAGGTACATATTGAACAGGGTCCTATTCTTGTTGATAAAGATTGGCCAATTGCAATAGTAACTGGAATTAGAGGTAATTATCGACATCATAAAATACGATGTAAAGGTAAAGCTGGTCACTCTGGCACTATCCCTAGGTATCTAAGAAAAGATGCTGTTTTTGCTGGAGCCGATTTGATAACTCGTATGGATGACCATTGGAACACAATAGAGCAACATGGTGGTGATCTTGTTATAACTTCAGGTATTTTCCATACAGATATTGATAATCAAGCGATGTCAAGAATACCTGGAGAAATTTTATTTAGTTTTGAATCTAGAAGCCAAGATATTTCAACTCTTGATGCATTAGAAGGTCTTTTAAGATCTGAATGTAAAACAATAGAAAGAGAAAGGGGAGTTCATTTTGAATTTGACAATGTTATTAAATCAGATCCAGCTGAATGTAATCAAGAAGTTGTAAACAAACTTTTAGATGCTAGCGAATCACTTGGTTTTTCAAGAATATCTGTTCCAAGTGGAGCTACTCATGATGCAGCAATTTTTTCTAATAAAGGTGTTAAAACAGGAATGATTTTTGTTAGAAATGACAAGGGTTCTCATAATCCTGATGAGAAAATGGAAATTAAAGATTTTATGAAAAGTGTCTCAACTTTAAATAAATTTATAAATGATTATAAATAATATACTCTGCAGGTATATTTCTCTTATTCTGTGTTTTCAATTAGTCACGTATTAGAATAATTGATGTTGAGTAAATTTTAAGTCAGATTGCAATACAAATATGAAAATAAAGGAATAATTAAAAATGTTTTCAACAAGTTTTCCTGAGAAAAGTGTCATATCAAGAATAACAGCTAAAATGTTAATTGAAGTTGAGGCGGTAAGATTTAGTGCCAAAGTGCCCTTTAAGTTTACTTCTGGTTGGGCAAGTCCAGTATATATTGATTGTAGAAAATTAATTTCCTACCCACGAGTAAGGCACACATTAATGGATTTTGCAGCTTCAGAAATTACTAGAAACATCGGTTTTGAAAGCATTGATTCTATTGCGGGTGGTGAAACGGCAGGTATACCATTTGCCGCTTGGATAGCTGACAGAATGATGCTACCAATGCAGTATGTTCGAAAAAAAGCAAAAGGTTTTGGAAGGAATGCACAAATTGAAGGGGATTTTGAAAATAATTCCCATATACTCTTAGTTGAAGATTTAACCACAGATGGGAATAGCAAAATAAAGTTTTGTGAAGCGTTACGTGAAGCTGGCGCAAAAGTTGATCACACCTTTGTGGTGTTTTATTATGATATTTTTCCTCAAACGAGAGAGACTTTAAATAATATTGGTCTTCAAATGCACTCTCTAGCAACTTGGTGGGACGTATTAAAGGTAGCAAAAGAATTTAACTATTTTGAAAATGATGAGATTGGAGAGGTCGAGAGTTTTTTAAATGATCCAATGACTTGGTCTGCAGATCATGGTGGAGCTTCATCTTTATCTGGGTAATTGGTTATGATTAAATTTATTTTTCTAATTTTTATACTCACATGTTCTATAACATTTGCAAATGAAAGGCTTAGAGGATACCAAGCTTTAGAACAAACAGATTATAAAACAGCTTTTTATTATTTAAGTTATAATGCAAATTCGGGTGACGACAAAGCTCAGTATAATTTAGGTATTATGTATAAAAAAGGGCTCGGTGTTCCTGTAGATGAAAATGAAGCATTTAGCTGTTTTTTTCTTTCTGCAAACCAAGGTAACGTTTTAGCAAATTATGCACTAGGCCATACTTATTTAAATGGCTCAGGAATAAATAAAAATTATAAGCTAGCTTTTAAATCTCTCAAATTCTCGGCATTAAGGGAACATCCAACGTCAAGGTTAATGCCAGGTAATATGTATTTTCAAGGACAAGGAGTTGAAAAAAATTATTCTAGGGCTTTGTTATGGTGGCGTTTAGCAGAAGATCTGAATATTGACGGTGCAAGCCAAAATATTAATATGATAAAGAAAAAAATTACTAAAGATCAGTATATTTTAAGTGACAAGCTTTATTCAGATTGTATGCAAGACACCTTGTATAATTGTACTAAAAATTTTGTTGTATTTAATTAGGACAATTTTGAAGAAAAAAGAACAAATTGAGTCTGAGTTGAGGACTATAATCAAAAAAACAAAAAAAGGTATTTTTGTAAACCTTACTTTGACTAATTTAATTGAAATTTCACGTAGGATGTTTGTTATTTTTGAAAATTTTAAATCAGGTGAAAAATTTAAAATTTATAATAATGACGAAAACGTGTTGATTTTAAATGATGTTATCAAGGATTTTAAAAATTTAAATTCCAAAATAGAAAATATTCCAAAATATTTAAAAGACTTAATAGACAGAAAGTGGGAAAAAGATCCAAATACTAGAGAAAGCATAGATGGCTCAACAAAATTATTGCAAAAAAAACTTTTTTCCATAGAGAATGAATTTAATTATTTGGTAAATAATTTTTCTAAAGATTTAAAAAACAAAAAAATTATAAAGATAGATCCTATTCCAATTGCAATTATACATAGTGCGATGATTATTTGGGAAGAAGAATTAAAAAATAAATATAATAAAAAAAATAAAAATATAATAAGTAAAAATTTGCTGATATATTTAGAACAAGTTTTTAAAGCATTTTCTTGTAATGAAGATATTAGAAGTAGTTATTACAATTGGCATAATTTAAAAAATATGTCTTAATGTTAATTTTAAAATTTGGAGATCAAAATATGGCGTCATATTTAAATGAGGTTCAAACAAAAGATTTTCATGATAAGGGTATGTGGTTGTAAAAAAATTTTTTAATGAAGACGAAACGCGTCTTTTACAAAATGCTTCAAAACAAGACCCTGCTATAAGAAATCATTTTTATGAAAGAAAAGACTCTGAAGGATTAATAACTAAAATGATGGCTTGGAACCATCCGGATGACAGTATTTATGGTGTCACAGCTAGATCAGAAAAGATAGTAAATACTATGGAAGATTTGCTTGGTGGAGAGGTTTATCACTATCATTCTAAAATTACAGCTAAAGAACCCCATGAAGGTGGGGCTTGGGAATGGCACCAAGATTATGGATATTGGTATAATAATGGTTGTTTGTTTCCTCTTATGGCTACTATAATGATAGGTTTGGACAAATGTACAAAAGAAAATGGATGTTTACAGGTTTTATCTGGTTCAAATAAATTAGGAAGAGTTGACCATGCATTATTAGAAAGTGGCCAAGTTGGTGTCGATTTAAAAAGAGTTGAGGAGGCAAAAAAACATTTGGAATTAGTCTACTGTGAGATGAACCCTGGCGATGTACTTTTTTTCCATTGTAATACTCTTCATAGATCAGATAAAAATAATTCACCTAATAGACGTTGGACACTTCTATGTTGTTATAATGCAGCAAGAAACAACCCTTTCATAGATCATCACCATCCAAAATACACTCCACTATCTAAACTACCAAATAGCGAAATAATAAAGGCAGGTAACAAATTCTTAGAAGTAAAAGAAGTAGACACTTTTCTTAAAAGACCTACAGCTCCGCCTGAGCTCTCAAAAAAAGGTGGTAAACTTTTTAAAACCTAGTTTGAGCAGTTTTATGTTTGGTTTGAAGAAAAAGTGCCAGACTTTTATCATCCAACTTTGGTAAATTCTCATTTTTAAAATATTTTAAAACTTCAAAATCTACTGCCTTATCTAAGCTTTTTTTAATTTCATATAAATATAAACTTTGTTTAAAAGTTTGGTGTATTCGAGATGCGAACTGAAAAACTTCAGAATTTTGACCTCCAAATTTAGTAATAATAACGTCACATTTTGAGTCATTTATTAATCTACCTAGCATGGGTTTCCAATCGTCTTCTTCAATAGGTAATCCTTTCTTTCTGGACCAGGCAACTCCTCCTGCGGGGAAAATTGCTATAACACCTCCATTTTTCAAAATTTGAATTGCAGTTTGTCTGGTAACAACATTGTCTCTCATAGCATTTTTTTTATTACTAAAATCAATAGGAAGTATGTTGTTTGCAAGAGTTGGCTCTTTTTGAAGAACACCATGCGCAATTACTCTAAAATTATCATCAAATGTAGATGCAAACCAAGATAAAAACACTCCGTCAGTAACTCCAAAAGGATGATTGGCTGCAATAATTAGTCCTTTACCTTTTTTTCTTTTAGTTATTGAAGCTAATTTTGGCGTCTCTATTCCCATAGAGTTTAACGCATGTTTCCATAATTCTGTACCAGTTTTGTTTGTAGAATTAGAAATAAATTTTTTATATCTCTTTTCTAGTGCGATTCTTGCTGATAATAATTCAATGGTATGTATGAAAAACTTGTGATGAAAAGGTAGCCAAGGTTCAGCATATGTAATTTTCACATTAGTTTTAAACATATTATCAATAAAATAATTTTACATTAATTTTAATATACAAATTTAAATATTTTCAACTATTTATTTAATTAAGGCGTGTGTAACTAATTTGGTAATGTTGGTTCAATTTTGGGATAATGTTTTTCTAAGTCATATGCAACTTTTAATAATAAGTCTTCTCTATATTTTCTGGAAATGAACTGAATTCCTAATGGGATATTTTCTTCTGTTTTATTTGTTGCAAAAGAAAATCCAGGCAGTCCTATATATGGAGGTGCTATTTGAGGAAGCATAGAGTCAAAAACTAAATCAAAGGATACTTCTGATTCTAGATCTTTTAGATCTGGAAATGGGATATCTCCAGTAATAGGACATAATATAATAGGGTATTGATCAAAAAATTTGTTCCATTCTCTACTTATTCTCGCTCTATTTTGTAAAGAGTCCATAAATTTTTCTAAACTCGTGTCAGGGCATCTTCTACACATTTGGCTATAAATAAAATTTGCATCTGGGTCATTTTCTTTACTAATTGCTTCCCCGCCGGTCCTCCTAAATTCACCAAGCCACAAGGTTGCTTGATAATTTGCAGCTTCTTGAAAATTTGGGCTTTTTGGCTCTTCTATAATCCATCCCATTTGCTCAAGTTTTTTAGCAGCTGAATTTAATTCCTCTACTATTATAGGATCAATTTTAAGACCTTCGATTTTTGTTAATAAAGCTATTTTTTTTTTAGGCATAGGGAATGAAAATGGTATTGGTGCCCACCATGGATCATCATAATTCTCTACGCTCATCGCTTTTAAAGCAATTTCTATGTCTTTAACACATCTGGCTAAAGGACCTGAAACTGCCATGATTTGCCCTCCAATATGTCTGTCTGGAGTAGTGTAATTTACCATAGGAACTCGACCAATACTTGGTCGTAATCCGTGAATTCCACAGGCATATGCAGGGTAACGGATTGATCCAGCTATGTCAGTTCCGTGGCCAATTGCTCCCATTCCTGCAGCAGTTGCAGAGCCGGCACCGCCGGATGATCCGCCTGGCGTAATGTTCTTATTATGTGGATTCAAAGTATGACCGTGCAAACTATTTCTGGTAAACCAATGAATGCTAAAAGCTGGTGTGTTAGTTTTTCCCAATAACAATGCATCTGAACTTCTAAGATTTTTAACGACAGGACTGTCTTGCGAAGCAATTAAATCTTTTTGAATTTGTAAACCATTAGTGCTTGGATAACCAATTTGGTCAGTATTTACTTTTACAGTTATAGGAACTCCTGCCAACAAACCAATTTTTTCATTTTCTTTAATCTTTCTATCTAAAACTTTTGCTTGTTGTCTAGCATCCTTATAGGTTTTTACGACAATTGCGTTAATTTTAGGATTAATTTCTTCAATGTGATTTATTAAGCTATCACATATCTCTGTTGCAGAAACTTCTCTTATTTTTAAGAGTTTTGAGATTTGATGAGCATGTAAAGACCATAATTTAGACATAATAAAATCTCCTAAATTAATATAATATTATTATATATAAAAAATTAAATAACTTTATTTATTTTGTTATTTTTGATATTCTATTAGGGGATATAGCTTGAGTTTCATTCATTCTTTCAATAAATACTTTAAGTTATTATAATTTATAGATTTTATGTTATCTAAGCTTACTAAATTAAACATTGCAAAAAATAGAATATTGAGAAATATTCAACCATTAAATAGAACTACACAAATTTCACTTAATGAATGTAATCATAGAATTAATTATAATACATTAAAGAGCAAATTAAATTTACCTGAAACTCGTAATTCAGCCGTAGATGGTTATGGAATTTCATATAAATCATTTTTAAATAACCCGAAAAACAGATTTAAAGTAGTCGCATCAGCAAAAGCTGGCAAACCATATCCAAAAAAAATAATGGCTCGAGAAGCTATTGAAATTTATACAGGTGCCATTCTTCCAAAAGGCGTGGATACTGTTGTAATGTTTGAAAAGTGCGAAAGAGTAGATTCAAAATTGTGGATTAAAGAAGATATAAAGAGATATCAAAATGTAAGACCTGTTGGGGAGAACATTAAAAAGGGCGAAATAATAGTAAAAAAAGGTGATATTTTAAATCCCTCACATATTGGACAATTAGCTGCTTCTGGAAACAATGAAATTCAAGTATTTAAAAAAGTCAAAGTTGCAATCATATCTACTGGAGATGAAATAGTAAATTTGACAGGACAGAAAAAGAGTTATGGCCAAATATACGATTCAAACAGGCCAATGCTTAAATCCATATTTAATAGAAATTACTTAGAAATTTTAGATATGGGAATAGTAAAAGATACAAAAATTGCCTTGGTTAATAAATATTTAAAGTGTTTGTCAAAATGTGACGTTGTTATTTCTTCTGGTGGAGCTTCAGAGGGAATTGAAGATCATACACAAAGTGCACTAAAACATATTGGTGCAGAAAGCTTAGTTTGGCGATTAGCCATAAAACCAGGAAAACCAATTGGAGCAGGTATTTTGGGGAAAAAGCTTATTTTCTGTTTGCCTGGAAATCCTGTTGCTGCATTTGTATGCTCAAAATTTTTGATTAAACCAGCTTTAATTAAAATGGCAGGTGGAAATAATTTTACTTCTTTTTTTCTCAAAATTCCCTCAGGTTTTGAATATACCAAGAAAATTGGTAGAACTGAATTTTTGAGAGCTAGAATTGAAAATATTGGCCTTAAATCAGTTGTGCTTCTGCACGGGAGAAAAGGTGCTGGTGTAATATCGTCACTAATTGGATCTGATGGGTTAGTTGAAATACCTTATAATAAAAAAAGTGTTTGCAAAGGTGAAATATTAAAATTTTATCCTTTTGAACATAAAGGGATTTGATAATTTTTATTATTTGTATAATTGTTTTTTAGAATTTTTCATTAATAATTCACAAATATCACTAATATTATTTATATCAAGAGATGGTATAGGTGCTTCAATTTTTTCATCGCTTGCTATTGCAAAAATATTTTGATCATTAGGGTATAAAAAAGGTTTACCGATATCAAATCTAAATACTTCTAATTTTTTTATAAATTCGTTTTTATATCCTTCTATCAAAATAAGTTCACATTTATTCAAAGGACTTTTGGCAAAAATTTCTAACATTTCAAATAAACTTTTTTCTTCTTCATTGTCATTTTCTTGAATAAGAGCAAACCTTTCTTTAGATGAAATAATCATTGGTCGGGCTCCAGCTTTCCTAAGGTTGTAAGAATCGTTACCTGGGTTATCAATATAAAATTTATGATGAGAGTGTTTAAGCGTTCCTACATTAATTCCAATTTTTGTGAAATTTTCTATTAATTTAGCACATAATGTTGTTTTTATTTTATCATGCTTTGTAGGTTATCAAGTAATATGGAACGTATCACACTCACTTCATACACCCTTGATGGCTGTAACAAATGCTATTTCAAGTATAATTATAATTGGTGCTTTGTTACAAATGAGAACTGAGAACGATATAGTAAGTATCTTAGCTTTAATTTCTATTTTTATTGCTACCATAAATATTGTTGGAGGATTTATGGTTACAAAAAGAATGTTATTAATGTTTCAGAGAAGCTAAAAAAGGATTAAAAGATGACTATTGGATTACTAACAGCCTCATACATAACATCAAGTGTACTTTTCATTCTTGCATTAGGTGGCTTAAGCAATCAAGAAAAAGCAAAAAGAGCTGTTTGGTATGGTATTGTTGGGATGGTAATTGCTGTTTTTGCTACAATTTTTGGAAATCAAGTATTTTTTACTGAATGGCTAAATTGGCTAATAGCTGCAATTTTAGTTGGCTCTTTAATTGGAGCAATTGTTGCTAAAAAAGTACAAATGACAGGCATGCCTCAATTGGTTGCTGCTCTTCACTCATTTGTAGGTTTAGCTGCTGTTTTTATCGGTATAAACTCAGCCATGTTGCCGCACACTGATATGAATTCCACTCAGTATATGATCCATAATGTTGAGGTTTTTATTGGGGTATTTATTGGAGCAATCACATTTACTGGCTCTATAGTAGCATTTGGAAAATTATCCGAATTAATAACTGGTAAAGCATTAATTTTACCTGGAAGACATTTCTTGAATTTAATCATGTTATTTTCATGCCTAGCATTGGGATACATGTTTTTGATTAATGAGGGTAATTGGACCTTAATTGTAATGACTGTGATAGCCTTTGTTATAGGAGCTCACCTTGTTCTAGCAATTGGTGGTGCAGATATGCCAGTTGTTGTTTCAATGCTTAACTCATATTCTGGATGGGCTGCAGCTGCAACAGGTTTTATGCTTGGAAATGACCTCCTAATTGTAACAGGTGCTTTGGTTGGATCGTCTGGTGCTATTCTATCATATATAATGTGTAAGGCTATGAACCGAAAATTTCTTTCAGTTATTTTAGGCGGGTGGGGTGATATAACAGGTCCTACAATGGATATTGAAGGAGAAATGAAACCAATAGATATAGATTCCGTAACGACTGCATTAAATGATGCAAGCAAGATCATAATCGTTCCTGGTTATGGTATGGCAGTAGCACAAGCCCAAAGTACAGTTTCTGAGTTAACGTCTAGACTAAGAGCAAAAAATAAAGAGGTAAGATTTGGAATTCATCCTGTTGCTGGAAGACTTCCAGGCCACATGAATGTTCTTTTAGCAGAAGCTAAAGTACCATATGATATTGTTCTTGAAATGGATGAAATAAATGACGATTTTCCCGATACAGATGTTGTAATGATACTAGGAGCTAATGATATTGTTAATCCAGCTGCTCAGGAAGACCCTAATAGCCCAATTGCGGGAATGCCTGTTTTAGAAGTTTGGAAAGCTAAACAGGTTTTTATTTCAAAAAGAGGACAAGGAAAAGGTTACTCTGGAATTGAAAATCCATTATTTTTTAGAGAAAATTCTAGGATGGTTTATGGAGATGCAAAAAAATCTTTGGATACAATTTTACAGAATTTAAACTAATTATGTTAGTCTAAAATTAAACCTGCATGCTTCATAGCTTTACTTTGCCTCTTAGACAAAATCTTTTCATCAAAACCTCCAACCAAATCGTGAAAAACTCTGTACCAATTAATTTCTGCTTTTAAATGCATAAACACAGATCCTAAACCGACGGCAGCTCTATCCATTAATACGAATTCTCTCGGCGGTTTAACACCTCCAATTTTTTTTAGTTCTTCATGTACTTTTTCTGCAGTTTCTCTTCCATATTGCCCTGACTCGCTTGGATTAATCAATCTAACTTTATCTTCTAACAAAGGTTGATATATAAAGTTTGCCCAGATATTTAAAACACTAATTAATTCTTTTGATGGGTTTTCAAAACCCCAACTTTTATAGGCATGTACAGCTTGTTCTTCATTTCCATCTCTTAGAGCTTTATAAAGTTCAATTACACCTGTTACAAAATCTGGTCTAAAGACTCGTATGCATCCAAAGTCCATTAGGTTAATACCACCATCAGAACGTATTGTATAATTTCCAAGATGGGGATCTCCATGAATGACCCCATATTTATAAAATGGGATGTACCATGCTTTAAACATATTTAAAGCCACTTGATTTCTTATATTGATATCACTGTTTTTAGCAATAAAGTGCATAATTTTTGAACCATCAATCCTTGTCATTGTTAAGAGTCTATTAGTTGATAATTCATCAATAGGATTAGGAAGTGTAATTTGATTTAAATCAGATAACATATGTCTATATAGTTTTAAATTTTTAACTTCATGGTAATAATTGAGTTCTTCTTTTAGTCTATCTGACAACTCCTCATGTATTGCTTCAGTAGAAATTGCAGAATCATATTTTTCATATAATGAAAATATTAATTTGAGTTGTTTAAGATCAGCTTGAACTGCTGAGCCCATATCAGGATATTGTAACTTACAGGCTAATTTTTTTCCATTGATATCTTCAGCAAAATGAACTTGACCTAAAGATGCTGCAGCGGAGGCCTGCTTATTAAAAATTTTAAAATGATTAGACCAATTTTCTCCTAACTCAGCTCTCATTCTTCTTTTAACAAAAAGCCATCCCATTGATGGAGCATCTGCTTGAAGGTGAGACAACTCATTTGCATACTCTCTAGGAAGAGCATCAGGGATTGTAGCAAGAATTTGTGCAACTTTCATAAGTGGACCTTTCAGCCCTCCTAGGGCAGCCCTCAAATCAGATGCATGTTGTTCTCTATTTATTTTAATTCCTAAATATTTTTCGCCAGCCAGTCTTGCTGCAAGTCCTCCCATTGCGGTGGTCACTTTTGCGTACCTTCTAAGTCTTCCACCAGTCTTTGAAGTACTTAACTCATCTTGAAAGTTACTATCTTTACTCATAAAAGTTGAAACCTTTAAATATTAGATCAATTTTCTAACTCTTCTAGTTCATCCATCAATCCAGTTATCATTTTAATACCTTTTTCCCAAAAACTACTATCATACGCGCTTAAATTAAAAGGTTTAAGTAAATCGTTATGACTTTTAGTTCCACCTGATGATAACATTTCAATATAGTTTTTTGAAAAAATATCTTTGTCACTTTGTTTATATGTATACCACAACGCATTTACTAGACTATCACCAAAAGCATAAGCATATACATAAAATGGAGTGTGGACAAAGTGTGGAATGTATCCCCATAAGAACCTATAATCATCTCCAAGATTAATATGTGGGCCCACAGCATGAGACTGTGTCTTCATCCAAATATCACTAATTTCATCAGGTGTTAATTCAGATTTTATTCTTGCCTCATGAAACTTGACCTCGAACTGGTGAAATCCAATTTGTCTAGCAACAGTATTTAACATATCTTCTATTTTGCCAGACAGTAGTTGCTTTTTCTGTTCAATTGGACTTTCATCTAACAACTTTCTAAATACCAACATTTCACCAAAAACTGATGCTGTTTCAGCAAGTGTCAACGGTGTTTCTGCCATTAATAATCCATTTTTCCCTGCCAGAATTTGATGAACACCGTGACCAAGTTCGTGAGCCAGTGTCATAACATCTCTAATTTTTCCTTGATAATTTACTAATATATATGGGTGCAAAGATGGAACTGAAGGATGTGCAAAAGCACCAGATGCTTTTCCTTTTCTTAGGCTTGCATCTATCCAACCATTTTTAAAAAATAATTTTGCAAGATTAGAAATCTTTGGATGAAATGAAAAAAATGAGTCTAAAATAATGTCTCTGGCCTCAGACCATTGTATAAGTTGTTCGGAAGTGTTAGGCAAAGGTGCATTTCTATCCCACCAATCTAGTTTGGTCTGACCAAATTGATTTGCTTTCCACTTATAATATCTATGGGTGAGCTCAGGCATAGCCTTATCAACCGTATTTACTAGTTTGTCTACAACTTCATCCTCAACGTCATTGTCAAGATTTCTTGAGGACATGATTCTTTTAAAACCCCTTTTATTATCTTCAATAAACCTATCTCTAGAAATCACATTAAGTATCGTTCCAAAAATACGCCTATTATTTTTTAAAATTTCAGAAAATGATTTTCCCGCAATTTTTCTAGTTTTTGGATCTGCATCAGATAACAAGTTCAAAATTTCAGCTTCAGTAAGTAATTTTTTTTTGAAAGGAAAACGCAATGCTGCTGATGTCTCATCAAATAACCTTATCCATGCAGACCTACCAGTAGTAGATTTCTCAATTAAAATTTCTTCTACAAGAGGATCAAGAAGATAAGGGTTTCTTTTTCTTAATATATTTAGATAAGGTTCCCACTTTTTTGCTTCTTTATCATTCAACCAATACTTAACTGTATTATCATCAACTTTTGAAAGTTCTAATGTAACAAAAATGAGAGTGGACAGAATTTCTGTAATTTCGTCAGATATAAAAGAATTGTATTTTGAAACCTCAGGATCTTCCATATTTGTAGAAAAAATTAAGCTACTGTGTGTTGAAATCTTATAAATGTTTTCATAAATTTCTTGATATTTATTTATACAAATCAAAAAATTTGATGGACTTAGGTCATTTATTTTCCCTTTCCATTTTTTTAGAAAATTATTTGCTGTCTTTCTAATATTTTTTATATCTTTGTTAATTTTTGGATCTTTAATATTTTTATATATTTCTGAAAGATCCCATATTGGTAATTCGTTATTTATTTTTTTTAAATGTATTTCATTCATTTTAAATTTTTTAACCTCAATTTATTTTATTTAAAAAAATTGTTAATACTTTTTATAATTTCCTCAGGATTTTCTTCAGCTATATAATGACCAGTATTAACACCATAACCTTTAACTTCTTGAAAACAATATCTTTGCCAGATTGTTAAGGGCTCATACCATTGTTCTATCTTTCCTTTTTTACCCCACAAAATTAATGCTGGCATTTTAATTTTTAAATTTTGCTTTCTGCTTCTATCATCATCTTTCAAATCAATAGAGGATGCAGCTCTATAATCCTCACAAATAGATCTAATAGTTTCAGGATTTTTAAGACACTCTAAGTAATCAGCTAATGCTTTAGGTGCAAAAAAATCTTTATCCTTTTTTTCTCGTGATGTATGCGCAAAAAACCATTCCTCTGGTGCTTTGTTAATTACTGACTCTGGTATAGGATATCTCTGAGCTAACCAAAACCAATGATAGTAACCCATTGCAAATTCTTTGTTTGTTCTTTCAAAATGTTCTATAGTTGGTATTATGTCTAATAGGATTATTTTTATAACTTTGTCAGGATAATCTAATGCTAAACGATGACTAATTCTTGCACCTCTATCATGACCAATAAGGTAGAATTTGTCAAATCCTAATAAATTCATAAACTCTTTAATATCATATGCCATACTAACTTTAGAGTAATATATATGATCCATGGACAATTTAGGTTTATAAGACTCTCCATAACCAGGAATATCTGGACAAATTATTGTAAATTTATTTGTTAGTGCTGGAGCTACTTTGTGCCACATTGCATGTGTTTGTGGGTTACCATGTAACATTAACAAAGGTGGCCCAGTGCCAGCTTTACGATACCTTACAAAGCCTTTACTAACTTTGATAAAAGAAATTTTAATGTCTGAAAAAAAATTCACATTAATTACCTAAATAAAAATTTGTTTAAATTTTATGACAACTTTATAATTTAAATATTAGTCTTAAATTTTGCTGAAACATTTAGTTCTAAATAGTGTAATAGTATATATTATTCAATACGGAAAATGATCATGTGGCATTTTATTATTAAAAAACAATAATTAATTTTTGTATACAAATTAGATATTTTTGGTAATTTTTAGGTTATGTTTATAATATACTACTGAATTTTAATATGTCTTTCTTTTTTGCATTAAATTTAAATAATTTCAATAATTTGATTACTATTCCTAAGTTTACAAATGAGGGAACCAAACTTAAGGGACTATCATTATTTTCTGCAAAAATAAAAAAAAATAAATGGCACATTAGAAAACAAGTTTGTAGAGAAGATGATTATTTTTTTTATTTAGAAGTGCTACCTAGAGATTTAGAAGATATATTTTTTTTAAATAATAGTAGCTTTTGTAACAATAGAGAACTTACTGTAAAAGAATTAAAAATATTTTATGATGTCAAAAGTAATTATTCTTTTAGAGCTAATTTGAAAATTAAAAATGACAAATATGGTTCTAGTTCTTATCAATCAGAATATCCAATTGAAATGATTTATAAAAAAGGATCTATTTTAAGTACTGTAAGTTCTCTAACAAACGATGCAAATTCTAACTTTATAGCCTTCAAACAGATATATTACTTACCTACAAAAAAGCCATTTCAAGTTTTTTTAGTTGATTTAAAAAAAGAAGAGATATTATCAAAAACTATTTTTTACTCTAATTCAACTAATATAATTGAATTGTCAAAAGTTAAAGACATTAAAAATTGTTGTTTTTATAGTGATGAATTTTTAGGAATTCCAATCTTTATTTCATATGGTGATAAAGGAGTTTCTATGGAGCATAGCCATCCTCCACATTTGTATATACAGTCAAATAATAAATTTAAACTAGTTACAAACTTAAAAAACAAGGTTAAAAAAATTGTTTCTAAATAATATTAAACAATCAAAATTTATTTTAGGACTGAGAAATTCTTTAAATATTAAACCTATTCAGATTTTACTACCAAACGACAAAAAAAGTTATTCAATATCAGATGCTTTTTGTTGGAGAAACTGTGAAAATTTCAAAACAGTTTTTAGATATACTGATATAATGGAATACTTTGTAGGGATAAAAGATCTAATTATCAAATTAGTCATTTGTGATCACAATAATAATATTTTAAATTCAACTGATTTTAAAATTAATGATTTAACTGGAAAGATAAGAATAAATGACATTTTTAATGACAGTAAGATGAAGTCAGGTCATTTTTTTATATTTCATGAGTTAAGTTCAAAATTTGATGAAAAGATTTTGGTGCGTAATAGTTGTTATACAAGCTATAGTTTTAACAAAAATTTACAAAGTTTAGTTCATGGCAATTTACCTGTTCTAGCTAAAAATCAAGACTTTGTTACTTACAAAAAAAATATTGTTCAAATTTCTCATTTCAAAACTTATGATTATATGGTTCAAAACAACTTCATAACATATGATAAAGTTGAAGCTTTTCTCTTTAATCCTGTAGAAATTGACTTAAAAATAAAAATAAATGATCTATTTTTCATTCTCAAAGCAAAATCTTCAAAAATAATAAATTTACCAAAAGCTGAAATTTATAAAATTACTTCTAAATGTTTATTAATGAGGCCAATATTTTTTGTTTATAAAGACGACACATTTGATGTTTTTCACGGTTAAAAACTACTAAAAATACATTAAATCTAGAAATTTTTATCTTAAAAAATTTTATTAAATATTGGTAATTATATGTCAATCATCTCTTCACTTAAAAGTGATTTCCAATCTATTAAATCATTATTTATAATTGATTTTAATTTTGCATTGTTAAGACGTGAATTCTTTGGTCTTTTTGCTTTTTGTTTAAATTCATCAGAATATATAGGAAGAATATTTTTTGTCTTCAAAGAAAATCCAATTTTTTTAAGTTGTTCAAAAATTTCAACGCTAAATCCGTACCATGTAGTATAACCATTAGGAACACAATTAATAATTTGTGCACCCTTTTTTAATTTATCATCTTCGATTAATCTTTTAGTTATTTGAGCTATCCATCTAGCAGGTGTAGGTGTTCCAAATTGATCTTTCACTATTTTTAATGTTGTATCATTTTGCATTTTCTGAAGCATAGTTTTAAAAAAACTATGATGCGAACAACTATATATCCAACCACATCTCAAAATTATACTATCAGCGCTACTATTTAAAATAAATGAATCACCTTGTAATTTTGTTAAACCATAAAAATTAATTGGATGACATTTATCTGTCTCGCTATATGTATCAATGATTTCACCTGAGTAAACATAATCAGACGAATAATGAACAAGTAAACTTTTATTTTGAGAACACCAATTCGCCAACATTTTAGGAAAAATTGTATTCAATTTTAATACTTTTTCTCTAGCATTTTCAGCTTTGTCAACATTGGTATAAGCAAGTGTGTTTATTATTATTGTTGGTTTCAATATCTGAAGTTTTTCATTTAACACTGTGTATGAAATATGTTCAAAAAAAAGTTTGGGGGGTGTAATTAAACTATATTTATCACTCAAAACTTTTACCAATGCTGAACCAACTTGACCAGTACTTCCAATAATAAGAATTTTGGGCGAGGAATTAGTCATTTTAATTATCAGGCAAGTTTTTAATTTCTTTTAAAGGTAATGCCTTTTTGTCCTTTTTACTGACTTTATTGACTTTAATAGGCCATTTAATATTTATGTCTGGATCATTGAATAAAACAATTTTTTCGTCATTTTGTGACCAATAGTTCAAACTACATTTGTAGTTTACTATAGCAAATTTACTTAACACCTGAAACCCATGAGCAAATCCAGGTGGAACCCAAAATTGGTTACTTTTTTCGTCATTTAATTCTAAACTAAACCATTTACTAAAAGTTGGTGATTTTTTTCTTACATCAATAATTACATCAAAAATACAACCGTAAATTACAGTTACAAGTTTTCCCTGAGATTTTGGATATTGAAAATGAAGACCCCTTACATCTCCTTTATTACTTTTAGAATTATTATCCTGAAGCCAAGGACCCTTAATTCCAATTTCATTATACCTTTTTAAATGAAAGCTTTCATAAAAATATCCTCTTTCGTCCTTAAAGATTTTAGGTTGAATCTCATAAACATTATGAGTAATTTTATTTATCTTCATCGAAATCATCTGCCAAGTTTATTAAATATTTTCCATATTCTGAATTAGTGTCATAATTTGGTAACTTTTTAAAATTAGTTATATTGATCCAGGATTTATGAAGTGCAATCTCCTCTAAACAAGAAATCTTTATACCCTGTCTTTTTTCAATTGTTGCAATAAAATTAGCAGAATCTAAT
Source organism: uncultured SAR116 cluster alpha proteobacterium (assembly GCA_902578805.1). GTDB lineage: Bacteria > Pseudomonadota > Alphaproteobacteria > Puniceispirillales > Marisalimonadaceae > Marisalimonas. Next base: position 22,824 of record CACHEH010000001.1, read on the forward strand.
AAACCCTGCGGTGTACCAGTATCAAGCCAAGCGAACCCCCTATTTAAACTAATTACTTTAAGAGCATTATTTTTTATATATTGAAGATTTAAATCGGTTATTTCTAGCTCCCCTCTATTTGACGGCTTAAGCTTTTTGGCAAATTCAACCCCATGAGAATCATAAAAATATAAGCCTGTGACTGCAAAATTTGATATAAAAACTTTTGGCTTTTCTATTATTGATACAATTTTATTATTTCTATCAAACTTTACAACTCCATATTGATTTGGGTTTTTAACTTTGTAAGAAAAAATATATGCTCCTTTATCATTTTTATTTGCTTGATGTAAAAGATTTGAAAACCCATTGCCATAAAAGAGATTGTCCCCTAATATCAAAGCGCAGGGTGAACCATTCAAAAATTTTTCTGCAAGTATTAAACCATGAGCTATTCCTTTTGGCTTTTCTTGTACGTGGAATTTAAAATCAACTCCAATTTTGCCTATTTTTTTAATCAAATTTTTATAAAGACCAATATGTTCAGGGGTAGAAATTATTAATATTTCTCTAATTCCAGCTAACATTAAGGTTGATATTGGATAGTAGATCATAGGTTTATCATAAACTTGTAGTAAATGCTTTGAAACAGCATTAGTAATTGGGTTCATTCTTGAACCACTTCCACCTGCCATTATTATACCTTTTCTTTTTGTCATAAATAACTAAACCAGATTAGTAATCATCAAATTAATTTGTTTAATCCTAGTCTTTGACCAGAGTAATTTTCTTTTAAAGTTTTTTCCCATATTGTTTTATTATTTAAATACCATTTTACTGTCTCTTTTAATCCTCTATCAAAGTCTATTTTAGGACGCCAACCCAATTCGTTTTTAATTTTATTTGAGTTTATTGAATACCTATAATCGTGTCCTGGCCTGTCAGTAACAAATTTAATTAAATTTTTATAACTCTTGTTTTTTAGGGGTAGCAAGTCATCAAGTGAATTACAAATCTTTTCTGCCATATCAATATTTCTAATACAATTGTCAGCTCCTATTAGATATTGTTCTCCTATGACACCTTGCTCAAGAATAAGCATTATTGCATCACAGTGATCTTTGACATTAATCCAATCTCTCATCTGATTACCGTTGCCATAGATTGGGAGATATAGATTTTGCAAAGCTTTTATTATCAAAAGAGGAACAAACTTTTCTGGAAATTGATTATTGCCATAATTATTGCTACAATTAGTTATTATAACAGGTAATCCGTATGTTTTATAATATGACAAAACAAGGTGATCTCCACCAGCTTTTGACGCTGCATATGGTGAGTTGGGTTTATATTTTGAATTTTCACTAAAACTGCCGCTTTTTATTGATCCAAAAACTTCATCAGTCGAAATTTGAATAAATTTGAAACTTTGGTTTTTTTTATGTAAATCTATAGAAAGATCAAGTAATTTTTGAACACCTACAATATTGGTTAAGACAAAGTCTGCTGAATTTTCTATAGATCTATCAACATGTGTTTCAGCTGCAAAATTTATTAGTGCATCATATTGTTTTTCTCTAAAAAACTCTAATAAAAACTTATCATCAAGGATAGATTCCTTATAAAACTTAAAGTTTTTATTATTTCTCACATCATTAAGAGCTTCCAAGGAACCTGAGTATGTAAGTTTATCAATTACAGTAACATTAAACCCTTTTTCAATAGATAGTCTAACAAAATGACTCCCTATAAACCCAGCTCCGCCTGTAACAATTAATTTTTTTATTTTATACTCCAAATGTTGTAATTAAAATTTTAAAAATAAATTAAGTTATATATTTAAGCAATTTTTTTATCTGCTAAAAATTCTAAGATTTTTTTACAAAACCGATATAATTGGATTATAATTTTGACTAAAAAATTTAATAAATAATTTCGATCAATGAGGCATTTTAGGTGTAGACACCATTGAATGCATAAATAATTAGTTTTGGTGAACTCGGCAGGATTCTAACCTGCAACCTATTCCTTAGGAGGGAATTGCTCTATACAGTTGAGCTACGAGTCCAATTTTACATATTATTCTAATACTTTATTTTGATGAAAATTTAAATATAACATTTTTAAACAAGTACAAATATCTTCAAATCCATAAATTTATTAGATAAAAAATTGAACAATTTTTAAAAATCTGTAATTCATCAAATTCTTTAATTAAAATAGACAAAGTAAAACTTTTAAAAGTTAATTATAAAAAAAATTTAAGATAGGGTTGGTTGAAAATTTTATTTTTGTATTATCTTTTGGAAATTTAATTTGTTTTAATAAATTGTAAAAATTTGCTAAATCTTTTTCAACTTCAAAAGATGAGTAATATGATAAGAGTTTATTTTTTTGATTGTTAATATTATCATCATTAAAAAAGTTTAAATTATTTTCAATTGTTTGACATGTAAATTCAATTTTACTAATAAATTCAATAATATTACCATATTCTACTTTATAAAAAATAGGTAATTTAAAATACTCATCTCCGCCTCTGCCAGTATAACCAATAACTAAATTGTTACAAATTGCAGCTTCTATAGGAGGAAGGCCTAACCCTTCTTGATCTGAAAATGATAAAAAAACTCTACTCCTATTTAAAAAATGTATTGTTTGTTTTTCACTGTAATTATTTATATCTATGAATTTCCAATTTGTACTTAGTTTATTTTTAAGTAAAAATATTATATTCTTTGAGTGATCGTTGAGTTTTCTAGACATATAACTTATTAGAAAAGATTTTTTTAGAGAATTTGACAAGTCTTTGATGTAAGGCCTTATTCTTATTATCCTTTCATTTTCGAAGGATGAAAAAATAAACTTAACAGTTTTTTTAACTTCTTCTGATATTACAAGAATAATTTCAGCCTTTTTATATACTTCAAAAAATTCGGAGTTTGTTTTTTTATTTTTACCTTTTTGTATCAAATATCCATTTTGTACAAAAATTCCATATTTCAAATTATTTTTCAGACAAAAGCTTCCAATATCTCCTGCTAAAACTTCAGGTATAACTAAAAAATCTTGGGAAACATCAAAAACTGCCATTTTTTTTTTTATTGTATTATTTTCAAACCATGTACAATAAAAACTTGGCTTATAAAGATGTAGAACAGAAGCCTCAATACCCATTGTAGTTAAAATTTCAGCATGTTGATATATTACTTTTATACCCCCACTTGGTTTATTATTGTGTGTTGGTAATAAGTAAATAATTCTCATTTAAATTTCCTAAAAGAAATTTCCGCCAAAAATTTTATTGATAAAAACTTAAAATGGACCAACATTTCTTCTTTCATGACTATCAATGCCTTGCAAATAACAAAGTATACCCCTTATTCTAAAGTAAACAGAAGTAAACCTTTTTATTTTTAAAAAAATCAAAAAAATTAAGGCTCTTTTAAATTTGACAATTAAATTAACAAAAATCATATTATGAGAATTATTTTTTCTTTTCATTAAATAATATGCCTCTGACCAACCCATATGCCAGTTTCTTAATTTTTGAATTTTGGTGTTTTTTTCAGTACTATTTTCACCTTCGTGATAGACAAAACAATCTCCTAAAATAATTAATTTATAACCTAAATTAATAATTCTGTCTGATAAAATATTATCCTCATAAAAAAGAAAAATTTTTTCATCAAAAATTTTATTTTTTATAATTGAACAATCTATTAAAAAACATGCTCCAGAAATAAAAGCTGTAGTTTTGTCTATATGCCGAACAACTCTAACATGAAATAATTTTGACAAACGTGGAGCGATTAATCCAAAACCAGAATTTCGTTCAATTCCATTTAGCAATTTAGTAAAAAAATTTTTTTCAAATGTTAAATCTGGATTAACAATTAAACAATATTTAGATTTAACTGCAGTCATCCCAATATTTACACCTTTGCCATATCCAAAATTTTGCATATTTTGAATTATTCTGTATTTTTTTCCAATATTGTTAATTGTATTTATTGTTTTATCATCACTATTATTATCAACAATAATAATTTTTTTATCATTAAAATTATCTAGTTCAGGTTGAAGTAAAAACTTTTTTATAATGTTTTCACTATTAAAGGTAACCGTGATTATCGAAATATCATTGATTGATAACATTTTTACATCTTCTGAAATATATGTATACTTTCTAGATATTATAAATTTTCTAATATAAAACAAATATTTAATCATTTTTTTGAGGCTTGATAAAATGAAAACAGATTTAAATCTACAAGACAAAGTTGCAGTTGTAACAGGAGCTGGTGGTGGAATTGGCCGTGAAATAGCCCTCGCTCTTGCAAGAGAAGGAGCTTCAATCGTTGTTAATGATATAGGTGTTTCATTAACTGGCGAGGGTGGTTCAGAATCTCCAGCTCAAGAAACTGTTGGATTAATTACTCAAAAAGGTGGGAAGGCTATAATTAGTAATGATAGTGTTTCTTCATGGGATAGTGCACAACTTATAATCAAAAAAGCGTTAGATACTTATGGCAAATTAGATATTGTCATAAATAACGCTGGTATATTAAGAGATACAATTTTCCATAAGATGGATCCCTCAGATTGGAATGACGTAATAAGTGTTCATTTAAATGGGAGCTTTTACGTAAGTAGGGCAGCTGCTCCATGTTTTAGAGAACAAAATTCTGGAGCCTACGTACATATGACAAGTACATCGGGATTGATAGGAAATTTTGGTCAAGCAAATTACTCAGCTGCAAAATTAGGAATTGCAGGCCTATCAAAATCAATTGCCCTAGATATGAGCAGATTTAATGTTAGATCAAATTGTATTGCACCATTTGCTTGGAGTAGAATGACCAATTCTATACCTTCAAATACCGAAGCTGAAAAACAGAGAGTAGAAAGATTAAAGAAAATGACTCCTGAAACTAACGCCCCCTTAGCTGTTTTTTTAGCTTCAGAGGCCGCTAAAAATGTAAGTGGACAAATCTTCAGTGCAAGATTGAATGAATTATTTATATATAATCAAAATAGACCTGTAAAAAGCGTTCATTCAGAAACAGGTTGGACACCACAACAAATTGCTGAAAGAGCACTTCCATCATTTAAAAATTCAATGACACCAAATGAAAGAAGTGGTGATGTTTTTAGCTGGGATCCAATTTAAGATAGGCCTAAAAGTTTGATTATATCTTTCATGTTTTTTACAGCGTGAGTTGCTCCAAGATTGTTTACATCCTTATCAGTATAACCACCTGCGACTGCAATTGATTTTATATTTGCTGCTTTAGCCGCGTCAATATCATTTGATGTATCACCAACCATGTAAAACATTTTGTTTTTTGTGTTAAAACTCTCCATTGTTAGTATTAACATGTTTGGCTTTGGTTTTAACGGAATATTATCTCTTGCCCCAACAATTGTGGTAAAAAATTTACTTAGATTCATTTCTTGAATTAATTTTTCAGTTACAAATTGTCTCTTATTAGTACAAATGCCCATTAATATTTTTCGCTCATAATAAAAATTAAGTGTCTCCATTACTCCAGGCATTAAAGTACTATATTTAAAGGGTTGTTCTGAATAGTTTTGTCTGTAACTATTGAAAATTACTTCATATAAACCTTTATCTCCACCACAATAATCAACTACTTTTTTTGATAAAGATAACATACCTTCACCAACAAAAGTCTGCAGTTTTTCCTCAGATATATTTTTTAAATTATATTTAGTTAAAGTTTTATTTATTGCATGATGCATATCAGGAACCGAATGAACTAAAGTTCCATCCAAATCAAAAATGATATTAAAATTACTTTTATTCATTTTTTAAATTTTATAACGAAGAGCTTCTATGTTTTTTGAGTAACTCTTGACACCATCTCCATTAAAGACAGCTGAACCTGCAACAATCACATTTGCACCTGCCTCAATCACCCTTGGGGCAACAACCTTGTTAATGCCACCATCAACCTGAATTTTTATAGGCTTATCGTTAATTAGTTCTTTAATCAATTTAATTTTATTCAAAGACGATTCAATAAAAACTTGACCACCAAAACCCGGGTTAACCGTCATTACAAGAATCAGATCTAATTTATCTAACAAAAACTCTAGACCTGAAATAGAGGTGGCAGGATTAATAGAAACGCCTGCTTTACATCCTAATTCACGAATACGATTCAAAGTTCTATCTAAATGTGGAGTGACTTCTTTGTGAACAGTTATCATATCAACTCCAGCATTCACGTATTCTTCTAAAAGATCATCTGGGTTAGTAACCATTAGATGGGCATCAAAAGGTTTTTTTGAATAATCTCTTATGGATTTAATAATTGGAGGCCCAAATGTAAGATTTGGTACGAAGTGCCCGTCCATAACATCCAAATGTATCCAATCTGCACCTGCTTTATCAATAGCTTTAATTTCATCAGCTAAACATGAAAAATTTGATGATAATATTGATGGTGCTATCAACACATCGGACATGCAAATATTCCTTTTTATTTCATAGAGTTTAAATTTTTTTAAATTGTCTTCCCGATAGCTACTGCGGTATCTGACATTCTATTAGAAAAACCCCATTCATTGTCATACCAACTTAATACTCTAACGAATGTATTGTCCATCACTTTTGTTTGATCCATGTGAAAAATAGAAGAACGTGAATCATGATTAAAATCACTTGATACAAGAGGTTCATCTGTAAAGCCAAGAATATTGTTTAGCTCTCCATTGGCAGACACTTTAATAATGTTATTAATTTCGTCTACTGAAGTTGATCTTGAAGCATTAAATTTAAAATCAACAACTGATACATTTTGAGTAGGAACTCTTACCGAAACACCATCTAATTTTCCATTTAATTCTGGTAAAACCAATCCAACGGCCTTAGCTGCACCAGTAGAGGTTGGTATCATATTCCCAGCAGCTGCTCTCGACCTATAAAGATCAGAATGCATTGTATCCAATGTTGGTTGATCACCTGTATAAGAATGAATTGTAGTCATAAAACCTTGATTTATACCTACACCATTATTTAATGCCATAGCTACAGGTGCTAGACAGTTCGTAGTACAAGAGGCGTTTGAGATAACAAGGTGATCTTTAGATATTTTTTGATGATTTACTCCATAAACAACAGTAAGATCCACACCACTAGCAGGAGCAGAAACAAGTACCCTCTTAGCACCTGCGTCTAAATGCATTGAAGCTTTTTCTCGACTAGCAAATATTCCAGTACACTCCATAGCTATATCTACATCAAGCTCTTTCCAAGGCAAATCTTTTGGATCTCGAATAGAAGTTACTTTGATAGGGCCTTGTCCAACATCCAAATCATTGCCACTAACTTTAACATCTGCTGGAAACTTTCCGTGAACGCTATCATATCTTAATAAATGAGCATTAGTTTCAACTGGACCTAAATCATTTATACCAACAACAATTATGTCATCTCGAGCTGATTCAACAATAGCTCTTAAAATATTTCTTCCTATTCTTCCAAATCCATTAATAGCAACCCTTACTGACATTATTTTTTTCCTTTCTAAATTTATACATTACTTAATTATTACTTAATACTGATATTCCTGGTAATTCTATTCCCTCTAGCCATTCTAGAAAAGCTCCACCTGCTGAGGATACATATGTAAAATCATTAACAGCATTAGCCTTGTTTAAAGCAGAAGTCGTGTCACCTCCACCAGCAACAGTAATTAAATTTTTATTTACCGTTAATTTAGCAGCCTCCCTAGCAAGCTTGAAAGTTCCCTCTCCAAATGGTGGCGTTTCAAAGGCACCGACTGGACCATTCCAGAGTAAAGTATTAACTTTTTGAAACACAGAACTTATTTTGTTTATCGTTTTAGGACCAATATCTAAAGCCATCATTTCTGATGGGACAGCATCTGGAGACACTATTTCAAATTTTGTATTAGTTTCAAATTTCTCAGAAACAACTAGGTCTAAAGGTAAAATTATTTTACAGTTATTTGTCTCACTTATTTTTAATATTGATTTTGCAATATCAATACAATCTTTTTCGTAAAGGCTTTTTCTCATATTAAAACCCTGAGCAACAAGAAAAGTATTTGCCATTGCTCCGCCAATAACCAAATAATCCATTTTAGTTAACAAATATTCTATTATATTAATTTTTGATGATATTTTAGCGCCACCGACTAGTGCTGCAACTGGTTTGACTGGAGAGTTCAAAACAGAAGTAAGTGCTTTAACTTCCTCATCAAGTAATAAACCAGAAAAAGACGGAAGAAATTTTGTAATTGCGTGTAAACTTGCATGAGCTCTATGTGAACAAGAAAAGGCGTCATTCACAAATATGTCACACCCCTTAGATAATTCATTTGCGAAATCATTGTCGTTTTTAATTTCACTTTCATGAAATCTTAAATTTTCTAATAATAAAATTTCTCCTTGTTCTAGTGACTTCTTTTTCATCAAAGCTTCATCACCAATACAAGATGAATTAAATTGAACTTTTGTTTTTGTAATTTCAGACAAAACATTTACTAGAGGTTCAAGAGAAAATTTTTTATTAAATTTTCCTTCTGGTCTACCTAAATGACTACAAATAACTAGTTTTGATTGATTTTCTAACAAATAATTGATTGTAGGTATTAATCTATTAAGTCTGGTATGGTCTTGGACAACACCATTTACAATAGGAATATTTAAATCAGCTCTTAAGATAACAACCTTATTGCTTACATCTTCATTAACTATGCTTTTAATGTTAGTAGACATTTAAAAATTCACTTATTGTTATAATAATTATTTTAATAATAATTTTGCAGAATCAATTATAGATTTACTAGTAATGTTAAAATGATTGTATAAGTCCGTAGCCGGTCCAGACGCTCCAAAACTTTTCATGCCAATGAAAATTCCCTTTTCCCCAATATACTTACTCCACCCCATTTCAGAAGCAGCTTCAATAGCTATACGTGGACAATTTCCTAATACTTGATTTTTATATTCTTCACTTTGTTTATCAAATAATTCCCAGCAAGGAAGCGAGACGACAGTAGCTTTAACGCCTTCTTTATACATTATTTCAGAAGCTTCCATAGCTATTTCTATTTCAGATCCTGTAGCTATCAGAGTAATATCTCTATCTTTTGATATATTATTTAGAATATATCCACCACATGACACTAAGTTTTTATTAGTTTTTTCAGATCTATAAGCTTTCAAACCTTGTCTTGACAAAGCTAAAACAGTTGGTCCATTAGTTTTAAGTGCTACATCCCAAGCCTCAGCAGTTTCAACTATATCTGCTGGCCTTATCAAATTTAAATTAGGAGTTGCTCTTAAAATTGCTAAATGTTCAATTGGTTGATGAGTCGGTCCATCTTCACCAAGACCAATCGAATCATGAGTTAACACATAAATCACTCTTAAAGACATTAATGCAGATAGTCTTATAGATGCTCTCATGTAATCACTAAAAACTAAAAATGTTCCTCCATAAGGTATAAAGCCTTTATGAAGCGCAACACCATTCATAATAGAGCCCATAGCATGCTCTCTTATTCCATAATGGATGTAATTGCCTGAAAATTTACTTGAGGTAACAATTTTCATCTCACTAGTCTTAGTTAAATTTGATCCGGTCAAATCTGCAGATCCACCTAATGTATTTACAATAGTTTTATTTATTACTTCTAAAGCTTTTTGACTTGCTTGCCTTGTAGCAAGTTTTGGTAGTTCTTTTTTCATTTGTTTAATAAATGAATTCATTTTTCTTTGATAAGAATCAGGAATATTTCCTTCAATAAACATCTGGAATCTTTTACGCCTAGGGCTTTTTTCTAATTTTTTTTCCCATACCTTAAAAAGTTCTTTTGATCTTTGTGAAGTTTTTTTCCACTCTGTTAATATCTCAGTTGGTATCTCAAATGGATTATTTGACCATCCTAATGCCTTTCTTGTTGCAGCTATCTCGTCAGCACCAAGAGGAGCGCCATGAGTTTTAGCTGTTCCAGCTAAATTAGGTGCGCCATATCCAATCTTAGTTTTACATGAAATCAGTGATGGTTTTCTTGATTTTTTTGCATTCATGATAGCTTTTTGAATATCATCATGATTATGACCGTCTATAATTTGGGTATGCCAACCTGCTGCTTTAAATCTATTGATTTGATTTGACGAATTAGATAAGTCAGTTGATCCATCAATTGAAATTTTATTATCGTCCCAAAAAACAATTAGCTTTGATAACTTAAGATGTCCAGAAAACTCAATTGCTTCATGACTAATACCTTCTTGTAAACAACCATCACCAGCAATAACATAAGTGAAATGATCAACTAAATTATTGCCAAATCTGGATGCCATTAACTTTTCACTTAAAGCCATTCCGACTGCGGTTGCAAGGCCCTGTCCTAATGGACCAGTTGTAGTCTCTATACCATCTGCATGACCAAATTCTGGGTGCCCAGCAGTATTATAATTTAACTGTCTGAAATTTTTTATGTTTTCAATTGGCATATCTTTATAGCCTAAAAGATAATGAAGTGAATATAATAACATTGATCCATGACCAGCGGATAAAACAAATCTATCTCTATCTGGCCAATCTGGTTTATCTGGGCAAATATTAATAAAATCTTTGAAAAGAACAGTAGCAACATCTGCCATACCCATTGGCATTCCTGGATGACCAGAATTGGCGGCCTGCACTGCATCCATAGATAAAAATCTTATTGCATCAGCCATTTTAGAGGACATATTATCATTTGATCTTATGTGTCCTTGCATTAAAACACTCCTGAAAATTAATATAAAGAAATTTTATTTATCAATAACATTTATGTAAGAAAAATTACATAGGAGTTTTCAAAAAAATTACAAACATGAATATGATTTTTTATATTCTAAAACTTCTTCTTTAGAACCAAAAATTAATGGTGATCTTTGATGCAATTCATTAACTTCTAGGTTTAAAATATTTTTATGTCCATCAGTAGCTTCGCCGTTAGCTTGTTCTACCAGATAAGCTATTGGATTTGCTTCATACGTTAAACGCAACCTTCCATTTTTATATTTTTCTCTGGTATCCGAGGGATATAAAAAAATACCTCCTCGATTAAAAATTCTACTAGCATCTGCTACTAATGATCCAACCCATCTCATTCCAAAATTTTTCTTTCTTGGTCCACTTGCTCCATTTTGGCATTCAGTAATATATTTTAATGTTGCGCTGTCCCAAAATCTTCTATAAGCAGCATTTATTGCAAATTCAGTAGTTGTTTCTGGTATAGTTATATTATCTTTTACTAGAATAAATTTACCTTTTTTTTCGTCTAGTGCGAACAAAGATGTTCCAACACCAACTGTAATAAATAAGGTTGTTTGTGGTCCATAAACAAAAAAACCTGAGGATTTTTGATGACTTCCATTTTGAATAAATGCTTTTTTTAAAGGTAAATTATTTTTAGACATTATCGAAAATATACTTCCTATTGAAACATTTACGTCAATGTTACTTGACCCATCAAGTGGATCAGCGAAAACAATAAAATTATTATTATTTTTGAAATCGATACACCCTTCTTGCTCTTCGGAGGCATACCCTGCAGCAGGGGATTTTTCTAAAAAGCTAATCAAAATTTCGTCTGAAATTATATCTAATGGTTTTTGAATATCTCCATCTGAATTTAATTTTCTATCATTATTTGAGATACTTTCCTGTGGTTTGATACTTCTTATTGTATTAGATATTTTAATTGCAGCGTCACTTAATGATTTGACGATTAATGAAATCTCTTCTTCTTTAGAATTTTTTAATAAATAATTTTCTAGATCCATTTTTAATTCTACTAATACTATGTTGAAACGAAATTGAAACGTATGTAAGTTTGTATAAGATAATAAATTTTTTTTGGTTTGTGAATGCTTTATAAAAAACTAAATTTTCCTATTAATTTGCCATTAGCAAATGATGAAGAAATAGAGGTAAATGAAGTTGAAAATAATATCATTATTAAATTACGAAATGTAAGTAATATAAACATAGATGCAACCATAAGACTATTTGAAAGTTTTTTTGAAAATAGCCTATCTTCGGCAACAAAAGAAAATTTGTCTAAGATTTTTAAAGAAATAGTTCCAATTATTTTTCGAAATAAACATAAAGAAGAAGGTCTTTATCAACTTTTAAGATATGTAAATTCTCTAAACTCAAACCTTGATTATCTAGAAATCCTCAAAAACAGTTCATTCGTTTATGAGAATTTATCAAAGGTTCTATTATTTTCAGGAATCTTAACAGATATTCTATCAAGGGATATGAAACTACTAGAAGTTCTTCAACCAGAATACGCAATTAGATTAAATGGTAATATTTCCTATTACAAAAATTCTTTTGAAAAGTTAGATTTACAAAATTACGAAACTGAAGATATGCTGAATGCTCTAAGAAAACACCACAGGTTAACTAAATTTCAAATTTTATTTGCTTTAATAAATAATGAAATAAGTTTAGAAAGAGCTTCATCTGAATTTTCTTATTTAGCACAAGCTACAGTTGATTATGTTTTACAAATTGTTAAGCTTGAAACTTATAATAGTCATAACATTAATTGTGAGGATTTCTGTATAATAGCCTATGGAAGATTTGGTACTTTTACAATGACTTCAAATTCTGATCTAGATTTAGTCTTTGTCTACGGTAAAAAATTTGAAAGAAAAATATACGTAAACATTTTTCGAAAACTTATAAACATTCTTTCTACTAAAACATCCGAAGGTATTTTGTACGAGGTTGATACAAAATTAAGACCCTCTGGAAATCATGGTCCAGTTGCGTGTACTTTTGAGAATTTTGAGAATTATCATAAGAATATGTCATATTGTTGGGAAAAAATAGCTTTAAAAAAAACTCGAGTTATAACAGAAAATAAATTTAGTGATAGTATCTCAAAACTTTTGAATAAATTAAATTTACTTCCAATATCAGATGGAGATGTTATTGAAGAAATAAAAAAAATGAGAATAAATGTAAATGAGTTAAAAAACAGAAATGAAAAAGAAAAATTAGATAAAAAAATATTATCCAAGTGGTTCGAAACCAAATATGTCGCTGGCGGACAAAGAGATATTGAGTTTCTTAAATTTTTTTATGAAAAAGATTCAAAATTTATTGATAAATATGAAATGGACAAAAAACTACTTTCATTTAAAAAATTGGAAAGTATTTTTTTCCAATTAGACCAAGTTGTTAATATTTGTTTTGTGAATGAAAAACAAAATAATCTACCCAATGCAGCAATAAATTTATTAATAAATGAATTAAATGAAAAAGACCTTGGTTCGTTAAAAGCTTCAATAAGTCAAGGAAAGATCAACATTTTTAATACATTGAATAAAATTATAGAATCTAAGTTATAGATATAAAAAATTAAAATTAAACAAAAAATTTAGTTTAAAAAATGCTTAATTTTTAATCATAGTATTATTTTTTGATAATTATTGGTTATTTTTTATTCAATTTTAAACATCTAATTGTCGCTACTGTACTGTATCTTTTATTAACACTTATTCCGAGAGATATTAGAATTGTATAAATTTAAACGGAGTGTTATAATGTCTAAGCTTATTAGGTTATTTTTGTTAATACCTGCTATTATATTCGGTTTTGTGGGAGTCGCTTCTGCAGCACCAGACGCAGAAACAGCATATATATTTAATTCCTTCTCTTTCCTAGTTCACGGTTTTCTAGTTATGTTGATGGCTGCGGGTTTTTGTATGTTAGAAACCGGCTTAGTGAGAGCTAAGAACGCTGTCGTCCAGTGTGCTAAAAATATTGGTCTATACTCAATTGCAGGCATCATGTTTGCAGTAGTTGGTTATAACCTTATGTACATGGATGTTTCTGGATATATAGGTTCATTTTCAATTTGGAGTCCATCCGATGGAGAAACTTTTGGTGGAGAAAATGATGCTACTTATTCTTCTGGTTCAGATTGGTGGTTTCAGATGGTTTTCTGTGCAACTGCTGCATCAATTGTTAGTGGTGCGGTTGCAGAAAGAATTAAATTAAAGGCCTTTTTTGTTTTTGTTGTCTTATTATGTGGTTTCATTTACCCAATCCAAGGATCATGGTCATGGGGCGGTGGTTACTTAAGTGAAGCTGGCTTCCTGGACTTTGCTGGTTCATCAATTGTTCACGGTGTTGGTGGATGGGCAGCTCTTACTGGTGCTATCATTCTAGGAGCAAGAAAAGGTAAATATTCAGACGACGGAAGTATTAACCCAATGCCAGGTTCAAACTTACCCTTAGCAACATTAGGTACATTTATATTGTGGTTTGGCTGGTTTGGATTTAATGGTGGTTCGCAATTAGCTATGGGATCTGGAGCTGACGTATCAGCAATTTCAAACATATATATTAATACTAATCTTGCCGCAGCAGGTGGTGTAGTAGTTGCACTCATATTAACAATGATGTTTTACAAGAAAACTGATTTGACAATGGCATTAAATGGTGCGCTTGGTGGGCTAGTTGCTATTACAGCTGAACCACTTGCTCCATCTCCAATGCTTGCAATCTTCATAGGAGCCGTCGGTGGATTGATTGTCGTATTAACTATACCAATGCTCGATAAATTTAAAATTGATGACGTAGTAGGTGCTATACCTGTACATTTATTTGCTGGAATTTGGGGTACAATAGCAGTTATTTTCTCAAATTCAGACGCTACGATAGGCGCTCAACTTTATGGAATATTTGCCATCGGTGCATTTACAATTATAGCATCAGCAGTCGTCTGGTATATAATAAAGTTTACAATAGGTATTAGAGTTACTGCTGAAGAAGAACTTGAAGGTGTTGACTTAGCCGAAATCGGAATGGAAGCTTATCCAGATTTTAAAAAGTAAACTTAATCAAAAAATTAAATTATAAAAGGGAGTTTTGTGCTCCCTTTTTTTTATATTCCAAGAGAATTATAACTTTGAGCTATTCTTTTAACTGCCACAATCATAGCAGCTGTCCTTAAGTCAGGAATCTCACTATGTTTGTTCCAAACGTCACTAATAACTTTATATGTTTCTAGCATAGTATCTTCTAAACCAGAACGAACTAAGTCTATTTCTGAAGATCCTTCAATAGACTTTAACTTAAAATCTGCTGGAAAAATTTTTCCTGTCATATTTTCGATACCTTCTATTAAACTAGAGACCTGATTTTCTTGAGCTCTTTTTTGTAATCTTCCTAATCTAATTCTGCTTAAATTCTTAATCCATTCAAAATAACTAACTGTAACTCCACCAGCATTTGCATATAGATCTGGTATAATTACAATATCTTTTCTGTTAAGTATTTCGTCAGCACTTGCCGAAACTGGACCATTGGCTGCTTCAACAATGAGTTTAGCTTTAATTCGATCAGCGTTTTTTTCATCTATAACTAGTTCCATTGCTGCAGGAATTAAAATATCGGCTTCTTCTTCCAAAATTTCTGGCCCAGACTCAACAAAACCCTTAAAACCTTTTACACTACCTTTTTCAATTATGTGATTTTTTAATGATGATATATCGATACCATTCTTGTCTACAACTGAACCATCACGTTCTATAACATGTGTAATTATAGCACCATCTTCAATGGATAAAAAATAAGCAGCGTAATAGCCAACATTTCCAAGACCTTGGACTATTATCCTTTTTCCTTTTAATCCTGGGGTAAGACCAGTTTTTTTTACATCTTTTTCATTTTGGAAAAATGCTTTAAGGGCTAGTTTGACACCTCTTCCAGTTGCTTCGGTTCTTCCAGAAATTCCACCTTTATTAACTGGTTTACCAGTAACACAAGCCCAAGCATTTAAGTCAGTTGGATTAAGTCGACGGTATTCATCAGCCATCCATGCCATTTCACGTTCTCCGGTTCCAACATCTGGTGCTGGAACATTTTGCGATGGGTGTATTAAATCTCTTTTAGCTAATTCTTGAGTGAAACGTCTTGTAATTCTCTCTAATTCTTCTGGTTTCCATTCTTTTATATCAATTAAAAGGCCACCTTTTGATCCACCAAAGGGAACCTCTACTAAAGCACATTTATATGTCATTAAAGCCGCTAAAGCTTCAACTTCTTCCTGGTTTACAGCTAAATCATATCTTATACCACCTTTAACCGGCTCAAAATGATCAGAGTGAACCGAACGATAACCAACAAATGTATGTACTGTACCCCTAAGTCTAACTCCAAATCGAACTACATAGGTAGCATTTGCCATCATAATTTGATTTGATAAATCTTTCGAGAGTGTTTCACTTCCATCAATTTTTTGAATGTATTGAGCCGCTTTTTTAAAATTGATTTCAATAGAGTTTAGAAATGCGTCATTAGCCATGCTTCTTTCAATCCTTTTAGGATTGCCCCCCTTATAGAATTTCATATTTTTAACAATTTTTAATAAATAACATTTACACAAAAACCAAAAAGTGAAAAGGAGTATATAATGTCTATTTTAAACTTGAAAAAATTTATATTTTATTCATCTTAGACATTAATAAATAAAAAATTCATTATTTCTATTTTATAGGTAAAAAATGTTTTCAAATCTCAAAACTGCTTTTCATAAAATTACTTCCAAAGACAAGAATGAAGATGAATACGATGGAGAGGACATACAAGCAGTCATAATATTGCTATTAGAAGCATGTCAAATTGACGGAGATACCGGTAAAATTGAGCTTGAATATATAAAGAAATTATTAATTAATAAATTTAATTTTACTTCAGATCAAGCTGAAAAGAATTTACTTGAAGCTCTAGAAAAAAGTGATGAGAGGGTCGAAATTTTCACTCAAATAAAAATTATCCTAAATGAAATGAACCACGAAGAAAGAATTGATGTTATTGAAATGATGTGGGGAGTAATTCTTTCAGATGGCGTGGTTGACGACTTTGAAGCTAATTTAATGAGAAGAATGAATGGATTACTTTATGTGTCTGGAGAAGAAAGTGCTTTAGCAAAACAAAGAGCTTTAAATCAAGCTTAATATATTAAAGGATCAAATATTAAATGTTTTTTCATTCAATGAATTTTTCAATCGGTGAAGATAATGAAGCTTTAAGAGAAACAGTGTATAAATTTGCACAAAGAGAAATTGCTCCTATTGCTGATAGAATAGATAAAGAAAACTCCTTTCCAAATCAACTATGGACAAAACTTGGTAAATTAGGACTCTTAGGCATTACCGCTGATTCAAAGTATGGTGGCAGTGAAATGAGTTACTTGGCTCACTGTGTAGCTATGGAAGAAATAAGTAGAGCAAGTGCTTCTGTTGGCCTGTCATATGGAGCCTTTTCTAATTTATGTGTTAACCAAATAAATAGAAATGGAAGCGAAAAACAAAAAGAAAAATATTTGCCAAGCTTGTGTAAGGGTGAAAAAGTTGGCGCTCTTGCAATGAGTGAAACAGGATCTGGGTCAGATGTTGTGTCTATGACACTCCATGCAGAGAAACAAGGAAATAATACTTATTTATTAAATGGCTCAAAAATGTGGATTACTAATGGCCCCGATGCTGATACCTTGATCGTATACGCTAAAACTGACCCTAAGGGAGGATCAAAGGGCATCACAGCATTTATAATTGAAAAAACAATGACAGGATTTTCTACTGGCAAAAAACTTGATAAACTAGGAATGAGGGGATCAAATACAGCAGAACTTATATTTAAAAATTGTCCTGTACCTGATGAAAATATTTTAGGTGAAGAAGGAAAAGGAGCCGCCATTTTAATGAGTGGGTTGGACTATGAAAGAGTTATTCTTGCTGCAGGTCCTTTGGGAATAATGGCAGCTGCAATGGATATTGTAGTTCCTTACATTCATGAAAGAAAACAATTTGGAAAATCAATTGGTGAATTTCAAATAATGCAGGGTAAAATAGCTGATATGTACACCACTATGAATGCGTGTAGATCTTATGTATATGAGGTAGCGAAAGCTTGCGACAGAGGAGAGACTACTAGAAAAGACGCCGCTGGTTGTATTTTGTATGCCGCTGAAAAAGCTACTCAGTTATCTTTAGAGGCAATACAAGCCTTAGGAGGTAATGGATACACTAATGATTTCCCTGTAGGCAGACTTCTAAGAGATGCAAAATTATATGAAATTGGAGCGGGAACTTCTGAAATAAGAAGAATGTTGATTGGCAGAGAACTGTTCCTGGAAACATCATAATGACGGTATTAAAATCAAAAGTTAACTCTAATGATATAAAATTTTTAAAAAACCAAAAACAACTTTCTGTTGATTATAAACTTACACATAAAGCCGTCGAGCTTGCCATGAATGGTGGTGGGAAAGAATTGAATGACCGTCATCAAAAACGTGGCAAAATGCTACCAAGGCATAGAGTATCTAAGCTTTTAGATCCTGGAAGTGCTTTTTTAGAGGTAGGATTAACAGCTGGCTATAACATGTATAATAATGATTGTCCTTCAGCCGGAATAATTACAGGAATTGGAAAAGTTCATAACCGTGACGTTATAGTGATTTGTAATGATTCAACTGTTAAAGGAGGTACATATTATCCAATAACAGTGAAAAAACATTTACGAGCACAAGAAATTGCTCTTGAAAACAATTTACCCTGTATTTATTTGGTAGATTCTGGTGGAGCAAATCTACCAAATCAAGATGAAGTTTTCGCAGATAAAGACCATTTTGGAAGAATTTTTTTCAATCAAGCAAATATGTCATCTAAAAAGATACCTCAAATAGCCGTTGTTTTAGGAAGTTGTACTGCAGGAGGTGCATATGTACCAGCGATGTCAGATGAAACTATAATTGTTAAAAATCAAGGTACAATTTTTTTAGCTGGACCACCTTTAGTAAAAGCTGCAACTGGAGAAATCACAGATTCTGAAAGTCTTGGTGGAGGAGAAGTCCACACAAAGATATCCGGTGTTGCTGACTATCTTGCTGAAAATGATGAGCATGCCCTAACTTTAGCTAGACAGTGTATTAAAAATTTAAATGTTAATAATAAAACCTCTAGGAATATTTCATCTTTTGAAGAACCATTATATGACCAAAACGAACTAACTGGCATAGTTCCAGCTGATCCAAAAGAAACATTTGACGTCAGAGAAATTATTATGAGGATAGTGGATGGATCTGAGTTTGACGAATTTAAAAAAAACTTTGGTACAACTCTAGTTACTGGATTTGCAAAATTAAAAGGTGATTTATGTGGAATTGTTGCAAATAACGGAGTTCTATTTTCAGATAGCTCATTGAAAGGCACTCACTTTATAGAACTATGCAGTCAAAGAAAAATACCTTTAATTTTTTTACAAAATATAACTGGTTTTATGGTAGGCGAAAAAGCTGAACATGGTGGAATAGCAAAAAATGGTGCCAAACTTGTAAACGCCGTAGCAACAACGAAAGTTCCAAAAATAACATTGTTAATTGGTGGTAGTTTTGGTGCTGGTAACTATGGAATGTGTGGAAGGGCCTTTGCTCCGAGATTTCTATGGACTTGGCCTTGCTCGAGAATTTCGGTAATGGGAGGTGAACAAGCTGCAAGTGTTTTAGCTTCTCTAAAAAAAAGAAACACTCTTAACAAAAAAGCTAAATGGAACAAAAGCATCGAAAGTGCATTTAAAAAACCTATTCTAGAACAGTTTCAAAATCAATCTCATCCTCTATACGCCTCTGCTAGATTATGGGATGATGGAATAATAGATCCAAAAAAATCAAGAGATATACTATCTGCTAGTCTCAAAATTGCGTTAAACAAAGAAATTGAAGATACTAAATTTGGTATTTTTAGAATGTAACTAATACAATTATGATTAAAAAAAAGATAAAAAAATTATTAATTGCAAACCGTGGTGAAATTGCATGTAAAATAATTAAATGTGCACAAAATCTTGATATACCAACAGTTGCTATATATTCAAATGAAGATGCTGATAGTTTACATATCCAGCTTGCTGACGAAGCTGTAAACATTCCTGGTTCCTCAGTCTCAGAAACATATATGAATGGGCCTGCGATAATTAGTATATGTAAAAAATATGAAGCTAACGCAATCCACCCAGGATATGGATTATTATCTGAAAATGCAAAATTTGTTAAAAGTGTTGAAAAAAACAAACTAATTTTTATAGGCCCTAAAAGCACAATTATTAAAAACATGGGAGAAAAAGATAAAGCAAAGCTTATAATGAAGGAAGCAGGTGTCCCAGTAATTCCAGGGTATCATGGTGACAATCAAGATAAGGATTTCCTCAGAAAAAAAGCCGATGAAATTGGTTACCCAGTTCTTATAAAAGCAAGATCTGGCGGGGGCGGAAGAGGCATGAGAGTTGTACAAACTAAAGAGAATTTTTTTTCTTCTTTAGAAGAGGCCACAAGTGAAGCTACGGCAAATTTTAATGATAAAAATATTTTAATTGAAAAATATATAACTAAAGCTCGTCATATTGAAGTACAAATTTTTTCTGATCAACACGGAAATGTAGTACATTTTTTTGATAGAGATTGCACATTACAAAGAAGGCAACAAAAAATTATTGAAGAAGCACCTTCACCAAAACTTAGTGAGCATATTCGCAAATTTTTAGGGAACTTAGCTGTAAACGCACTGAAGTCTCTAGACTATCAAGGCGCTGGAACAATAGAATTTATTGCAGACATTACTAATGGCCTAAATAAAAATAAAATTTATTTTATGGAAATGAATACAAGAATTCAAGTTGAACATCCAGTTACAGAGAAAATTACATCAACTAATCTTATTGAATGGCAGTTACATATAGCTAACGGCCTAACACTTCCTAAGTCACAAAATGAAATATATTTATACGGTTGGTCTTTAGAAGCTAGACTTTACGCCGAAGACATAAATAAAAACTTTCTTCCACAAAGTGGTTATCTGCATCATTTAAAATTTCCAAAAACTTCTGATCATCCTAATTGCATTATAGATACGGGTAATAAAAAAGGAGATTTTATAAGCCCTTATTATGATCCAATGATTGCAAAAATAATTTCACATGGCAAAAACAGAAAGGAGGCAATAAATCATCTCAGAAATTGTTTATTTGATATAGAAGTTGCAGGTATAACTACTAATTTAAACTTATTAAAAAAATTATTAAAAAATAATCACTTTAGGGAAGGAAATATTTACACAAAGTTTGTAGAAGACAACATTGAACAATTTATTGATAAAGATATTGAACCTCAACTTGAAGCTTTAGCATCATTAATAATTTTTAATAATCTGACACCTTTACAACAAAATTACTGGTATAATTGGCAACCAACTACTTATCCAATAAATATAACTATAGGTCAGAAAGTAACAACTTTTTTCATTACTAAAACTAGTAATGAGAATTTTGAAGTTGCATTTAAAAATCAAGATTTTTATTTCTCTTCTGTTTCGTTTCACAATTCTACTTTAAAAGCGAGGACAAAAAACAAAAAATTTGAAGTAAAGTTTTATGTTTTTAAGGATAAATCAACAGGGAATAAAAATTTTACTATTTTTAGTGATGAAAATACATTTGATGCTGTCTTTAAAAATTCTTTAACTCAAGATTCAGTTGAACAGAGTAAATTCGAAGATAGTGTTTTTGCTCCTATGCATGGAATAATAAAAATTAATAATTTAAAAATAAAAAATAAGGTTAAAAAAGGCGATGTATTATTGAAATTAGAAGCTATGAAAATGGAATATTCATTAATTGCCCCACGAGACGGAATCATTAAAGAGATTTTTTGTAAAAATGGTGAACAGGTCACTGAAAATTCTAAACTCTTAAATTTAGAAAAAATATAATAATAGGTGCTTGTTTGAGAAATTTAGTAAATATTTTTGAAATGAGCCCAAGAGATGGGCTTCAAAATGAGAAAAAATTTATTTCAACTGATGAAAAAATTTTTTTAATTGACCAACTATCTCAATGTGGTTTTAACAAGATAGAGACATCTAGTTTTGTCAGTCACAAATGGGTTCCTCAACTGGCTGATGCAGCAGAGGTTTTTAGTAGAATTAATAGAAATAAAAATACTAAATACACTGCATTAACTCCCAATGAAAGAGGGTTTAATGACGCTTTAAATGCTAATGTCGATGAAGTAGCAATTTTTACTGCAGCATCTGAGACATTTTGCAAAAAAAATACTAACTGCGACATTGACACTAGTCTCAAACGATTTGTTCCAATAACTGAAAAAGCTTCAAAATTAAATATACCTGTAAGAGGTTACATTAGTTGCGTAACTCACTGCCCTTATGAGAGTTTTGTCAATCCTAAAATGGTAGGTCAAATTGCAAAAGATTTGTTTAAAATGGGGTGCTATGAAATTTCACTTGGTGATACGACCGGCAAAGGAACACCAGAGCAAACACTAGAAGTAGTTAAAGAATGCTTAAAACATTTGTCAGCAGATAAATTAGCTGGCCATTTTCATGATACTTATCAAAATGCGCTTGATAACATCAATGTCTGCTTAGAAAATGGTATAAAGACGTTTGACTCATCTGTAGGAGGATTAGGTGGCTGTCCATATTCACCAGGAGCAAAAGGAAATGTAGCAACCGAAAAAGTTAACAAATTACTATTATCTAAAGGTTACGAAACGAACCTTGATAAAGATAAAATAAAAGAATGTAGTGTAATTGCTCAGAAATTAATCTTAAACTGAAACCATGAATGAAATTAAAAAAAAATCGATAATATTACAGAATAAGGGCGGAGTATCTCACATTATTTTAAATCAACCTGATAAACATAATGCTTTATCACCAACAATGATTGAAGAATTAAGTGATGCTTTTGAAAATCTATCAAAAGATGAAAACACTCGAGTGTTAATTTTGTCAGCCAATGGAAAATCTTTTTGTGCTGGAGGAGATTTGGATTGGATGAAAAAGCAAATTTTTTCTGATAGATCAACTAGAATTAAAGAAGCTAAAAAATTAGCAATGCTTCTTTTTAAAATGTATAATTTTCCAAAACCTTTAATTGCAAAAGTTGAAGGACATGCTTTTGGGGGCGGCATTGGAATTATATCTGTATGTGATATAACAGTATCTTTAGATAATATAAAATTAGCACTTACAGAAGCAAAACTTGGCTTAATACCAGCAACAATCAGTCCATATGTGATTTTGAAAGTTGGCTCGAGCAATGCCATAGACATGTTTACCAGTGCTCGCACATTTTCTCCTCAAGAAGGACAAAAAATTGGTTTAATAAAATCTTTTACTACGAGTGATAAAATAGATGAAACTGTAACAAACGAAATTTTACCCTTTTTAAAAAATGCGCCTGCTGCGTTATCTGCTTCAAAAAAACTAGTAAGAAATTTATCTATAAAAATAGATGAAAATACAATTCAATTTACTGTTGAAGCTCTCGCAGATGTATGGGAAAATCCTGAGTCAATAGAAGGAATTAATGCTTTTTTTGAGAAGAGAAAACCAAATTGGTTAATGGAGAAGTAAATGGCAACGATTACAAAACAAGGCCAAAAGGGTAATTTAACTAAATTAAATCTAGATTATGAAGGCACTAAAGACGGAGAAGATCAAGTAAAGAACTACTTAGAAATTGTTCAACAAAAACTAGGCTTTATTCCAAATGTTCTTGCTGCTTTTGCAAAATTTCCAAAACAATTTGAAGGTTTTACTAAATTATATAATGCTTTGATGTTAGGTGATTCTGGTTTAACAAAATTGGAAAGAGAAATGATTGCCGTTACGGTTTCTTCAGAAAATCATTGCTTTTATTGTTTAGTAGCTCATGGATCTGCAGTTAGACAATTATCAAATGACCCGCAATTAGGAGAACGAATTGCAGCAAACTTCAAGTCTGCAGAATTGCCAAAAAAACAAGTGGAATTACTAAATTTTACAAAAAAATTAACAAAAGACCCATCTGAAATTGGTGAAAATGATAGAAAGAAATTAAGGGATGTTGGATATACAGATAGAGATATTTGGGACATTAGTGCAATTGTTGGTTTGTTTAACATGACCAACAGACTAGCTTCGGCAACGGAAATGGAACCAAATAATAATTATCATAATTTAGCAAGATAAGTTTATGGAATTCAATCTAAATCAAACTCAGTTATCTATTATTGATTCCGTGAATAATATTATGAAAAACTACAATGATGAATATTGGCTTCATTGCGATAAAGAAAGTCAATTCCCCCAAAAGTTTTACGAAGAGGTAGCAAATGGAGGTTGGTTAGGCATTTGTATGCCTAAAGAATTTGGAGGAAGTGATTTAGGTGTGAGTGAGGCATCAATTTTTATGCAAAAAATTTCAGAAACAGGTGGCGGCATGGCTGCTGCATCTTCAATACATATTAATATTTTTGGACCACATCCCATTGTGGTATATGGAACTAAAGAGCAAAAAGATAAGTGGTTACCACCATTGATATTAGGAAAAGAAAAAACTTGCTTTGGTGTCACTGAACCAGATGCAGGTTTAGATACTGGTAGATTAAAAACATTTGCAAAAAAAATAAACAATGGATATTTAGTTAATGGTCAAAAAATTTGGACATCTACTGCTAAAATAGCTGACAAAATACTCTTATTAGCCCGAACAAGTCCCATTGAAGAATGTAAAAAAAATACAGACGGTTTAACTTTGTTTTATACAAATTTAGATAGGAAGAAAATAGAAGTAAGAGAAATTTCCAAAATGGGCAGAGCAGCAGTTGATAGCAACCAAATATTTATAGATAATCTTGAAGTACCTGAATATGACAGAATTGGCGAAGAAGGTAAGGGATTTAAATATATATTAGATAGCCTTAACCCTGAGAGAATTCTTATTGCCGCAGAAGCTCTAGGAATAGGTAAAAATGCTTTGTCAAGGGCAGTTAAGTACGCAAATGATAGAATTGTTTTTAATAGACCTATTGGTAAAAATCAAAGTATTCAACACCCATTAGCAGAAAATTGGATTGAATTAGAAGCCGCAGAACTACTAATTGCAAAAGCAGCTTATCAATACGATAAAGGTGAAAACGCAGGAGGAATGGCTAACGCAGCTAAATATTTTGCAGCTGAAGCTGGCTTTAAAGCAGCCACGCAAGCAGTCGTAACTTTGGGTGGGATGGGATATGCTAAAGAATATCATGTTGAGAGGTTATTGAGAGAATCTTTGATCCCCAAATTGGCTCCTGTTAGCGCTCAAATGATCTTAAATTATATCTCAGAACGTGTTCTTGGACTACCAAAATCTTATTAGTTATTAGAAAGTAATATAATGATAGAAAAAAATAAAATTAACCATGCATTAAATGGGATTAAGATTTTAGACCTTACAAGAGTTCTTGGAGGACCTTACGCTACGCAAATACTTGCAGATCACGGAGCTGAGGTGATTAAGATAGAGTCAAAGATTGGTGATGAAGTTAGAGCTTGGGGACCACCTTTTATAAACGATATGGCTTCATATTTTATAAACGTTAATAGGAATAAGAAATCTTTAGCAATCGATCTTACCAAACAAGAAGGTAAAGAAATAATTTTAGAACTTCTAAAAACCTCAGATATAGTTATTGAAAACTTCAAAACTGGTACAATGGAAAAATGGGGTTTGGGTTATGAAGAAGTTTTAAGAAAAAAATTTCCTAAATTAATTCACTGTAGAATTTCAGGTTTTGGAGCTAAAGGTCCACTTGGTGGCGCACCAGGCTATGATGCAATAGTTCAAGCTATGACTGGTATGATGTCAGTAAATGGTCATGCTGACGGAGGCGATGTAAGAATTGGGGCTCCAGTAGTTGATATGGGAACTGGACTTTATTCAACAATAGGAATTTTAATGGCACTGCAAGAAAGAGAAAAATCTGGCTTAGGTCAATTTTTGGATATGTCTCTTTATGATTCGGCACTTTCATTAATGCATCCACATACTGGCAATTATTTTTTATCAAAAAAACCAGGTAAAGCTACTGGAAATGCACATCCAAATATTTCCCCATATGATAAATTCAAAACAGCAACTAATGAGATTTTTATGGGTATTGGAAACGATGCTGGTTTTATAAGACTCTGTAAAGCTTTAGATTTAGACCATCTTACAAAAGATGAAAGATTTTTAACTAATGGTGATAGGGTAAAAAACAGAATAGAACTAACCAAATATTTAGAAGATGCTCTTAGTAATGTAGATGGAGTTGAATTTTCAGAAAAACTATTGTCGGCAGGAGTTCCTGCAGGGCCCGTAAGGAATATAGAGGAAGCTTTAAATCATCCTCAAACAAAAGAAAGAGAAATGACTATTTCAAAAGAGGATTACAAAGGTGTTTCTTCACCAATTAAGTTTAGTAGATCTAAAGCAGTAGGCGTCAAACATAAACCACCTGTTATTGGCGAACATACAAGAGAAGTCTTAAGGGAAAATGGTTATTCAGAGGATGGAATTAATAGACTTTTTGAAAATGAAATTATTTTTGAAAACAAGTCTTAATTCAAATATATAGCTTATCGAAATAATGTTTTCTTAACTTATGTATATGATTTGTAAGATCGTGATTATTTTCTTTGTTTTCAGTAAAATATAAAAAAGCGTCTATTGCTTGAAAAATAAAAAGATCAATGCCTGAAATAATTTTTGCTCCAACTTGTTCACCTTTCTTAATAAAATTGGTTCTAGCTGGAGTGTAAACTGCATCAAAAATCCATTGTTTCTTGTTTGGCATTAGATTACCTAATGGATTTCCTGGAAAATCATAATGACCAACTGGTGTACAGTTAATTATACCATCAAAAATAGATAAATGTTTTTCTATTTGATCTGGTTTTGTTACAACACAATTTATATTTAAATTACTTAAATCTTTAGATAAGCTGTTCGCTTTAATTTCATCTTTATCAATTAAAAAAATCTTTTCTGCTCCTTTAGAAGCTAGACCAAAAGAAATTGCCCTACTCACTCCACCAGCACCTAAAACTAGAATTGTTCCAGGAGTATTTTTACCAAAATGAAAATTATAAGTTTTCAAAAAACCTGTATAATCAGTATTATGAGCTGTAATTTTATTTTTGAATATAAGTGTATTTGCTGATCCAACATTTCTTGAGTTCTTAGATATATTATCTACATGCTTGATTACTTTTTCTTTAAAAGGAAATGTAATATTGACTCCTTTGAAACCTGCAAGTCTTAATTCTTCTAACAAAACTACAAAATAACTTTCTTCTTTATCTTTCAAATCAAACAATAAATATTCTAAGGGGATTTGAAATATTTTTGCAAGACGGATATGAATATCGGGAGCATTTGAGGTTGAAATATTGTTACCTATTAATCCAATTTTCATAATCTAAAGGTTCTTTCGTATAAGACGTATAACAACTGTTCCAAACCATCTCTCTATCTGAACTCTGACGGGTACATAATCTTTATACTGATTTTTACCAAAAAATACTTTGATATCAGAAATCTTATCTTCACTTGGTTTCCATTTTGTTTTAAGTCTATGACCGCCTATTGGGAAAACTCTCAATCCACATATCAGAACATTTCCTTTATATGATTTAGGTCTGTCATTATCAATTGTGCTATTTCCAATCGTTTTAATTTCCAAATCATATCGCCTTCTGCCATCAAAAACTTTGAAGTTTTGGTCACAAGTATTTTCATTATTAATTTTTTCAATAACTCTCATAAAGGCTGTTATTGGATCAATTACATTAACCAAACTTGACTTTTGAACTTCATGGTATTTTTTAAGATCTACAGTAGGAACATTTATATAACTTACAGTTTTATATTCATTGATCCATGTAATATCCGTAGTCCGCTTTTTCTTATTAAATACTCCACTAGCTGAAAATTTATTTGGCAACCAAGTACCTTTATTTTTTATTGATGTCGATTTTAATACACCGTTGTACTCATATAATGCGTCTAAAATACCAGCAGTTTGTGATTTTATATCAATATTTAAATTTTTAGACGTTGATCTAAACAAAACTTCTGCTTTACCAACAATTAAATTTCCAAACTGAACCTCATAATAATAATTTTCTTGTTTGGAACTTGCAGAAAAATTAAATAAGGAAAAGATTGTTATAAAAATAAAGACACTTAAAAATTTGTTCATTATCAAATTATCTTTATCTAACTGTTAACTGCTCTTTTTGAATTGCAAGAACAGAGGAAACAGTTGAAACACAAAAGGGCACACAAAAAGTAATTAAGATTTTAGTCCAAATTGTTACTGTCATCGTTCCTAAAATAATATGATCCCCATGATTAATTATTGCTAAAATGATCCCTACTATCAAAGCCATTTTAAAAGCTCTAAGAAAAACATCTTTTCTAAATGCTATATGAAACATCAATTCCCCACCAAAAATTTATATTATTTGCAAAAAACAACATAATATACAAAACTTCAAATTGTAATAAATTTAAAATGTTTTTTAGTCTGGAGAAACAATGTTAATAAAAATTTTTGTAAGAACCTTCTCATCTACTGAAGATTGTGAATTATTCGAATCAATACTTGAAACTAGGTGGCCTAATTTACTTCAACAAGTAAAAGGAGTTAGGTTTAGAGCTTTGAAAAATCCGCAAACACCCAATGTAAGTGTAGTCTTATGGGAGTTTCCTGATGCTGAATCAATGAAAAAAATTGATAAGTTAATTGACGAAAATATAGCTAAATATGTCAAAACCTTATCACCTAAAACAATCCACTTTGTTGGTGGAGTTACTCAAGATTTTGGAGAAACATCATTTTAGAAAACAAAATGAGACGTAGTAGTATTTTTCCAAGACATTCAAATTATGATCTACCCACAGCTATTAAAGGTGAAGGATGTTATATAGTTGACAATAATGGAAAAAAATATATTGATGGGTCAGGTGGTGCTGCAGTTTCATGCTTAGGTCATTCTGACAATACTGTAAAAGACGCAATTATTAATCAAACTAAAAAATTAGCTTATGCCCATACATCTTTTTTTACAAATGAACCTGCTGAAAAACTAGCAAATTTATTAGCTGAAATTTCTCCATCTGGACTAGATAAAGTGTATCTTGTTTCAAGTGGTTCTGAAGCAGTAGAGGCCTCAATAAAACTTGCAAAACAATATTTTATTGAAATAGGAAAACCAAAAAAACACAAAATTATATCTAGAAGACAAAGTTATCATGGAAACACTCTTGGAGCTTTAGCATCTGGGGGTAATATTTGGAGAAGAAATTTTTTTGAAGATTTACTAATTGAAACCAGCTTAATTTCACCTTGTTACCTATATAGAAATAAAAGATCAGACGAAACTGAATGGGATTATGGACAAAGAGTTGCAAAAGAATTAGAAGATGAAATTTTAAATTTGGGTCCAGATAATGTTATGGCTTTTATAGCAGAAACAGTTGTTGGAGCAACTGCAGGTGCCCTTACAGCTGTGCCAGGATATTTCAAACTTATAAGAGAGATATGTAATAAATATGATGTTTTATTAATTTTAGATGAAGTTATGTGTGGTATGGGAAGAACAGGATCTTTATTTGCTTGTGATGATGAACCAGTGATTCCTGATATTATTACTATTGCCAAAGGCTTAGGAGCAGGATATCAACCAATTGGAGCTATGATATGTCAAAATCACATATATGAAGCGATAGAAAGTGGATCTGGATTTTTTCAACATGGACACACATATCTTGGTCATCCAATAGCATGTGCAGCATCATATGCAGTTTTAAGTAAATTAATAAATGATAATTATCCATCTAAAGTAAGAGAAAAGGGTAATATACTTCTGCAAAGCTTAACAAAGAAACTAAGCCAAAATCAATATATTGGAGATATTAGAGGCAGAGGGTTATTTAGAGCTATAGAGCTTGTAGCTGACAGATCAACTAAGAGACCGTTTCCTAAAAAATTAAATGTAGCTGGGAAAATTAAGAAAAAGGCCTTATATGAAGGGTTAATTTGTTATCCAATGCAGGGAACAATAGATGGAGAAAATGGGGATCATATTCTTATTGCACCACCATTTATAATAAATGAAACTGAAATAAATGAAATTTCTGAGAAACTCAAAATCACTATTGATTCCATTTGTAAATTTTGATTTGATGATTTTATGTATTTAAGAATAGTCACAATTAAATGTCCAAATAAAACAGCAAAAAAATCTCTTAAACTGCTTAGTAAGCAAGTTGGACATGAACAGATGAAAGCAGGTCTAATTAAAGAAACGAATGTAGACATTTCTGAGACAAACTTTTTAGTTGTGAAATATTGGATTTCAAAAGCTCATTTTGAAAAAGGCAGAAGTAATTGGATTAAATTTAGTCAAGAATTAAGTGAGATGGGAGCTATTGTTTCAGCAGTTGGTGGAGAGGCAGAAATTAATATGCACGAAAATTTTAGCGATCATATTTAATTAAACTCCTAAATATCTCTGAGCAATTTTGCTTGTTAAATTTTTTGAAGAACCATCCCAAACTGTTTTTCCCTTTTCTAAAATATAAAATTTATCAGCTAAGTCTTGAAGTTGTTTAAGTGATTTATCAATAATTAAAATTGAAACACCTTTACTTTTTAAAATAGTTATAACCTTCCATATTTCTGATCTTATAGTTGGTGATAAACCTTCGGTGGCTTCATCTAAAATTAGTAAATTTGGGTTTGTCATTAATGCTCTTCCAATTACTAGCATTTGTTGTTCACCACCTGATAAAGTAGAAGCATTTTGGTGTTTTCTTTCTGCTAATTTAGGAAATAAGTGAAAAACCTTGTCAAGGTCCCATTCACCTTCAACTGCAGTTGCTATAAGATTTTCCAATACAGTCAAATTTGTAAATGCCCTCCTTCCTTCTGGTACAAGGCCAATTCCTAGTTGAGCAATTTTGTAGCTTGGCTGATTTGTAATAGAAATATTTTTAAATTTTATATCACCCTCATAATTACTTATTAAACCACAAATCGACCTAATAGTCGTTGACTTGCCCATGCCATTTCTACCAAGTAGAGCAACAACTTCACCCTGATTTATCTCTAGATACACATCAAAGAGAGCTTGACTTAAGCCGTACCATGACTTTAGTTCATTTATTTCAAGAAGTTTTTCCATCAGATCTCATAACCTAAATAAACATCTCTCACTAATTCATTTTTTCTTATCTCATCTACTGTACCTGTGGCTACTATCTTCCCATAATTTATTACTGAAACCCTATCAGCCAATGCAAAAACAGCGTCCATATCATGTTCAATCAATAAAATTGGAGAGTTAGACTTAATTTTTTTGAATAAATTAATCATCATGTTTGTTCCACTTTCATCCAAACCAGCCATTGGCTCATCAAACAAAAAAACTTTTGGATCCATAGCTAAAGCTAGACCAACTTCGAGTTTTCTTCTATCACCATGGCTTAAGTCAGATGCTGAAATATCACTTTTTTCTGATAGTTCAATTTCCTTTAGAATTTTATTTGCATTTGAATACAATCCTTTATTATTTCTTACACTTTTGAACATTTGAAATGTTTTACTCGATTTATCTAATAGGGATAAAACTATATTATCTATTGCGCTAAATTGAGGAATGATAGAAGAAACCTGGAATGTTCTTGATATTCCAATTTTAGCTCTTTCAACATCGGTTAAATCAGTTATGTCTTCTTGATCCAAGATAATCGAACCTATATCATGTTTTACGCTTCCAACTATTTGCTTTATCAATGTTGATTTTCCTGCTCCATTAGGTCCAATTAAAGCATGTATTTCGTCAAAATGAAGGTCTATTGTAATCTCATCGGTAACTTTAAACGCGCCATATGATTTTGATAAATTTTTAATATTTAAAATTTTATTTTTCATATTTTAATTTCTTTTCAAATAAACTTAAAATACCTGTGCGTACATATAATATTTCTAAAATAAGTATTAATCCCAACCAAAACTGCCAATTTTCTGTATAACCTCCTAAAGTTTGTTCTAAAACAATAAAGAAAGCCGCACCCACAAGAGGCCCATAAAGCCTTGCAATTCCTCCAAGAATTACAAAAACCATTATTTCTCCAGACATCTGCCAATTAAGAACTGAAGGACTTATGAACCTGTTTAGGTCAGTATATAAGGACCCCGCTAATCCAGTAATTATTCCTGAAATAACAAAAACTAGTAACTTAACTTTGAAAGTTTCAATGCCAACAGATTTTACTCTCTCTTCATTTTGCTTAATAGCTTGAAATGCCATACCAAAAGAAGAATTTATTAGTTTAGCTGAAATAAAAATTACTATTAACAGCCAACAAAGACATATTAAGTAAAAAGTCAATGGATCCATAGTGTTAATCATTGGCAACGAATTTCTCATATATATAGATAACCCATCTTCACCTCCATAGTTGGGCCAGCTAATTGCAAAAAAGTATAACATTTGCGCAAATGCAAGGGTTATCATTATAAAGTAAACACCTGTAGTTCTCAGTGATAATAAGCCAATAATTAGAGCTAAAAACGCACTTGATAATATTACTATTGGCCAAATTACCAACATTTCAGAACTGCCAGAAGTGACAAAAGGCCAACTAAACATTAGTTCTGAGTTCAAAGCATGAAAAGATAGTATTCCTGTAACATAACCACCTAATCCAAAAAAAGCTGCATGACCAAAAGAAATTAAGCCGCAATAACCGAGTGCTAAATTTAGTCCAATACCTGCAATACCAAGAATAACTACTTTTGTAGTTAAAGTAATGTAATAAGGCTCTTCAAAAATAAATCCTAAAACCGGAATTAAAAAAAGAAAAACCAAAATCCATTTATTAAAAATTTTTTCAACAATCATTTTAAGTTTTTCCAAATAATCCAGATGGCTTAATTATAAGTATTAAAGCCATCAGTATATAAATTAGCATTGAACCAATTGAAGAACCAACTGAGGTAGCGTTTGCTGGTTCCATAAAAATTTTTAAAAGCTCGGGTAAAAAAATTCTACCAATTGTGTCTGTTACCCCTACTAAAATAGATCCAATTAGTGCACCTTTTATTGAGCCAATTCCTCCAATTACTATTACTACAAAAGCTAAAATTAAAATAGGTTCACCCATTCCAACTTCAACTGATTGAATAGCTCCTATCATCGCTCCAGCTAAACCAGCTAAGGAAGCCCCCAGTGCAAATACGATGGTATAAAGTTTTGATATATCAACACCTAGTGCTGATATCATCTGGCGATCATTTTGACCTGCTCTTATTCGAACACCTAAACGTGTCTTTGTTATGAGGATATAAAGCCCAGTGGCTATCAAAAGACCCATAAATATTATGAACAATCGATATTTAGAGTAAATAATATCATCTAAAATTGGTAAAGTACCATTAAGATTTTCTGGAATATCTAAATATAAAGGAAAAGCTCCAAAACACCATCTAACACCTTCAGATAACAATAAAATTAATGCAAATGTAGCTAAAACTTGATCTAGGTGATCTCTTCTATATAAACGTCTAATAATTAAAATTTCTATTAACACTCCTGCAATCGCAGCACCTGACAAGCTTGCTAATAATGCAAGCCAGAAAGAACCTGTTAAGCCTGCTATCAAAGCAGCACTAAAAGCTCCAATCATATAAAAAGATCCATGAGCTAAATTAATTAGACCCATAACTCCAAAAATAAGAGTTAGACCAGCTGACATAAGAAACAACATAGTTCCAAATTGTATGCCGTTTAATAATTGTTCAAAAAATAGTATAGATGTCATTTATAAATAATTTAGGAATAGGTGATTTCTATTAGAAATCACCTATTAAGTTTTTACATCTTACATTCAGAAACATAAGCGTTCGAATGATCCTTTAATCCAACTGAAACAATCTTATTAGTAAGGATTTCACCTTGCTTAATTACTTCACGAACATAAATATCCTGAATAGGATGATGATTTTTATCAAAACTAAATTTACCTCTTGTTGATGAAAAATCAGCTTTTCTGAGGGCATCTCTAAATTTATCTTTATCTTTAACTTTAGCTTTTGACATTGCTGAAATTAAAAGTTTACCTGTATCATAGCCTTGAGAGGCATATAAAGAAGGTAGCCTTCCATATTCAGATTGAAAATCTTTCACAAACTTTTTGTTTGCGTTATTGTCAATATCTTTTGACCACTGAGACGTGTTTTTAACACCAAGTGCTGCATCACCTACAGCTTTAAGAATACCTTGGTCAAATGAAAAAGCTGGACCAACGACTGGCAGTTTAATTCCAGATTGTGAAAATTGCTTCATAAAGCCAATACCCATTCCGCCTGGGAGAAAAAAGAATACACTATCAGCACCTGATGCTCTTATTTGTGCTATTTCTGCTGCATAATCTTTTTGACCTAGTTTTGTATAAATTTCACCCGCTAAGCTTCCTTTAAAATATCTTTTATATCCAGTTAATGCATCCTTACCAGCAGGATAGTTTGGAGCTAGTATAAATGAATTTTTAAATCCAGCAGAGTTAGCATAACCTCCTGCTGCTTCATGTAAATTGTCATTTTGCCAGGCAACATTAAAATAATTCTTATGACATCCTTTACCTGCTAATTTTGATGGACCAGCATTTGGTGACAAATAAAATTTACCTTGATTTACAGTAGCTGGCACAACAGCCATTGCTAAGTTTGACCAGATTATTCCAGTTAACACATCGACTTTATCAGATTGTATCATTTTATCAGCCAACTGAACTGCAATGTCAGGTTTACGCTGATCGTCTTTTGTAATTACAGAAATATTTTTATTTCCTTTCACAGCTAGCATAAAGCCATCTCTGACATCAATTCCTAAACCAGATCCACCACCTGATAATGTGGTTATCATACCAACTTTTACCTTGTGACCATCTGCAAATGACGACGCAGACCCCATTATCAATAGAGCCGCTAATGTTGTTGTAAACTTTTTCATATTTAATCCCCTAATAAACCTTTAATTAAGAATCAGGAGTATATAACAATTTGTTCAAAGGCAAAGTATAAAAATTAATTGTTGATAAGGTTAAAAATCTATTTCAATACCATTAATAGTGAAAGTTTTTCCATTAAAACCTTGATCCATTTTTTCAATATCTGTCATATTTTCGCTATCAACTCTTTTGTATGGATTTTTTTTCATCTGTTCTAACCGAGTTTCTTTTTTCTCAGAAAAACTGTTCTGTTTAGATTTTAAATTTTTTATCCATTTAATCATTTATTTTAAATAACCTTCCGACTAGCCATTTGACAATGTGAAAGCTTTTTAAACCTGTAATTAGCGAACAATTTATATGTTATTTTAGAAATTGAGTATATTAAAGGCGCTCTTACCAAAACAGATAAAATTTTCCAATGCTTAAGTTGACCCCATATTAAAATAAAAGCGTCTACACCAATTTTCAAATTAGATTTTTGGTCGGTTGCATGTAAATACATTAAAGCGTCATATTGGGAAACGTGAAGCTCCTTCAATTTTTCTGGATTTGAAGCTATATCATGCCATTCAAAAATATTTTTTGGAGCTATTCTTTTGTAATAATTAATTTCTTTACTACATAGCCCACATTTTCCATCATAAAAAACTTTAGTTAATTTCATAATTATTAAACCTAATATTGTTTTGAAATATTTACTGCAAGACTAGAACCAGATCCAATTAAATTTGACCAAGATCTCTCAAAACTAGTATTCTTATCATTTCCCTTTTGGAGTTGTGCATCCACTTGATGTTCTACTTCTTCATCACAACATTTTTCTAACACTCTAAGTAGTTCAAAAGAAGTAGAGTTTTTATATAAAAAATCAATTTGTTCTTTGTAATGTTCTTCTACAAAAGTTTCCACTGATTGAATTGTTACACAAAAAAATCTATAGCCCAATAATGCAGAAAAAAATCCTAGACCAAATCCTAGTATTCTCCACAAAATTAAGAGTTTACTGTGAATGTTTTTAGGTAAGATATGGCTCATCACAATTAAGTGATTCTTTTCAGTTTCATAATGTTCTTTGGTCATATCCTGAATCTTTTTATTCCAAAATATACATTTAGCACCCATATAGATCCAAACTGCGCCTGTTTCTCCAGCATGATTGGATCTCATCCAATCTAACATAGAACTAGGAACATTAATATTAGAAGCATTGTACTTTTTTATGATATTAGAGTCTGGCATTATTTTGATTTTAAATATTGGTTCTATTTATTTAAAATTAATTTAAGAATTTTCAATATATTACAAGCTTTATTTTGATTTTTTATTTTCTCATAGAATATGGATGGCACATTAATTGCAGATTTAATCTAATTCTAAGGAGTTAAATTTGGAACCGTTATCAATATTTTCTGTAATTTTTCAATTAGCTACAGCTACACCAAACATTTCTAAAGTATTTATGAAAGAAGAAAGCTCGGATCTTACAAGAACACAAGTTATTGAATTTTATAGATCTAATATGAGTTCAAATTTTCAAGATAAACCTGATAATTAAATTCATCTTTTAACTATTAACAAATTCATCATTTAACTCTTGTAGTGCTTGACTCGTAATTTTAATTCGTAATAATCAAACTATTCATTTAGTAAGTAATTTGAAATTTCTAAGTTGCTATAATGTTGAATGGGGTTGAGTATTTAATTACTCAAGACAATACTATTTTTTAATGGTATTTCACGCCAGCATTAGCTGGATAATCATTACGGAGGAAAATAAATGATTAAATCTAAAACACTTTTTAAAGTTGGAACTGGTCTGGCTGCAATAGTATCAGCTATTGCTTTCACTACTACTCCTACTCTAGCTTCAAAGAAGCCTGCGATTGAAGTTGTTACTCATGCGGGAGCTGGCGGAGGAACCGACGTCAACTCAAGAATGATGATGCTTCGTTCAAGAAGAACTCTTAAGCAAGATATGGTTGTTGTTAATAAAAGAGGTGGCGGTGGTGCAGCTGCAATGAATTATTTCATGACCAGACCTGCCGATGGCAATACAATCTTAACATTTACTGTTGGTCATGCAATCACAATGGCAATGGGTAAAACAAAGTTAAAAGTTGAGGATATGGCACCAATTTCAAGAGGTACTAATGATCCACAAATTTTAATGGTTAATTGTAAGAAAAGTCCTTATAAAACACCTGAAGATTTTGTTGCTGGTATGAAAAAAGGCGATAAAATTACTTTTGGTGGCACACACACTGGTACTATTGACCATATAACTGTTTTTTTATGGGCTAAGAGACTTGGCCAAAAAATGCCAAAATACATTCCTTACAAAGGTGGTGGAGAATTAGCTACAAGACTAGTTGCTGGTGAAGTTGATGTAGGAACATTAAACTTATCTGAAGCTGCAGCACCTGTTGAGGCTGGAGATATTTGTCCACTTGTTATTTTAGCAGAAAACGGAATGGCTCCAATTCCAAAAGCGAAGACAGCTAAAGAATTGGGCATTGACCTTGTTTTATCTACAACTAGAGGATTTGTAACACATGCTGGTGTAGATAAGGCTAGAGTTGCTGAAATGGAAAAAGGTATTCAAAAAGCTATGAAACATTCAATGTACCAGGCTTACCTAGCTAACTCAGGATTGGATAGTACATCCCCACAGCCATCAGGTCCATGGGGTAAGCAAATTGCATTTATGGTAGGTGAGTTCGGTCCTGCCTTAAAAGAAATGGGCTTATTAAAATAAAAATAGAAAAAGAAGATAAAGACCTCTCAAATATGAGGGGTCTTTAATAAAAATTATGAAAAACATCTATTTAGTTCCATTAATATTATCCATTTTTTCGCTAGCAGTTATTGCAATTGCCTTACAGCTTGATACGTCACCTGAAATGATTGTGGGTGATAGCATGCAGGCTAGATCATTCCCGATATTTTTGATGATTTTGAAATTGATTTTAATCGGAATTTTGAGTTTTCAATTTTATAAAAATAATCCAAAGCCTATAGCTTTAGAGAAATATCATACTTGGGGAAGTATGTTTTTATTTCTGCTATTTTATTTGTTAACTGTTTATACAGACATGTTTATTGGAATTTTTGTTGTAATTTTTTTGATGAGCATTTTATGGGGTGAGAGAAGGATTTGGGTTGCTTTTTTGACCGCTACAATAACTCCTGGATTGGTTTTTTTGTTATTTGACTATGTTTTAAAAATCAGATTTCCACGGGGTATATTAATGAATTTATACTATGGATAGGAAAAGCGTCTATGTTTGAGCAAGCAATATCTGCAATGGCATCCGTTATAGTGGATCCTTATCTCTTAGGATTGATCTTTGCGACTACAATATTAGGCGTTATAATTGGAGTTCTCCCAGGATTAGGCGCAACTACTGGCGCAGCTTTACTTCTACCATTTACATTAACTATGGATCCTGTCCATGCTATTGCTGTCCTTGCTACTATTTATGTGTCTGCAACTTTTGCAGGATCAATTACAGCAATATTGATCAATACTCCCGGTACATCTGCAGCAGCAGCAACTACTTTTGATGGATATCCACTAGCACAAAAAGGTGAAGCAGGGAGGGCCCTTGGTATTGCTGTCATTTCAAGTACAGTTGGGGGTATATTCTCTGTTCTAATTTTATGTTTTGCTGCTCCATTATTAGCAAGGGTTGCTTACGAGTTTAGATCACCAGAGTATTTTGCTTTAACAGTTTTTGGGTTGTCGATGCTAGCTAGTATTAGTGCAGGTGGAGCTGTTAAAAATCTTATTGGAGGAATATTTGGAGTTTGGCTTTCAACTATAGGCGCTGAACGTGTTACAGGAATTGAAAGATTTATGTTTGGTAATTATGAATTGTATGAGGGTCTACACTTTGTACCAATATTTATTGGACTTTTTGCTATATCTGAATTGTTAGTTCAATCTAAAACTGTTGATAAGATCATTAAAACAGTCAGCATGAAAGCTGTAAAACTTCCAACCTTAGAAGATTATAAAAAGATTTGGAAAACAATACTTAGATCGTGTGGTATTGGGACGTTTATAGGTGTCTTACCAGCTGAGGGTGCAACTGTTGCATCAATGATTGGTTATTCAGAAGCAAGAAGATGGTCAAAAAATAAGAAGGAGTTTGGAAAAGGGTCTATTGAGGGTATTGCCGGTGCTGAGGCTGCAAACAATGCAGCAACTGGTGGGGCTATGGTACCTACAATGGTTCTAGGCATACCCGGAAGTGGCACAACTGCAATTATACTTGTTGGACTTATGGTACATGGTCTTAGACCTGGTGTTTATTTATTTACCGAACAAGTAGAAAAAGTTTATCAAATTTTTGGCTCAATGTTTGTTGCAAATGTGATGTTTATGTTGATGGGGCTCTATGCTGCTAAATTGTTTGCTAGAGTTTCCTTAGTTCCAACACAGATTTTATGGCCTATAGTTTTTGCTTTGTCAGTGATTGGTGCATATGCATTCCAAGGTCAACTCTTAGATGTTTGGTTAGCATTAATTTTTGGAGTTATTGGTTTTTTTGCAAGAAGACATGGATTTTCTGTTGCTCCAATTGCTGTCGGTCTTATTTTAGGAGAAATGGTAGAAACTAATTTACAACATTCACTTAAAATGTTTGATGGAGCTTGGTGGATGATACTTACCCAACCTCTTGCACTTATGTTTTTAGTATTTGCCTTTTTAGGTTTATGTGGACCTATGATTTTTTCATGGATAACTAAGCAAAAAGATTAAGATTATATAAAGCTCTACTCATAATAATTGCATTCCATAGAAGATATAAAGCAATAACTGTAAGAATTGTGTTTAAAATTAATTTAAAATATTTACTTCCATATTTCACTAGAATTTTTTTTCCTAAAATAGTGCCTGCTAATCCACTAATTATCATTAAAAAAATAAGTAAAAAATATTCAGAGTAAGAAAAACCTACAAAACCAAATACCAGCACTTTGATCAAATGTTGTATAGACATCAATGCTGAATGTGTTGCCAAATGTCTTACTGGTTCAAGATCTAGTGTTTTCACAATTCCTGCAACTAAGGTTCCTGATGCTCCAAAAAACATTGTCATGAAACCTGAAAACGTACCACCAATTGTTATTTGCTTTGATCCAATAATTGGAATTTTGCCATATACTGACCATAATATAAATATTGATATTGATAGCTGAAGCAACCAAGCATCTATTTGAATAAAAATGGAACCTCCACATATAGAGCCAATAACAGTCCCAACAGTAAATGGAATTAAAGTATCCCTTTTGATGTCTTTGAAAAAAATTATTGTTCTTCCAAGATTAGAACCTATTTGAACAATGCCATGTATTGGTAATAACGCAACAGGTGGTAGTTTGATAGCTAATAATCCTAATAAGATTGCTCCTCCTCCAATCCCAAAAGCTGAAGTAATAAATGAAGTAGCCATACTAGAAAAAATTAAAAAATATGCTGTTAGGGTTGAAATTGATTCAGGAAACTCCAACATGCTATTTATTTAGAGCGTGAGGAGGTGGAGCAAAATATCGTGGCATTTTTCCAACTGATGTTACATTTACCTCTACTAATACTGGACCGTCAAAATTTACAGCTTCCTTAAGTACCTTTTCTAAATCTTTTGCATAGTCTATTCTCTTGTATTTCATTTTAGCTACTTTAGCTAAATCTTCAAAATTTGGTCCCATTAAATCAGCAAAAAAATTTCTTCCACCATACATGCTATCTTGTATGTGCTTTATGACACCATAACCGTTATCATTCATTACTAAAAATACAACATCACAATTTGTTTCAGATGCAGTCCACAAATCTGGAAGATTAAGCATAAACCCCCCATCCCCACACATTGCAATTATTTTTTTTCCCTCGCTGGCAATTGCAGCTCCGATAGCTAAAGCCATTCCAGGCCCAATTGCTGCTCCAACAGGATAAATATTTTCAGTAGGTTCATTAATATGCATCATGCGGTTTCCCCACATGCTGTTTGAAATAGTAACATCTCTAACCCACTTACCATCTTTTGGGAGAACTTTTCTTATAATTTCTGGAAATTCTTTATATGCACCTAACATATTTTTATAATCTAAATAAATTTGTTTTTTTAAATCACTAACCTCATTTATCCACTCATTTTCTACAGAAATTGTGCCGGCTAATCTTCTAGCTAATTCAGCTAGTACCTTTTTAGAATCTCCACAATGAAATTGATTTGTTTTATATGTTCTATTTTTTGCGTTGGGATCTATGTCAATTTGTATTAAATTTTTTGGTAACTCAAGTGACATATCTCTGGTCTCATGACCTCTTAATCTACTCCCTACTACAATCATTAAATCTAATGTTTTATAAAATTCCTCTATTAAAGGGACAGCATTAAAGGCTCCTAAACACATATTATTTGTTTCTGGAACCACTCCTCTCCCTTGAGTGCTTGTAACTACTGCGAAACCCATTTTAATGAAAAGATTAATTTCTTTAGTTGCGAACTTAGCTCCATTTCCTACCCATATAATTTTTCTCTTTGAAGATTTTATATGATTTTCTATTGTATCAAGAGATTTTGTATCACCTAAATCACCACTTATATTAGGTAGATTAATGGTATCCAATAAAGAAGGTCTTTCAATTTTTTTTCTTTGAATATCTATTGGTATTTCAATTGAAACTGGTCCTTTTGGAGGTGTGACAGCAATCTTGCATGCATAGATTAATTT
Source organism: uncultured SAR116 cluster alpha proteobacterium (assembly GCA_902578805.1). GTDB lineage: Bacteria > Pseudomonadota > Alphaproteobacteria > Puniceispirillales > Marisalimonadaceae > Marisalimonas. The sequence goes on from CACHEH010000001.1 coordinate 64,516, forward strand.
TTCTAAAGCCTCATCTTCATGATCAATTCTAATAGCCTTTTTAGAAATTGAATTAAGCATGCCTAATTGATTAGGAACGTCATGGACGGTGCCTTGATTTTTATCTAAATTTTCTGTTGCTGTTTGGCCTGTAAAGTGCAAAACAGATGAACCTGCAAAACGAGACTCTACTATTGCACCTGCAACATTAGCGGCGCCAGGGCCTGTACTTGTAAATACAACACCAAGTCCATTATTCGCTCTAGCATAGCCGTCTGCCATATGGCCAGCTCCCATTTCACCTCTTGCAGGGATCATTCTAATATGATTTCTTCTACCAATTGCGTCTAGCATTGGTATGTTATGTACCGAGACTACGCCAAAAACATCCTTCACATCTATTTGATGCAAAAACTCCGAAACCAGATCGCCAACATTGTAGTCTTTCATTATATCCCCCATTTTGACTAACTTTATTAGAAAACATATATTAATTTTTTAAATTATTAAATTTAAATCAATGATTGTGCATTAAGATGAAAAATTTTGTAGAAGCAAAAACAGTCAAAAATTGGATTTCTGATAATAAGGAAATTGCTTTCATAGATGTCAGAGAGTTAGCTCAACACACTGCAGGCCATCCATTATTTTCTATTTCTATTCCATTTAGTAAATTTGAAATTAATATTGAAAAGCTATTACCTAATAAAAAAGTAAGACTAGTGTTGTTTGATAACAACAACGGTATCTCCGAGATAACTTATAGGCTTGCAAAAAATTTAAAATATACAAATATTTTTATTTTAAAAAATGGTGTTGATGGTTGGAAAAGGTCAAAATTTCATTTGTTTGATGGGGTCAATGTGCCTAGTAAAAGTTTTGGTGAATTAGTCGAAAAGAAATTTAAGACACCATCTATAACTGCTTTGCAATTATCAAAAAAACAAAGAGAAAAAAAAGATATTATTATATTAGATGGTAGACCGTTTGATGAATATAACAAGATGAGTATACCTGGAAGTGTCTGTTGTCCAAATGCTGAAATACCCTACAGGATTTCTGGAATATTGAAAAGTTCAAATACTGAAATAATAATTAATTGTGCAGGTAGAACAAGATCAATTATTGGTGCTCAGGCACTAATAAATTTTGGTATCAAAAATAAGGTTTATGCTTTAGAGAATGGGACACAAGGATGGTTTTTGGCAAATTTAAAATTAGATCACAGAAAAACAAAATTTTTAAATAAAACACCAAATAACAAAAAAATTATTGAACTTAGAAATAAGGTGGTAAGTTTATTAAAAAATAATGTTGAGATTATTGATTTTAATCAAGCTCAAAAACTAATTAATAATGAGAATATTACCACATATATTTTTGATGTAAGAGCAAACACGAATCAGAAAAAAGAATTATCTGAAATAAGAAACGTACCAGGTGGTCAATTAGTACAAGCTACTGATAAATATATAGGCGTATTAAAATCACATGTAATTGTATTTGATGACGGTGATCTAGTAAGAGCAGGCATGACAGCATTATGGTTAAAAAAAATGAAGTATCATTGTTATGTTGTAAATGAAAGCCCTAAAAGAATTAAAAATTTAAATCTCAAAAATGACGTAAACTTTAAAACTAACCCGATAAATTTAATTAAATTAGAGAATTTAAAAAATTTAAACGGTACTCTTATCTTTGATATTCGAAGCAGCATTGATTATTGCAAAAAAAGAATAAATGGATCAATTTGGACCAACAGATTAGTAATTAGAAACGAGACTACACCCTATAACAAATCTATAGTTTTAGTTACTGATGATTTACTTAAAGCCAGTTTAGTTACAAGTGATATAGTAAAAAAAGATCCCAAGTCTATTGTTAAAGTATATCATTGGAATGCAACAGAAGTTGAACATTTTTTAGATTATATTGATTCAACAAAAGTTGAGTTGGATGAAAAATTCATTGATTTTAATTTTCATACACACCTTCGTCATCAAGAGAACAAAGAACACGCAAAAAATTATTTAAAATGGGAAACAGATTTAATAAAAAACATGGATGAAGAAGAAAGGAAATTTTTTAGGTAATTACTCTAATATTAGATCTTTTTATATTATCCAAATTAGCCCCTTCAATCCTTAATAATCTAACAGGATGCTTTCTGACTGGTGAATGGACATGTCCTACATCATAAAAATGAACATCACCTGCTTTCATAATATATGTTTTTTTTAGTTTAACATTTACTACATCATCTGAATTATTTTTTTCAACAATTTCCCAATCAGTCATTTCTGTTTCACCAGAGGCTTGTCCATAAATGGCCCAGCTTGATCCATGATCATGAGGGCTCCCTATAGCTTCATTATCATGGACATGACCACAAACACAAAAACCTGTTTCTTTATCTTCATAAAGTATTTTCCTAGGTAATTCACCTTTAGCTCTATCAGGAAGATTATCAGTGATAAAATTTTGATCCATAAGAGCTTTTGAAACAAAATAACAAATTTTATCTGAGCCATGTGGCATTTTTTCAGTATTAATTATTTCTTTAATATCTTGAACTAAATCATCTAAAGTGTAAGGCAATAGTTCCTCCAATATTAGTTTATAAGTTTTTTTATTTTCCCCAACTTAAGGCGATTGGATCATATTTCTTTATTAATTTTATTAATCCTGCTTTTGTTTGTTCTTCTAATGGAGAAATTGGATGTCTACAAAAATCTGAATTTATAACACCACCTTCTTTCATAATTACTTTAGTTGCTCTAAACCCACACTGCCTATTTTCATAATTAATTACAGGTAGAATATTATTATATTTATCTTCAGATTTATCAAATTCTCCTGCCAAATAATCATAAACAACTGGTTTAATTAAGTCAGGTATCATTGCAGAACTCATATTACCGGTTGCACCAGCTTCTAAATCAGCAAACAATGTTATTCCTTCTTCACCATCAAATGGTCCTTCAATAGCGTCGCCACCTTCACGAATGAGTTTTCGTAATTTAGAAGCTGCTTGTGCGCACTCAATTTTAAAACATTTGACTGTTTCTATTTCTTTAGCCATTTTAATTAAAAGTCGGACAGGTAAATCAACCCCTGATAATGGTGCGTCCTGAACCATAATGGTTACTCCTACCTCACCAACTTTTGCAAATTGTTCAAATGTTTGTTGAGAGGTTCCTCTCATAAGAGCACCATGATATGGGGGCATCATCATAAGCATTTCACCACCAAGTTCTTTTACTAATTTAGCACGTGAAAGCGCAATATCTGTTGAGAAATGGCTCACAGTTGTGATAACAGGAATTCTACCAGATATGTGTTCAATACATATTCTAGTTAAAATCTCTCTTTCTTCGTCTGATAACAAAAATTGCTCGGAGTAATTTGCTAATATGCAAATGCCATCAACATTTTGATCCAGCATGCAATCTAGAACTCTTTTCATGCCTTCTATGTCGAGTTCACCATTATCTTTAAAAGGTGTTGGAGCCACAGGCCAGCAACCTTGAAATTTATTATTTGCCATTTTGACCCCTTCATATTTAATTTAAGTTTATGATAATTAAATATTTTTATTTTGCCAAGTATCTATAGTAACTCCTTCTGCTCTTAGCTTGTTTTTTTGGATTTTACCTGTTTGTGTTTTTGGAAACTCTCTCATTACTCTTATATATTTAGGTATGGCAAACTTAGCTAAGTTTATTTTTGTTTTTTCAAGTAATTTATCAAAATCTATATTGGTTTTATTATCAGTCATCAAGGCTACCATTACTTCATCCTCCATTCCCTCACCTCCATCAGCTGAAATTGCATATGCAGCTGCTTCAGTAATAAATGGAATTTCTAAAAAAGCTTGTTCAACTTCGTATGACGAAATATTTTCACCTCTTCTCCTAATGCAATCCTTAATTCTATCTACAAATATAAAGTGACCAGACTTTTCTCTAATCCCTGCGTCACCAGTATGAAACCAGAAATTTCTCCAACTTTCTAGAGTTTTCTCTGGCATTCCTAAATAACCAGACATAAAACCATATGGTTGTTTTGGTCTCACAACTATTTCACCAACCAAGCCGTCATCAACAGGTGTGTCTTTCTTAGGATCCCTTATTTCAACCTCAAAATATTTTTCATATAGTTTTCCGCACCTACCATTACCTATTTCATTTTTTAAACCATATATTGGAATATTAACTTCTGTCATGCCATAAAGTGGTAATACATATTTTACGCCAAATCTATTTCTAAAAATTTTTTCAGGTTCACTTGGCAGTGGAGCTGAACCAATTATTTCTAAATTATGATCTTTATCATATTTAGTAGGCGGTTGTGCGACAATAAACGCAGCTATAGCCCCTAACATATTAGTATGAGTTATGTTATAATTTCTAATATCATTAAGCCAATTTGAGGCTGAAAATCTAGTTCTTATAACTGCTTTTGCACCAGTCATAATACAAGCTAAAAGCTGCATAAATAATCCATTTGCATGGAATAAAGGTAATGAGATGTAAAAAGTATGATCATCTTTTAAGTTGTAATTTTCAATTGTTCCAATAGCAAACAGAACGCAATGCGCGTTAGGCATCATAACTCCTTTAGAGGGACCTGACGTTCCACTTGTAAACATAGTACAAACGTTGTCACTTAATTTTCCTAAAATAATCTCGTCTTCACTCAAAAGTTCTTTGTTTTTTAAAACTTTACAATTTAATATTTCAACTTCTAATTTATGAAGATTAACTAAGCTTTTTACTTCATGATAAAATTGATCTTCAACAAGAACATTTTTTGATTTAGATGTCTTTATTTGGTGTAATAATACATTGCCTTTTATAGCAGTATTGATAGCTACAAACATAACTCCTATAAAACTGCATGCTATCCAATATGGTATGAATTCTTTTGGGTCTTCTATTAAAACTGTTAAATTATCACCTTCATTTAAACTCAATTCTTTTAAAATTTGAGCTTTTTCTAAAGATTTAATTTTTAGGTCATGGAAAGTCCATTTTGGGCCATTTATAAATTCGATAATTTCTCTTTTTGGATATTTCTTACATTGATCTAAGATAATTTCAGAAATTTTCCAATGATCTGGATTTTCAAAATTATTAAATAAGAAGTAATTTTTTTCGTTCATTTAATTTACAAAATCCCTATTTGAAAATTATTTTAATTTTGAAAGAAAAGAATTTATTATTGAATTTAATTCCATAGGCCTTTCAGATGGAAGAAAATGACCGCAATCAAGAATGTGAGTTTCACAATTTTTTATAAGTTCTACAAATTTTAAGCCTGATTTTAATGGTGTCATTTGATCATTTTTTGCTAAAACAGCCAATGCTGGAACTTTGATAATTTTTGCAGCATCTATTCCGTCAGAGTAATCATTACAAGAGTGTAAATCATACCTTAAAGCTGTTGGTTTGTTCATACACATGATATTATTACCTTCTCCATAATGAGAATGTCCTGGCCATTTGTTAATTGACATATCTCCATCAATACCATGTCCCCAAGTCACCATCATTTGAGAAGCTTTTTGTGGATTTTCTTTTGAAAGATCTAATAAGAACTGATTAACTGGAATTTCATTTGAGCCCGCAATAAATATTAGTGCTTCTAAAGAACTTTTCAAAATCCTATTCAATTCTAAAGCAACTAAACAACCTTGAGAATGTCCGATAACAACCACGTCTTTAAGTTTTAGATCAACTAATAGGTCATTTATCCATTCTGCATTTTCTTTTATTGATTTGCAGGGATTGCCATCAGAAAATCCATGGGCTGGCATATCAGGGACAATTACAGAATACCCTTTATAAGCAAAAAAACGAGCCTGTTGAATAAAGCTCAAATGATTTTGACCAGACCCGTGTAAAAAACACAAAGTCATTTTATTAATATCTAAACTTTTACCACCTGTACCTATATAGGTCTTAGCACCTTTAAAATTAATGATCATGATATTCCTACTTATTAAGCTTTTTTACTGCCTTGAAACCTCTTTCAAAGTCTTTTTTAATGTCATTAATATCTTCTAATCCAACTGACAATCTTATCATGTCATCCGTTAATCCACCCTCTTTCATAGCCTCTGAACTCAAATGAGAGTGAGTTGTACTCCCTGGATGAATAAGTAGTGTCTTAGCATCACCAACATTTGCTAAATGTGAAGCTAATTGTACAGATTCAATAAACGCCTTCCCTGCTTCACGTCCACCTTTAATACCAAAAGCAACGATTGACCCAGATCCTTTTGGTAATATTCTTTTTGCTACTTCATGGTCAGGATGTGTATCTAAATCTGGATGTTTTACCCATTCTATCATTTCATGATTTACTAAAAATTCTAATATAGAGTGAGTATTTTCAATATGTTTTTTCATCCTCAAAGGTAGCGTTTCAATTCCTTGCATTAAATGAAATGCATTAGTCGGGGATAAAGAAGGTCCAAAATTATACATACCTTCTGCTCTTATTTTTGCTATTAAAGCAGATGGACCAAATTCTTCCCAAAAACTTATGCCGCCAAGGGCAAAATGTGGTCCTGAAATTGTAGGAAACTTATCTTTATCTCCCCAATCAAAATTACCACCATTTACAACAGCACCTCCTATCGCAATACCATGACCACCTAACCATTTAGTAAGTGAATGAATAATAATGTTAGCTCCATATTTAAATGGTTGCATTAAATATGGAGTATTAAAAGTAGCGTCTAATACTAGAGGGATATTTTTTGAATTACATATCTTAGCAATTTCTGGAACATCCATAATATCTAATCCTGGATTTCCAATAACTTCTCCAAAAACTAATTTGGTATTTGGTTTTATTGCTCTTTTGATTGCTTCTGGATCATTGGGATTAACAAAGTCGGTTTTAACACCAAAACGAGGCATAGTGTGCTGAAGTAAATTAATATTTGCTCCATACATTTTACTTGATGCAACAATATGATCTCCACTACTACAAATTGCTGAAATCACTAGGTGCATTGCAGCCATTCCACTTGAACAAGCAAGAGCACTTGCTCCGCCTTCGAGAGCAGCCAATCTCTGCTCAAGTGCTGCAACTGTAGGATTTGATATTCTAGTGTATAAATGTCCACCAACTTCCATATTATATAGAGAAGCAGCTTCTTCTGTACTATTAAAAACATAGGATGTTGTCTGATAAATGGGTACAGCACGAGAGCCAGTCTCCTTATCCGGAATATGCCCAGCATGTAAAGAGAGGGTATCGAATTTATAATTTTGACTCATTGAAATTCCTTAAAATAGTTTTAATTATCATAGCTTATTTCTCAAACCTTAAAAATATAAATTTACCTAATCAAAAGTATTAACGAGAAAACATATGTACAATCAACAAAAAATATTATCTAATTTACTAATTATTTTCTCTCAAATCTTTACGGATAATTTTTCCTGTAGTTGTTAAAGGTAATTCGTGAACAAACTCTATAAGTCGCGGATATTCATGAGCAGCCAACTTTAATTTTACATGATTTTGGATAGAATTTTTTAATATTTCATTTTGAGTTAAAACATAATTATGATTTTTAGGAACAACAAAAGCTTTTATGACTTGACCTCTTAATTTATCTGGAATGCCAATTACAGCAACCATACTGACTTCAGAGTGAGAAAGAATAGCGTCTTCTACTTCACTCGGTCCAACCCTATAACCTGAGGTGTTGATAATGTCATCTTCTCTCCCTTTAAAATAAAAATAACCCTCCTCATCCTTATAAGCAAAATCACCTGTGTAGAGCCAACCATCTTTAATTTTTTGTTTTGTTGCTCTATCATTTTCCCAATATTTTAAAAAAGATACAGGGGTATCAGATTTAACTATAATTTCTCCGTCTAAACCAGGTTCTTTGATAAGATCTCCCTTATAGTTAACTATTCTAACTTCGTGCCCGGGAACGGGTTTGCCGATAGAGCCTTGTTTAGTTGGCATAATCGCACCACAATTTGAGACTGTTAAATTACATTCTGTTTGACCATAAAATTCATTAATGCCAACCCCTAAAATTTGTTTACCCCACTCTAGCAAATCTTCTCCTAGAGCTTCACCGCCTGAACCAACTGTTCTTAATTTCAAGTTTTTTACTGTTTTAGAGGGATTAAATGCTTTCATCATTTTTAGTGCAGTAGGTGGCAAGAAAGTATTTTTTATTTCAAGCTTAGATATTAAATCGAAAGCAAATTCAGGATCAAATTTTTGAGATCTGTAACTGACTACGGGAATACCAAAGTGCCATGCTGGAAGGAGTACATCAAACAACCCACCTATCCATGCCCAGTCAGCTGGTGTCCAAAACAAATCTGTAACTGGTTCAGATGAAGATAAAAACTCATGAGGGATTTCTACTCCTGGTATATGTCCTAACAATGATCTATGAGGGAGCAAAGCACCTTTTGGCCCCCCTGTCGTTCCAGAAGTATAAATTATTAAAGCGGGGTCAGATGCTTTTGTTTTTTTTGTAATATAACTGTCTGAGGCCTGTTCTAATAATTTTTTGAAATTAAAAATATTACTTTTTTCGTCATTACTATCTATACAAATTATTTTTTTTAAATCTGGTAATCTATCTTTAATTTCAAAAATTTTATTTAAACCAGTATCATCGCAAATCACCATGGATGCTCTAGAATTCAACAAACGATAATGTAATGCTTCTGTACCAAATAAATTAAATAAAGGTATTGAGATTTTTCCAGACTTAAAGCAAGCCATATGTGCAACTGCAGTTTCAGGACATTGACCTAAAATAATTCCAACCCTTGCGTTGGCCTCAAGATGAAAATGATCAAAAACATTAGCAAGTTTGTTTGCAGATCTTTTTATATCAACAAAAGACCATTCCTCTATCTTGCCGCCTTGTAAAGAATTAATTAATGCTACCCTATTTTGATAAATATCCTTGTCAACAGTATCAGACGCTATATTGTAAAATTCTGGGATATTCCATTTAAATGATAAACATAGCTCTTCAAAATTATTCAATTTTTGAAGCATAAAAAATAATCACCTTTCCTTTAATTATTCTTACTACTTGTTAAAATCGTTTTAATTATTTAAATTATACACTATTAAAACTTAATTGAGTTAGAATTGAATTACATTGATAATATTAGATTAGACGATTGTTTTACTAAGGACAATGATTTAGCGCTTATGAATGGCGTTCAAGCTTTAGTACGTCTTCTAATTGAGCAAGCAAAACTTGACAAAGATAATGGATTACAAACCCAAGGTTATGTAAGTGGTTACCCAGGTTCACCACTTGGAACACTTGATCTAGAACTAGGAAGATCAAAAAAACATCTAGAAAAACATAATATAATTTTTCAACCAGCGGTGAACGAGGAATTAGCTGCCACTGCAGCTTGGGGAACTCAAATGCTTGGTCTATACGACAAACCTGAAATAGATGGTGTTTTTTCCATGTGGTATGGGAAAGGGCCAGGTTTAGATAGATCTATGGATGCTTTAAGACACGCGAATATGGGTGGTGTTTCAAAAAAAGGTGGGATGGTATTAGCAGTTGCAGACGATCCAATTGGGAAAAGTTCTACAATTGCATACCAATCAGAACAATCTCTAATTTCTGCGGGTATTCCAGTTTTTTATCCTGCGAATGTAGATGAAGTCATACCAATGGGGCTGCAAGCTTTTGCATTGTCACGTCATGCAGGCATATGTGTTGCCCTCAAAATTACTAGTGACACAGCTGATTCAAATTCTGTAATAGATCTTGGAAAATTAAAACCTGATTTATATAATTTAGAGAATCCAATAAATGTTCATGTAAATAGACATGACCCAGCTTTAGACAGAGAAGCGGCCCTAATTAAAAGAAGAGTACCCGCATCTAAAGATTTTATAAAAGTAAATAAAATCAATAATGTGATATTTAACCCAACAAAAAAGACCTTAGGTATAATTGCAGTAGGTAAAGCTACTACTGAAACTATTGATGCTTTGGATAAAATTGGCGTCAAAGATCCTGAAAAAAGTGGGATTGGTCTTTTTGCATGCAAAATTCCTTGGCCATTAATAGACCAAGAAATAATTAATTTTTGTGAAAAATTCGAAGAAATTTTGGTTATAGAAGAAAAAGCTAGTATTGTTGAAGAACAAGTGGCTCATATTCTTTTTAACTCCAAATCAAGACCTCAATTATCTGGAAAGTTGGATGCGTTTTCTAAAGAAGAACTTATTCCTAAGATATCTGAATTATCAAGCGATATTATAGCAGATTGTTTACTCAAAAAAGTCATCCACTCTTCAATTGGCGTTGATATTCCAAAAACAAAAGCAGAAGCTATTGGGAGTAACTTGCCACCAGTTGTATCAAGGACACCTTGGTATTGCGCAGGATGCCCTCACAACTCAGGAACCAAAACACCGGATGAGGAGATTGTTGGCATTGGTATTGGTTGCCACTCTATAGGATATTTTCTTCATCCTGAAAAATTAACAAATTTTAGCCAAATGGGCGGTGAAGGTGGACATTGGATAGGAAGAGCACCATTCTCAAATCATAAACATACATTTCAAAATATTGGTGACGGTACATATGCTCACTCTGGTTCTTTAGCAATAAGAGCTGCAGTTTCTGCAAATGTTAACATTACATTTAAAATTCTTTACAATGATGCAGTGGCAATGACAGGTGGGCAAAAGGCAATAGGTGGCTCAACTCCATGGGCAATATCTAAACAACTTGAAGCAGAGGGTGTTAAAAAAATTTATGTTGTATCGGATGAACCAGAGCAGTTCAAAGAGTTAAAATTATTTGCAGACAAAGTTGGAATATTTCATAGAGACAAACTTATAAATATCCAAAAAGAAGTAAGAAAAATTACCGGAGTTACAGCAATAATTTATGTTCAAACTTGTGCGACAGAACTTCGAAGAAGAAGAAAAAGAGGATACGTTAAAGATAGAGAAATTAAAATGTTTATTAATCCTGATGTTTGTGAAGGATGTGGAGACTGCGCTGAAAAATCAAATTGCGTAGCTGTGAAACCACTTGAGCATTTCGATGGAATTAAAAGACAGATTGATCAAAGTGTTTGTAATAAGGATTATTCTTGTAAAAAAGGATTTTGTCCAAGTTTCATAGGCATGCAAGCTGGTAGTATTTCAATTAAAGAAAAAAAGACTTTCCCAGAAATTCCAGATATAATTAATGACTTAAAAAAACCTAAGAAAAGCTTAAATAATATTCAAAACATAATAATGGCGGGTATTGGTGGCACTGGGGTTTCAACTGTTGCAGCTATAATAGTTATGGCTGCTCGAATAGATAAGCTTTTTGCACAATCAATGAATTTCACTGGATTAGCCCAAAAAAATGGAGCTGTAACAAGTCAAATCAGAATTGGAAAAGAAAAATCACTTTATGATAGATCTGCAAGACTTCCAAATGAAACGGCCGACGTGCTTCTAGGATGTGACGCTGTTGTGTCAGTTTCTCCTTCTATTACTAGAACACTAAACCCTTTAAAAACAAATGCTATAATTAATGGAAGAGTAGAGCCAGTGGGAGTTGCTGGAGTTCACATTGGTACAGTTGTCGATGATAGCTTATTAAAAAAACATTTAGAAAATCATATTCAAACTGAAAATATAGACTTTATTGATATATCAAACTTAGCTGAAGCTTTAGTTGGCGACACAGTTTCTGCAAATATAATGATGTTGGGAATAGCGGCTCAAAAAGGACTTCTTCCAATAAAAATTGATTCTCTGCAAAAAGCCATAGAGCTGAATGGAGTGGCTATTGAACAAAACCTAAGGGCTTTCAATTGGGGACGATTATTGAGCGAAAAACCTCAATCAGTATTTACTGCAGCGGGCTTAAACTCAAAAAAGTCCGAGAATATATCAATAGATAAATATGTAGATAATTTTTCTGGCATCCTTGAAAAATATCAAAACAGAGAGTACTCAAAAATTTTTCTTTCTAATGTAAAAAAAGTAATTGAAAAAGAAAACCAAATAAAGGATTCAGAAAAAGAATTGCCTTTATCCAGAAAAGTTGCTCTTACTTTATTTAGGGCTATGAGATATAAAGATGAATACGAAGTTGCTAGGTTACATACTAGTGGAGATTTTGCTCAAACTTTTTTAAATGAAAATAAACACGCAAAATTAGAATACTATTTAGCACCGCCTTTGTTCTCTAAAAAAGATCCTGAAACAGGTCATTTACTTAAGAGAAGGTTTGGTCATTGGGTATATAAAGTTTTCAAAGTACTGTCTTATTTAAAATTTTTAAGAGGAACAAAATTAGATATCTTTGGATATACCTTAGAAAGAAAAAAAGAACGCGCTTTGGCTCAAAAAACTATCACTACTATTAATAAGATATCTGAAATTTTAAACGATAATAATTATAAAAAAATTATCGAATTTCTTGATATACCTTTATCCATAAAAGGGTATGGTCACGTTAAAGAAAAAAATTTAAAAATTGCTGAAGAAAAATGGGACAAATCTTTTGATAAAATTCTAAATAACCAGAATTTAAAAAAAGTAAGTTAAATCAAACAAGTTTTGCTTGTTCTCTCAACTTAAATTTTTGAATTTTTCCTGTGCTTGTTTTTGGAAGCTCAACAAAATTAAAATATCTAGGCACTTTAAATCCAGCTAATAAAGATTTACAATGATCTCTTAACTCATTTTCTCCAATTGAAGATCCTTCACTTAATTCTACAAATGCACAAGGAGTCTCACCCCATTTTTCGTCTTCTTTTGCGACAACTGCTACTGCAATAACATCCGGGTGTTTATATATAGCGTCTTCTACTTCAATGGAGGAAATATTTTCTCCTCCAGATATAATTATGTCCTTTGATCTATCCTTAAGTTGTATGTATCCATCATCATACCAAACACCTAAGTCACCTGTGTGAAACCAACCATATTTAAAAGCTTCATCAGTCGCTTTTTTGTTTTTAAGGTAACCTTTCATTGTTATATTACCCCTTATAAAGACTTCACCTAATGATATTCCATCTTTTGGAACTTCTTTTTTAGTTTCAGGATTTATAATTTTCATATTTTCTTGTACAGAGTAAACAACACCTTGCCTTGCCTTTAATCTGGCTTGTTCTAAAGAATCATATTGGCTCCACTCGGGATGCCATGCACAAACAACTGCAGGGCCATAAATTTCTGTAAGGCCATAAACATGAATGACCTCAATACCACAGGTCTCCATTTTACTTAGAATAGCCTCAGGAGGAGGAGCACCAGCAGTCATCATTTTAATTTTTGATTTAAGAGATATTTTATTTTGCAATAAATAATCCGCTACCATTTGCATTACAATTGGAGCTCCACACAAATGAGTTATATAGTGTTTTTGAAAAGCCTCCACAATTAATTCTCCCGCTGGTTGTCTTAAGCAAACATGGGTACCTGCTCTTTCAGTAATAGTCCAAGGAAAACACCATCCATTGCAATGAAACATAGGAAGTGTCCACAAATACTTAGGATGCATAGGTAAGTCCCAGGTAAGCGTATTGCCAATGGCATTCAAATATGCTCCACGATGGTGATAAACAACTCCCTTTGGGTTACCTGTAGTTCCAGAGGTGTAATTCAAAGCGATTGAATTCCACTCGTCAGTTGGTAAAACGTGTTCAAATTTAAAACCAATAAATTTTTTTAATTCTGTCTCAAAGTCGAGGCAGTTAAATTTATTTGCAAAACTAGACCTTTCATTACCAGCAATTTTATCAACATATTCAATTAATAATGGAGGATTTTTTAAATTCTCTATAGCTCTCTCAACTATTTGGCTATATTCAGAATCATAAATAAACATTTTAGATTCACCATGTTCAAGAATAAATCGAACAGTGAAACTATCAAGTCTTGTGTTAATTGCGTTCAATACACTAGTTGCCATCGGTATACCAAAATGACACTCCCACATAACTGGAATATTAGGTAGCATAACTGCGATTGTACTTCCGTCAGCATAATTTTCATTTCTAACAAGTTCTGCTAATGCGTCACATCTTTCACCAGCTTGCTGATAAGTCAACTTATAGTCTTTATATTCAACAGCAATTTGATTTGGGAATGTTTTTCGTGTTCTTTCTAGAAATGATAATGGACTTAATGAGGCATAATTTGCTTTATTTTTACTTAAACCATTTTCTATTTCAGACATAGTTGATTTCCTCCTAATAATATTCATAATGGTAAGGCTTAATTTTATCAACTATGAAAATATGTCGGAGTTTGAAATGGGTTACACGTCTCCTTTAGAGGACACAAAGTTTGTTTTAGAAAATCTTTTGCCTGCTCATAAAGATCTTGATGATACTACAATTGATGCAGTTCTATCTGAGGCTGGAAAGCTAGCAGACAATTACTTAGCACCCCTTAATCATTTTGGTGATAAGAATAATCCTCTACTTCGACAAGATCACGAAGTTGAAACACCCAAAGGATTTAGTCATGCCTTTTCGGAAATTGCTAAGGGAGGCTGGATTGGAGTAGCAAGTGATTCTAATTATGATGGTATGGGGCTTCCAGTAAGAATGAGCGCTGCAATTAATGAGTATTGGCATGGAGCAAATATGTCTTTTGCATTATGTAGCTTATTGACCCAAGGATTAATTGACGCGTTTACTCTTGTTGGAACAGAAGAAGAAAAAAAAACATATCTACCCAAGTTCAATTCTGGGGTGTGGACAGGCACTATGAATTTAACAGAACCTCAGTCTGGAACAGATCTAGCTACAATAAAAACTAAAGCTGAACATGATGGTGAGAATTGGAGAATAAAAGGACAAAAAATATACATCACTTATGGTGAACATGATATGTCAGAAAATATAATTCATCTGGTCCTTGCAAGAACTGAGGGCGCACCAGAGGGTATAAAAGGTATATCTACTTTTATAATTCCAAAATTTTTAAAAGATGAAAGTGGCGAATATACAATCAGAAATGACCTGAAATGTATATCCATCGAACATAAGATGGGTATAAAAGCAAGTCCAACAGCAGTTATGTCTTACGGAGAGAATGAAGGGGCTATCGGTTATATGTTAGGAGATGAAGGTAGAGGCATTGAATACATGTTTATTATGATGAACAGAGCACGGTTTGATGTTGGACTTCAAGGGATGGCAATTTCTGAGGCTGCTAGACAAAAAGCACTAGAGTACGCGAACGCAAGAATTCAAGGAACTCCAATTAACAGAGAAAAAGGCACACCAATAATAGGTCATGGCGATGTAAAAAGACTACTTTTATCCATGCGAAGCCTTACAGAGGCAATGCGTGCTCTAATTTTAGTTTCTTCCGAAATTATGGAAAGAGCGCATGACGGCAATGAAAAATGTAAATTAAAAGAAGGTTTTTTAATTCCAATAATCAAAGGTTGGTCTACTGAATTAGCGCAAGAAGTTACGAGTAATGGGCTACAAATTCATGGGGGTATGGGATTTATTGAAGAAACCGGGGCCGCTCAGTTTATGAGAGATGCAAGAATATTACCAATATATGAAGGCACTAATGCCATTCAAGCCAATGACTTTATGTTTAGGAAAACTGTTAGAGATAATGGGGAGACCGCAAAAGAATTCTTAGAAGAAATTAAAATCGATTGTGAACAAAATCAAGAAATGTCAAAAATGATTGCCTTAGCATCAAAAACTCTAGATTTCATTTTAGAAAACAGAGATGATGCTGAGATGTTATCTTGTATTAGTTTTGATTACATGATGGGTTTTGGCTATTTAATTGGTGGATGGTTAATGCACAAAGGAAAAGTTAAGGCTAAATTAAAATTATCAGAAAAATCTCAAAATAAAAATTTTCTAAAAAGTAAAATTATCTCAGCTGAATTTTTTGATTTTCATATTTTGCCTAGGTTAGAGTCTCATTTTAAAATTGTTACTAAAGGAGCAACCGTAGTTCAGTTAACAGATGATTCTTTTGTTTAACAAGTAAATTAATTATGTTTTTTGTTTGAAAACGTAGTTTTTTTATCAAATAAGTCTTTGAAAAAAAATGAGATTTTTTTTTTTAAATTTTATAAAAGTTTATGTTGATTTTAATGTTTTTTTGGATAGCCTATAAATTATATGGGGGGGCTACTTATTTCTAAGTTTGATCTCATCAATTTTTATTAATGTAAGTTATTTACTCAATTAGTAGATAATTAATTATTTATGGGGTTAAATTTAAAGGTGGTCATGTTCAATTATCCTGATACAAATATTCACGATACACTTCCAAAAATTCTTAAACACAGAGCTGAGACTATACCAAATACAATCGCTTTGAGGGACAAAGATTTAGGTATTTGGAACGAAATCACATGGAAAGAGTATAATGATAATGTTTCATATTTGGCACTTAGCTTATCTAAAAGGGGTTTTAAGCCGGGCGATGTTATTGGTTTAATTGGCGATAACAAACCTTCCTGGCTATTTTTTGAACTAGCTGCTCAAGCTATAGGTGGAATGAGCTTGGGTATATATAGAGATACTTTAGATGAAGAAGTTGGCTATCTAATAAATGCCGCAAAAGTGAACTTTGCTTATGCGGAAGATCAAGAACAAGTTGATAAAATATTAACTATAAAAAGGCCTAAAAATAATCAAATCAATATTTTCTATGAAGATAGTCGTGGTCTTAAAGAATTGAATGATCCAAATATTACAGACATGTCTGATTTAATTGAAGAAGGTAAAGAGATCGCCTCTAAAGACCACAATAAATATAACAAAATGATAGAGAAAATCTCAGGTGAAAAAAATGCTATCCTATGCACCACATCTGGAACAACCTCAAATCCTAAATTAGCAATGCTTCCAGGCGCTAAGTTTATTGAACATGTATTAAGGTATCTTAAAGTTGATCCAAAGTCTGTGGATGATGAGTACGTCTCAGTATTACCATTTCCATGGATAATGGAACAGACTTATGGTGTAGGTTTTAATATTGTTGGAGGTATGAAAGTTAATTTTCCTGAAAGACCTGAAACCGCAATGGAAGATATGAGAGAAGTTGGGCCAACTTTTATGCTTGGGGCTCCTAGATTATGGGAACAAATTGCAGCTGATATGAGATCAAGAATTTTAGACGCCCCCAAAATAACTCAGTGGTTGTTTAACAAAATGGTAGACAGAGGATTAAAAGCTGTTGATCAGGGTAAAAGAGATTTTCTAGCAGACAAACTATTATTTTCTTCATTAAAAGATAGACTTGGCTTTAGCAAGGTTAAATCTGCAGCGACTGGTGGTTCTGCTATTGGTCCAGAAACATTTAAGTTCTTTCTTGCTATGGGTATTCCTCTAAGACAACTTTATGGACAGACTGAACTTATGGGCGCTTACACATTACAGGATGTACCTGAAGGAACAATGGATTGTGAGACTGTAGGTGTTCCTTTTCCAGATTGTGAAGTTAAGATTGTAGACCCAGATCCAAATGGTCTTGGTGAAATAATAACAAAACATCCAAGCATGTTTTCCGGCTATTATAATAATGAGAAAGCTTATAAAGACACTATCAAAAAAGGTTGGATGTATACCGGCGACGCAGGCTTTTTTGATGAAAAAGGAAGACTTAACGTACTTGATCGAGTAAATGATATTGCTGTTAAATCAGATGGTGTTAAATTTTCACCTCAAAATATAGAAAACAAATTGAAATTTTCTCCTTACGTAGGAGAAGCTGTAGTCATTGGTTCTGAAAAACCATACTTAACTGCAATTATTTGTATAAGATTTTCTATTGTATCTAAACTTGCTGAGAAATTACAATTACCATTTACCTCATACACTGGACTAGCAGCACATAAAGAAATTTATGAACTTATTGAAGATGAAATCAAAAAAGTTAATGAACAACTTCCTGATAATACTAAAATTGCAAAATTTTTATTATTATTTAAAGAGTTAGAAGCAGATGATGGTGAATTAACCAGAACGAGAAAAGTTAGAAGAAGTGTAATTAATAGTAGATATAAAGATATAATAAAAGACTTATATCTTGATAAAGATACTGCCACAATCAATACAGAATTTACGCTAGAGGATGGAAGAAAAAGTAAAATCAGTGCAACTATGGAAATTAGGCATTTAATAAAAACTCTTAATACAAAATCTAAGAAACCTACTTATACAGCAAAGAAATCTAGTAAAGGTAAAAAATAAATGAGTTTAGAAGAATTAAAAAAAATACCTTACGGAAAGTCTGCAATAGAGCTTAAAAACATTAGCTTAGCTTTTGGAGGTGTGAAAGCTCTAACAGATGTATCCTTTGATGTAAAAAAAGGCGAAGTATTTGCAATTATAGGGCCCAATGGAGCAGGTAAATCTTCCATGTTAAATGTTATAAATGGGTTTTATAAACCTACAAGTGGCATAATAAATTTTGCTGGCACAGACAGAAATGAAATGGAACCTGAATTAGCAGCAAAAAGTGGAATTGCTAGAACATTTCAAAATATAGCATTATTTAAAGGAATGAGCACATTAGATAATCTTATGACCGGAAGATTGTTAAAACAAAAGCAAAACCTTTTAATGCAGGCACTATATTTTGGTCCAGTGGCAAAAGAAGAAGAAGAACACCGAGAAAGAGTTGAAAGAGTTATAGATTTTTTAGACCTTCAATCAATTAGACGTACACCTGTAGGTTCACTCCCATATGGTCTACAAAAAAGAGTGGAGCTTGGTCGTGCATTAGCAATGGAACCAGAAATACTTTTACTTGATGAACCTATGGCAGGTATGAATGTAGAAGAAAAGCAAGATATGAGTAGATTTGTTCTTACAGTAAATAATGAATTAAAGACAACAATAGTATTAATAGAACACGACATGGGTGTCGTGATGGATATTTCAGATAGAATAGTTGTATTGGACTATGGAAAAAAAATTGGATCTGGGTTACCTAAAGAAATTAGAAACAACAAAGCAGTTATTGATGCATATCTAGGTGTGTCTGATGATTAATAAGGAAATTGTTTTATGAGTGTAGAATTACTTAATTTTATTGAAACGGTATTGAATGGATTAATGTCCGGAGTGATGTATTCACTCGTAGCTTTAGGATTTGTTTTGATTTTTAAGGCATCTGGAGTTTTCAACTTTGCCCAGGGCGTTTTTGCTCTCTTTGCTGCGCTTACTCTAGTTGGTTATCAAACAGGTCAAGTGCCTTTCGCACATCTAATAAATGAACTTTTTGGAACGAATTATCATAATTGGTATGCCTCGATGCCAAATTTTTTTGCAATATTATTAACTATGGTAACCATGATTGCTCTTGCATGGATAATAGAACGACTAGTTCTAAAACACCTTGTTAATCAAGATCCAATAATCTTATTTATGGCAACTATTGGTTTAGCTTTTGCACTCGAAGGAGTTGGTGATTTAATGTGGGGATCTGATGTTAAGGTTTTAGACGTTGGCATTCCGAGTGGAGGATCAATCTGGTTAGAAGAAGCGACAATTGGTCTTGCCGCAGAGGGTAGTGACTATTATGGAATGTATGTGGATGTCTTAAATATTTGGGCAACAGTAATTGCTGTCATTTTAGTTGTATCCCTAGCTCTTTTCTCACAGTATACAAAAACAGGAAGAGCATTAAGAGCTGTTGCTGACGATCATCAAGCTGCATTGTCAGTTGGCATTTCACTAAGAAGTATTTGGATACTTGTTTGGGCTATTTCTGGTTTTATTGCAATGGTAGCTGGTATTATGTGGGGAACTGAGTCAGGGGTTCAGTTTTCTTTATCATTAATAGCCTTGAAAGCATTACCAGTTCTCATACTGGGTGGCTTCACCTCTATACCTGGAGCTATTATCGGTGGTTTAATGATAGGTGTAGGTGAAAAATTAGCCGAAATTTATATAGGAGGTTATTTTGAAACAGGTGCAATTGAAAATTGGTTTGCCTACGTCATGGCTTTAGTCTTTTTATTATTTCGTCCACAAGGTTTATTTGGCGATAAGATTATCGAGAGGGTTTAAATTTAATGATTTACAAAGAAACTGGTCAATACAAATCTTCATATAAATCAGACCACGCAATTTTTCCTCTGTTACAGGATAAAATAGCATTTAGCACACTTATGTTTGTCGCTTTTTTAATAATACCATTTGTAATTAATAGTTACTGGGAAAAAGCTATCCTAGTTCCATTTTTGATATTTTCATTAGCTGCAATAGGTTTAAATATTTTAACTGGATATTGTGGTCAAGTATCATTAGGAACGGGTGGATTTATGGCTGTTGGGGCTTTCTCAACTTATAAGATTATGACCTATTTCCCAGATATGAATATTATGATTATTATCCTTATTTCGGGACTGATAACAGCTGCTGTTGGTATTATTTTTGGTCTTCCATCTCTCAGAATTAAAGGTTTTTATTTAGCTGTTGCTACACTTGCGTCTCAGTTTTTTCTAGTTTGGTTGTTTAACAAAGTTCCATGGTTTTATAATTACTCTGATACAGGTCAAATTACTGTTTCAGAAAGAACGATGTTTGGTATTCCCGTTACAGGAGCTGAGGCCCCTTCATACGCAACTTATTTGTTCTGTTTAGTTCTAGTAGTATTATTAAGTTTCGCTGCCAAAAATTTAATAAGAAGCAAAATGGGTCGCTCTTGGATGGCTATCAGAGATATGGATATTGCTGCAGAAATTATTGGTGTGCCACCTCTTAAGACAAAGTTATCAGCATTTGCAATAAGCTCATTCTACATTGGTATTGCTGGGGCATTGTATTTTGCAGTCTTTTTAGGTGCTATTGAAGTTACAGAATCATTTGATATTATGACAATCTCATTTCCAGTTTTATTTATGATTATTATTGGAGGACTTGGTTCAATGTTAGGCTCATTCCTAGGAGCTGCATTCGTTGTTACCTTACCAATAGGTCTAAAATTTCTTATGGTTGATATGGTTGGTCTTTCAGCTGTAACAGCAAAACATTTTGAGATAACAATCTGGGGATTATTAATGATAGTATTTTTAATTGTAGAGCCACATGGCCTTGCAAGACTTTGGTCCATCGCAAAAGAAAAGTTAAGAAGATGGCCGTTCCCCTACTAAATGTAATTTAGTAGATAATTTTAATTTTTTCTCTAAGGGAGGATCTAATGAGAATAAAACAACTTTTAATAGGAATGACAGCGTCTGTTATTGCTGTTTCTAGTTATATAGAAATGGCTGTTGCAGATCTGAAGTTTCCTATGTTGGTTTACCGAACAGGAGCTTATGCACCTAATGGTATTCCAAACGCTGATGGTTTTGTAGATTACTACAAAATGATCAATGCCAGAGATGGTGGTATCGGTGGTGAGAAAATCTTACACCCCGAGTGTGAGACAGGATATAAGACTCAAGTTGGTGTTGAGTGTTATGAAAAAAATAAAAAAGACGCTATGGTATTTCAGCCAATGTCAACAGGTATTACTTATCAGTTAATACCAAAAGCTACAGCTGATGGTGTTACTGTTTACTCAACAGGATATGGAAGAACTTCTGCTGCAAATGGTAAAGTTTTCAAGTGGATTTTTAATGCTCCAGTTACTTACTGGGACGGTGCATCTATTGCCGTTAGACATATCTTAAAGCAAAACTTTGGTAATATCAAAGGTAAAAAGATTGCGCTTGTGTATCATAACTCTGCATATGGTAAGGAGCCAATCAGAACATTAGAAACACTTGCAAAAAAACATGGTTATAAACTAATGTTATTGCCTGTAGATCATCCAGGACAAGAGCAGAAAGCTACCTGGTTAAAAATTCGTAAGGCTCGTCCTAACTACGTTCTTATGTGGGGTTGGGGTGTGATGAACCAAGTTGCAATCAAATCTGCTGCGTCTATTAAATTTCCAATGGAAAATTTCATCGGAATTTGGTGGTCAGGTTCTGAAAACGACGTGCTACCAGCTGGCCAAGGCGCACATGGATACAAGTCTTTAACTTTCAATGCTCCTGGTACTAACTATCAAGTACATAAAGATATTAAGAAATATGTTCATGATAAAGGCGAAGCTTCAGGTGATGGATCTCACTTTGGAACAGTTCTTTACAATAGAGGTTTATTCCAAGCAATGGTTCAAGTTGAAGCTGCTGCAGTCGCACAGAAAATCCACGGTACTTCAAAAATCACTCCTGCCATGTACAGAGATGGTATGGAAAATGTGAATTTAAGTGCTAAAAGATTAGAAGAGCTAGGTTTCAAAGACTTTGCTCCTCCTTTTAAAAATTCATGTGAAAATCATGGTGGTAGTGGACTTGCTGCAGTACAGCAGTGGGATGCTAAAACTAAAAAGTGGAACATGATTACTGAGTATATGTATGGAGACTCTGATGTGGTGCAAAAGTTAATTGCTGAAGATTCATCTAAATATGCTGCTGAGCAAAAAATTGCTGAGCGTTGTAACTAAAAAAATTGAGAGCCTATTAATTTAGGCTCTCTTTACACATAGGAATTATAAAATGGATGACATAAAGGTAACAAAAAATAAAAAAAGGAATGCATCTGAAGATGTTTTGATTGTTAATAATATTGAAGTTGTTTATAGCCATGTTATCCTAGTCTTAAAAGGGGTAAGTCTGAATGTAAAAAAAGGTGGTATTACTGCTTTACTTGGAGGTAATGGAGCTGGAAAGAGTACTACTTTAAAATCAATAAGTAATTTACTCGCATCTGAAAGAGGAGAAGTTACAAAAGGGTCAGTTACGTTTGGTAATGAGTTAATTCACAATCTTGATCCCTCACAACTAGTAAAAAAAGGTGTTATTCAAGTTATGGAGGGAAGACACTGCTTTGAACATTTAACTGTTGAAGAAAATCTACTTACTGGCGCTTATACTCGAACCAATAATAAAGAAGTGAAAGATGACTTAGAACGAGTTTACGGATATTTTCCTAGACTGCGCGACAGAAGAACATCTTTAGCAGGCTATACTTCTGGCGGTGAACAACAAATGATTGCAATTGGAAGAGCGCTAATGGCTCATCCTACTATGATTTTACTTGATGAACCTTCTATGGGCCTTGCTCCTCAGTTAGTTAAACAAATATTTGAAATAGTTTCTGAAATAAATAGAAAAGAAGGAGTGACAATTTTATTAGCAGAACAGAATACTAATATGGCACTTCAATATGCAGAGTACGCGTACATCCTAGAAAATGGCCGTGTTGTTATGGAAGGTACTGCTGAGTCAATGAGAGATAACGAGGATGTAAAAGAATTTTATCTAGGAATCTCAGGTGAAGGAAGACAATCTTTTAAAGATGTAAAACAATATCGCAGACGTAAAAGATGGTTATAATATTTAAATGATTAAAAATAAATTTTTTGATGATCTAGAAACACGTTCAGTTGATGAAAGAAATAATGATCATTTAGAAAAAATAAATAATCTAATTAAAAATGCTAAAAATAATAAAAATCAATCTTTAAGACTTGATAAACCTCTTGAGACTTTAGAAGATTTAAGCTCGATAACTTTGTTGAGAAAATCAGAATTAATTCAAAAACAATCTAATTTTCCACCATTTGCGGAATTAAATGTTTCTGAGATTAGAGATTTTGCACATATATATAGATCTCCTGGACCTATATATGACCTAGATGGTCACTCAAAAGATTGGTGGAGATTTTCTAGAGCTTTGCACGCTGCTGGTTTTGGTTATGGTGATATTGTACAAAACTGTTTTTCTTATCATTTTACTCCTGCAGGCGCCATGTTTGAAGAAGCGGCAAAAATTTTAAAATGTACAGTTTTTCCAGCAGGTGGAGAAAATACTGACTTACAATTAGAAGTAATGAAAGATATTGGTACAACTGCTTATGTAGGTGTTCCGGATTTTTTAAAAATCATCCTAGAAAAAGCCGATGAAAAAAATATATCACTTTCAAAATTGACAAAAGCAATAGTAACCGGAGGACCTCTATTTCCTGCAGTTGCTCAAAATTTTAGAAAAAGAAACATTCATGTTAGACAATGCTATGGAACAGCAGATTTGGGACTTGTTGCTTATGAAGCAGCAGAAAATGATGGAATGGTTATAGATGAAAATGTAATTTTAGAGATCGTTAAACCGGGCACTGGAAAACCCTTAAATGATGGTGAAGTAGGGGAAGTTGTCGTAACTGTTTTAAATAATTATGAGTTACCTATAATTAGGTTTGCTACAGGTGATCTTTCGGCAATATTAGAAGGAAGTAGTTCAACTGGTAGAACTAATAAACGAATAAAAGGTTGGATGGGTAGAGCAGACCAAACAACAAAAGTTAGAGGTATGTTTGTTCAACCCTCACAAGTTAATAAAATTTTAGAAACTTTAAAGATTAATGGCTCTGCCAGAATGATTGTTAGCAGGTCAAATGATAAAGATGAATTACTGTTGAAAGTTGAGGCTGAGGTTACAGATATAGATCAGATAGAATCTTTGCAACAAAAGATATCTGACGAAATAAAAAATATTATAAATTTAAGAGGTAATGCTAAAATAGTCCCCATAAAAAGTTTACCAAATGATGGTAAAGTGATAGATGATATACGTGATTTTGGAGAGTAAAAAATGAAAATAGAAAATGTTAAAGCTGTTATTACAGGTGCAGGAAGTGGTCTTGGTGAAGGAACTGCTAGATACTTAAAAAATAAAGGAGCAGAGGTACTACTGATTGATTTAAATGCTGATGGACTAAAGAAGGTTGCTGATGACATAAATTGTAAATACATTGTTGGAGATGTTTCTAACGAAGAAGAAATGAAAAATGCCATTAATGATTTTAATGAGATAAATTGCTTAGTTAATTGTGCAGGTATTGCAGTTGGGGCTAAAGTTGTATCGAGTAGAGGTATGCATGATTTAGGATTATTTGAAAAGGTTCTAAAAGTAAACTTAATTGGTAGCTTTAATATGCTCAGATTGTGCGCTGACAAAATGCAAGCCAATGAACCTGACAAAGAAGGTGAAAAAGGGGTTGTCATTAATACTGCTTCAGTGGCAGCTTATGACGGTCAGGTAGGACAAGCAGCTTATTCTGCTTCAAAAGGTGGTATAGTTGGTATGACTTTACCTATTGCTCGTGAACTTGCATCAAATGGTATCAGGGTAAATACTATTGCACCAGGGTTGTTTGCCACTGCCATGCTTGCAGGAATGAGTGACGAAGTTCAAAAAAGCTTAATTGCTACTACTGTCTTTCCCAAACGTTTAGGTACACCTTTGGAGTACGCGATGTTAGTAGAGAGCATTGTGACTAACGTATTACTTAATGGTGAAACGATTAGACTTGATGGTTCAGTTCGTTTAGCTCCTAGATAATATATATAGTGTATTTTCTTTATGAAACTTAAGCCAAAATATTTCGAAGATTTTGAGGTGGGTTTAAGTTTTGAATCTGAACCTACCTTAGTAACAAAGGATGAGATAATTGACTTTGCTTCAAAATACGACCCTCAGTCATTCCACTTAGATGAAGAAGTTGCTAAGAATGGTCCATTTGGTCAGTTAACGTCAAGTGGATTTATGACACTAGGTAAATCATTTACACAAATTTTTAAAACTGGTGTTTATGATGGAACAAGCATGGGTGCTTGGGGAATTGACGAGCTAAGGTGGACTAAACCTGTGTATCCAGGAGATTTATTAAAAACAAAAATAGAAGTTCTAGAGGCAAAAAAATCAGCAAAAAACCCTAGAAGGGGTACTACAAGGTTAAAGCACACTGTAACAAATCAGGAAAATGAAATTGTTATGACATGGATATCTAATCAAATGCTAAGAACAAAGTCTTAATCTCAATAGCTCAATTTTATTTCTAGACTATATAGTTCTACCACCATCTACAGGTAATACTATACCAGTGACTAATTCAGCATCATCTGATGCTAAATAAACAGCAGCAGAAGCAATGTCAGATGCCATAGAAAACCTTCCTAAGGGAATAGTAGATATAAATTTTTCTCTATTTTCTTTAGTATCTTTACCTATAAATTGTGGAAGAAGAGGTGTGTCACCTGCTACAGGAGCAATACAATTAACTCTAATTTTGTCTGGAGCAAGTTCGATTGCTAAGGCCTTCGACATAAAATTAACAGCACCTTTTGTGGAACCATACCAGGTCAGTCCTGGTCTTGGACTAATACCCGCTGTTGAACCAATGTTTATAATGTTACCTCTATGTGACGATGCCCGCCAAAATGGTATAACTGCTTTAATCATATGGAAAATTGAGAAAACATTAATGTCATAAACTTTTTTAAATGTTTCCTCATCAATATCTAACATTGGTGCATTAACATGTGTCCATCCAGCATTATTTATAACAATGTCTATAACTGTAAATTTTTTCAAAGTAGTCTTAACAGCCTTATCCACTTCTTCACTTTTAGTAACGTCACAATTTATAGCAATTGTGCTTTTTCCAAGATTGTCTGATAAAAGTTTGGCAGATTCATAATTTATATCTAAGATAGCAACTTTTGCACCTTCTTCTACAAACCTTTGTGCCATCCCTTTACCAAACCCTGACGCAGCTCCAGTGATTAATGCAACTTTATTTAACAACTTCATTTTTATCTCCGAGCAACTTTATACTGCTAAATATTTTTTCATTGTCTTTGTATCTTTTTTTAATTCTGAAATTGTATTTTCGTAAACAATAGTTCCCTTATCTATTAGAGCAACATTATCTGCGATTGCAAAACAAAACCTTATATTTTGTTCAGCTATAATTATTGTTACCTCTGTTTTTTGCAGATTTTTTATTAACCTTGCAATGTCTTGTACTATAATTGGAGCTAAACCTTCTGAGGGTTCATCCAATAATAAGATATCTGGGTTTCCCATTAATGTTCGGGCAATAGACAACATTTGTTGTTCACCACCAGATAACAAACCTGCGTCTCTACCTTTTAATTCTTTCAATAAAGGAAAAAAATTATAAATTTCATTTAAATGAAACATGTCTTTTTTGTTTGAATTTACCTTTGCACCAATCAATAGATTTTCTTCAACGGTGTGGGATTTAAAAACTTGTCTATCTTCTGGAACATAACCTACACCTTGTTTTGAAATTTCATAAGATACCAATTTTTCAAAATTTTTATCATTTATTTTATAACTTCCAGATTTAATTGGAACTAACCCTATCAATGATTTGAGCGTTGTACTTTTACCTGCACCATTTCTGCCTAAAAGTGCTAAAGTTTTGCCTTTTGTAGCATTTAATGATAAGTCAAATAATATTTGAGATGTGCCATAATAAACATTTAATTTATGGAGGCAAAGATAATTATTAAGTTTCATATTTGACACCTTAAATTAAACTGCTTCAAAATCTTCACCCAAATATGCATTTATAACCTCTTCATTGTTTTTTATTTCTTGGGGTGAACCTGAAGCCAATAAAGAACCATATCTTAATACATGAATTCTTTGTGAAATTTTAAAAACTATGTCCATGTCATGCTCAATAAATATAAGTGTAAGTTTTTTCAACTTCCAAAGTCTTTCAATTGTTTCTACCATTTTCCATCTTTCTTCAGGTCCCATACCTGCAGTAGGCTCATCTAACATCAAAATTTTTGGGTCTAAAGATAAAGCTAAACCTATGTCTAAGACTTTTTGATCTCCATGCGAAATGTTAGAGCAAATTACGTTAGATAAACTTTTCATTTCTAATATTTCTAGTAACTCTTCAGCTTCCTCTTCAAGTGCTTTTGAGTGAAACGGAATAAATAATTTTTCAGCTTGATTATTCTTACTCATTAAGGATGACATTAATGATTCTTTTACTGTTAATGAAGGGAAAATATTAGAAATTTGAAATGCTCTACTAATTCCTTTTAAGACTATATTTCTTGTTGAGAGATTGGTAATATCTTCATCCTCAAGTTTTACTTTGCCAGAATCAACCTTTAACTTCCCTGTAATTAAATTAAATAATGTAGTTTTACCTGCACCATTTGGACCAATAATCGATGAAAGTGATCCCTCAGGAAATTCAAGTGTTACATTATTAGTTGCAACCACACCACCAAAAGATTTACTTAAATTTGATATACTTAACAAGAATCACCTTTATTATTACTTTTTCAAAATTCCAGTCTTTTCTAATAAATATTCAACTAGACCTTTTCTCAATCCAAGGACAACTATCATTATAATTATTCCTGTAACTAATTCAGTATGACTGGAGTACATTTGAACAACATCATTTATAAGCCTTAAAAGTACAGTACCGACTAAAGGGCCTAAAAAAATTGATATTCCACCAAGCATTATCATGAATATTGCTTCGCCTGATTGTGTCCAAAAAGCCCACTCTGGATATGCTCCAGAAGTGAATAGTGTCATGATTATACCTCCAACACTAGCTACCATGGAAGCAATAATAAAGCATATCAATTTAACTCGAAAAACTCTTATACCCAAAAATTCTGCCCTTTCTTGATTATCTCTGATTAATCTTAGTGAATATCCAAAATTACTTTTATTTAAAATTCTTAGCAATAAGATACATATTACAAATATTACTGAACAAAATGTATATCTATGCAAAGAGTTAGACAAATCAATACCCAAAAAAACTGGCCTTGCAATACCTCCCATCAATCCTTGATCACCTCCAGTAAGTGAAACCCAACTTACTATCACGCTATAAAGAAACATTTGAAATGCTAGTGTAAGAAATGCAAAATAAATTTCATTTAATCTTACACAAATGGCCCCAATTACTGCCGAATAAATACCCGTAATGAATATTGAAACAAAAAATGCTACAATTATTGACAGTGCACCAAAGTTTGTTAAAAAACTCTCACTTTGTAATAGAAGACCAAAAGCATATCCACCTAACGCAAAAAAAGCTGCGTGACCAAAGGAAACCATACCAGCAAAGCCTATCAACATATTTAAAGACATTGCTAATAATCCAAAAGAGAAAATTGATATTAAAAAATCTTTAGGCCAGGGATGTTCTACAAAAAAACCAATTAATATTAAAATAATCACAGAAAATAGGGCAATTGAAATATCTTTTTTAAATAAAGTAAAACCACTCATTTAGATGAACCTTTTACAAATAAACCCGTTGGTTTAAAGATTAAAACAATAGCCATTATTAGGAACATTAGACCATCAACAAACAAAGGAAAACCTACTGATCCAATAGATCTGGTAAGACCTAAAATAATGGCTGCAATAAGAGCACCTGGTATTGAGCCCATACCACCAATAACTGTTACAATAAAACTTTCTATCAAAATACCAAAACCCATTCCAGGTGTAAGCGATCGAACAGGAGCTGCCAGTGCACCTGCAATTCCAGCTAAAGCACACCCTAATCCAAACAATAAAGCAAAATACAACGGAACTCTGATACCAAGGGCGGATACCATTGGAGAATTTTCAGCAGCCGCTCTTACAATACTCCCAAATCTCGTTTTTGATATTAACAATATTGTCAATATACCTATAACAAGTGATAAAATAATCAAAAAAGCATATAATGGTGGAACATACCCTCCGAAAATTCGAAAGGGAGCTAATCTAAATTCATCAGGAATACCCATAGCGATATAGTCTGTTCCCCAAATTAGCTTTACTAAATCATCAGTAATTAGAATAAAGGCATAACAAACTAACAATTGCATTAATATGTCTTGGCCATAAACTTTACTTATTAAGACTCTCTCGAAAAAAATCCCAAATATACCTGCACCCAAAGCTCCTACAAATGCAGATAATAAGTAACTCTCTGTAAATAAGTAAGTACTAAATGCAAAATAAGCTCCAACCATATAAAAAGTTCCATGAGCAAAATTTATAACATTTAAAACACCAAAAATTAGAGTTAAACCAGAAGCTACAAGAAAAAGAAGCATTCCAATTATTAAGCCACTAGTTAACTGATTAACCGCACATGATGCCATACCAAAACAATTTATTAGAGCGTCAAAATCAAACATATTGGTACCAATAGTTTTAGTGCATTCTTATCTCAGAATGCACTAATTTTAATGTGTTTATTAAATATATTTTTTTCTTTTTTTCCAATCCTTTTCATGAACGTAAATATCTTTCCAATTACTTTGTTGGATATTCGCTAAATAAGGATCTTTTGTAATTGTTCTGCCGTAAGCAATCACATAATTAACTAAGGTATGATCTTCTCCACGAATGGTCATGGTTCCGTCTACACCAAATGGCGATTTAATTTTATTACCGGCTGTTGCCTTAGCTAATTTCATAGGATCTGTATCACCACCAGTTTTCTTAAGAGCGTCTATCAGAAATCTCATTCCAGTATCAGCCTCCCATGACCAATTAGTAGGTAAAACATCCGATCCAGCCATATATTTATTATACCAGTCTTCATTAGCTTGAGTATCAGGTATATCTTTGTGATATCTCGCGCCACCATATACATCTTTTGGTATCTTCTTAATAGCCGTTAAAATAGGAAGATCTCCCAGATTCACTGCAAAAGACTGAAATTGATCAAAAAGACCATAAAGACTTGCTTGATCTATAAAGGCAACTAAATCGCCTCCCCAAAGGCAAGTATAAAGAGCGTCTGGTTTCGCATTTAATAAAGCAGTTATGTTTTCTGTGTAATCAGGCTGAAAAATTTTAGGCCAAGTTTGAGTAGTCACATTTATATCTGGAGAAAATAATTTCAAATACTCCATAAATTCAGCAGTGTTTGCTCTTCCATAAGCATAATCAGGAGCGGCAGTTGCAAATTTTTTAAGATTGTTTTTTTTAGCTATTTCTGAAGCAAATATCCCTCCTCCAACTGCATCATGTATACCTTGTCTAGCAGCCCTGAATACCCACGGAACTCTATTTTTAGGATCTGCTGTTAAAGATGAAGTTTCAGAAATACAGTGTATACAAAATTTCTTAATATCTCTCGCAACTTCGTTAACAGCAAAAGTCGCACCGGATGCTTCGCAATTAAGTAAAACCTCACAGCCTTCATTATTTACCAATTCACGTGTTAACCTTGCCGCCTCGTCAGGTTTAGCCTTAGAATCTCTTGATATAACCTCAATTTTCCTACCGTCGATTCCTCCAGCATTATTGATTTCATCTACTGCCACTTTCATGCCACTCAATACAGTCTGACCAAGAATGGCAACTCTACCGGATAAAATTGTTGTAACTCCAACCTTAATGGGTTTATTCGCAGCTTTTAATATATTAGGAAAACCTGTTAAAGCAGTAGTAGCCATTCCTAAACTAGCTACCTTCATAAAAGATCTTCTTTTGATTTTATTCTTAAAGTTCTTCATTTCCCCCTCCATATTTAAATAAACAAAAAATAATATTTATAATTAACATGTTATATAATACTATTATAAAACAAAATTTATCACAACATGAAATTAATTTATGAATGAATAATTAACCAATTTTAAATGAAGGTTGCTTTTATTAGATAATTATTTTTATAAAATAACTTTGATTGCTGCTATTAGAGCTACCCCGTAAACAACCATGAATAACAACAATGTATTAAATGAAAATCCTCTCATGAAGGACGCTTTAGCCAATTGAGAGGCTTGAAAAATTAAATCTGGCCATGTGTATGATACAAAATCACCTTGAGTAAAAATTACTTTAATCTTGCCGTTGGCATCTACAACTGGCAATCTTCTGAACCTATCGTTTGACATTATTCTTAACCAATCAAGAACATTATCATTTTCATTGGCCACTCTTGGATTAGGAGTCATTATATCTTCTAATTTAGTTGTTTTTGGCGACTTGTTGTTATTTACCAGCTTTTTTAAAATGTCTCTTTCTGTCACAATACCAACAACTTTTTCTTTATCATCTACAATAACAACGGATCCATAATTTTTATCAGCCATGACGGTGATAGCATCAGATACCTTAGCTTTTCCTGAGAATGTAACAGGTTGTGGTTTATTTTTAAATTCTGGTCTGTCTATAAGCCGACCACCTTTACGATTTTCCAAAGTTTACCTCATTTTTATCTTATTACTAATTTTATTTACAATTAATTTTTTGTTGAAACAAGTTATAAAACTTAATTCAAAATAAATATTATGTTTGATTAATATTTATCCAGCCTTCATATCCCTCATCCAAACTAAATACATTTTTAAAACCATGATGACCAAAAAAATTGGCAACTGATTGGCTTGAGTTTCCGTGATAACAATAAATTATTATTGTATCGTTCTTATCTTTTTCTTTAAGAAAGTTTTGGATATTTAAATCTTCAATATGTATAGCATTTTTAATATGGCCATTCTTAAAAGTATTGTAATCTCTTATATCTATTAAGATGAGATCATCTTTTTTTAAAAGATCCTTAGCATCTGTAATTGATATTCGATTAAATAACATTCTACAAAGCTTCAATAATAACTGCTATCCCTTGTCCTCCACCAATACACATAGTCGCAAGACCATACTTTCCTTTACGCTTCCTTAATTCATATACAAGCTTGGTCATAATAATTGCTCCTGTTGCACCCACAGGGTGACCTAATGCAATAGCTCCTCCATTAACATTAACTATATCAGGATTAAGACCTAATTGTTTATTAACAGCACACGCTTGAGCGGCAAAGGCTTCGTTGGATTCAATCAAATCTAGATCTGAAACAGTTAATTTAGCTTTATTTAGTGCCATTTTTGAGGCAGGTACTGGTCCCATTCCCATTTCGTCAGGATCAACACCTCCAAATCCGTATGAAACAACTCTTGCTAAAGGTACACCTTTTTTTGCTTTAACTTCATTAGCTAGTATTAAAGCAGATGCACCATCATTAATTCCTGAAGCATTACCAGCTGTTACTACACCATCTTTTTTGAAAGCGGTTCTAAGACCTGACAATGTTTCAATACTGGTTTCTGGTTTTGGGTGTTCGTCTGTTTCAAAAATCTCAATTCCCTTTCTTGTTTTAATTTCAATAGGCAGAATTTGATCCTTAAAAGCACCATTTTCGATAGCTTCACTAGCTCTTTTTTGGCTAGTTAATGCAAAAGCATCCTGCATTTCTCTACTAATTTGATATCTACTAGAAATATTTTCAGCAGTCATACCCATATGTCCATGACCAAAAGGATCATGAAGGGCGCCTAACATCATATCATGAACCTGTCCATCACCCATTCTAGAACCCCAACGAAACCCTTGAACAATGTGTGCACCATTTGACATAACCTCTACACCTCCTGCCATTGCAACTGAAGCATCTCCAAGCATGAGAATTTGAGATGCACTTACAATTGCCTGAAGTCCTGAGCCACAAAGTCGATTTACTGTCAACGCGGCAGATGCTTTGTCCATCCCAGCTTGTAATGCAATTACTCTACTTACATACATATCTCTTGGTTCCGTATGTATTACGTTCCCAAAAACAGCATGCTCAACTTCATTTGCCTCATATCCAGATCTTGAAATAGCCTCTTTTGCTACCAAAGTTCCTAGATCGACAGGACAATGGTTTCTAAGAGTGCCTCCAAATCCACCAATTGCAGATCTGTTTGCTGACATAATGTAAACATTTTTCATTTTGTTTTCCTCCAGAAAATTATATTTATACTAATTTGTTAAAATTAGGTCTAAATCCCCTAAATCTTTAAAAAACAGACTTACTCTAGAATCATCAACATCTCGAATATTATTAGGTTTCCAATTTGGTTTTCTATCTTTATCTACAAGCATTGCTCTAACACCCTCAAAAAAATCTCCAATTTCTACACAACGTTGAACCATTCTATACTCCATTATAAGTTCGTCTTTTAAACTCATATAACTTGCGTTTCTTATTTGCTTTAAAGATATTTTTAAGGAAGTCGGAGATTTATGTTTAAGCTCTTCAAACTGTGTCTTCAAAAATTCGTTTCCATTTTCAACATGTTTTTCACATTCATCAAATATTTGCTCAATTGTATCGTAAGAGAAAGCGTCTTTAATTATTTTCTTATTATCCAATAATACACTAGCTTCAATTTCAGGTTTTGATGAAAATTGGTTAATAATATTATTAACCTTTTGATCAGAATTAGGTGAAGAAGAAATGAGCGCATTTTTTAAAACCTCTACTTTTTCTGACGAAACATAATGTGTTATTAGTTTAAGCATCATTAAGTCATGAGCTTTAATTCTTGCACCAACTAGAGACAACCAAGCACCAATTCCTTTATCTAGTTGTCCAAGCAACCAACCTCCTCCAACGTCTGGGAATAGTCCAATAGCTGTTTCTGGCATTGCAAACATTGTTTTTTCAGACGCAACCACATGGCTACCATGCATTGATACACCTACACCTCCACCCATTGTAAATCCATTAATTAGAGAGATGAAGGGCTTTTTGTAATTACTAATCTTATAATTAAGAGTATATTCGTCATAAAAAAAAGATTTAGATAAATTGGTTGGTGGGCCACCATCTGCTAAAACTTCTTTTCTTAACTTTACAACATCTCCACCAGCACAGAACGAACGTTCACCAGCACCCTCAATTATAATGCAGTTGATATTATCGTTAATTTCCCAAGAGTTGAGATTTTTATTTATTTGTTGAACCATTGAATAAGTAAGAGCATTTAATCTCTCTGGCCTATTTAATGTGATAACTCCTACTCCATTATCTTCAGTAAATATTACTTCATCTTGCATCATTAAAATTATCCCTTTTTAAAACTTAATTAGCCTTTAAATGTCTTGATATAATAATTCTCATTATTTCATTAGTACCCTCTAAGATTTGATGAACTCTTAAATCCCTTACAAGTCTTTCTAGCGGAAAATCTTTAAGATATCCGTAACCACCATGAATTTGAAGTGCCATATTACATATATCAGAGCATACATCTGTTGCATATCTCTTAGCCATTGCGCAAAGTTTTGTAGCTTGCTTATCAGCTTTATCTAAAGCTGCAGCTGCTCTTAAAACCATGAGGCGAGAAGCCTCTAATTCAGTTGCCATATCAGCTAACTTAAATTGTGTTACTTGAAATTTATCTATTGACTTACCAAACTGTTTTCTTTCTGCAGAATAATTTATAGATGCCTCTAAAGCTGCTCTTGCCCCCCCTAAAGAACATGCGGCAATATTTACTCTTCCACCGTCAAGACCTTTCATTGCTATTTTAAATCCATCACCTTCATTACCAACAAGATTGTCTATAGGTATCTCACAATTATCAAAATTTACCATAGAAGTATGTTGACTATTCCAGCCCATTTTCTTTTCTTGTTTTCCAAATGATAAACCCTTAGTTCCTCTGTCTACTAATATGCAAGAAACACCACTAGCACCCTCTTCACCTGTTCTACACATTACTGCGAAAACATCGCTTGTAGGTCCTCCAGATATAAAACTTTTTGAACCATTTAGAATATAATGACTATTTCCTTTTTTTGTCGCTTTAGTTTTCAATGCTACAGCATCTGATCCTGAACCTGGTTCGGTAAGACAATAACTAGACATCATTTCCATGGTCGATAACTTTTTAATATACCTCTCTTTTATATGTTTTGATCCATGAGCATCTATCATCCAAGTAACCATGTTATGAATCGATATATATGCAGCAGTAGAAACACATCCCCTTGAAAGTTCTTCGAAGCAAATAGCAGCATCCAACCGATTAAGACCTGATCCTCCGTAAGTATCGTTTACGTAGATAGCTGCTAAACCAAGCTCAGCTGCTTTTTTTAGAGTTTCAACTGGAAATATCTCATTTTGATCCCATTCAGATGCATAAGGCATGAGTTCTGTTTCAGCAAAATTTTTTGCCATTTCTTTTATATTTAACTGATCTTCATTATATTCAAAGTTCATTTTTACCTCTTAATTACCAATTTAATATTTACTAAATTTTATGAGACTGCAAAATCATCTCTGAAGCCTTTTCAGCAATCATTAATGTCGGCGCATTCGTATTGCCAGAAGTTATTGTGGGCATTACTGAAGCATCCGCAATCCTTAATCCATTAACTCCTCTTACTTTTAGACTACTATCGGTTACTGATGATTTATTAGAGCCCATTGCGCATGTACCAACTGGATGAAAAATAGTTGTACCAATATCACCTGCAACCTTCTTTAGTTCATCTTCTGATTGAAACTGAATACCTGGTGCAAATTCTTTTGGATTATATTTTTTCATTGCGGGTTGAGAAACTATTTTTCTAGCTAACTTTATAGATTGGGCCGCTACAATTTTGTCTTTTTCTTCAGACAAATAATTAGGATCTATTAATGGAGCTAACTTGTAATCTTTCGATGTAATGTGAACTTTTCCTCTACTTTGAGGATTTAGATTGCAAACACTTGCTGTCAAGCCTGGGAAATTGTGAAGTGGTTCTCCAAATTTATCTAGAGACAGAGGCTGAATATGAAATTGAAGGTTGGGCGTTTCATAAGATTTGTCAGACATTGCAAATACACCTAATTGACTCGGTGCCATTGACATTGGTCCTGTTCTTTTGAGAGCATATTCCAAACCAATGGCGACTTTCCCAATTAAAGAATTTGCTTTTTGATTGAGTGTTTTGGCGTTTTCTAATTTGTAAATAATTCTCAATTGAAGATGATCTTGTAAATTTTCACCAACATTATTGCTCTCAACTAAAGTATTAATGCCTAAGTTTGAGAGTATTTTTGGATTGCCAATACCCGATAATTCTAATATTTTAGGCGATCCAATAGATCCAGCAGAGAGGATAACTTCTCTGTTTGCAAAAATTTTGTTAAACTTTCCATTTCTGAAAACCTGTATACCTTTACACTTCTTGTTTTTCAAAATGATTTTATTTACTTCACATTTGTTTATTATTTTAAGGTTTTTTCTATTTTGAATCGGTTTGATAAATGCTTTAACAGTATTCCATCTAAATCCAGAATTTTGATTTACTTTGAAGTAAGAAACTCCAAAATTATTTCCTTCATTAAAATCATCTATCTTAGGTATTCCAGCCTCTACAGTTGCATCTCTAAAGCTATCTAAAATATCCCATGAAAGTCTTTGTTGATTTACTTTCCATTCGCCACCAGAGCCATGAAATTTACTTTCACCCTCATAACTATCTTCCATATTTTTAAAATACGGTAAGACATCATCCCAACTCCACCCTTCATTACCCATTTGTCTCCATTGATTGTAGTCACTTGCTTGTCCCCGCATGTAAATCATACCATTTATGGATGAACAACCACCCATGATCTTACCTCTCGGATAATTAAGAGATCTACCGTTTAATCCTTTTTGAGAGGTGGTTTTGTAAAGCCAGTCTGTTCTTTTGTTTCCCATACAATATAGATATCCTACTGGTATATGAACCCAGTGGTAATTATCATTTCCTCCAGCTTCTATTAAAGCTACAGAATACCTATCATTAGCTGATAATCGATTTGCTAAAAGACATCCAGCAGTTCCAGCACCCACAACTATAAAATCAAAGTTTTGAGTCATAAAATTACCTTGTATAATTGTAAAAAATTAAAAAAATATGACGTTATTGTATTAGATCTTAAATTATTTATCTATGTTAAAAAAAATAAAGTAGAAAGCTACTTAATTTACTTTTCGTTCCAAGAAGGAGTTCTTTTATCCAAGAATGCACTAATACCTTCGTGTGCATCTATTTCCATCATGTTGATTGCCATTACTTCAGAAGTATAGTTATAAGCCTCTTCTAGTGACATTTCTACTTGTCTATAAAAAGCTTCTTTTCCAATTTTTACAGTAGAGGTTGGCTTTGAAGCTATTAATTTTGCCAAGTTTAATGTCTCAACTTGAAGTTGTTCAAATGGTACACATTTATTAATTAGTCCAAACTGAAGAGCCTCTTGTGCGCTAAGTTTTTCTCCAGTCAGGAGCATTTCCATGATTTTTTTTCTGCTAATGTTTCGAGAGACTGAAACCATGGGTGTTGAACAAAAAAGACCTATATTTACCCCTGGTGTCATAAAACAAGACTTTTCTGAGGCAACAGCTAAATCACAACTTGCTACCAATTGACAACCAGCAGCCGCTGCAATTCCACAAACCTCAGCTATAACTGGTTGTGGCAACCTTGTTATGGTTTGCATTAAAATTGAACACTCATCAAATAAATTTTTGAAGAAAACTTTATTTTTCTTGTTTTTTCTAAGTTCTTCTAGATCGTGACCTGCTGAAAAACCTGGACCCTCAGAA
The DNA here is from genome assembly GCA_902578805.1 of uncultured SAR116 cluster alpha proteobacterium. Classification (GTDB taxonomy): domain Bacteria; phylum Pseudomonadota; class Alphaproteobacteria; order Puniceispirillales; family Marisalimonadaceae; genus Marisalimonas. The sequence continues at coordinate 102,756 of CACHEH010000001.1, forward strand.
GATATAATTATGACTTTTACTTTACTTTGCAAAGAAACATCTACTAGAGCTTTTGTAAGAGCTTTTAGTAATTCTAAAGATAGTGGGTTGTGTTTTTTACCATTAGTTAACTCTATCCTAATTATGTTTTCAGTTTCATTAATAATAGAAAAAAAATTATCCATTTTTCGACCATAAATTGTTTAAATTGTTATTTGAAACGTATTTTGTATTTTGGTCAATGAATAATCTTATTTTATTGTTTGTTTTACTTAAAATAAAAACGACATTAAATTTGATAAAAAAAGAAATGTTATTAAATGAAAAATTTTAATTTTAAAGTTTTAGTTTTAATTTTAACTGGAACATCAGCTCTTGCTCTAGCGATTGGTATTGGTAGGTTTACTTATACTCCTATACTACCATTTATGTTAGAAGAATTACATATCACCAAAACGGTAAGCGGTTTAATTGCTTCATGGAATTTTTTTGGATACCTATGTGGTTCACTCTTATCAATTTTGCCAATTTTCACCAAAAGAATTAAGTTTGTTTTTTTTGTTTCAATAGTTTTTTCAATATCAACCACATTTTTAATGAGCATAAATGATGAAATAATATTTTTTATCATAGTAAGATTTGTAAGTGGTTTATCTAGTGCTTTTGTTCTCATATTCGGAACAGCTTTAATTTTACCAAGCATTCAAGCATTTGGGAAAAAATCACTTAGCACTTCACACTTTATAGGTGTTGGTTTTGGAATAGTTATATCATCTATTCTAGTAACAATTTTAGGAGATTTAGGTTTACGTTGGAATGATTTATGGATTGGCGTTGCACTATTATCAGTGATTCTGGCTATTCCAATTTTTATATTTACCCCCAATGAAAGTCTAGCACATTCATATTCTCAAAACTCAAAATATAGAAATTACGTTGGATTTTCTTTAATTACTATTTCTTACGGTTTGTACGGTTTTGGATATGTAATCTTGGGAACATTTATTTCTGCAATGGCAAGGGAAACAACTGGTTTGGAATCAACTGAAATGTATGTTTGGTTGTTAGTAGGTTTAGCAGGCATGCCTATGGTTATATTTTGGCCATGGTTTGGCAAAAAAATTGGGAATGATTTAGCCCTTTTTTTGGCTTGTGCTATAATGGGATTAGGAATTTTGATGCCGGTATTATTGCAAAATAAGGTTGGTATTACTTCTGCATCTATTTTACTTGGTTCAACTTTTATACCAATAACTGCACTAGCACTACTTGAGGGACAGTCTAGGTATAGTGGATCAGTTAGAGTTTCAACTGCCATTTTAACTTCATCATTCAGTCTTGGACAAATGATAGGACCTTATTTTGGTGGAGTTATAATAGATTTATATGATTCTTATAATATTGCATTAACTATATCCTCAATATCACTTTTTGTTGCATCTATATTAATGATTAACCCCACAAGACTTTTTAGTAGAAAATTTACAGATATTCTTTGAGTATTTTTGACCCTAAATCTGCAACTGGCTCAGCTTGTTCTCCTACTTCATAGGCATTTTTACCTGAATTGTTTCCATCAATAACACGTTTAGCTATACCTTGAAGAATACCTGCAAATCTAAAGCAATTAAATGCTAATAAAAACTTCCAGTATTGAGGTTTATCTAGACTAGTTAAATTTAAATAACTTTCCAGAATTTTTTCTTCAGTTGGAATACCAGAATAAAAGATTTGGTTGTTAGTAATACTCAAACCACCTATGGGCCATGTTTTTTCGAATTTAAGCATTAATACCCAATAAGACAAATCAATAAAAGGTGGAGATAGTGTTGATAATTCCCAATCTAACAAACCATTAATTTTTGCATTAGATTTATTTTTTACTAATATCATATTATCTAAACGAAAATCACCGTGTAAAAGACATGGTTTCAGATTATCTATTTCAGTTGGAATATATTTTGGTATATTTTCAATTAAGTATTCCATACTTTTAATATGTTTTGTTTCAGTGTCTCTATATTGTTTTATCCATAGATTGATTTGCCTCTCAAGATAACCATAAGGTTTTCCAAAATTCTCTAAACCAATTTTTTTTAAATCTAATTTAACTAATTCTGCCAGAATTTTAATTTTATGTTTGTAGATTTTATCTCTTTGTTCACTTGTATAATTTGGGAGATCTGGATCAAATTCATGTGAACCATTTAAAAATTCCATAACATAGAATTCGCTTCCAATTATATCCACATCACAACAATAACCATACATTTTTGGAGTTGGAATTTTTGAATTTGATAAAGTACTCATCACTTTATATTCTCTATCAATCCGATGTGCACCTCTAAGCAGATTGCCTAATGGCTTTGATCTCAATACAAAGCTTTTATTATCAGATTTTAAAAGAAATGTAGGATTAGATTGGCCTGTTTCAAACTTTTCAATAATTAATATTTTTTCGTCAATTGATGTGTTATTTTTTAACCAAACATTAATATTATTAATTTTATTTTTTACTGACATATTTACATGACTAATTTATTCTTATTGAAATTTTACATTTATATTTTTTTAGGTATATGATTCATGGATATCCAATCTAACACTGTTTTAATAACAGGTGCAAGTAGAGGGTTAGGTGCAAACTTTTCTAAGGTATTAGCACATGATGGTTTTAAAATTATTGGTGTTGGACGTAATTTAAAAAATCTAAGATCAGTTATTTCATCTCTTCCTAACCAAGATCTAGGTCATTCATATATAGAACTTGACATTACAGATGAGTTGCAAGTCCAGAAGATGTTAAATGATTTAAACGTTTATGCCTTGATAAATAATGCGGGTATTGCAAATACCAAATTGTTACATGAAGAAACTTATTCAGATTTAACAAAAATAATTAATACTAATTTATTAGGTTCAATCAATGTATCAAATGCTTTAATTCCAAATATGATTAAAAATAAAAATGGAAAAATTATTAACATTGCATCCACACTTGGTTATAGACCTTTATCATTTGTTGGAGCATATGCTGCAACTAAAGCAGCTTTAATTCAAATTACTAAATCTCAATCAATAGAATTAGCAAAACATAATATATGCGTTAATGCACTTGCACCAGGCTATATACTTACTGACATCAATAGAAAACAATTAGAAGGTGATACAGGAATTCTACTAAAAAAGAAAATACCCCTTAAAAGATTTGCTACTGTAAAAGAACTTGATGTAATTATTTCTATGTTATTAAATCCACTAAACACTTATATGACAGGCGCTACGATAGCTGTTGATGGTGGTCTAAGTACAGGTCTTTGAACATAGGAGCAATTTATGGATTTCACACTTCCTGAACATATAGAAACTCTCAGATTAAAAACAAGAGACTTTGTTAATCAAAATATTATTCCTCTTGAATCAGATATTTCATCATATGATAAACATGAAAATATAAATGAAGATTTGTTAAATCAAATTCGTTTGGATGTCAAAGCCGCTGGGCTTTGGTCACCACAAATGCCTACGTCCAGATTAGGTCTTGGGTTAGGTCCAATTGGTATGTCTGCCCTATATGAAGAAATGAATAGATCCATTTTCGGTCCTGTTTGTTTCAATTGTGCCGCACCTGATGATGGTAATATGTACATACTTAATAAAATTGGGACTGAAGAACAAAAAGTTAAATGGCTTGATCCAATAATTAATGGTGATGTTCGCTCATCCCTTGCAATGACTGAACCAGCACCTGGCGGTGGCTCTGATCCATCAATGATAAAAACTGAAGCTGTTTATTCAAATGGTAAATGGATAATTAATGGTCTTAAATGGTATATTACTGGAGCTGCTGTTGCATGTCATTTTATCTTACTTGCCAAAACTAAAGATGGCTTAACTGCTTTCCTGTATCATAAAGACCAGCCAGGCTGGAAGATTAAAAGACGTATCCCTATCATGGGCCCTGAAGAACATGGTGGACATTGTGAAATAGAGTATAATGGTCTTGAAATCCCAGACGAAAATAGGTTAGGAGAAGTTGGTAAAGGTCTTAAAATTGTGCAAATACGGCTTGGCCTTGCTCGTCTTACACATTGCATGAGATGGATAGGACTCTCAAAAAGATGTTTAGAAATAGCTTTAGATTATGTTTCCAATAGAGAAGGCTTTGGTGTTAAACTTTCTGATAGAGAATCAGTTCAAATTAAACTTGGTAAATCTGCAATGGACATTGATATTTCCCGTTTACTTGTAATGAGAGCCGCATGGAAAATTGAACATGGTAGTAAATCTAGACAAGATGTTTCAATGGCCAAAATTTACGTCGCCGATACTCTTAATAATGTTTCTGATACTGCTATTCAATTAAATGGAGCTAAAGGGTATAGTAAAGATATTATTCTTGAATGGATTTATCGCTATGCACGTCAAGCTAAGTTAGTTGATGGAGCTTCTGAAGTTCATCAAATGATTATTAATAGATTTTTTAATAATTATAAAACTGATTTTTGGCATTGGGGTATAGGTCACGATATTTAATTTTTTAATATTTTTTCTATTTGTTCTAATGAGTTTATGATTTTATATGGTTTTCCTGGTAGTCTTTCAAGTTTAGCCTGAAATCTGTTTACCCATATAGTTTTAAATCCATAATTAGAAGCTGCATGAATGTCCCATGCGTTACTTGAAAGAAATAATACCTTTTCAATTTTTACCCCCATTTTACTTTCAACTAAATCATAGACTTCACTTGAAGGTTTATAGACTTTACAATCATCTACTGATAAAATTTCATCTATTAAATCTTGTATTTTTGCATTTGATACTGCACATTCTAGCATTTTTTTATTTCCATTAGATAATATAACTGTTTTAAAACCATTCTTTTTGATTTTTTCAAGAACTGATTTGACTTCAGGATATGCTTCTAAATTTAAGTATAATGATAATAAGTCTTTTCTTAACTTAATATTTTTTATATTCAATGTTTCCATTGCATAATCTAAAGCATCAGAAGTAATTTTCCAAAAATCTATATATTCTTTCATTGAGTTTCTTAACCAAGTGTATTCTACTTGCCTTAGTCTCCACAAACTTGAAAGTTCATACCATTTATCACCTACTTCTTTTGATAATTCACGACATGCTGCATTTACGTCGAATAATGTACCGTATGCATCAAAAACACATGTTGTAATTTTATCCATTTTTTTCCTCACTTAGATATTCGTAAAAACCTCTTTTATTTTTTTGTGCCCATTTTAAGTACTTCTTATTCTTAATTCGTCTTAATGAAAAAATCTTTGATACTCTTATATTCTTCATTTTCAATGATTTTATCTGATATATTTTGTAAGCTTGATCAATTTTAATTGAAAATCCTTTTTCCTTAGTTACGGATTCTTTTTGAATGTTTAACTTATAATATTCATTTTCTACCATCTCTACTTTGTTTTTTTTATTTAGTAACATAGCTGTATTATACACATCCTGACTTCTATAATTTTCAAATTTGTTAATTAAGTTTCTTTTTACAAATGGATGAAAACTACAAGGAATTTCTCCAATATCATTTAGAGATAAATATTTTTTGTTTTTTCCTACAAATTCTCCAATTAATTCATTATTTTTGTAAACTCTTGTTGGTGCAAATGATAATCCATTTTTTTTTACTAATTCATACATTTTTTTAAGATAATTTTTTGACCACTCGTCGTCAGCATCCAAAAAACCTATATATTCTCCTCTTGCCTTTGAAAGTCCAATATTCCTTGCATTACCTGGACCAGTTTTCATACCATTTGTTTTTAAGAACTTAATTGACATGTTATTACTAAGTTTTGGAACTATCTCATTATATTTTTTTCCATCATCTATTACTAAAATAATTTCAATTTTTTTTTCTAAATCTATGTTCTGATTATTTATTGAATTTAGCGATTTTTTCAGTGTATTCACTGCTTTATATACTGGTATAATTATTGAGATATTTATTTTCATTTAATTTCTTTTTTTTTTCTTTATATTGTCATTAATTTTATACTTTGCAAAATTTAATTTGTGAGGAAATTTCCTAATGACCCAACTTATACTACATCCTACTAATTGGAATGACTATTCTTTAATTGATAGTGGTGACGGCCGAAAATTAGAGCGTTTTGGGAATTTTTTATTTTCAAGACCTGAACCCCAAGCTCTATGGTCCCCTAGACTACCTCACAGTGAATGGAAAAAATCTTCTGGATCATTTCTTTCATCTTCAAGCCCCTTAAACGAAAATGCTACTGGTAAGTGGTACCTTAAAAAGCACTTACCACAAAAATGGGAAATGAAATTTGACAATATCAAATTTTTTGCAACACCTACTCCTTTTAGACATCTTGGTTTTTTTCCAGATCAATCTCCTCATTGGATTTGGGCTTCAAAAAAAATACAATCATCTATTAAATTACATGATAAACCTTTTTCTCCAAAAGTTCTTAACCTTTTTGGTTATTCAGGACTTGCTTCATTACACGCAGCTTTCTATGGCGCCTCTGTAACACATGTTGATGCAAGCAAAAAGGCAATAAATTTTGCTTTTGAAAATAGAGACTTATCTTTATTTCAACACCTGCCAATTAAATTTATAACTGACGATGCTATTAAATTTGTTAAACGAGAAATTCGTCGTGAAAATAAATATGATGCTATAATTTTAGATCCTCCAAAATATGGAAGAGGACCTAATGGAGAAATATGGGATTTTTTTAAAGATCTTCCAATTTTGTTAAAGTTAATTACTCAAATTTTAACTCTTGAACCTATTTTTATTATTCTAAATAGCTATGCGATTAGATCTAGTCACTTAGCTTTAAATTTTGCTTTAAATGAAACAATGGGAGAGTTTTCTGGTAAAGTTGAATCTGGTGAACTATCTATTGTTGAAGATCAGGAAGATCCAAGACAAATAAACACAGCCATTTTCGCTAGATGGGAACAAAAAATTAATTAGGATTTTTCCTAATTGATTCATATAGAGCAATTCCTGTAGATACCGCCAAGTTAAGACTGTCTGATTTACCTAGCATTGGTATTTTTATCAATTGATCACAATTATTGATAAATTCATCTGACAAACCATTTTGCTCATTACCCATTGCTAAAACAAAGGGTGTTTTCCAATTAGCTTTGGTGTAATTGGAAGCTTTCTTTAATGAAGTTCCAATCAAACTAATATTTTTATCAGACTTCCATTTTAAAAACTGTTCAAGATTGGAGGCTATAATGTTTATGTTAAAAATAGCTCCCATACTCGCTCTTACTGCTTCATATGAAAAAGGGTCTGTGCATTCATTTAGCAAAATACAGTCACCAGCTCCCATACCATCCATAGTCCTTAATATAGTACCTAAATTTCCAGGATCCCTTATACTTTCAAGAGCAACAATGCGTTTGTTATTAATATATTTTGGAAGATCATTCCATCGTTGTTCAAACACACCTAATACATTTTGGGGATTGTCCTTGTGTGACAATTTAGATAATATTTGTAAAGATACCCCTATAGAATCTGAACCTAATGAACTTGTTTCATTGACCAAATCTTTTATTGCTAAGTTGTCTTTATTATTTTTATCAAATAATAAATATTTAATTTTCCAATTATTATCCAGAGCTTCTTTACAAATTCGAACACCCTCCGCAACAAAGAGCTTCAAATCTCTTCTATATTTTCTATGATATAAGCTATTAATTAATTTAACTTTGTTGTTAGTTAAACTTGAAATTTCATATTGTTTTCCAGAAACAACCAAAATTCATTTCCTATTTTAATTTTTCTTTAGCAGAATTTTTAATGGAAGAGACAAGAGAAGAAAGACCATTTTTCCGTGTAGGTGATAAATGATCATTCAATCCTATTTGCTCGAGGAAATTTATATTTATATCAAGAATTTCTTGTGGTTTTTTTCCTGAAAAAACTTTTAACATTAGTGCAATTAGACCCTGCACTATGGCCGCATCGCTGTTTGCTAAAAAAGTAATAGTCCCATCTTTGTTATAATATTTATAAAAATAAACTATAGATTGACATCCTTTTAGTTTATTAGCCTCAATTTTAAGTGCTTCATCCATTTGAGGCACATTTCTTCCCATATCAATTAAATATTGATATCTATCTTCCCAAGAATCAAAAAAAGAAAAATCTTCAATTAATTCATTTATTTCATTACTAGAATCCATTTTACACTCAATCATTGATTTATGTTACTAATTAAACTCAATTGTATAACAAATCAAGAACGTAAGTTTAATCTGTTTTCAAACTGTTAACCCACAATAAGATTGTATTTTAAATAAATATAGAATACTTTGTCTAAACTGGGAGAATGGAATGTTATCACTCCGTAATAAGAGAGAAAGCTTTACCTTACTAAACACCCCTATAGTTCTTTGTGTTCTACTAACCATAACTATCTTAAGGATATATTCTTTACATGTGTCCCCAATAGAATTATCTGTCGATGAAGCTCAATATTGGCATTGGTCAAGAAATATAGAATTTGGCTATTTTACTAAGCCACCATTAATAGCATGGCTGATTGCATTCTCCACTTTTATTTTTGGAAATGAAGAATGGGCTATTAGGCTATTTTCACCATTAATACATTTATTAATTTCCTTTGTTTTATGGGCAACTGCCAAATTTGCATTTGGATCAAACTCAGGAAAAGTTGCAGCCTTAATTTGGATATTCACGCCAGCAGCCTCATTAGGTGGATTCATAATTTCAACTGATACTCCACTATTACTATTTTGGTCTATATCTTTGTTATTTTTATTAATTTCGTTAAGACAAAATTCTAGCTTTTCATCTTTATTTGTAGGTATTTTTCTTGGCTTCGCATTTTTATCCAAATATGCGGCTTTGTATTTTTTGATTTTCTTCATTATTTGGTGGCTAATTTACGACCGAAGTACATTTATAAGTATTAAAAATATATTAATCATATTTTTCACAAGCTTTTTGATAGCAAGCACAAATTTATATTGGAATTATTTAAATGATTTTGTAACGGTTAATCATACTATTTCAAACGCAGATCTCTCAGAAATAATTATTAATTATAATAATGTAATTGACTTTTTGTCATCTCAATTTTTAGTTTTTGGACCTTTATTATTCTTATTATACCTTTTGGTAATAGTAAATAGCTTGTTTAAAGACCGTGATATAAGTCTATTAGCTGTGCTTTCTTTACCTATAATTATTCTGATTACAATTCAAAGTTTTTTAAAAATTGCAAATGCAAATTGGGCTGTTACCGCCTATATTGGTGCTTCTTTAATAATTAGCTATTATGTAACTCTCAGAAGAAATAATATTTTTAAAATATTTTTTTATTTAGGGCTTTTAACAAATGTAGCTCTATCTGTTTATATTTTAATTATTTCTGTCAGTGGTAGTTTTTACCCAATATATTTAAAGTCTAATCCACTCCGAAAAAATTTAGGATTTGAAAACCTAGCCTCAAAAATACATGACACATTTAAGGAGGAAAAGGTGTCAAAAATAATTTTTAAAAATAGAGGAGATGTATCAAGATTTTATTATTATCTCAATAAGCGAGATAACAACTTGAAAAATAGAATTTTTATAAAAACAACTAACTTAGTTCCTGGTAACTTCTATGAATTGAATTTTAATTTCGACCTAATAAATAAAACAAAAGGTGAAAAAATATTAATTGTGAAAAATACTCCTGATATAAAAGAAACCAGCTACAATCTTAATGAGATTAAATTTATTAAAAGTATCACCACTAATACGGTTCAAAATTTAAATAAGACTTATTATCTGTATATCGGAGAAATAAGATAAACTTTTAAGTTTTATTAAATTTTTCAAAAACACTCAGCGTCTCAGTACTGACATGATGCTCTAATCCTTCAGCATCATTTTTAGCAACTTCCTGATTCACACCAATTTTTATTAAAAAGTTGTAAACAATTTCGTGTCTTTTTTTGCAATAATCTGCCAGCAGCTTTCCTTTTTCAGTCAAAAAAATAGATCTATAAGGTCTGCTTTCAACTAAACCTTCTCTTACCAAACGCCTAATAATACTATTTACTGTTGGACCAGTTACCCCAAAGTGCTTTGCTAAATCAACAGCTCTTGCTTCCCCTGTCTCTCTAATCAAATCTGCTATCATTTCAGTATAATCTTCTGCTGTTTCTGTATTTCTAGCATTTCTAACTTGAGCAAACCTGTCAGAGTTAATTTCAATTTCATTAATCATAAACAAAACTCCTAAAGTTAGCTTAAGCTAATATAATTTTTGAAAGTTTACAAATTTTTAATTCATTTGTCTTTGTGACGAATTTAGATTAAAAAAATATTTAGAATTTCAAAATAAGGTTTTTTTATGAATAATGAACAAAAATCAAAAATAGAATCTATTGTTTTTAAAAAACTTATAGAGCATCTTCAGAGTAGAATTGATGTGCAGAATATAGATCTTATGAATTTGAGTGGATTTTGTAGAAATTGCTTGTCAAGATGGTATTCAGAAGCTGCCGAAGAAACTGGTTTAAAAGTAGACAAAGATCGTGCTAGAGAAATAGTATATGGCATGCCATATTCAGTCTGGAGAGAAAAATACCAAACTGATGCAGATGACAATAAAAAAAACAAATTTAAAAACTCTATTACTAAAGATCACCAAAAATGAATGAGAATTCACAAAAAAACCAAGAAATAATTCAAAAACAAGATGATAAACTTAAGAGTTTTATAGAGAGACTTGAAAGGCTATCAGAAAAAAAATTATATAAATTTTGATATTAAAGAAGTTTTTTCTGAAGCAAAATCAAGTGGGTATGATACAACAATAATGAGAAAAATATTAGCTCTACGTAAAATGGATATTGACGAAAGCCTTGAACAAGAAACATTGTTAAAAACTTTTAAAAATGCACTAGGTATTTATTAACAGATGGTCAATCATTTTGGTGACAGACTTGTAGGACAAATTAGAAAGACTAAATCTTTTTTATGTCTTGGTGTTGATCCTCATCTAGATTTAATTCCAGAAATATTCAATGAAAGTGGAACTATTAATAATATCAAAATAGTTGAAACATTTTGTTTCTCTTTGCTAGAGGCAGTTATTGGCAAAATTCCAGCTATTAAACCACAGATAGCATTTTTTGAGCAATTAGGACCAGATGGTATGAACTTGTTATCATCTTTATGTAAATATGCTCATTCCAAAGATTTTCTTGTTATAATGGACGCAAAAAGAGGTGATATAGGTAGCACTAGCAAAGCGTATGCAAATGCTTATCTTGGTAAAAATTCTCCATTTCCTAGCGATGCACTTACTGTAAATCCTTGGCTAGGACTTGATAGTCTAGAGCCCTTTTTTAGTAAAGCACAAGATACTGGATCAGGTTTATTTATTTTAGTTCATACCAGTAATAGAGGTTCGCAAGATATTCAAGAGGTTTTAATTAATCGAGATTTAAAATGTTATGAACACTTATCCAATATACTCAAACCAATCATTGAAGAAAATAACGGTCAATCAGGATTATCTTCTATTGGTATTGTCTCTGGGGCTACCTTTAAAGAACAAGCAATATCTCTTAGAAAAACTTTGCCGAGTGCACCTTTTTTAATTCCAGGATATGGGGCCCAAGGAGCTTCCGCTTCTGAAGCTTGCGCACCACTAATTACAGACCCAAGTTATTCTGGTCTAAAAAATTTTGGATTGATAAATGCATCAAGAAGTGTGTTATTCCCAAAAAATTCATATTTAGTAAACAGTATTAAAGAATGGCAAGACATAATATTAACAGAATTGGAAAAAACTAATGATATACTTATCAATACAAAAACATAAGAGAGTTTAATTAATGACAAAATCAAATCAACTTGATGCACTGGGTAATAAAAGTAATATCCCAAATTATCCTAACAAAGATGTTCTTGAAAAAATTAGTAATCCAAAGATTGGAGTTAATTATTCAATACGATTGACTTGTCCAGAATTTACATCTATATGCCCTGTTACTTCTCAACCAGATTTTGCTTATATAATTTTAGATTATGTACCAAATAAATTTATAGTTGAGAGCAAATCATTTAAATTATATCTATTAGGTTACAGGAATCATGGCGCATTTCATGAGGATTGTACAATATCACTTGCTCAAGATATAATTGATCTTTTATCACCTAAATGGCTGAGAATAGCAGGTTATTGGTATCCAAGAGGTGGTATTCCAATTGACATTTTTTGGCAAATTGGGAAAAAACCAGAACATCTATTTTTACCTGATCATAATGTTCCAAATTATAGAGGTAGAGGATAAAAAATTATTATAATCTTAGATAAGGTAATATTAATAAATTTATAAGGAAATGAAATGTTATCCAAAAAAAAAGTTGACTGGCAGTTAATAGTTTTAGTTTGCTCATTGATAATTATTATGATTATGGGAGTTCGTCAATCTTTAGGTCTATTTTTACAACCTATTAGCCAGTTCATGAAAGATGGGAAAGAATTTTTTTCTTTTGCAATAGGTTTTCAAGCAATTATATGGGGTGTTGTAACGTTTGGCTTAGGTATATTAATTGATAAATTTGGACCACAAAAAGTTTTGGCTTTTGGAATCGTTTGTTTTGCATCTGGAATTTTTTTAATGAGCAACCCCAACAATCAAGTAACATTATTTTCAGCCACTTCATTAATGGGATTTGGACTAGGTGGTGCTGGAATGGCCACAATGATCAGCATTGCAGGTAAGGTTGCACCTATAGAAAAGAGATCATTTGCGATGGGTTTAATTGCAGCTGCTGCATCTTTTGGTCAATTTGCAGTAGTTCTGCCTACGATGTGGATGAATAAAATTTTTGGATGGGAGACTAGTTTAGTTGTTTTATCTATAATAACAATCTCACTTTTATTATTATTACCCTTATTAAATAATACAAATGAACAAAACAATAAAAAAGACATCTTTAAAGATGGATTACAAAACACTTTAATTTTCTCATTGAAAGAGCGCAATTATATTTTATTGATAATGGGATTTTTTGTATGTGGATTTCATGTAACGTTTATAGGATTACACCTACCAACTGACTTGATATTTAAAGGTATTTCAGCTGAGGTTGCTGGTTGGTCTCTTGCAATTATTGGTGTTACCAACATTCTTGGCACTCTTGGATTTGGGTGGTTAGGAACAAAAGTAAAAAAACCCATGCCATTAGCTTTAATATATTTAATGAGGTCAATTACTATAACTATTTTTGTTTTATCTCCACCATCTGCAACTACAGCTATTTTATTTGGTGCTGTAATAGGTATTTTGTGGTTGGCAACAGTGCCTATGACAAATGCTATAATATTATCATTTATTGGACCTAAATATCTGGCAACATTATCTGGTATTTGTTTTATTTGCCATCAATTGGGTGCTGTCTTAGGAGCTTGGCTTGGTGGCCGATTTTTTGATTTGTATGGAAATTATGAAAATATGTGGTGGCTAAGTGTTGCTCTTGGTATAATTGCTTTCTTATTTACAATTACGGTAAAAGAAGAACCATTTTTAGTTAATTCAGAAGCTAATTAAACTGGTTAAGAATTTAGCTCTTTTATATTTTTATATTCTTCTAAACATTCAGGGTTAGCCAGTGCAGTAATATTATTTATTGGTTTATTGTGAATTAAATCTCTTACCGCAAGTTCTGCTATCTTACCTGACTTTGTTCTTGGAATATCCTGAACTGTTATTATCTTTGCTGGAACATGTCTTGGAGAGGCACCTATTTTAATCTTAGCTTTGATTTGATCTATTAATTCTTCTGTCAAATTAGAATTTTTATTCAGCCTAACAAAAAGTACAACCCTTGTATCACCTTTCCAAATTTGACCCACAACCAAACCTTCCAAAACTTCTTCAATTTGTTCAACTTGCCTATAAATTTCAGCAGTACCAATACGAACTCCTCCTGGATTTAGAGTAGCATCTGATCTACCGAAAATAATAAACCCATTATTTTCAGTCTTTAAAATATAATCACCATGACACCACACATTCTCATATTTATTAAAGTAAGCTTCGTGATATTTTTTATTATTGTTATCATTCCAGAAAAATATTGGCATACTTGGGAAACTTTTAATGCAGACTAATTCTCCTTTCTCATTTTTTATAGATTTGCCATTTTCATCATATACATGAACATCCATTCCTAAAATTGGACCTTGAATTTCTCCTCTTCTAACCACTGACATTGGATTACCACCAATAAAACATCCAACTATATCTGTTCCCCCAGATATGCTTGCAACTAATACATCTTTTTTAACACTAGTATATATATAGTCAAAACTCTCATGAATTAATGGAGAGCCAGTTGAGCCTATGGTCTCCAAATTTTTTAATTTATATTTATCAATTATGTTGAGATTTTCTTTGCTTAATGCATCTATATATTTTGCTGACACACCCATAAAATTTATATTTTCGCTATCTACAAAATTCCATAAAACTTCTGCATTTGGATAAAAAGGTGAACCATCATACAAATATATTGTAGATTTTAACAACAGACCTGACACAAGCCAATTCCACATCATCCAACCACAAGTTGTAAAATAGAACACTCTACTTTCTTTTTTTGCATTTGAATGCAGCCCCATTTCAACTAGATGTTTTAGCAGGATACCACCATTAGAATGAACTATACATTTTGGTTTTCCAGTCGTACCACTTGAAAACATAATGTATAAAGGATCACTCAAATTAAGCGGCTCAAAAAAAATTTCATTTGTTGTACATTGAGTTTGAATATTATTATAATTTACAAATTTCTCATTATCACTTTCTACTTCAATTCCCAAAAGTGGTGCGATAACAATTTTTTGTAAAGAAGGTAAAGCCTCAACTACTTCTATTACTTTTTTGGTAATATTAATTTCTTTACCATTGTACCAATAACCATCCGTAGTAAGCAAAATTTTTGGTTTTATTTGACCAAATCTGTCTAAAACTCCTTCTACACCAAAATCTGGTGAGGCAGAAGAAAAAACTGCTCCTATTGAAGATGTTGCTAACATCATTATTACAGTCTCAGGCATATTAGGCATGTAAGCAGCAACCCTATCACCTTTAGTAACTCCCTGTGTTTTTAAAAAATTTACTAATGCTGCAACTTGAACTTTCAACTCTTTCCAAGATACTTCTTTTCTAATTTTATCTTCAGATTTAAACACAATAGCAGGACCTGAAGCATCGCTTGAAAGCATGTTTTCAGCATAATTAACTTTGCCATGTGGAAAAAATTTACTACCTGGCATTTGATTTATGGGATCAATATAGGGTTTCGTCCCTTTAGATCCGATCACATCAAAAAAGTCCCAAACAGCAGACCAAAAATCGGCCTTGTTTTCAATTGACCAAGTATGTAGGTTCGTGAAATTTTGAATATCTATATTATTTTTTTTATTAATAATTTTCATAAATTTATACATCTGAGAGGACTTCACCCTTTCATTAGATGGAGACCATAATACAGGATGAGAAATTATTTCTTTCTTCATTATTAATTCACTAAAAATTAAATATATTTTTTAAAACAACTTTCGGCAAAATGTGCCATATCGTAATCTAATGCTGTAATTCCACCTTTGTCATGAGTGGTAAGAGTTATAGTAACTTTATTATAAACATTTTCCCATTCAGGATGATGGTTAATTTGTTCAGCTTTCATAGCAATTGAGGTCATAAAAGAAAAAGCTTGTTTAAAATCCAAAAATTTGTAGTTTTTTGTAAATGCTTCTCTGCCATCATCTGTTTTTGTCCAACCATCCATATTTTCAAACTTTTTGATTAAATCTTTACATTCCATTCCCAAAATCCTTTCTATTAATAATCTTTCGTAATGGTTTCATATTAGATGCATAAGCTAGTAGTAAATTCAAAACATAATCAATTCTGTCATCCAACCAATCTGGAATATTTCTTCCATGAGAACCAGGATTAAATTCTTCAACGTTTCTAATAATGATGTTTTCTGGTATCCACATAATATGAGTATTTTTATAAGAAGATGATCTCAACTCAGCTATTGGATAAGCCCCACCATTTCCGTTACTAACCGATACAATTAACCCGGGTTTATGTGAAAATTCGCCATTACCACATAGTAAAAAAATATTTTTAGAAGCTGGGGTTGCCATACCTCCATATTCTGGAACAACTAATATAAAACCATCTGAACTTGCTAAATTTTTTGAAATTGAGATCCAGGTTTCTCCCCACACACCCTCTCCATTTTTTTTATCAGGTGACCAAAGTGGCAATAATGATTTTGCTAAATCTAAAGAAAAAATATCTAAATTATTATTTAGATTTGATAAGTTATTTTTAAGAAAATCAGATATCTTTTTTGATTCAGAATTTATTCTATGGCTTGCAGAAATAATTGAAATTTTCATGGTAAATTTACCGAAAGTTATTATTGTATATAGGTACCATTATTAACATATCATATTTTATTTTTAAAGATAAGATCAAAACTATGGAACAAATAAACATTATCAAACCAGATGATTGGCATGTCCATTTTAGAGATGGTGAAATTTTAAAAGCTGTTGTGCCAAAAACTACAAGACATTTTGCTCGTTCAATAGTAATGCCGAATCTAATTCCACCAATATTAAATGGAAGAGATGCACTGAAATATAAGAAAAGAATAGAAAACGCAATTCCAAAAGATGAAAAATTTAAACCATTTATGACTATATATCTAACTGAAAACACTGATAAAAAAGAATTAAAAGAATCATATAAAAATGGATCAGTTTTTGCTGTAAAACTTTATCCAGCTGGCGCAACCACTAACTCAGATTCAGGCGTTAAAGATTTAAGGAAAGTTATGCCGGTACTTGAAACAATGGAAGAAACAGGCATTCCACTTCTTATTCATGGAGAAGCAACTGATACAGAAATTGATATTTTTGACAGAGAAAAAGTATTTATAGATAAGTCTCTTGATTACATATGTAGAAATTTTCCTGAACTTAAGATAACTCTTGAGCATATTACAACTGAAGAGGCAGCAAAGTATGTTCTTGCTGGAAATGAAAATTTGGCAGCTACAGTCACACCTCATCATTTAGCTCTAAATAGAAATTCTATCTTTTTAGGAGGAATTAGACCTCATCATTTTTGCTTGCCAATCTTAAAAAGAGAAAAACATAGAAAAGCACTTTTAGAAGTAGTAACCAGTAAAAATAACAAAAAATTTTTTTTAGGTACTGATACTGCGCCTCACCTTAGCACTGATAAAGAAAGTAGTTGCGGATGCGCAGGCATTTTTAATGCTCCTTATTGTTTACCAATAATTACTCAAATTTTTGATAATGCCAATGCATTATCAAGCCTAGAAAGTTTTGTCAGCCTGAATGGCGCAAATCACTATAAAATTAATTATAACAAATCCAAAATTACACTTAGAAAAAATTCAATGCAATTGTCATTTAAAAAATCTTTAAAATTGAAAAATGCAGAAATAATAATTTTCCAACCTGGTTTTCCAATATATTGGAATGTTATAAATTAAATATTATAAATGATTTAGTTCTTTTAAAAACTCAATGTAACTCTGTAAAAATATACTTCTATCATATTTAAGAGAGATTTTTCTGGATCTATCAAGCATTTGTTTCTTAATTTTTTTATTATTTTCACAATATTGCAATTTTTCTAAATATTGAACCTTGTTTTTTTGTTCTATTAAAAAGCCATTATAATTATGTTTTACGAGCTCAGTTACACCATCTATTTTATTACTAATAACAATAGTCCTATACAAAAAAGCTTCAAGAACAGAATAATTTAGACCTTCGTGATGACTGGTCATAAATAAATAATCAGCTAAATTAAAATATGACTCTGGTTGGGCTATAAATCCCATTGGAAAAATATTATTAGCAATTCTTTTTTCTGTCTTTAAGATATCATTGTGATTAATTCCTAATAGAATTAATTTTAAATTACTTTTGTTAATAAAAAAACGGTTCCATATTTCAAGAATATCATAAAAACCTTTTCTTTTATTTGGTCTTCCAACATAAAGTATAATTTTATCATTTGAATTAAAATTTATTCTTTTTTTTAATTTATCTAATGAACTTGTATTAAGCTTTTTTCTATTTATAAGTAATCCACACGCAGAACCATTATGAATTATTGATATTTTTTTTTTAGTTAAATTACTGAATTTTTGCTTCATATCATCTGAAACAGTAATGATATTATGTGCTAATCTACAGTTTAATATTTCCAAAAGTTTAAGAAAAAATCTCAGAGGACCATCATAGCCAACATATGGCAAACCATGATTAAAATATATTATTTTTTTTACATTAAGTAATCTTGACACTAACATAGGTAAAAGAGAACTGGTTGAATTATGCGCAAAAATCATATCTGGTTTGTTTTTGTATAAGAAAACAAATAATTTTAAAAATCTAAAAATTAAAAACAGAGGATTAAAAGTAATTGAAAACATTAAGAAATGATCACTTGAGCTATTGGATGTTTCAGTAACTATTTTAGAAAAGTATCCAACCTTTTTCTCTGCATGGATTAGAGGTTTAACAAACTTTTCCGCATAAAAATAATTAGGATGAAAATGTAGAATTTCTATCATTTTTTAATTCTTTCAAATTTAAATAAATTAAATAGGGCGCAAAGTAAAAAATTAGTTCAAAGTTAATTCTCCATCTTATTGCTGTACCTGGATTGAACACCCCAAAAAATGAATGAATGATCATAAATAAAATTATAGCAGGCAAAACACCATAAATATAATTTAAATAAAAAATATTTTGGTTATTAATTTGTTTATATTTTAAATATATAAAAAACATTATAGGAATTGATAAAATAATAATTCCTTCCACAAAAAAAGGTAAGAGTTCAGGCCTTTTCAAAGTTTCATCAATAAAAGGGCCAATTATACCAAAAAAGAAACCAATAATGAAAATGCTATTTAATTTTTGTGATATTAATTGGTACGCTTCTTTTGATACATTAACGATTTTTCCATGAGAAGTTTCAATAACATTTTTAAAGTTTCCAAAACCAAGGTCATAATACCTTGAAGCTCTAGCGTCAAAATCAATGGCTGTAAATGCTCTCCATCTTAAGTCAAAAAAATTAATAGAAAGATAATTATCAACATATCTACCAAAAAATATTACAAATAAACAAATAATTAAGACTGAGAAAAATGTACAAAATAAGACTGGTTTAAAATTTTTTAAATATTTAATTATAAAGACAACCCAGAATAACCAAAAAATGGGAACGGTATAGTGTGGACGTAAAACTAGACAAACTAAACAAGCTAGGATTAATATGCACCAATAAGATTTTTTCCAACAATCATTTAAATAAAAATTCCAACATATCAGTATTATAGAAAAAAAGAAATAAAATATAGCTTCTTTACCAATTATAGAAGTCCAAATCATTGATGTAGGAAGTAATAAAATAAATAGAATATGCCAAGTAACTTTATTGTATTTTATATACCATAAAATACCCAAAATTGAGGTAAGTGAAAAAAAATAATGTGAAATTATTGGACTTGTTAAAGAATTGATCCCACTAGCAATTAATTGAATTAAATATGTTCTTATGGTTATATTTTGTTTAAAAAATTCTTCACTTTGATATAATTTTGCATCAACTAGTGGGGTAAATTGATCTACAATATGCAAACTAAAAGCAGTTGCCAGTAACTTAGCAAAAATAAATATAAAAATTATGTAAGTTTTACTTATATACATGCAATAATTATAATCTTGATTTGACATCAAACCTAAGTTACTAAATTAGTAAGGAACTTTCTTATTCTAAAATTTATATTTTTTGTAAATATTTTTTTTAATAATATTATTAAGACAAATTTGACATTAATTTTAATTAATATAAAAAATTTAGGAAATCCAATATATCTTTTTGATATAATTTTCTTATATTCATTATAAGATATATTTGAATTTTTAGTTGCTACGCCGTCGAATTCAACAACTGATATTGGTTCATACTCTGAAATAATTGATATATTTTTACGATCAGATCTCAAATATAAATCAAAATCAGATGCAATCTTATAATCTAGGCTATATTTGTTATTTTCTAAAAATGAATTAGAAAAAAACATTGCTTGATGTGAAGTTGGTAATTTGTCTTTATTTTTCAATTTAGGACACCTTAAAATTGACTGACCTGATAGTTCATGCTTAAACGGGAAACAAATGATATTTATGTCAGTTTTCATAAATTTCTTTAAAGTATTAATTAGATGTTTTTTATTAGCAATAAGTTTATCTCCAGCATTTAAAAATATCATAAAATCCCCACTGGATAATTCATATCCACGGTTCATTGCATCATAAATTCCAACGTCAAGTGAGTTGTCAATAATGATATTATTATTTTTTCTTTTTAAGTTTTTTAAAAAAGGAAGTGTATTATCAATTGAAGATCCGTCGATTATGACATGTTCAAAATTAATATCATTATAAATGTAATTTAAACTAGATATTGTCTTTTTTAACCTAACCAAATCATTTTTGGCAACAGTAATAATTGAAATAAGCATCTTATTTTTTGTCCAATTTTACTAAAAATCCAGTAAAGTAACTTAAAGTAAGTGAAATTAACACACCAGTCCCCCCATAGAATGAACATAATAAGGGCATGCACATCAATGAAATCAAAATTTGATAAATATATAGTTTTGTTAAATTTAGTCTCATTGATAAATTTTGAGCCACGACTATTCTAATGTCTGCAAAAACTCTTGTAAGAAAATAAATAAAAGCTCCAAACAATATTGTTTGGTCAATTTTAATCCCATTAGTAATTAGGTATATTAATCCACTCTTATTTAATACTAATACCAAAATATAAACAAAAATGACTGAAGAAAAACCTATGAACATTGCATTATGTTTGATTTTTTTTATTTGTTGAAAATTAGAATGCTTGTTTAATTGACTTATTTTTTTAGCCAAGAATGTTATATAAGCAAAGTATAACATAAACGAAAAATAGAAAAATCTAATTGTTACGTGATAAGATAACAATTCTTTAGAATCTGAAAAGTATGATAAAATCAAATAATCTAATCCCAATAGAAATGACGATAGGAAAGATATAAGTAAAAATGAACTTGAATATTTAATTAGTGTTAAAAATTTAACTTTAAGAAATTTCTTATTTTTCCTTTTATTGATTTTTTTTAAAAGTATTATTAAAACTGGTACGTAAATAAGTAATTGTGGTGAAAAATACATTATTACTGAAACTAATTGATCAACATTTAAAAAGTTCACATAATAATATAAAAAACTAAAGGTTAAAATTGACTGAAAAAATAAGAGAAAGTTTGAAAGAAATGATTTTTTATATAAAATTAAAAATCTGTGAATTAATAAATTATTACTCGTAATTATCAAAATATAACAACCAACGTCAAAAATTTTTTTATTCTCCTGAGTGAATAAAAAAACCTCATTACTAAGTAGTAAAAAAGAAAATAGATTAGATTTAAATATTATAAAACCAATTACAATTGTGAAACAAAAATGAAAAATGATAATTATACTAATATTTAAGTTATTAAATTCTTTAGAATTAAATTTATTTTGAATGGTTTGTGTTAATCCCCCTTCAAATAATTGAAACCAAGTTATATAACCAAAAATTAATATTATTGCCGAAGTGGTTGAAGGATCATGTATTTTAGTAAACACTGATATAGCGTATAATTGAGCTAACGCTCCAAAAAAACGAGCACAAAAATTTAAAATCATATAACTTAAAGCGCTCAAATTTAAATCTTCAATGATTACCTTAAGATTTTGAAATGAGAATATATTAAAATTTTTTATCACTATATTTAAACACAGTTATTTATTTGAAATTCATATTATCTTATATTGAATTTCTTAAAAAAAATATATGTATCAATAACAAATAAATAATAAATTCATATAAAGACCGAAACAATAAAGAAGAATTTTTAGACATTAATAGTTGGCAGTACTTTTTTAAAAAATAAATTTTCTTATTACGTATTTTTTAATTCATTAATTTTAACTTGATAAAATACATTGTTTTATTCAAACTAAACTTGGATGGATACATGTTGCTCGAAATGCTTGATAAAAATAATATTAAATATTTAGTTGTCCATTGCTCAGACACCCCTGACACAGAAAATTTAAAAGCATTGGATATTCACAAAATGCATTTATCTTTTGGATGGAATGGCATTGGTTACCATAAAGTAATTTGTAAAAATGGAGAAATTGAAGAAGGTAGACCAACTTATTGGATTGGGGCCCATGTTTTTGAATATAATAAAATGAGTTTAGGCGTTTGTTTAATTGGAAGAAATAATTTTAATGAAAAGCAGTTAAATTCTTTGTTTGATCTTTTGAAAGGATGGAAAGAAACCTACCCTTTGGCTCAAGTCGTTGGTCATAGTGATTTTCCGAATACTGAAAAAACTTGTCCAAATTTTAATGTCAAAAATTGGTGGAAAAAAAAACAATTTGAAAAAAATAATTAAACAAATAACCGTTTCTAAAACGCCACTTTATAGAAATATTGAAAAATCATCTTCTCTGATTTCAGAATGCATTTTTGGCGAAGAATTCATAATTTATGAACAGACAAAAAATTGGTCTTTTGGATGCCTTACAAAAGACAATTATAAAGGTTGGACACATTCTAAAAATCTTGGAAACAGTCTTAACAACGATTACATCGTCTCAACAAATTCTTCAACAATCCTTACTCAGCCAGATATAAAAAGTAAATTAATTGAAACTATACCTATTGGTTCACGGGTAAAAGTTCTAGGTAAGTTTGATAATTGGTATAAAATTCAAATCCCAAATAACTCAAAAAATAGTTATGGTTTCTGTCCATATGTTCATTTAATTAAAATAAAACAAAAATTAAATTGGAAATTATTAAAATTAATTATGAAACAGATGATTGGGACACCTTATTTATGGGGCGGGAGGACAAATTTTGGTATTGATTGTTCTGGTCTATTACAAATGTTATTTAACTTTGCAGGAATTTCGATACCTAGAGATACACATCAACAAGTAAAATTCTTTACAAATTCGAAGTTATTTAATCTAATAAATACTGATAAGAATTTTGACTATCATAATGACATAACCATGGGTGACATCATATTTTGGAAAGGACATGTTGGTATAATGTTTAGTCAAAAATTTTTGCTACATTCAAATGCATTTCATATGGGTGTGTTTATAGAACCTCTCAAAGATACAATAAACAGGCATGCAAGACAAAATCTTAAGATAAGTAATGTATTCAGATATTTTAAATAATTAATTAATTTTTCTAGCAGTTAGATATAGTACTTTGTCATCCCAATCTTCCTGCCAAACTTCTTTATAAATGTTAAATCCGTTATCAAATAACAATTTTACTAATCCATTATATGAAGGATGCCATGTATGATGATCTTGAAAACTTTTAAATCCAATTGTTACAAGACAAGCTCTTAGTACCTCTTTACAATAAACAGAAAAATTAGTTTTTGTAGACTTGCCACTAGGCAGATAAATGCCAATTATTAAATTTCCACTTTGTTTTAATACTCTATGCGCTTCTAAAATTGCTAAATCTGGAATCTGTACGTGATCAAGCATAGACCTCATATGAACAGTATCAACAGACATTGACTTTAAAGGCAAAAATTCAGCACACCCTCTTATAAAATTGAGAGGATATTTTAGACAATTATAAACCTCCTTTTTTTCTTTGTTGATTGATTTTAATGGGTCTGCATCAGGATCTAAACTTAAATATTTAGTATTTGGTTTTAAAAACTCTCTTAAGGTTCCAACGCTTCCACCTACATCTAAAATAACACCTTTGAGCGAAAGTTTTTTATAGAGCTTTTCCATAGCTTGCTTTTCATTCCTATATTTAGTCTTTTTATAAGACTTATATTCACCTCTTCTTAACCATCTTTCAAATTGTGATTGTCCTTCAACCCATTCAAACCAACCTCTAGTATTCTTTAAAAAAACTGTTGCATCGGGTATTTTACCTTTAGATGCAATAGCTTTTAATTGAATTGTCTCTTTTGTTACTGGATGGGCAAGAATACCCTTTACCCAATCTTCTAATATATAGTTTTTTAAACTCATAATTACCCAAAATTAGAAAATTTGTATTTGATTAATCTTAATATAAACTTTGCGAAGCTAAAAATTAAAATAAATGGAAGAAATATAAAAAATTTTTTTGATCTGATAGAATTTAAAAATAACACTAAAATTTCATTAATCCAGAATAGAAAAAAATGGCTAGATAGACCTTCACTAAATCCGTTTTTTGTATAACAGCAAGCTAATTTTTTATTTATATAATAAAATTCATGTTTTTTAATCATTAATCTTAGCCATAGATCATAATCTTCTGCATACCTGAATTTTTCATTAAATAAAATATTATCATTCTTTTTCACCATTACAGTTCTTGTTTGAACAAAGTTTTTAAAAAACATATTAGGTAAATTAATTTTTTTTGTTATATCATTTAGTTGTTCAGTCTCTATTTTTTTTTCTCTTTTTTTATTATTTATAAAATAACTATCATGACAACTTAAAAAAATGTTTCTATTATTTTCCATTATCTCATATTGATGTTCTAGCTTTTCTTTTAACCAAAAATCATCAGAATCTAAAAATGCCAAGTATTTCCCCTTAGAAATAAATATACCTTCATTTCTAGATGCTGCAGGACCTTTATTAGATTTATTTATAATTAATTTAGTTTTTATTTTATTGATTTTAAGTAATCTAACGCATTTTTTTATTTCTGTTATAGTTTTGTTGTCGTCATTACTACAGTCATCTATTAATATAACTTCTTTTGGAATACTTTTTTGTTTTATAATTGATGCCACTGAATGCTTTATGGTCTCACTTGAATTAAAACAAGGTATGATAACAGAAATTGGAAGTTGATTTTTCAATATTTTTGACCATTTCTATTTCTTTAAAATCTTATCCAAGATGGTAATATCAATCCAGAGGGCTGCAATCTACAATTTAACCATTTTTTAGGAGCTATTACAATTTTATCATTAGTTTGTTTTTTTAACCATGCAGGCCACCAGCTAAAAGTACTATTAGCTATAATATGATGTTTACATAAACACATTAATTTAAAATGCAACAAAGTGTCAGGAATAAAATCCATTAAAGTAAATTTTTTCTCTGAAAAATTTAAATTTTTGTTTACCCAATCATAGTCATCTGAAAAAATTAAAAAATGTGGATTGTTCACTCTGCTTTCAATATAATCAATAGACTGTTTATAATACGATCCATCTAATTGATAAAAAATATTTTTATTTTTTTTATTGATATAGTCACCTCTTCTTATATGTACGCTTATCAAATTTTTAATATGTAAAAATTCTCTAAATAATCTTGACTCTTCTTTTGAAAGAGCTTGAAACGTAAAAATCTCTCGTATTTTATTTTTGTGTGAGGAGAAATAATTATAATTTTGCCAATATCCTTGTAAATAAATACTATTTCTAATATCCAAGAATTTTGAATTAAAGTTGTATGGCTTTTCAATCAAGATTTTATCAGAGGACCATTGAAGTTTTTTTAAAATCCTTCTAACTAAAAAAAATTTTTTATAACCTAAAAGTTGGTTTAAATCCCTATTCGTCGCAATTTTATTTTTGATTGAAAATATTAAATTTAGTTGAAATTCTCTATCTTTAATTTTTTTATAATCTGATATGTCAAGCATCAATTCAAAGCCTTTGTTTTTTGCAAAACTATAGGCAGCGGCATATTGAAACATCTGATTGCCCAGACCACCTGAGATATTAACTATGATGCGCATTTAAGTAATTTTTTTAAAAAATAATACTACTTATTAACAAATTCTTTAAATAGAATAAAGCTGTTAATTTATTTTTTATAGTAGAATGAATTAGATGATATTTAATATATATGATATTTTCTTAAATTAATATATTAAAATTATACATAATAGAGAAAATTTTGAAATTTTTTTTAAAAAAACAGATAATTCGCATTTTGCTTTTAATTAATCATTTGATTCATAAAGTACCTATTATTGTTAGGATATTTGATTTATTTTTAGATTTACACTTGAACAAATATGAAAAAATAAAATTACAAAAACACAGTATATTTCTTCTGAGCACAAACTTTTTTACACGTTACAGAAACAAAACTTTTTTTTCTAAAGAGCCAGAGACATTGGAGTGGATTGACAGTTTTAAAAATAAATCTGTTTTCTATGATATTGGTGCAAATGTTGGTTTATATAGTATATATGCTGCAAAAACTAAAAATTGTTTAGTTCAAGCCTTTGAACCTTGTTTTTTTAATACCGATTATCTTGTTAAAAATATTTACAAAAATTCTTTAAATAATAATATAAATGTTTTTCCCGTGGTTTTAGGCAATATGGATAAAACAATATCGTTTAACACACCTAACACCATGTCAGGTAATGCTTTATCTCAGGCTGATTTTAAGAGTGTGTCAACTGATTTTCCTATAGCATGTAAATATAATTTACCATCTTTTAAGATGGATAATATAATACATTATTTTAAGTTGCCCCAACCAGATCATCTTAAAATTGATGTTGACGGGGCAGAATTAGAAATTCTTGAGGGTTCAAGAAAAACATTAAAAAAATTAAAAAGTGTATTAATTGAGATTGACGATGAAAATGAAAAGAAGAGAAAAAAAATTAAAAAAATATTAAAAGATAATAATTTTAAGTTAAAATTTCAGAGCAAAAATGAATTAGTATTTAACAAAACACATAACGAAATTTGGGTTAAGAATAATCACTAAATAATTTATTTTAGATCATAAAACAATACGCCATAGTTTAAAAGCTTCGGCCATTTCAACTCCACATTCCATTCCTCTAAACCTAGCTAATGTTTTTAGGCCCCTTTCAGATCTTGGAAATGGAAAATCTTTTTCTTCACCTTTATATTGTGACCAAGCTAACATTTTTTTATCAAAAAATTCTTTAATATCTATATAAACATTTGGCTCAAATTTTTTTTCAAATACCCATCTTCCACTGCATGGAATTTCACACCCTAAGATGATAATTTTTTTTGTTAAAAAATTTGGCCTTGTTGCCGCCTCTACAGCTTTAAAAGTTATGATATGATCTGCATTAACTTCAATTGGATTGTGAGTAATTAGTATATCAGGTTTAAAATTATTAATCTCTTTTTCAATTAATTTGGTAATTTCAAGAATTGGTGTTTGATCAAATCTCAAACAATATAAATTCCCAAAACTAAAGTCATTAACTCCTAGAACTTTCATTGCATTTCGGGCACCATTTTCTCTGATTAATAATGCGTCATTATAAGTTTTCGTATTTAACTCATTAGGATTAAATCTTGCAGAAACCCCTTCTCCAAGCCAAACTATTCTGATTTTAGCACCTGAAGATTTTGCTTTTAATAATAATCCACCAGCAC
The DNA here is from genome assembly GCA_902578805.1 of uncultured SAR116 cluster alpha proteobacterium. Taxonomy (GTDB): domain Bacteria; phylum Pseudomonadota; class Alphaproteobacteria; order Puniceispirillales; family Marisalimonadaceae; genus Marisalimonas. Next base: position 130,369 of record CACHEH010000001.1, read on the forward strand.
CAAGCACCTCGTCATCTGGATGTGCTAAAATTAATAAAATTTTGCTATTTGAATTAAAAATCATTATAGAACCCCAAAATTTAGACTTGCTGAAAATTCAAATTAATTTAGAAACATTTTATTTTTTATGTATTATAAATTTTGTTATAGAAACAACAACAAAATAAATATACCAGATATAATATCTAAAAATATTTCCTTTAGCTATCTTACATATATGTTTTTTTATTTTAAAAATTTTAACCAAGAAAATGTATAATTCTTTTGTATTATGATGATCATAACCAGTTGATTTAGGTTGGTACACTTCAGCAGTCTTTTGAAAAAAAAGATTATTTCCATATTTACGTAAATATAATGAATTTATTAAATCTTCTCCAATGGCATGACCATTTAAAGGATAATAATCAAAATTTTCGTAATATTTTTTATTGAATAAAATACATCCACCGGGAATTAAATTAACAAATTGAGATTTAAGTGGTTGTGAATAATTTACAAACCAATGATCAAACCTAAATTCTTTTTTTTTATCTACAATATTAATATTTCCACCACCTATAAAATTAAAAACTTTTTTTAATTTATCTCCTGCTACAGATTGTTTTTTTTTAGAATTTATTATTTTAACTTTAGCACCAACCGCAACTTTGGGCCCTTTTAAATTATAAGCTTTTAACAATTCCTCCAAGGTATTTTTTTTCATTGAAATGTCTGCATCCAATTGAAGAATTAAGTCATAATTTGTATTTTTTATTCCCCAATATCTCTGAGCAACTTGTCCCTTCTTTAATGAATTCATAATCCTTAAATTGTCATAAGAGTTTTCATTTAATGTTTTTTTTTCATTTGGTGGATATATCAAAATTATTTCTTTTGGAATTACAGTACCAGAATTTAAATTTCCTATTAATTTATGCAGAGATTTTTCTCCAATTGTTGGAATTACTGCAGAAATATCAATTTTCTTTTCTTCTGTATTCATAATTTAATTCTAAAATTTTCCTAAATATGCTTTAGCATTGTTTTGTCAAAGTGAGCATAATAATTTTGACAATAGACCTTAAATTTCTTATCTCTAAAATTTCTATGAATAGACAGAAACTCATCAACTTTTTTAATTTTTAATTTACTTTCACCCATATTAAATAATGGATCTATTGACATTTCTGATTTATATTTTAAATACAATGGTATTATACCCAAACAACCTGCCTGTACCGCCACGGTAGAACCTCTATATAATACAGTTTTACTTTTCATTAAATCATTTTTTAGAGAAGTGTTGGAAATCTCAAAATTATCAAATAATTTTAATCTTTTAGTAACATAAGATTTTATTTTTTTATCGTTATATGTGTTCGGATGTAATCTTAAGATAAAGGGAATAGTAGAATCTTGTAGTGATATTTTTATACAAAATTTTAAGAGAATTTTTAATTCTGAAAAATACCCTTCTGGAACGATTAAACAAGATTTTCGTCTTTTGTTTAAATCCAAATCAAATCTTTTTTGTGTTCCTAAAACTTTTACAATAGTTTCTTTATTTTCAATTTTTTTTTTGCAATGTTCTGCAGTAATTTTTCCAGTGCATAAAACATAATCCGGATCATATTTTTGATCAAAGCTTTTATAAACAACATTTTGAGATTTGAAAATACCAGAATGTTGATATCCAACACATTTAATATTGGTTGAGACCTCTCTTGCTGCAGAAATGATTATTTTCTCATAGGGATAACCCTCATAAGTAAAAATTACTTTTTGTGGAATTACTTCTTTTATAATATTTTTAATTTTTTTCTTAAAAGAATGATTTAAGAAAGTAGAGCTAGATAAAGATTCGTTTTGAATTTTCTTTAATATTTTAAAAAACAAATGGTTTTTTTTACTTTTTTGAAATTGAGTATCAATAAATCCTTTTATACATTTGAAAAAAATACTTATATTAGTTTTTAGGTCACTATTCCTAGAAATTATGATTGTATTACTTGGAAGCTTTTTACTTAATACTTCATTAGAAAATTTTGTGTGATTAATCATACAAGTTAGAGTATTTTGTGTCATAGCAATATCTGGAAAATAAAAATCTTTTTTATATGCTAATTGGTTTGGATTTATCATATGTGAGATTACAATTGTGTTTAAATTTTGTTTATTCAATTTTTTTATATATTGCTTTGAACCGTCAAAAAATTCTAATCTATAAAAGATTTGAGTAATAAGTTTAATTATTTTAAAAAATGCTCTTTGAAAAAAACTGATATTAAGATTCTTATAATTTTTAATTTCTTGATCGTGATATCTCAATAAATGTGGCCAGGAGATAAAAAAAGTATTTTCGTTTTGCTTGTTTCTTGATAAGAAATCATTTAAAAAATTACACAATCTTTTATAATCTTGGTTGTTCATTTCACTCTCTTAAAATCATAGATAATAGCTTCTTTTGTTCAATGTTTCTAAATTCTTTTTCCATTAAATCTAAATCACTAACATTATTTATAGAAGGATAATCTTTTTCTATAATAAAGCCCATCATATCAACGTTATTATCTAATAATTGTAATTGCTCTATGGATTCATTTTTGGAAAATGTTGAAGCAGCAAGATTTTTTATGTTCAAAAGAAAATTTCTCTCAAATGACATTATTCCTAACATTTTATAAACATATTTTTTTTGATTTTCGTAATCAGTTATATAAGGTGATTTTCTAAAACAATTTTTAATATAATTATCATCTAATGAACATTTTACTGATGAAACATCATGTAACATTTTTTTATTCGTTACTGGCGAAACTATATTAAAAAAACTAGCTTTATTTTTTTTTATGAAATTAATGAAAGAAGTTATTGTATCTGGTTCAACACAAGGTTCATCTCCTTGTAATAGTATAATATTATTACTTTCAATTTTTCTTGCAGCCTCAGCTATTCTATGAGTACCGTTAATATGACTTTGAGAAGTCAAGATAACTTCACCACAAAAATCTTTGATAACTGAAAAAATTTCTTTATCGCAAGTTGCTACTACAACTTTGTCAACACCCTCTACAAGAAGTCCTCTTCTTCTAACATGTTCAATCATTGGAAGCCCGTGGATGTTGTGCAAGACTTTTCGTGGAAACCTTGTTGATGCCAATCGAGCAGGTATGATTATACTAAAGCTTGACATAATTTATTAACGAATTATTTCTTTTTCAGATTTAGGTGTTTTAATCAAAAACTCAATAGCTGGATGTAAATGAAAAAGACCAACTAATTTATGATTTTTATCAACTACCGGTAAATCCCAAATTTTTTTTTGTTCCATCAATGAAATAGCCTCCGAAAATTTGGTCTCTGGATAAATAGTAAAAGGATTTAAAGTCATATGATCATTAACATCTTCCATAAATAAAGCTGATAAAGGTTTTTGAATGTTTAATAACATTCTTCTAATATCACCATCTGTAATCAAACCTAATAGTTGATTTTTATTGTCAACTATACATGTTATTCCTATCTTAAAAAAAGACATTTTTTCAAGCGTTTCTTTAATTATTTTTTCTTTATCAACTACTGGAAAGCTCTTTGTTGACATCATTACCATACTAACTTCTGGATCATTTTTAGGATGTATGGACATTATCTTCTCCAAATTTATTAATTAACTCTAAAAATTTTGAATGCATCTCTACAGCTTGTGACAAAATTAATTTTAAATATTTTAAGTCTAAAACTGTGTTTGAGTCTGACAAGGCTTTTGATGGATTATCGTGAACCTCCATAAAAAGTGCATTGACCCCCATCCCCATAGCAGCTCTTACTAAACTTGGAATAAATTCCCTTTGTCCTCCTGAGATAGATCCCATTGAAGTTGGAAGTTGTATTGAGTGAGTGGCGTCATAGCAAACAGGATATCCTGTTTGAGCCATGATTGGTAATGATGTGAAATCATTAACAAGCATATTATATCCAAAAAACGTTCCTCTTTCAGTAAGTAAAACATCATTACAACCAAAAGATTCAAGTTTTCTTACAGAGTTTTTCATATTCCATGGACTCATAAACTGTCCTTTTTTTAAATGTACTGGCCTTCCTGTAAAAGCCGCTTCTCTTAAAATACTAGTTTGTCTACATAAATATGCAGGAATTTGAACTAAATCACAAACCTCTCCGACAGCAGCAGCATCTTTGGCTTCAGAAAAATCAGATACCACTGGAATATTAAAAGTGTCCCTTGTTGACTGTAATATCTTTAATCCTTCTTCTAGGCCCACACCATGAAAGCTATCTGGTGACGATCTGCAATCTTTATCATAACAAGACTTAAATACCCATTTTAATTTTAATTCGTCACAAACTATTTTAATTTTTTCTGCCATATACATATTATGATCATAATTTTCAATAGCACATGGACCGCCAATAAATACCAAGGGTAATTTCTTGCCTACTTTAACTGGTTTTATTTTTCCATAACCAATTGAAATAATTTTATTTGTTTTTTTCATATTAAACTCACACTCTTTATAAATTCATAATATCTTCTCTTATACCATCTTTAATATCTATAAAAAGATGTTTGATATTTTCGTCAACAGTTCCACAGTTAAAATTTAATTTCTTAGATATTTTTGAATTATTTATACTTGTATCTTCTGGTCGAATAGTGAGATGACTTTGATTTTTAATGCTTATAGGTATTATAAGATTTTTATCTAGTTTCAAGATTTCACTTAACAAGATTCCAAAATCATATTTAGATATTCTGTCATTAGAACTTACATTAAATATTCCACTTGCTTTGGTTTCATAGAGCTTCAATATTATTTTAATCAGATTATATATTGATACTGGTGAAAAATAAGCATCTTTAAAAAGGTAAATCTTTTTATTTTGTAATACACTATTAATAATTCTATCACTAAAGGAATATCTGTATTTTGGTCCCCACCCAAAAAAATTAGTTCTTATAATTAATGCATCATGCATTTTTTTTTGCACTAACTTTTCAGCCAATAATTTTGTTTTTGCGTATTCATTAATAGCGTGAGTGTCATCTTTTTCAGTTGTCATAGGCTTAATGCCACATGATAAATGGTCAGTTGATATATGAACAAGCTTAGATTTATACTTTAGACACAATGATATAATATTATCTAAAAAAGTAACGTTAGTTTTTTTGGCTATTTTTGGATTGATTTCACATAATTCAATATCTGTGATTGCAACAGTATTTATAACTAATTCAGGTTTGAATAAAGAAAATACTTTATTAAGCGATATATTAAATTTATTAGATTTTGTAAAAGGAATAGCGATTTTTCTTTTATTAAGTAAGATGAATACTTCATGATGTTTTCTCAATCTCAAAGCTAGATTACTTCCTAGCAATCCCGAGCCTCCAGTGATTAAAATTTTTTTCATTCTGTAACTAAGTTTCGTTTATATTATCTTTAATCCATTTTCTAAGTTCTTCAGACGTCATATATTCATTGTTAGAAAAAGAATCATAGATAAAGTCATTTTTGACTTGCTTGCCATTTCCAATTCTATTCTTATCTTTTGACCATCCGTGAATAGCTGGTAAGATTTTGAAATAATCTTTATATTCTATTGTATATGGAGCATCTTCGATACCTATCATTTGTTCATGTATTTTTTCACCAGGTCGAATTCCTATTATTTCAATCTTGGCATTGGGATCAACTGCTTTTGCTATTTCCATAATATTCATCGAAGGAATTTTTTTTATAAATATTTCACCCCCATGCATTTCATTTATAGATTTCCACACCAACTCTATAGCTTGATCTAGACTAATCATGAATCTGGTCATTCTTTTATCTGTTATAGGAAATAAGCCATTTTTCTTAATACTCATAAAATAAGGAATGACAGACCCTCTTGAATTCATTACATTACCATATCTAACAACTGCAAACTTAGTTTGATGAGATTTATTATTAGAGTTGGCTGCTAAAAAAAGCTTATCAGCTGCTAATTTTGTTGCTCCATATAGATTAATAGGATTACTTGCTTTATCAGTAGACAAAGCTATAACTCTTTCTATTTTTTGATTTATGCATGCATCAATTAAATTCATAGCACCATCAATATTAGTTTTTATACATTCAAAAGGGTTATATTCTGCAATTGGAACAATTTTAGTTGCTGCAGCATGTATCACCAAATCTATTGCATCTAATGCTCTATATAATCTTTCCTTGTCTCTTATATCACCAATCATAAATTTTATTCTTTTATCATTTTTGTACTCATGAGCCATTTCCCACTGTTTTATTTCATCTCGCGAGTAAATAACAATTTTAACATTTGGAAATTTTTTTAAGGTTGAAGATACAAATGCATTTCCAAAAGAACCTGTGCCACCAGTTACTAAAATCTTTTTATGATCTAAATTATAATTATTAAGATTTTTCATTTTGTTCAAATTCTACTTATTAACTTATTTGCATACTACATGATTTGATAAAAAATTTAATTAAAATTTTAGATTTATATCTTACTTTTAATATGGTAATTATTTAGAAAATATTCTGGATGTATCAAATGAAAGTAATAGTCACAGGAGGTGCAGGTTTTATCGGAAGTCATTTAGTTGACAAACTCCTGGCTAACGGTGACGAAGTTACGGTATTAGATAATTTTAGCACTGGTCGTATTGAAAATTTAAAACACATACAAAACCACATTGAAATAATTGAGGGTAATCTTAATAATTTAAATAATTTGAACGATTTAATAAAAGATAAACAATGGGTTTTTCATCTTGCTGCTCTTGCAGATATAGTTCCAAGCATTCAAAATCCAAAACAATATTTCGAAGCAAATGTAACTGGAACTCTAAACCTTTTAGAAGCTTGCATAGATCAGAACATATCTAAATTTATATACGCTGCTTCATCATCTTGTTATGGCATTCCTAAAATCTATCCTACCCCGGAAACTGCAAAAATTAATACAGAATATCCATATGCCCTTACCAAAAGATTGGGTGAAGAATTAGTTATGCATTGGGCAAATATTTATAATATTCCTGCTATTTCACTAAGATTATTTAACGTTTATGGACCAAGATCCAGAACTTCAGGAACCTATGGGGCAGTTTTTGGGGTTTTTCTTGCTCAGAAGCTTGCCAAAAAACCTTTTACAGTAGTTGGAGATGGTATGCAGACAAGAGATTTTACTTTTGTTTCTGACGTGGTCGACGCTATGCTTGTTGCAGCACATTCAAATATTATAAATGAGGTATTTAATGTTGGGAGTGGAAAAACCATTTCTATAAACCAAATCGTCAAATTATTAAAAGGAAATTGTGTATTTATACCTGAAAGACCTGGTGAACCAAAAGTAACATTTGCCAATATAGAAAAAATAAGAGACCAACTAAATTGGTCACCAAAAATTTCAATTGAAAAAGGCATTAATATCTTACTTAATAATATTGACTATTGGAAGAATGCTCCTGTTTGGACACCAAAAACTATATCCGACGCTACAAAGGATTGGTTTCGTTATTTAGATAATTAAACTAATAATTTGTAGATTTATATATAATATAACTATATGTGTGCTTTGTGATATTATCATGTAATAAATTTATTTTTTCAATACTATTTTAGATCAAGAAATAGTTTTAACATTTACATTTAGTATGGATAATAATTTATTTTTCTTTACATAATAGCAAAATATACCTATTAAAATAATTTAAATTATTTCAAAGATTCTCTTATGAACCAACCTCAGTCTAAATTATTTCTTCAGTCGCTCCACAACTCTACAAAACGAAATTATATGGAAAGAATGATAAATGACAAGGTTCATTGTAGTAATGTAGCATCACTTTATGGAAGAGAATATTGGGACGGAGAAAGAAAATATGGTTATGGGGGATATCATTACATTCCTGGTAGATGGCATAACTTGGCAAGTAAATTAATAAATGAATATAAAATCGATAAAAATTCTAAAGTTTTAGATATTGGATGTGGAAAAGGATATCTTATCAAAGAGTTCAAATTATTAATACCTGAATTAGAAATTAATGGTTTAGATATATCAAGTTATGCAGTTAAAAACTCACATGAAGATATAAAAAACAAAGTATCTATTTTTGATGCTAGAAACAATTTTAATTTTGAAGATAAAACCTTTGATCTAGTAATTTCATTGGGAGTTCTTCATAACTTTAAAATAAATGAAATAGCAAAAACAATTCAAGAAATTGAAAGAATAGGCAAAGACAAATATCTGATGGTTGAAAGTTATAGAAATAGTCAAGAATTGTTTAATCTTCAATGTTGGGCTTTAACTGCACAAACTTTTTTTGAAGAAAATGAATGGGTTTGGTTTTTTAAGCAATTTAATTACACTGGAGATTATGAATTTATTTTCTTTGAATAAAATAATTTTAAATTAATTGGTAATTTAATAGTTTAAATATATGGTTTAATGGTTAAAAAAAATTCTAAGATTATTACAGATGATATTATTAAACAAGACGGTTCATGTGTTTTATGTTATGGTCATTTTAACATTATTCATCCGGGGCATTTAAGATTTCTAGAATTTGCCTCTAAGCACGGTACTTTGCTTAAAGTATTTCTTCAAAATGATAAACATTTAAATTCTTCGGAAAAAAAATATTTTTTCAATCAAACTGACAGGGCTAATGCTTTAGCATCTCTAGAACTAATTGATCAAGTTATAATACAAAAAAAACTAGATTTAATAGAAATAATTGACATTTTAAAGCCACAATTTCTTATACTTGGTAAAGAACATGAAAACAAAGGTCCATTGAATACAGCTTTGATAAGGCAAAAAATGACTTCTATTAAAGGAAAAGTTGTTTTTCATTCTGGCACAACCCAATACTCAAATTCTGAACTAAAAATGAACCAAGATTCAAATCAAAACCAAGTTTTTGCATTAGCTTGCAGAAGAAGAGGAATTGATGAGATAAAATTAAAAAAATTAATAACTAAATTTGATAAAGCCTCTTTACTTGTTCTAGGTGACACTATAGTTGATCAATATATAGCATGTGATCCGTTAGGTATGAGCTCAGAAGCACCTGTCATAGTAGTTAAAGAGTTAGAATCCGAAGAATATTTAGGTGGTGCAGGAATTGTTGCGGCACACTTAAGCGCGCTAGGTGCGAACACAAAATTTATTTCTGTTGTTGGAGATGACACATACTCTAAACTAGCTGAAAATAAACTTATAAAACATAATATTTCTCATGATTTATTTATTGATGAGAGCAGACCAACCACTTTTAAAATAAGATATTTAGTTGATAATCAAAAAATATTTAGAGTTAGTAAATTAAAAGAGCATAACTTATCTAAGGAAATTGAAGATAAAGTTATAGAAAAATTATATGAGGTAGCAACAAAAATTTCGTCAATCTTAATTTGCGATTTTGTATACGGGGTTATTACACCAAGAATACTGAGTGAAATTTCAAATATTGTTAAAAAGTACAACCTCTTAGTTTTTGGTGATTTGCAATGCAGTAGTCAAGTTGGTAATATATCAAAATTTCAAAATTTTAATCTAATTTGTCCAACAGAAAGAGAAGCTAGAATTGGGATTAACAATAAAGATGATAGCGTCGAACAAGTATCAAATAAAATTTTAGATATTACACAATCAAGAAATTTAATCATGAAACTTGGTGCAAACGGATTTATTACATATGAAAAAACTAAATATAATTTTATAGATAAAGAACATTTTCCAGCTTTAACTAAAAACCCTCTTGATGTTGCAGGAGCTGGAGATAGTTTGCTTGCTGGGGTTGCGTTAAGTTTAACGTGTGGATCTGATATAATGACTGCTTCAGCTATTGGGGCTTATATGGCATCATTGGCAGTACAGTCAATAGGTAATAAATCAGTGGATAAAAAAACTTTGATCGAATACATAGAAAGGAATTTTTCTTGAAGAAAAAGAATATTTTTATAACTGGTGGTGCAGGTTACGTTGGAACTTTACTAACAAAAAAACTTTTACTTTTAGGCCATAGTGTAACTGTATACGATCTAATGATTTACGGTGAAAAAGTTCTTTCCTCCCACAAAAACCTTCATAAAATCAAGGGTGACATTAGAGATATTCAAAAGATTAAAGACGCTATTAAAGGTCATGATACTATTATACATTTAGCATGCATATCAAATGATCCAAGTTTTGAATTGAACCCTAAATTGGGAAAATCCATTAATCTTGATAGCTTCAGACCTTTAGTTGAAATTAGTTTAGGTAATAAAGTTGAAAGATTTATTTATGCTTCTTCATCAAGTGTATATGGAATTAAGAAAGATCTTAATGTTGAAGAAACAATGTCCTTAGAACCTCTAACAGATTATTCAAAATATAAAGCTGAATGCGAAAAAATTTTAAGTGAATATGTATCAGATAATTTTACTTCAATAATACTTAGACCCGCAACTGTGTGCGGCTTTTCGCCACGTCAAAGACTAGACGTAGTTGTAAATATATTAACAAACTTAGCTTTTCATAGGAGAAAGATCAGCGTTTTTGGCGGAGATCAGTTAAGACCAAACATTCACATAAATGACATGGTTGACGCTTACATTAATCTATTATTCGCACCTAAAGAAATTGTAAATGGAGAAATATATAATGTTGGGTTTGAAAATCACTCAGTTCAAGAAATTGCCAATATCGTAAAAAAATGTATAGGTCAAGACGTTGTTTTACAAACCATTCCCACCAATGATCACAGATCATATCATATTTCTTCCGATAAAATAAAAAAACAATTAGGTTTTACAGCTAGAAGAACAATAGATGAAGCTGTTCTAGACCTAAAGAAATCTTTTGAATTAGGTCTACTTCCTAATTCATTTGAAAATGAAAATTTTTATAACTTAAAAAAAATGCAATCTATAAATCTACAATAGGGATAAAATGAAAGTTAAATATTCTTATCTTAAAAGACAATTCAGTGATGCAGAAGATCTTTGGATAAAGTTAAAAAAGTTTGTTGAAACCGGAGACTTTACTCTAGGAAAACCACTGGTAGAATTTGAAAATAAATTTTCTAAACTTATGAGTGTGAAACATACCATTGGCGTAAATTCGGGAACAGATGCTATTAAGCTATCTCTAAAAGCAGTAGGTATTAAAAGCGGAGACGAAGTAATAACTGCAGCTAATACATTTGTTGCAACAGTTGGTGCTATAGCAGAAATTGGAGCTATACCTGTTTTTGTTGACTGTGATGACACTTTTTGTATCGACCCTAACAAAATAGAAAAAGCTATTACAAGTAAAACAAAAGCCATAGTGCCAGTTCATTTTACTGGCTATATGGCCAATATGAATAAAATAATGCCAATAGCTAAAAAATATAAATTGAAAATAATTGAAGATGCATGTCAATCAATTCTAGGATCAATTGACAATAAATTAGCAGGAACTTGGGGTAACACAGGTGCATTTTCGTTACATCCATTAAAAAATTTAAATGTTTGGTCTGATGGAGGCCTAATTATCACGAATAATGATTTATTAGCTAAAAAATTACGTCTTCTTAGAAATCATGGTTTAAAAGACAGAGACACAGTTAGTCTGCTTGGATATAATTCAAGATTAGATACATTACAAGCTGTTGTTGGTAATTGGTTAATTCCACAAACAAAAAAAATTGCAGAAACAAGAATAAAAAATGCTAAGTATTATGATAATGAATTTAAGAAAATTAAATACATAACAATACCTCACCGTCCTAAAAACTATAAAATTGTGTATCATCTTTACATAGTTTTTGCTGAAAAAAGAGATGCATTACTTAAATATTGCATTGAGAAAGGTATAGAAGCAAAAGTTCATTATCCTATTCCAATATATAGGCAAGCAGCACTTAAATACTTAGGTTATAAAAAAGGTGATTTTCCTGTATCTGACATACATACAAAAAAAATCATTACTTTTCCTTGTGACCAACATATGAAAAAAATTGAATTAGATTACATAATTACTACAGTAAGAAATTTTTATAGATTAAAGAATGAGTAAAATTCAAATCCCTTATATAAATTTGTCTGCGCAATGGGAAGAAGAGAAAAGCTTTCTTCTACCAGTAATAAATGATGTGTTTTCATCAGGGCAGTTCATAGGTGGAGATGCTATAGAAGAGTTTGAAAGTAATATTTCAAGTTTATGCAATAGCAAATATAGCGTAGCTCTAAATAGTGGCACAGATTCTTTGGTTTGTGGTCTAATTGCATTAGGTGTAAAAAGAGGGGACGAAGTTATTACTCCTCCAAATTCCTTCGTTGCTTCAACATCATCAATCGTTCATATTGGGGCCAAACCAATTTTTGTTGATGTTTTAGATGACCAAAATATAGATCCTATCAAAATTGAAGAAGCAATAACTCATAAAACAAAAGCTATAATGCCAGTTCATCTAACAGGCCGAATAGCTAATATGACTGAACTAATGAAAATAAGTCGAAAATATAATATACCAATAATTGAGGATGCGGCTCAATCAATCGGATCAAAATATAAAGGAAAATTTAGTGGTACGTTTGGTGAAGTAGGCTGCTTTTCTGCACATCCATTAAAGAACCTTAATGCTTGCGGTGATGCTGGATTTTTAATCACGGACAATTTTGAAATATGGAAAAAAATAAGAAAATTAAGAAATCATGGTTTTGAAAAAAGAAATGTAGTTGATGAATTTGGATATGTTTCACGAATGGATACGTTACAAGCATCCATTTTAAATTTGCGATTAAAAAAACTTGAAAATGTTATAAATAAAAGAAGACGTAATGCAGAAATCTATTTTGAAGCACTCAAAAAACTTCCAATCTTATTACCATTTGAAAAGCCTCACGAATTTAATTCTTATCATACATTTGTAATCCAAACTGACAAAAGAGACCAACTTAAAGATTTTTTGTTTCAAAATGGAATTGAAACTGCAATTCATTATCCTGTTCCAATTCACCTTCAACCAGCTTCAAGTTATTTAAGATATAAAAAAGGTAGTTTTAAAAATACAGAGGCACAAGCCAATAAAATTTTGACACTTCCAATCCATCAATTTTTAGAAAATTCTGATATAAATTTTATTAATGATAAAATCATTGAATTCTTTAAATTATGAATATTGGCCTAGATCTAGATAATACTATTATTGATTATTCATATCCTTTTTTATTTTATGCAAAAAAGCTTTTCCCAAATCTTGAAATTAATGGAAATAATAATAAAGAGAACATTAAACAACTAATTTTATGCAATTATGACCAGGCATCTTGGCAAAAATTGCAAGGAATTGTATATGGGAAAGGTCTTAGCTACGCAAAACTTTTTCCAGAACTTTATAGATTTTTATGGAGGGCAAAAAATAATAATATTAATATTTATATAGTAAGTCATAAGACTATATATGGTCATAATGATAATTCAAAAATTAATTTACATGCAAAAGCTTTTGAATTTTTAAAGAAAAAAAATATTTATAACCTTTCTGAAAAAAGTTTAGTAACAAAGGTCTATTTTTGCTCTACCAAAGAAGAAAAGATTCAAAAAATTAAAGAATTAAATTTAAATATTTTTGTTGACGACCTTGTCTCAGTGTTAAACGACAACGACTTTCCTAAAAAAACTAGAAAAATACTTTTTTCTCCATCAGCAGATAATACTGATCTTGAAATTGTTAAATCTTACAATCAATTATCCAACAAATTGTTTGGAGAATGGTCGATAAAAGATTTTCAAATGAAAAAACCATTAAAAATGAATTTATTGAAAATCAAGCCAATAATCGGCCAAGGGAACTCTAAAGTTTTTTATGCTGAAAATATTTATCGAGAAAAAATCTGCCTTAAATTTTATCCAATTGATTTAAATCATGACCGAATAAACTCTGAATATAACGGTTTAAAAGAAATAAGTAAGGAAAATAAAAATGTTGCCATACCATTTTGGAAAAACAAAGATGCACAAATCTGCGCATATAAATGGGTTGATGGAAACAAAATTAATAAACCCACCTTTCAAAATCTTGACTTCATGTTAAATTTTTTAAATCACCTACATCAAAGAAGAATGGAAAAAAAATTCTTAAGTTTCTCTTATGCCTCATCATATTGCCTATCAGGATATGAAATAGAATTACAATTAAACAATCGAATTAATCAATTATCAAAAATTAATGATAAACATCTTAGGCTTTTTTTAAATAAAAAATTGTTGCCAATTAAAGAATGTTTTATAAGAAGAGCTAAAAATATTTTAACAGAAAAACTTTATTATAAAAAATTAACTATGGACGAATTAACACTAAGTCCGTCAGATTTTGGTTTTCATAACACTTTAAAAAAAAAAGATGGAGAATTAGTTTTTCTTGATTTTGAATATTTTGGCTGGGATGACCCAGTTAAACTTATTGCGGATTTTTATTTTCATCCAGGAAATAAACTATTACCAAAACAAAAAAATTATTGGCTTAAAAATTCCATTAAATTATATAAAATAAAAAATAAAAATCGTCTTTTGGGATTGATACCATTGTACGGTCTTTGTTGGACATTGATAATCCTTAATGAATATAAAGGATCTGAATGGTTAAAACGTGTTTCAGCTAATAAATACAAAGTAAATTTAAAAGAAGAAATTTTAAATAAAAAGTTGAATGAAAGTAAATTTCTCTTACAGTATACTATTAATTTATCCAAACGTTTAAGCAAGATAATTAATGATACTTGATAAAAGATCAAAATACTTAAGATCCCTAATCATACGGATGATAAAAGTTGGTAAACGTGGTCATATTGGATCTGCCATGTCTTTGATTGAGATTTTACGTGTTTTATACGATCATTTTTTAGTTTTTGATCCTTTAAAACCATCTTGTGAAAATAGAGATAGATTAATTTTAAGTAAAGGTCATGGATGCCTTGCGTTATTTGCTATTCTTGCTGATAAAAAATTTTTTTCTAAAAAACATCTTGATACATTTTGTGAACCAAAATCTATTTTAGGTGGGCATCCAGAATTTGGAAAAGTTCCAGGTGTTGAAGCATCAACTGGTTCCCTTGGCCATGGACTTCCAATTGGTGTAGGAATGGCAATTGCAGCAAAATTGAAAAATAAAAACTACAAAATTATTGTTATTACAGGCGACGGTGAACTTAACGAGGGGTCTAATTGGGAAGCGTTAATGTCAGCAAACAAACACAAATTAAATAATTTATGCCTTATAGTGGATTATAATAAAATTCAATCCTACGGAAACACCTCTGAGGTTTTAGATTTAGAACCTCTTAGTAAAAAATTAAGTAGTTTTGGGTTACATGTTTTAGAAGTTGATGGTCATAATATTGAAAAAATTAAGGTTTGTCTAAATACTTTTCAAAATAATTTAAATTGTCCGACTGCTATAATCTGCCATACAATTAAGGGAAAAGGGCTTCCATTTGCAGAGAATAATCCTAGCTGGCATCATAAATCAAATATAACAGAAACTGAATTTGATAAAATTAATACTGCTCTCTCAATTAAGGAATAATAATGAGAAAGGCAAGCTTATTAAAAATTAATGAAATTGCTTATCAAAATAAAAAAGTAATTTTTATAGGTTCAGACCTGGGTTCAGGTGTGCTCAATGATATGAAAAAAAATCTACCAAATCAATTTATGATGGAAGGTGTATCTGAACAAAATATTATAGGTATTGCTGCTGGCTTGGCTTTTGAAGGCTTTATTCCATTTGTTAATACTATTGCAACTTTTTTGACAAGGAGGTGTTTTGAGCAAATTGCCATAGACTTATGCCTTCACAATTTACCAGTAAAATTAATAGCTAATGGAGGTGGTGCAGTCTATGCACCCTTGGGGCCAACACATTTAGCAACTGACGATATTGGAATATTAAGAACTTTACCAAATATGACAATAATTGCTCCTTGCGATTCTGTTGAGATGAAAAACCTAATAGAGGCCTCAATTAATTGGCCATCTCCAATGTATGTTAGATTGGGAAAAGGAGGAGATAAAATAATTACTGATAAAAAAGAAAAATTCATAATTGGAAAAGGAATTATTAAAAAAGAACCCCAAAATGGACTTTTTGTTACAACTGGAGTTATGTCTCAAATGGCGTTAGAGGCTTGTAAGATATTAGAAAAAGAAAATATTAATTGTGGTGTAATGCATTTGCATACAATAAAGCCATTAGATGAGAATATAATTAACAAATACTTTCCAAAAGTTGATTCAATAGTTACCATTGAAGAACATTCAATTATTGGAGGCTTGGGGTCATCTATTTTAGAGTTTTGTAATATTAATCTACCAAACGAAATTCATAAAATATCTAGAATTGGGATTCCTGATCAATTTTCTGATCAATATGGAAATCAAAATTCATTACTTAATTATTGGGGGATTAGTCCTAAATCTATAAGCTTAGAAATGAAAAAAAATTTATTAAGGTTTAAGGATAATTAATTTAATTACATTAAGATTTTTTTGATGCCATTATCTATTTTTGGAGAAAATTATGAAAAAATTTAAGGAGTTTTCAAAGGAAGTTGCTTACCTATTTGAAGATTATAATTATATAGATAAGGCGGATATTAAATACCTAATCCAAAGGGCCGAAAATTTAAAATCTAAAAAGTATAGACTCTGTATGCATCAAAATTTTGAATCTCCAGTGCATGAAATGTTTATAGTCCACCCAAAAAACATGTATGTAAGACCCCACAAGCATGAGGGCAAGTCTGAGTCTTTGATAGTTATAAGTGGAAATGCAGAATATATAATTTTTAAAGAAAATGGAGAAATTGAAAATAGAATTCCACTAAGTCCATATAATGGAAAAGAAAAATTTTTTATAAAAATAAATAAAAATTTATATCATTCGATTAATATACTTTCAGAATGGTTTATATTTTTAGAAATTACTAAAGGCCCTTTCAATAGACAAGACACTATTTTTCCCGATTGGGCTCCTAGTTCTGAAGATAGCATAGAAGTAAAAAAATATATGGAAAATCTTAATAAATTATAAGTGGAAAACTTTGAATGAATAAATATTATAAAATACCTATGTTTGATTTGAGAGTAACAGATCAAGTTTTAATGACTAAGTTAAAAAATGCCTTCGAAACTACATTATCACATGGGATGGTAATGCTAGGACCAGAGGTGCAAGAATTAGAAAAAAGAATATGTAAAATAATCAAAACACAATTTGCAGTAGGTGTTGGCTCGGGCAGTAGCGCTATATACCTTGCATTGAGGGCATCAGGTATTAATCAAGGTGACGAGGTAATAGTTTCTCCAATGACCTGGATAATAACTGTAAACGCCATAGCTGCATGTGGAGCAATTCCAGTTTTTGCAGATATTAATGATGATTTTAATATTGATCCTAAAAGTATAAAAAACAGAATAAATAAAAAAACTAAAGCTATTTTGACTATGCATTATGCTGGCAAGTTATGTGATATGACAAAAATCACAAAATTAGCAAAAGAAAATGAATTGTTAATTATTGAAGACGCTGCACAAGCTTTTGGATCAAGCATGAATGGTGTTTTTGCAGGGAACTTTTCTACCGCCGCTTCATTTAGTTTTAATCCAATGAAGACACTTGGGGGTTATGGCGAGGCCGGTATTGTAGTAACTAACAATGAAGAAATTTATGAAAGAGTAAAAAGACTTAGGCATGCTGGAACTAATTCAGATCCTAGAAAATTTATTACTAATGATTGTGTGGAAGTGTCCTTAAATCATAAAATAGATACAATAAATGCAAGCTTTTTGCTGATTGCTTTGGATGAATTAGACAAAAAAATGACTAAAAGGCATTATATTGCTTCCTCACTCAACAAAAGATTAACTAAAAAAATTAGATTTCAAAAAACAAAAAAAGATGAAGTTCATTCTCGTTATGTTTATCCAATAATTACAGATAAAAGAGATGATTTAAAACGTCATTTAGAAAATAATGGTATTGAAACCAAAGTTATGCATTACCCACTTGCTTGTGATGCGCAAGTTTATAGAAAATATAATAATTATCCACTTCCTAAGAGTTATGAGTTGATTAATAAGAATTTGATTTTGCCGTCACATGAAAAGTTAAATGAAAATGATTTGGACTATTTAATAAATACTGTGAACGCATTTTTTTAAATTCAAAGATTTTACATTTTATTCAGATATAAACTAAACTAAAAATGATAAAGTTATTGTAATATAAATTTTGTAAATAAATTTCGATAAAAATTTTTGTTTGTGTTGTCTAAAAAAATTAAATCAAACTACTTTGCAAAATAAAATTTTTCTAGGTTTTTCATTTTTAAGACAAATAATTTTTATACATTTTAAAAAAGAACCATGATTAAACCAAAAATAAAAAAAATTATTAAAATTATAATATGTATTCCGTTAGCTGGTTTAATAATTATAATTTTAAAGCTTCTACATCCATTAGTTTTTATAAGATTAGGTAAACTTAGAAGTGATAGAATGGGACATTTTGTTGCTGATACTTGTTTGATTCATTACTACTATGAGAAAAATAAGAGTGACACTGTAGATTTATATTGGGTTTCTTTCAAAACAGTAAATAAATACTGGAGAGAGTTAGCTATAAAAATAATTCCTTATTCATATTTTGCGATTTTTTATTATCCTCTGTTAACAATTTTTCCAAAATCGAGACATATTATAAAAAAAAATCCTGCTGAAGAACTTGTTTCTACAGATAAAGAGGGTTTTCTAAATAAGTTTAAATCTATTATTAACTTTTCTAATTATGAAAATTCATACGCATGGAAAATTTTAGAAGACCTTAATATTAAAAAAGGATCAAAATTTGTTTGTTATCAAATAAGAGATTCCAGTTATTTAGAACATCTATACAATGATATAGATTTTTCTTACCACAGTTTTAGAGATTCAGACATTTCTACTTATTTAAAAAGTATGCGTTTTTTATCTGACGAAGGTTTTTTTGTTTTTAGGATGGGAAAAGTAGTCAAAAATAAGTTAATAAGTAATAATGAGAAAATTATAGATTATGCGAATTCAAAAATAAAATCAGATTTCATGGATGTTTGGCTTATGGCAAACTGTTCTTTTTGTATAACCTCTGGCAGCGGTCTTGATGAAGTTAGTGTTTATTCAAAAATACCACTTTTATATATAAACTTGTATAAAATTACAGCAGCTGCCCCATCATCAAGAATTATGGTTTGTCCAAAAAAATTTTATAAAAAAAATGGTAGAAAAGTTAATTTTGAATTTTACATTGACAGTGCAAACCTAAAAAAAAATGAAGATAAAAAATATAAAATAATCGATTTAACATCAGAAGAGATTTTAAGTACGACAAAAGATTTTTTAAATCTATATAAAAATAAATTTAAATTAGAAAACTCTAGAATTGATATTAATTCATTTTATGTGAAAAAATTTAAGAAACATAAATTTTTTAAAAGTTATTTTAAGAAAAATAATTTTAATCAACTTTTTTTATCAAAAATATTTTTAAATTGGATAAAGTAATAAATAAAATTTAATTTTAATTAAAATTCTTTTTCTTTCAAAATGCTTCTATGATTACCAATATCCTATCTTACTGGAGAGACATTGTTTGTAATGTAAAGGTTAAATTTTTAATCATAACGTCTTAACTTTAGTACGAGGCAATTAGCTTCCATATATTGTCAATAATATCAAAATCTTTTATGATTTCGGCTCCTGAGTGAAGTGACTGCTTGCCATCTAATGTCGCATTAACAAAGGCTTTATCAGAATTTTCAAATGACCACGTATAATTACCTTGTATTATAGTTTTGTTAACTTGTTTATGTTCGTTAATGTCATCAAATCTAACTGATACACATCCTGACACATTTTGAAGAAAAGCGGGGGGAAGGTCTAATTTAATTTCGCCGCCTTCAAATTTTATCTCAACACCTTCTTTCCATCCATCTATATTAGATGGTCTGTAAACCCATTCTAAAGCACCTGGGAATTTACCAAAATCTAATATCGCTACACTATATCCATTTTTTCTGAAATCAACATGCTTTACCTCACATTTTTCATTGAAAAAATAAGTAATTAAATTGATGTCATGAGAACATATGTTTACAAATTTTTCGTATTCTGTGTGTAAATCTTTATCTAACCATTCAGGAGCAATACTGATGGGTGGTGGTTTTAAACGTTTCTCTCTAGTGTCTATTCTTTGAAAAATTCCACAGTAATCATTTCCAGCTTCAACATATATCTTTACATATAGTATATCACCTAAATTATTATTTTTCCTGTAATTTTCTAAAATGTTTTTAGCCTTAATTACCGCATCGTCATATCTTCGCATAAAGCCAACGCTATAAATCAGTGAATTTTTTTTAGCTATATCAACTAATTCTTTTGCTTGCTTGTAGGTAGGGGCCATTGGCTTTTCAGTTAACAAATGTTTTTTTGCAGTTAAAATATCCTTAGCAATTTGATGAGTATTTCTTCTATTTACCACAGCTACAACTGCATCACATTCTAATTCTTTCAATAAATCACTGTGATTATTAAAACCTCGTTTTATATCATATGACTTTAATACTTTATTGCGAAGATCTGGTCTTAGCTCAGCTAGTCCAACAATATCAACATTTTCAAATTTTGAAAATCTTTCAAGGTGCGCAGCTTGACCTACAAATCCAGCTCCTACCCAGCCGACTTTAAGTTTTTTCATTCTATATAATCAACTATTTTCAAATTAGGAAGTGGTATAATAAATTTACCTCCATTTTTAATAAAGTCTTGATGTTTGTCTAAAATCTTTTTGTAATATCTCCAGGCTAATAAAACTATATAGTCTGGATGATCTTCATATATTTTATTTGGTGGATATACTGGCAGACCTTTACCAGGGCTAAATAAGTTTTGTTTAGCCTCAAAATCATCAACTAAATAATCTAAATGATTACCCATATCGTAATGATAAATTAATGTTGTTGAAGTTGCTGATGCACCATATCCAATAATTTTTTTTCCTTCCCTTTTGATATTATTTATTAATTTAGAATATTCATTTTTACCTTTAGATATTTTTTTTGAATAAGTTTTAAAAATTTTGGGTGTTTGAAAACCTTCAGCTTCTTCTTTGTCAATGAAATCTTGTACATTTGATGATATTT
This sequence comes from uncultured SAR116 cluster alpha proteobacterium, assembly GCA_902578805.1. Lineage (GTDB taxonomy): Bacteria > Pseudomonadota > Alphaproteobacteria > Puniceispirillales > Marisalimonadaceae > Marisalimonas. The sequence goes on from CACHEH010000001.1 coordinate 151,596, forward strand.
TTCTCTTACCACCTACCAACTGCAAAGCCATCCTCATAGAACCTCCCTTAGTTTCATTTGGCTTAACATCAATTATCTCTAATCCTAGTTTCTTAAAATAAGCTTTAAGAGGCTTTACAGTAAAGTATGAGTAATGTTCGTGATACGTAAAGTCCCAAACATTATTTTTAACTTGTAAGTAAAAATAGAATGTTTCAAAAAAAAATAACGTATCATGATCCATCATTATTTTAATATTATCAATAAATGAATCTAATTCATCAGTGTCAGCAACTAAATTATTACATGAAATTATAGCAGGGGTTTCATAATCCTTAACAATTTTATATGCTATGTCTGAATTAAAAAAATCTGGTATGGTTTCAATACCTCTTTTGTTTGCTTTCTCAGCTATGCCTGGCATTGGGTCAACACCAAGTGTATTCATTCCTAAATCTTTAAAAAAACTCAGCAAAATTCCATCGTTGCTACCTATATCAACAACTAACCCCCCTTTTTGTGGTTTAAAACTTTGGACAATATCATGAGCACAATTTTGAAAATGACTTCCAAGACCAAGCGTGCTCTCGGTTTCATATATGTAATTGAGGTAAACTTCTTCTGCGTCTATAACATGGCTAAGCTGAGTATGCCCGCAGTCATTACAGAGATATAAGTTAAGTGGTATCAAATCCTGTGTTTTATTTAGGTCATTTTTCTTTACATAAGAATCTGCCGGAGGAGTAGGTGTAAGAGACAATTGACATTCGATTTTCCGAGATTTACACAATCTACAAAAGTTTTTTTGATAAAATTTCATATTGTACCTGCGATTAAAATTTTATTTTATATATTAAATAAAATACTTTTACAATTAATTATCTGAGGCAACAGAACATAATGTAAATTAGCATGTTTTGACTAATAAATTTGACGGAAATTATCTATACATTATTATTAATAATTATTTAGGAGCTATAAAATAAAAAAAAATATATTAGATATTTTTGTGATTTTTTTTAAAAATCACCCAAGATCTTTCCTGTTACTTTTCTTGGTTCTAACTATTGAAGGATTTATTGCAAGCATCGGAGTTTTAAGTGTTGCTCCTCTGGCTGACTTTATTTTAGATCATAATCTTAAAGAACCTAGTGAAGTTACCCTTTTTTTTGTTAGTTATATCCAAAAAATTAACTTGTCCCCGAGTATTTTGATTTTTTCATCTTTCTTTATTTTTATTAACCTTATTAAAGCAATTTTTGAAATATTAATAAGACTTTGTGTTCTTATAATTAAATATGCTGTTCAAAAAGAAATTATGACTAATTTACTAAGAACTTTTTTATATACTCAATTTTCTTTCTTCACAAACCAATCTCAGGGTAAATTCTTAAATACTTTTAATAGAGAAGTTACTGTAGTTGGCGATACACTAGGGCATTTAACAATGCAATTAGCACAAACAGTTCAACTGTTAATATATTTAATCGTGCCTCTAATGATTGATCCTATAATGACTATTTCAGCCTTAGGTATCGCAATAGTATTGTCTACACCTTTTTTATTTCTGAAACAAAAAAGTTATAATTTAGGAAAAGCAAATACACATACCTCAAATAAAACCATGTCTGTAATTTCTGAAATTTTTAGTGGTATTAGAGTTCTCATTGCTAATTCTAGACAAGAAAAAATGATAAACCTTCATAAAGAAGTTTTTTCACAACATGTAAAGGCAACTGTAAAATCTCAAATACTGGCTCAGTCTATTCAATCTATATATTACCCAATTGGAATCGCAGCAGCTATTTGCTCAATGGGAATTTCTATCTTTTTAGGCGTAAAACTATCAGATACTGCAATTGTATTATGGTCTCTTTTAAGAGCCATGCCTATACTTGGAACTTTAATCAGAACGAATATAAGTATTAGTAATTTTATTCCAAGTTACGAACAATTAGAAAAACTTAAAGATGAAGCTGACAAAGTGAAACTGAAAAATGGAGATCTTAAAATTAATAATTTTAGTGATAAAATTATTTTTAAAGATGTACAATTTTCCTACACAAGTAAAAATATTATTTTTAAAAAATTAAATATAGAAGTATTTGCGAATAAATTTAATGCAATTATTGGTAAATCTGGTACTGGAAAATCTACAATCTTAGATCTTATGATGAGGATGCAAATACCCAGAAATGGAAAGATTTATGTTGACGGCAAGAACCTTCAAGATCTTGACATAATTAGCTTTAGAAAGATAATTGGCTATGTTTCTCAGGAACCATTTCTGTTTAATGGATCTATTAGAGACAACTTATTGTGGGCAACAGAAAATAAAACTGATAAAGAAATATTAGAAGCCTGTGAATTAGCAAATGCTAAAAAATTTATAATAAATGCTAGAAATGGTTTAGAAACATTCATTGGTGATAATGGAATAATGTTGTCTGGAGGTCAAAGGCAAAGAATTGCTATAGCTCGTGCATTATTGAGAGATCCCAAAATCCTAATTTTTGATGAACCAACAAGTGCACTAGATAATCAAACCGAAATGGCCATAATAGAAACTATAAACAATTTTAGGAATAAATTGTCAATTGTGGTTGTAACTCATAGATTGAGCTTAATCAAAAAGGCAGATAATATTATAAATATTGATGAGTTAAATATTTGAATATTTTTAAAATTTATTATCAATTATTAAATAATAGTAGCTTTATGAAACAACTTATATAAATTTTACTATTTAATATTTTATTGACAACTATTTATAATTATTATTTCACAATAATTATTTTGTACTAGTGTTACTCTTAAATTTTATTAATACAATTTGGTAAATTCTTTTTTATCCTCCAAATATTTTCTATCTTATTTATATCACTTATTGAAGATACCTTTATATTTTCAAGTGCACAAAAAAATATTTTTTTGTGCATAATCATTTTTTTTAAAATGGTTTTTCTAAGTTTATCACTTTCTGGTAATTGGAACATACTGTAGGAAATCAAGCCTAAAATGTTCGAACTCTCTTCAGAAATTAGGGAATTTACTTCAGCTTTTAATATTAAACTGGAATTACGCATTGCATACTCAACTGCACTTAACATGTATTGAAGGCTATTTTTATCACAAAAATCTCTAATAACAATATTTTGAACACTTTGAGGAACTCTTTCTCCCATAAATGGTCTACTAAAAATATATCCTTTTACTCTTTTCATGAAATCTCTAATGATTTGTATTCCATTCCAATTCTTGATGCAGCCCTGAGAGTAATTGGCTCAAAGAATTCTCCTATTTTTTTATCGCCATAAGGAGTAAAAACACCTTTAAATCTGCAATTCATAGACCATCTAGTTTCTTTCTCTTTATTAACCCTATTACCATGGGGTAAATTTTGATTAAAAATTAAAATTTGACCATATTTTATGTTTAACCAAACCACATCGTTTTTTATACTTTCAAATAAATCTTCTGAACTTTTATCAACAAATTTTTTGAATTTTTTTGATAACCTCTTAGTTTTTGAAGGAGGAAGCAAAAACATTGACTTAGTTTTATAACAATCTACCAGTGGTGTCCAAACTACAATTTCAAATGGTGAATCACCAGACCATGTGTCGGCGTGAACAGGCAACAATGAACTATTGTCGCCTGGCAATTGAATACTAAGATTTACTTTAATTTGCATTGACAATTCGTTACCAACTAAAACAGATAAATAAGATTTGGCTAGTTGATAATAAAATTTTCTAAAATCTTGGTGATTATTTATTGAATTATAAATAAACAACCTAAAATCATTTAAATCTTTATTAGCTAAAAATCTGTGTGTTTCGTTAAAAAAATTTTCAAGATTTTGATTTTTTTTCAAACTTAATTTTTGTGAAGCCAGATCTTTTATTAAAGTGGTAATTTTTTTAAAAGCTTCTTTATTTTCAATTGTTCTAATAATATATCCGTTTCTTAAAAATTCATTAGTTGTTTTTACTTCATTTTTTTCGAGGAACATCCTTTTTCCAATCTTCTACTCAATAAACTTTTTGTTTATTGAATGCATTATAAGATCATTTTATACATAATTAAATAATATTTTTCCTATTATAATTATAAGATTTCTAATTTAATTTAACTGATTTTTTATTAAACATTATGTTGTCTCCAGCACTTACAATAGTATTTTTCTCAATTGTTACGCCTTCTCTTACAATAGCGCCTGCCCCTATAAAACAACCTTCTTTTATATTTGCATCACCTAAAATTGTAGCACTTGGAGCTACATGTACATTTGATTCTATATTAACTCCATGTTCAATAACTGCATTTGTGTTTATTATACAATTTTTACCAATAACACTTTTAGCATTAACAACTGTTCCATTCATTATAATGGTTCCTGTATCAATAATTGCTGATGGAGACACATAAGAATATTTTGAAATTAACTTTATAAAGTTACCTCCTAAGTTAATTATTTTTTTAAAGATCTCTATTCTTTTTAAAGGGCTTTTAATCTGCCCTAAAGATATAAAAAAATATTTGTAATCTTTTACCAAATCATCTAATTTTTGGTCGTTTCCTAAATACTGGTATCCACTTTTACTAAGTAAAGCGTCTTTTTTTTTATCAACGAACCCAGCTAAAGTTAAATCTTTATTTTGATTTATAATGTCGGCACATACTAAGCTATGTCCTCCGCCACCGATAAATATAATATTTTTTTTCATTTTATCTACTCTTTCTAAAAATCAAAAATTTAACTTATATATATACTTACATTTAAATTACTATTAATGTAATAAAATTGTAACCTGATTATTTATTAAGATAAATATGGTAAAAAATGAGCAATAAGAAAATTTTTATTACTGGGGCAGATGGGTTTATTGGTTCTCATTTAACAGAAAAACTTGTACAATTAGGATATAACGTTAAAGCTCTAGCTCAATATAATTCTTTCAACTCTTATGGATGGCTTGATGACATTCCACAAAAAATATTGCCTGAATTTGAAAAAGTTTTAGGAGATATTAGAGACATTTCGCATATGGAAAAATTAATTAAGAATTGCGACGTTGTATTTCATCTTGCATCGTTAATTGGTATTCCTTACTCTTATAAATCTCCATATTCATATATAGAAACCAATATTAAAGGCACACAAAATATAGTTCAAGCTTGTTTAAATAACAATGTTGACAAGTTAATTCACACGTCAACTAGCGAAGTATATGGATCTGCTGAATTTGTACCTATAACAGAACAACACCCTTTAAAAGGGCAATCGCCCTACTCTGCTTCAAAAATAGCTGCTGATCAAATTGCATTTTCGTATTTTGCTTCATATGAACTTCCATTAACAATATGTAGACCATTTAATACTTATGGTCCACGACAGTCTATGCGAGCAATAATTCCAACTGTAATTGTTCAATTATTAAAAAACAAAGATGAAATTTTTCTTGGTTCTCTTAGCCCTACAAGAGATCTAAATTATATTGAAGATACTGTTGATGGATTTATTGCTTCTTTACTATGTAAACACAATATTGGAGAAACAGTTAACATTGGAAGTAATTTTGAAATTAGTATAAAAAATGTCGTTGATATAATCATAGAATTAAGTGGTAAAAAAGTAGAAATTATTCAAGAAGACATAAGAATGAGACCAAAAAATAGTGAGGTAGACAGGCTTTGGGCAGATAATAGTAAAGCTAAAACATTACTAGATTGGTCCCCTCAATATTCTGGTTTAGAAGGCTTTAGGAAAGGAATACAAAAAACTTTTAAGTGGTTTCAAAGTCCAAAAAATATAGAAAAATATAAAAATATGGGTTTTATTTCTTAATGACTAAACCTGAAGTTAATGTATTGAATCAAATAATAAACGCAATAAAAAGTACAATAGGTCCTCCACCTTGTTGTTTGCATGAGCCCCTCATTGATGATAGCGACTTAGTATCTGTAAAAAATAATTTGAATTCTGGTTTTGTATCTTCGGTTGGCTATGACATTCAAAAATTTGAAAACTTGTTATGTAAATTAACTGGAGCTAAATATGCTATTGCCGTAGTTAATGGAACGTCAGCTTTACATATCAGTCTCTTAGCTTCAGGTATAGACAAGGGCGAGGAAGTGTTAGTACCATCTCTTACATTTGTTGGTACTGCTAATGCTATAAGTTATACAGGTGCTATACCGCATTTTGTAGATAGTGAAACGACATTTTTGGGTATTGATTTTCAGAAACTTGATAAATACTTACAACAAAATACTAATATTATTAATGGTGCTTGTATCAACAAAATAACAAATAGAAAAGTTTCAGGAATAATGCCTGTACATATTTTTGGAATGATAGGTAATATGGAAAAATTATTAGAAATTGCTAAAAAATACAAATTAATTATTATTGAAGATGCTGCTGAGGCACTAGGAAGTTTTAAAAATAATAAACACGCAGGATTGTTTGGAAATTGTGGCTGCCTGAGTTTTAATGGGAATAAAATAATTACAACAGGCGGCGGCGGCGCTGTGATAACTAATGATAAATCTCTAGCAAATAAGGTTAGACATTTATCTACTACGTCAAAAGTTAAGATTGGGTATAAGTTTTTTCATGACGGTTTAGGTTTCAACTATAGAATGCCAGCAATTAATGCAGCTTTAGGGATATCTCAATTAAATAAATTTGATTACTTGATAAAATTAAAAAAAAAGTTGCACTATAGATACTTAAGAAAATTTAAACAATTTACAAAAATTAATTTTTTAACTACGTATGATCATGCTTCTTTTAATAATTGGATTAATTCTATAAGACTAAAAGAAAGTGAAACTACTTCAAAAGATTTTATAATTTCTGAATTAAATAAAATTGGATATGAGTGCAGGCCTGTTTGGGAACTATTACCCTCATTAAATCATTTTAGACATTGTCCAAGCATGGATCTGTCTAATGCAACTAAAATTCACTCAACTGTTATAAATATTCCTAGTAGTGCTCAATTGTTTAAATATAGTGATGACTAAAAATTATATTGGTTTGAATTAGAGTATAAAATATTGATATAAAAAAATATAACAGCAAATACTATATAACTTTGATAATAAATATTTGTTTTTTATTCTCTCAAAATGAATTTTTTTTTATTACTGTTGTAAGTATTTTTTGTTATAATTACACAAAATTAGTTTTGGATTTAAAGTTAATCATAGGTTAGTTTGAAAATTGTATAAGTTATAAAATAAAAGTAGCTAAAAAAGACTAAATTTTAAACGATAAAACAGAATTATTATACTTTAATTCAAATAACTTATCAGAATGAAAAATGTAATAAAATTTAATGAACATTAAAATCTTGAGAACTAAAAGTTCACCACAAAGCATATCAAAGAGCTAATATTTCAAATCTTTTAATAAAATTATAAAGAATTAATGTTAAAAATTTAGTTTAATTATAAAAATGGAAAAAATTTTAAAAAAAATAACTTTATATCCTTCTAATACAATTTCTGATGGTATGAAAAAACTTGATCTATATGGTTTGCAGATAATTGTATTGATTGATAAAGAATTTAATCTGATTGGAACCGTGACTGATGGTGACATAAGAAAAGGATTAATGAAAGATGTTAAACTTAATGACAGAATATTAAAAGTCGCAAACTTAAATCCAAAGTTTGTTAGTGAAAATACATCTAAAAATGAAATAATGAAAATTTTTCAGAATTTTAATTTCAGAGCAATACCAGTTATAGATGATAATAAGAAATTGAAAAGTTGTTATTTTATAAATGATTTTGTCAAAATAGATAGCAAAAGTTCAAGTATTCTGATAATGGCCGGGGGATATGGTAAAAGACTTGGTCACTTAACAAAAAACTGTCCTAAACCAATGTTAAAAATAAACAAAAAACCCATACTTCGCCACATAATAGAAAAAGCTGTTAAAGAAAATTTTTACAACATTTTTATATCAGTTCATTATAAACATGAAATTATCAAAAATTATTTTGGCAATGGGAAGAATTTTAATGCTAATATAGAATATATTATTGAAAAAAAACCTCTTGGTACAGGTGGTTGTTTAAAGCTAATGCCTAATATAAATGAATCACTTGTAGTTACAAATGGAGATATTTTTTCTCAAATACGATTTACTGATATTTTAAATTTTCATAAAGCTACCAGTTCTGACGTAACAATGAGTGTCTTTAATCATGAAATCCAAAACCCTTTTGGTGTTGTTAGGACAGACGGTTTTAAATTAATTGAATTTGAAGAAAAACCTACTTGGACAACTAAAGTTAATGCCGGTATTTATGTTGTTGAAGATACGGTGAAAGAATTTATTAATAAAAAAGAAAATATATCTTTACCAGGCATTATTAAAAGAATGAATGACAAAAATAAAAAATGTTCTGTGTACACAATGTCAGATCTTTGGATTGATATAGGAACAGAAGATCAATTAAAAAAAGCTGAGACACTTATAAAAAAATAAATTATAATTTTATAAATTGATAATAGGTAAAAAATGAAATTTAGGATTTTTGCGATTATTTTAGTTATTCTAATAATCATAATTGCATTTATGTTTAAAATAATAGGGACTAATCACCCTGTTGCAAACTTAATGAGAACTTATATACCTAACTTTATTATTGAGCCCGTAAAAGAAACAATTTTTGTTTTTAAACAAAATAAGATTTTAGAAGATAAAATTATTTATTTAAATAAAAAAATCACAGACAAGGAAAATACTATAAAAAAAATAAACCATCTTTTTCCTGATCTTCCAAATTTATTGGGTTTTATTCCTATTAGTAAAGTTAAAGATATAACATATTTTGAATTTGACAATTTTAAATATAAACTTGAAAAATTCAACACAGGCTTGTTACTTACATCAAAACATCGAGGCAGCATTGGAAATTCATACATAGATTTTAAAAATGAAAATTTATTTATGACAACAGCTAATGGAATTTTTTCTTATACAAATTTTAAAAATTTTGAGAAAGAAAATTTTAAATTTCAAGTTATAAAATCTAACATAAAAGAAATTATTAAATATGAAGATTTTTATTCTATCTCTTCTTATGGAATTAAAGACATGTTAATACATAAAAATTATTTATATGTTTCATACTCTAACGAGTATAAGAAGGACTGCTTTAATACTGGAATTTTAAGAGCAAAACTAAATACTGATTTTTTAAATTTTTACAAATTTTTTAACCCTCAAACATGTATAATGAAGTTAAACGATTACGGAGAATTTAATGCTCATCACTCTGGAGGAAGAATTATTAATTATAAAGATGATAAATTATTATTTTCAACAGGAGAGTATAGATATAGAACTCACGCACAAAACAAAAATAATTTATTAGGAAAAATCATCTCAATTGACCTTAAAAATAAACAAACTAAAATTTTATCAATTGGTCATAGAAATCCACAAGGTCTTTTTTATGATAAAGAAATGAACTATATAATATCAACTGAACATGGACCAAAAGGAGGAGATGAAATAAATTTGAACGATCTTAATAAAGTTGAAATAAAAAATTTTGGTTGGCCTATTTCTTCTTATGGTGTGCATTATATCCCTTCTAAAAAGAAACTAGAGAGTGCACCATTACATAAAAGCCACAAAAAATTTGGATTTAAAGAGCCATTAAAATATTTTACTCCTTCGATAGGCATTTCAGAAATTATAAAAATAAGTTCTGAATTCAATAATATACAGAAAACACAATATTTTTTTGGAGCCCTAGGAAAAAGTTTCCAAGATCATGGTTATGAGGGACACCAATCTCTTCACCAAGTAATTTATGATGAAGACTTTGAATTAATCAAACATAATATATTTAATCTTGAAGAAAGAGTAAGGGATCTATTATACTCAAAGTCAAAACGTAAACTTTTTTTGTATTTAGAATCAACTGCATCAATTGGCGTTTTATCACTAGTAAGTCATAATTAAATTTAGTTTCTATTAACATAAATAAATTAATCTAATCATAGGGAAAACATAACTTTGAATTCAACTTCTATGTTTATCTTAATTTTTCCATACCTTATGACTATTTCATTAGTTTTAATCCTACATAGGTATTTTTATAAACTAATTATTAATAATTGGCACACAAATGATTATGACATTAGTTTAAAAATCGGAATATTAATTTTAATTTCATTATTTTTGTCTTTTGAATTTTTTTTGTTTGGTAAAAATTCTCTGTTAATAATTTATGACGAAGCTGATACTTTTTTTCCTTTATATAAGACTCTGTCAGAAGACCCAATATCAAACATTTTTTTTTCATTTAGTGGAGGACTTAACAGAAATGGTGTTATGTTTGATACTAAATTTATTAGTCTGCAAGTAATTTTACTATCGTTATTTAATCCCTTTGCAGGTTATGTAGCCATTAAAATCATAAACGCTTTTTTAGTTGTGTTTGGTTTTTGGTTTTTAACAAAAAACAATCTTAAACATACGTTAATATTATCTGTGATTTATTATGGATCTTTGATTTACATAAGTACAATTTCTATTGCTCATATGAGTGGATATTCAGCAATTCCACTTACTATTTTTATATTGTACCAATATGAAAGTAAATCCGTTGTAAAAAAATCATTAATTTTGTTAGCATATTTTCTTTTTATTTCAATATCTTCAAGTCTTCCGCACTCTATTATGGCTCATATTGCAGGGATTTTTAGTGGTTTATTTTTATACAAATTAAGTAAAAGAAATATTCTTTTTTGTATTAAAGGGATTTTATTACTTAGTACTTTTTCAGTACTTAATCATCTCCCAGTAATTGAATTTGTTCTCAATAATAAAGATATATTATTCAGAACATCTCAAAATATTGAAACGTTCAACTTCAAACATATTTTTTATCACCCTTTTTACGAATTATTTTCAAAATTGAGAGGACCACTTTTTTTCATTTTCGGTACTTTATTTATTATAACTCTGTACTTTCTTTACGATTTAAAATCAAAAGTAATTGCAATTATCTGTCCAATTTTATTATCAATTTCATTAGATTTAGTACTAACTGTTGAAGCTTTTTCTTTTATAAACACTCTAAGATCTGAGATGATTGTGTTGTCAGTTCCATCAGTTATTATTATTGCATTTTATCAATTTTTTAATGAAAAAAAAAATAAAGTATCCTTTTTAAAAACCAAGAATTTAAATTTTATAGTTTTAATTATATTCTCCTATTTTATATGTGATACAAAATTTAGTCATTTCTTACATTGGCAAGGGGAGGGAAGTTTCAAATCTAATTTGATTTTAGATGAAAAACTCAAAAAGTATTTGATAAGCAAAAATATAATAAGTGATGATTCTAAAATTTTAAGTAATTTTAGAAGTGTAGTGATTCCAACAAAGTTAACACCAGGACTATTGTGGTATCATAGGATTAATTCTTTAGACGGATATTCTAGTTTCTTTCCTAAGAAAAGAGCTTTAAAATGGATGCAAGTTTTTAACACACATTTACATAATGAACAGTATATAACAAACAGATATCATATTAAATTCAGTAATTTTAGTGTAAGTAAAAATTTACTAAACGATAACAAAATAAATTTCTTAAGATCTCATGGTGTAAGATTTTATTTTTCGTCAGTGCCATTACAAGAAAAGAATCTTGAGTTAAAGTATAATAAATCATTTAAAGAAAGAACTAACAATTTATTTCAAATACATATATCCAACTTTTACAGAAATTTAAGAAATATGGATTTTTATGTTTATGAAGACGTTGATTATGAACCTATGGTTCAAATTAGAAACTTTAAAGATGAATTAATATGTAGTAAAAAAATTTTTATAAAAATAAAAAAAGATCATCTCTTATTAGATTTAAGAAATTGTAGAAAGTTAGTGTCAAAAGAAAATTATTCTCTAATAGTATCACTTCCAAATTTTGAAAAACTAAGAGTTAATCAAAATGATGTTATTTCTTATTTCAATATAAACAAAGAATTAAAATTTGTTATACCAATAAATTTTAGTAATAAAAAATTAAGTTTAAAACCAGTTACATTCAATAAAAGTAGTCTAAATTAATTGTTGAAAGAAATTTAGATTAGATTAATTTGCGACTTAGTAATTTCATTGATGTATCAAGTTTATAAATTAAAACTGCATTTTTAATTACCCATGATCTTCAAATTCTTAACCAAAATTATTTGTCTCAATTTTGAAGGATTTTTATTATATTATTACTTTAATTAAGTTATTATGAGAAAATGACATACACAATTTTTGATAAACTTATACCATATTTTCAGATTATGAGGTTTAATAATTGGGTAAAAAATATTTTAATATTTTTACCTATATTATCCTCTCATAATTTAGAAACTGAATATCTCATAAACACCATATTTATTTTTTTTATGTTTAGTTTAACAGCTTCTTCAATGTATATCATTAATGATTATTTCGATTACGAAAAAGATTTATTGAACAAAGCAAAGAAAAAAAGACCAATAGCTTCTGGTAAAATATCAAAAAAGAATGGCTTAATTCTGTTTTTTTTATTACAAATATTTTTACTAATTATTTTGTTTTTATCAGATAACTTGAAATTATTAGCTTTTTTAATGTTCTATAATCTGATTGTTTATTTTTACACTATTAAGATTAAGTTAATTAAATTTTTAGATGTTTTTGTTTTGGGTTTGTTATTTGTTTACCGAGTTTATATTGGTGCAGAATTTAATAATTTAGAAGTATCAATTTGGATTATAAACTTTACATTTTTTTTCTTCGTTGGATTGGCATTTTTAAAAAGGCACGCAGAATTAAATAGTGACTTTATTGAAAAGAAAAATTTAAGGAAATTACGACCCTATGAAAAGGAAGATAAACAAATAATAAGTCTGTTTAGTTTTATATGTATCACTATAGCTACTATTTTACTTATTAATTATTTTTCTACTTCTAAAATTAAATTACTTTATCAGAATGCAATTTATCTTTATGCAATTCCACCTGTTTTTTTTACTTATTGTTTTATCCTATTAGACAAACTCATTATTAACAAATCTATTGAAGATCCTATAAATTATTGCTTAAGGCTTAAAAGTAGCTGGATATTTTTTATTTTTATTTTAATATTACTTATTTTGGCTAAATAACTAATTCGGAAAATTTATTGAACAGTTTTATTTTTACAATGATAGGTTTATTTCTATCTATTGCTTTAAATGCTAGCGCCCAGATTTTTTTGCGTACTGCAGTAATGAATAAAAAATTAAGTTTTAGTATAGAGGTGATACTCGAATTAATAAAATCTATTCATATTTGGTATGGAATGATTTGTTATAGTTTTAGCATTTTTTTGTGGATATTTGTATTATCTAAAATTCAAGTTTCTCTCGCGTATCCTTTTCAAGCTTTAGGATATATCTTGGGATCATTCTTAGCATGGTATTTATTAGATGAAAAAGTAAATAATTTAAATTTAACGGGATTAATTTTTATTTCAATTGGACTAATAATTTTATCAATAGGAATTTATAATAATGAAAGATAATATTATTATTATTGGTGGAAGTGGATTAGTTGGAAAAGCAATAATTAATCTAGAAGAAATTAAGTCAAAGTTTAAGATATTTGTATTAGACAGACATTGTGATGTAGATAAACATTTTGTTGACTTCATAGAATGTGATATTAATAAAAGTAAATTCTATAAAGATATTTTTAAGTTATTACCAAAAAAATCCTTCATAATAAACTTAGCTGCAAGACAATACGGAGATAATCCTCCTAAAAAAGATAGACTCAATTGGTTTTTAGAAACAAATTATTATGGATGTAAAAACGTTCTTAAACTTGCATCAACACTTGATGCAAAAGGTTTTATTCAATTCTCCACCGACATGGTTTATGGAATTCCTTCTTCAGGATTAATAAGCGAAAATCACCCAATCAAGCCTATAGGTGAATATGGGGTATCTAAAGCAAAAATAGAAAATTATATAATAAACAATCGAGATAATTATAAATTTACTATTTCAATAATGAGGCCAAGAATGATACTTGGGAAAGGACGTCTAGGAGTTTTAATAAAATTATTTAAATTAATTCAAAAAAATCTTCCAGTACCTCTAATAGGATCTGGTCGAAATTTTTATCAAATGGTCTCGGATAGAGATTGTGCCAGAGCGGTTTATTATTGTATAAAAGCGAAATGCCCACCTAAAGCTTTTAATCTTGGATCTGAAGTAAAAGAAAACGTTGAAAATCTTATAAAAAATTTAATCTATGATAGTAACTCTCGTTCAGTATTAATTAAAACTTCGGCTAAATTAACAAAAACACTAATAAAAATACTAAATTTGTTTTCTATAGAAATTTTATTTAAAGAACAATATGAGTTAGCTGACAAAAACTTTATATTAGATATAACAAGATCTAATAAAGTTTTGAATTGGTACCCAAAAGACAATGATACTAGTATGATGAAAGTCGCCTACAAAGCTTGGATGAAAGATAATATAGTTATAAAAATACCAAAAAACTTGAAAACCTTTGTTCTTTCGTGTGGATTTATTGGCTTTTTCCCGATAGCTTCTGGTACTTTTTGTTCGTTTATTTTTGCATTTTTAGGGTATATAATTAATGTTACATATAGTTGGAAATTAACTTTTACATTATCAATGTTAACTCTAATTCTTGGAACTTATTTTTGTTTTAAATTGAACAAAAATGTTTCAAAAAAAGATCCTGGCTGGGTGGTTATTGATGAAGCTGCTGGACAGCTGATTGTATCATCATTTGCTGGATTAAATCCACTTATGCATTTCATTGGTTTTATATTTTTTAGATTTTTTGATATTACAAAAATTGGATTAATTAAAAAATCAGAGAAAATTAGGTTTGGAGTTGGTATAATGGCTGACGACTTTTTAGCAGCATGGATAACAGTCCTAATCTTAGTTTGCTCAAGCTTTTTTTTAAAATTTTAAATAAAGATTTAAAATTTATATTTTACATTTTAAACTATAAACAGGGCAATAATTTTAAATTTAATATTAAAAAATCATTAGTATTCATTATAATTCTAATAAAGGAGACCACCTTGAAGAATGGAAAAGTTTATATAATTGCAGAGGCCGGGGTAAACCATAATGGATGTGTTAAAACAGCTATGAAATTAATTGATTATGCGTCTAATTCAGGAGCAGATGCTATCAAATTTCAAACTTTTAAAGCTGATACTTTAGTGACAAGATATGCTGAAAAAGCCGAATACCAAAAAAAAATTAACAATGATTACGACAGTCAATATGAAATGATCAAAAGGTTAGAATTAAATTATTCTGACCATATCACATTATCTCAATATGCTTTCGAAAAAAAAATTGAGTTTTTATCAACCCCTTTTGATCTAGAAAGTATAGATTTATTATTTGAATTAGGTTTAGAAAAATTTAAAATTCCAAGTGGAGAGATAACAAATCTGCCATATTTAGAAAAAATTGGACGACTGAATAAAGAAATCATTTTGTCTACCGGGATGAGTACCTTAAAAGAAATTGAACAGGCTATTAGTGTTTTGATATCCTCAGGTTCAAAAAAAGAAAACTTAACAGTTTTACACTGTAATACTGAATACCCTACCCCTTTGATAGATGTAAACTTGAAAGCAATGGTAAATATTGGCAACACTTTCAATGTAAACTTTGGTTATAGTGATCATACTTTAGGTATACATGTTCCAGTAGCTGCCGTTTCGATGGGAGCAAAAATAATAGAAAAACATTTCACATGTGATAAAAATATGGAAGGTCCTGATCACAAGGCAAGTCTTTGTCCTCTAGAGTTAAATCAAATGGTTAAGCTTATAAGAAATACTGAGATAGCATTAGGTAAATCGATCAAGGAACCTACTGGAAGTGAAATTAAAAATATAAAAATAGCTAGAAAATCAATTGTTGCTAAAACTTCTATAAAAAAAGGTGAAAATTTTTCCTTGTATAATCTAACTACTAAGAGACCAGGTGACGGCATAAGCCCTATGAAATGGCATGACGTTTTAAAACTAGTAGCAAAAAAGGATTTTAAAAAAGATGATTTAATAGAAATTTAGCTTAAAATTTGGTACAGATCAACTAAAGTATCATTCATAAACCATGCCCTACCACTGTACCTACCTGCTGTCTTTAAATTGCTATAACTATCTTCTAATATTGAATTTAGTTTAAAAGTTTGCTTTTCATAATCTTTGGTCAAGATTGGGATTGTAGAGGGGAGAAGTTCACTTTTATTAAAAATAACTTCAGAGCCTTTTGGAACTATGTCTAATTTTTTTAATTCATTAATTATTTGAGACACATTAATTGATCTGGCTTCCTCAAAATCACACAAAACTTCTACTGTTAAATAAGAAGAATTGCTTTCAATTATTTTTTTCATATTTGGATATAAAGTAATCCTAAACACTTTAAAATCAGGATCCCAATTCCATAAATATGTTGAGCTTTTATTTTTTAGAGGCTTATCAAATTCAAGGTGAAATATTAAATTAGATCTTGTCTTCGGTATATTTCCTTTGAATTTTATATTTCCTGCCCTTAATCCAAGTGCAGGTGGAATTGTCCACAAACAAAAATCTATGTCTATGCTTTTACCATCTTCTAAAATTAGAGATTTTATCACACCTTTTTCTGAAACTATCTTATTAATTGTTTGCGATTTATGTATAGTCACATTATTTTTTTTTAAAATTTTTTTTTGATCTTCTATCCATTGTCCAATACCTCGCATACCCTTAGGATAAAAATACTTTATATTTCTAATATCTTGATCAAAGGAATGATATGCTATTCTATCGTCATAAATCGATTTTTTTTTTAAAGAAAGTGTTAAATCGCTTGTAAAAGCTATAATGCGTTGCAGACCAAAAACTTTCAGAGATTTTATAGACAAATCGTCGTAATTCACATTTCCATATATTTTTTTTATTACCTTATCAAAAACTTCTTTTTTTAAAGTATGACCAAAATTTTTTAAAATATAACTATTATAATCATCAACAAAGCTTAAAGATTTAATCTCGTTTAGTTGATTAATAGACTTATCATATAATTTTTGTGGCAAGTTTCTAATATCAATTAATGGGCTATTATAATTCCATTTTAAAAAAAAATTTCCATCAAATAATTTATCATGAATTAACCATTTTTTTTCTAAGTTTTCTATTGAACCAAATAACTTTTTGTTTAAATCATCAATTTTTGTCAAAGTAAAAATGTGAGGCCCATAATCAAAATACGTATCTCTTCCATAATTTTTTGATAATAACAAGCCTCCAATATTTTTTGATTTTTCTACAATATGGATTTTTTTATATTTTTTTGCTAGTATACGTGCAGCTATTATTCCAACAACACCTCCACCAACAATAACACACGAATTTTGCAAAACTAATCACTTTAATTATACTTTAAAAAAAATTTATATTAATGTTATAGCATGATTGTTTCTATCCACCAACCCAGTTATTGGCCATGGCTCGGTCACTTAAGTAAAATTATGAAAAGCGACTATCATATTATTTTAGATGATGTAGACGTAAAAAGGAATTCGTACCAATATAGAAATATATTCAATAATAACAATAAAATTACATACCTTACATTACCTGTTGATAAAACATATAGAAAAAGAATTTGTGACCTATCTTTTAAAAACAATACTTGGCCAGAAGAACACTTAAAGTTACTTTCAATTTATTATAATAAAACAAATTATTTTGATGAAATTTATTCTCTTATTGAACCAATTTATAAAATTGGGAAACATATGAAACCTTGTGAGTTTTTAACTGAAACTATTAATTCAGCGATGAATATGCTTGAATTAAAAACACCTTTAATGTCGTCAAAGGTTTTGAATGTTGATGGCAATAAAGGAACAAAGATTCTAAACTTAGTTAAAAAAGTTAATGGAAAAGTTTATTTATCCGGTGAAGGTGCCAAAGAATACTTAGAAAATATGAACGAAATTTTCTTAGAAAACAAAATTAAAATAATCTATAATAAATATCTACTTCCTAAATATGATCAATCAAATAAATTATCATTTATACCAGGATTATCATGTTTAGACTTACTCTTTTATCAGGGAATTCAAAATGCAAGATTCATATTTAAAAGATAATTTTTCAGTACTAAAAAATAATTCTCAGATATGGGATGACATTTATAAAGCAAGTGACTCAGTATTGGATTATCCAAATGAGCATTTTGTAAGATTATTTTTTAGACATTTAGCGCCTTTAGGAAATAGGTTTTTAGACTGGGGAATTGGAAGCGGAAATAATGCTAAGTTTATGACTATTCAAGGTAAAAATGTTTATGGAGCAGAAGTATCAAGTTACGCAATTGATTCCGTTAAAAAATTATATAAATCTCATTTTAATAAAACTATTAAGATTGATCACATTAGAGATAACAAATTAAATTTTAAGGACAACTATTTTGATTGTATAGTTTCTTGGCAAGTCCAATGTTACAATAATGAAAATACATTTAAAGCTTTCTTAAAGGAAAGTTTTCGTTGCCTCAAAAAAAATGGAATATTAGTCTTTACGTTAACGAACACCAATGACCTTATTTTTGAAAACTCAAAAAAAATAGGAAATAATACTTACTTATCCAACTATCAAAATCAAAAAGGGGTGATTCTTTTTGCAGTAAAGGAAAGTGCTGAATTAAAAAAATATATCCATAATTTTACAGTTATAGATGATGGATTTTTCTCATATAAATTAAATAAAAAACTTAGTAAACATTCAGTTTTTATTTTAAAAAAATAGTTAAAAAATCATCCTTATTACATGAAAGGCTTCTGCATATATGTTATTTGATTCGCTACCTCTAATTTTAGCAAGATTTTTAGAAGTTTCCAAACTCCTAGGAAAGGGGTGTGGTGCTAATTCACTTTCATAAAGTTTAAGTATGTTAATTTTTTCATCCATATAATTAGAAATATCAAAATATATTTTTGGTTGAAAAAAATCTTTAAATGCGAAATTTGTTTCCGATGGTACTTCATAAGCCAATAAAGTTTTTACTGATTTAGCTCGAAAAGGTTTTGATGCACTAATAACAGCATTTGCTATTATTCTATGGTCAGAGTGTATGTCTCCATAAAAAGGAGTGAATATAATTGAAGGAGAAAAATCTTTAAATAAATCGGAAAAATTAATTATCATATTTTTCATGCTTTTATCTGAAATTTCACTAGATAAATACGACAATTGATGTACTTTAAAAAAATTGAATTTTTTAGAAATATCTTTTATGAGATCTCGGCGTTTATTCTTCTCAGTTTTAGAATAATCTTTTCCCATCTTTGTAACAATGACCCAATGTATTTCTGCTCCTTCGTCATTTAATCTAAGCAATGTTCCGCCACAACCTAATACTTCATCATCAGGGTGTGGAGCAATGGCAAATATAATTTTTTTCATAGTAAATGCTCTATTTTATAATTTAAGTGGGTCATCTCTTCTAAAGTCTTTATAATTTTTAATATTTAATTCCTTTAATAATTTATATGCTTTATTACTAGCATCTCCTTCACCATAAATGTTTTTTATACCTTGTAAATTATTTGACCTAAATTCTTCACTTAAAACTTTTATAATAGACTTTTTTATCTTAACTTTATTTACATCACAAAATACAACATTTTTTTGTGACTTTCTTCCAATCATTCTTTCCCCAACATTAATTACAGGGATTGGAATAGAAGCTGCCTCTAAAATTCCAGAACTTGAATTACCTATTTGAAACTTTGCTTGACGATAGACATTAACAAATTCATTACGTTTTAAATTGTTTACAAATTTAAAAAAATTAACATTTTCAAACTTTTTAAAATCATTTATTAAAATTCTTGATCCGGCATCGATGTTTGGAGAATTAATAATAGCTGAAATTTTATTTTCATATAACGCATCCAAAAGAATTTTAAAATCTCGTATACTATCTTCTTCTTTAGAAAATAATGGATGAAAAATTACAAGAGCATAATTATCAATATCAAATCCTAGTGGTAATTTTAAAAATGTTGACACTTTCCTATTTTTTTCTTGTTTGAATTTATCAAGAGCTGGGCTCCCTATATTAAATATTCTAGAAGGATTGGCACCAATACTTATCAACCTGTCATTATGCTCTTTGAGTGTGGTTACCAAATAAGATGACATTTTAGAAGTTGCATGTCGTATTGGGTTATCAATAGTACCGTCTAAATCATGATCACCAGCAAAAAAATGAACTGTTGGTATTTCTAAAAACCCCCCTAAAATTGACCCCATTAACACTTCTTCTCGATCACCTGCATAAATAATTATATCAGGGTTAAACTTATCAATTAATGGAATAGAATTATTTAAAAAGATAGATGCAGATGTCAATCTTGATTTGTTCTTATTTCCATCTATTAAACATTCAATTTCTCCGAGAATACTATGTCCATCTTCTTTGATATGATCAACTGTGTAACCAAAAGATTGTGAAAGATGAGCACCAGCAACTAATATTTTGAAATCTATTTTATGGTCGTTTGTAAGTAACTTAAATAAATAACTTAATAAATCATATTCAGATCTACTATAAGTAATTGCTAAAATTTTTTTTTTATTTTTCATTGATTTTTTAAACACATCGAAACAATTGTATAATCAAATTCAGAATCAATATCATATGATCTTTCGATTGGCATCTCATAAAAAAGTGTGTCTGGGTAGAATAACTTATCGCTTTTAATCAATGCATCTCGCGACCATATATATATACTAGCATTCATATCATAACAAATTGGAGTATCTTGTCGTCTTGTAATTTGTTTCTTTGGCTCAAAAACTAAAGATGCATATTTGTTGTTTTTTAATTTTACCATGTTGAAATATGGTGATCTTCTTGAGAGGCATCCAGTAATTAAGTTTGGCGCTTTATTATTCTCAAAAATATTTATACAATTTTGAAGGTCGTCAAATGACCTTAGAGGTGAAGTTGGGTCTAAGTCTATAATATATTTATAAGTTTTTTTAGTTATTTTTTCTGCTTCCTGAAAACAGTGGCGTATAGCAGGGATTTTGGGTGATGAATTTTTGGCTAGTTTTTCTGGCCTCTTAATATTCAATGATGAGCCAAAGTTTGAAGCACAATCTAAAATTTCTTTAGAATCTGAACTCACAACAATATCTTCAAAATAACCACTTTTTTTTGCAAATTCTATCGTGTATGCTATCAAAGGTATGCCGTTGATTAACTTTAAATTTTTGCCTGGAACCCCTTGAGATCCACCACGAGCGCATATAGTACATATTAAAGGTTCCATAAATTTACTTATACAATCATCAAAAAAAAAATAAAAGCTGAAATTGGTAAGAGTAAAATGAGAGATACTAAATTAGAAAGAAAGGATTTTGTTGAATGGGATAAGATTACACAAAAATACGGTCATCATTATGCATTTCACTTAGAATTAGATCATATATCTAGGCTTCTGTCAGAAAAAATGAATGATACCTTACATTCTTTCATCGAATTTGACAAAAAAGCAATTATTAATAGAATTTTGCAGATTGTTATTTCCTCAATTTATTCAGAATTTTCCAAATTTTATCTTGAATTGTGTATAAAAAATAAATGTTACTATAAATTAAATCAAAATTTTGTTAAGTTTTCTGAATATCATATAGATTTGAAGAAAAAAAAACTTTTATTAAATATATCTTTCAAATTTAAACTCCTATTAAAACTTTTTAAAAATTTTTTTAAAATTCAATATATTTTCCTTAAGAAAATAATTTTTTCAAAAAAAAGAGATGGAAAGGTTGCTTTATTCTTTGAAAATATTCCAAAAAAATCTTTCTTTAATATGGAAAACGATAAACCGTTTATAAATTTCATCAATCATTTCCCTATTGATGAATTTAATAAAATTGAAAATATCTATGTTGAAAACTTAAGTTCAAAAATTAAAAGTAAATCATTAAAAATTAAATATCATAAGGAAATTTTATTTGAAGCTGTATGTCACCTTCCTAAATCACTTAACATTATGTCAAAATTTTTTTTTAAACACTGGAAGAATTTTTTTAAAATTTTAATTATGATTTTTAAAAATCCCATTTTTTTATTGATACAAAAAGACTTAGTTTCCAGTGCACTATATGCAACTTTAAATAATGAAAAAATTATAAACCTTATTTTTTATACTAATTCAATCCAATTTGATATTCCTCTTAATTTTACAAATCAACCTAATAAGTCTTGGAAATCGGTAATGCTTTGGTATACGTCTGGCTGTGATTATTTCAGCTACGATGTCCTTCCTTTAGATTTGTTTAAAGTTAGAATGAAATTTATTAAATTCGATAAAACTTATGTATGGTCAAAAAGTCAAGCAGATCGATTGAGAGAGGGAATAAACCAAATAAATTATAGTATATGCCCACCAATTTTGTTTTACATGCCTAACGAAAAACTAAAAACAAATATAAAAACTAAAAAATATATTCTAATCTTTGATGAAACACCTCACTTGAATGAAACCACTTTAATACATTATGGTTATAGATACAAATATTGGGATATAAACACATCAAAAAGATTTTTAAAAGATATCATAAGTCTTTTTGATTTAATAAATAAAGATTTAACGGAACCATATGATCTTGTGTTAAAACAAAAAAAACCCATTATCAAAGGACACCATCACCCAGATTACGATAAAGTTTTAGATTTTGGAAAAAGTAAGGGTTTGATTATAGCAAATTTCAATTGTAACTTATTTAAATTAATAAATATGTCATCTTTCTCAATTATTTCTCCGTACGCTTCCCCCGCTCATATATGTGCGTTTATGAAAAAAAAATCAATTTATTATGATCCCAAAAGTGAGCTTCGGTTTATTCAGAATGATCATAAAAATATACAATTGATCAAAGGGAAAAATGAGTTACAAAGTTATTTTTTTAATAAAATTTACCAGAATGCTTTTCTGAAAAATATTTAATTGCACTTATATATTTTTCTTTATTATCAATGGCAAATCTATTTTCTTTTAATGGCAATCCAAATAACTTTTGTCTATTTACAAGTTTAGGGAAAACATCTTTTGGAAAATCTAAATGCGCTTTCGAATCCAACAAATCCAAAATGGATGGAGACATTAAATAAATTGATGAATTAGACCAAATATTTTTTGAATCATTATTAGTCAAAATAAAATTTTTCTGTTTTTTAGTAGGTCGTTCATAAAATGCAGTTATTAAATTATTTTTATTTCTTGTAATTATGAATGAGTTAGAGTTTGTATTTTTATGCATAAACACTGTACATAAAGCCCCAGTTTTTTTAAAGTGTTTAATCATTCTATTAAGATTTTCAAAAAAAACTACATCACCATAAAATACAAAAAAAGGATCATTTCCAATTAACTCTTTTTCAAATATTTTTACTCCACCTGCAGTTCCATTTAAGCTCTTTTGGTATTTATAAAAAATATTAACTCCTAATTTTTGACCATTTCCAATACAGGATATAATTTTTTCACCAAGATAATGTAAATTTATATATATTTCTCTAATGTCATATTTTTTTAATAATAAAATTTGCCATTCCAATATGGTTTTACCGTGAAACATTAATAATGGTTTTGGACAATTTGTAGTTAATGAACCAAGCCTAGATCCTAACCCACCACATAAAATTACCGCTTTCAAATCAAATCGTCCATAATTGGTATAATATCTTCCAATTTATTTACTCTATAATTAGGTTGTATTGTTTCCTTGTTTATTTTTAGACTACTTTCAATAAGTTTCGATTTGTTGTATTTACCCTTAATCATAATTGTTATACAACCAGCTAGATTACCAGCCACTATATCGCTTATCCTATCACCCACCATAAAGCTTTTTTTTAAATCCAAATTAAATTTTTTTTGTGCCTTAAATAACATGCCAGGTTGAGGTTTTCTAAAATAACTATCAAACTTGTATCTATTGATATTAGCATTTGGATGAAACGGACAAAAATAAACTCTATCGAAAACACTAATTCCTAACTTAGTATTAATTTTTTTTAAAATAATATCGTTGAGTATTTTCATTTCTCTGTAAGTTTTTAGCCCTTTTGAAACAATAGTTTGGTTTGTTACTACTATAATTTTAAAAGATCTTTTTTTAGCTGCTTTTAAAAGTTGAAATAATCCTTCTATAAATATAATTTTATTTGGGTTTAAATTAATACCCTTATCAATAATGATTGTGCCATCTCTATCTAAAAACAAAGCCTTTTCCAAAATTTACCCAACTGTTAATAGTTTACTTAAAACGTAAATTACACTATAAATCTTTTAATGATTTTTTATATAAAAATTTTGGAGTAATAAAAAAATTAAAACCCTAATTATAGGCGCGGGCTCGATTGGCTTAAGGCACGCACAAATTTTAAGAAAATTTGATCATAAAATTGCTTTTGTTTCCAAAAGATCTGACTTAAAAAATACTCATTACTCAAAAATAAAAGATGCTTTAAAATTTTTTAAACCAACTTATATCATAATTAGTCAAGAAACAAATAAACATCTAACAACATTGAAAGAGATTTTTAAATTTGGTTACACAGGAAAAATTCTCCTAGAAAAGCCGTTATCAACAGTCTATAAATCGAGAATAGATTTAAAGTTTAACTCCGATAAAATTTTTTTAGGATATAATTTACGTTTTCATCCTTGCATAGAAAAGTTAAAAAAAAAATTGGATCATGAAAAAGTCTTAAGTGCATCAGTCTATACGGGACAATATCTGCCAGATTGGCGTCCCTTTAGAGATTATAAAAAAACCTACTCATCAAGAAAAAAGGAGGGAGGTGGAGTTCTTTTAGAATTAAGTCACGAACTAGATTATCTTACATTTCTTTTTGGTAAATGTATTAAAGCTGTTTCGTGGCAAGATAAATTGAGTAATCTTGAAATTGACTGCCATGACAGCGCCATTGGTATTATGAGCTTTCAAAAATGCAAATTCCTTTCTTTACATTTAAACTTACTTGATAGGAAAGCAAGGAGAGATATAATTGTAAATACAAATGAAAACTCGTATAAAATTGATCTTGTTAATAGTGTTTTCGAGATAAATAATACTAAAGAGGTTCTTAAAAAAAATCGGAATATTTCTTATTTCCTTATGCATAAAGATATATTACTTAATAATAGAAAAAAAATCTCATGCTCTTTCGATGAAGGTGTTAACATTATGAAGCTTATTCATAAACTCCAATTGAAAAGGAAATTTGAGTTAAAATGTTATTGAAAAATAAAAACATTATCCTTACTGGTTCGTCAGGTATTTTAGGAAGAAAATTAAGCCAAAAGCTCTTAGATGAGGGTGCGAACATGGCCTTAATTGATATAAATAAAACTGATCTGAAAGATTTAAAAAAGAATTTGAAAGTAAACAATAATCAAAAATTAAAATTTTTTAATATTGATATTACTAACGAGATCGATGTTATAAATACTGTGGAAGAAATAAATTCAATGTTTGGAAGCATAGACGTACTTTTTAATAACGCGGCCTCAAAAGGCCCATCATTAGAAAAGTTTTTAGCACCATTTGAAGATTACGAAATTTCAACATGGAACAGTGTATTAAATGTAAATATAACAGGAATTTTTCTCTTTTCTCGAGAAGTTATTAAATTTATGAAAAAACAAAAAAAAGGTTCTATCATTCAAACTGCGTCAATTTATGGTGTTGTTGCACCAAAAAAAGATATTTATAAAAATTCTTCTTATAAAGGAAATGAAATAAATACTCCTGCAGTTTATTCAGTTTCTAAATCAGCTGTAATTGGATTTACAAAATATCTAGCATCTTATCTAGGACCTTATAACATCAGAGTAAATA
This sequence comes from uncultured SAR116 cluster alpha proteobacterium, assembly GCA_902578805.1. Lineage (GTDB taxonomy): Bacteria > Pseudomonadota > Alphaproteobacteria > Puniceispirillales > Marisalimonadaceae > Marisalimonas. The sequence goes on from CACHEH010000001.1 coordinate 177,570, forward strand.
GCATTAGTCCAGGAGGAATTTTTAGCGGTCAAAATGACACCTTTGTTAAAAATTATTCAAGTAAAGTACCACTAGGAAGAATGGCATCTGCAGAAGACATGTTTGGTATAGCAATATTTCTTGCCTCTGAACAATCATCTTACTTGACTGGGCAAAACATTTTAGTAGACGGTGGTTTTAGTTTGTAAAAATTATTTGTTAAAATTAAACTTTATCAAGTCTACTAAAATTAAGAGAAATTTGTTATGGAGTATTTCAACATAGTTATAATTAGAACTGTTAACCCATATGTTGAAATGTCCAATAGAGGATAACGAATTATTTTTTTTGAAACCACTAAAGGTAATTACATTTAATTCATTTTCTAATGCAAATCTAGCTCCATTTAAAATATTAGAAGATTCACCACTACTACTTATAAAAATTACACAATCTTTTTTTTGTGAATAGCTTTTTATAGACTCTTTTATCCAATTTTCATAACCAAAGTCATTAGCATAGCATGTAATTAAACTACTTTCATTAAATGTCATCGCCCTAATACCTAATGCTTTTAGAAAATCAATTGCAACGTGACTGGCTATCGAAGCACTCCCCCCATTTCCTACAATGTAAATTGTTCCGTTTGAGTTTGAACAATCAATAATACAATTTGAAATTTGGATTAAAGTATTAATTTCTAAATCCAGCGATAAACTATTTAAATCATTTAAATAATTTCTTATAAATTTTTCTTTATCTTTTTTTTGCATTACTAGCACAAGCTTATTTAAGTAATTGTAAAAAGTTTATTTTTCTTTGTTTTAATTTTTTGTTAGATACAACAAAATTATTCATCAAACCATTTTTTACAAATCCCATTTTTGTCATTAACATAGATGATATTATATTTAAACATATTTTTTGTGCCGTTGCTGCTTTCAATCTAGTTGAACCAGCTATAATTTCGTATCCAGTATCTAAAAATATACCTAGATCAGACTCTTGAAATATTTCTCCATTTACATTGTTTGAAATTGCCACTGATAAACATTTTTTTTTGGATAGCTTTATACATCTTTTAGTGAAGGGCGTATTTCCACTTGCTGCCAGTCCTATAACAACATCATTCTCTGTCAAAGCTAAATTTCTTATTATTTCTTGGACTTGATTAATATCATCTTCTGCTCCCTCGACTGAATCAAGAATTGCTTTTGAACCTCCAGCTATCATAAATGCAATTCTATTTCTTGGCCATCCAAAAGTAGGGTAAAGTTCAACAGCATCTTGAACAGCTATTCTTATTGAGGTTCCAGCACCAGCATATATTAGTCTTGCTTTGTTGCTATTGATTAATTTTTCGTATATTGTTTCAATAACTATTTTTATTTGTGGCATAGCCTTTTGAAGAGCATATATTGCCTCTTCTTGATTGTTCAACATTGTTTTAATCGCTAACTCAATCGGCATTTTATCTATCCAAAGATTTTTTGGAGGTTGCATTTCTGTATTTAGCATTTTTTATATTCCTAATAATACTGTGTATTTTTTTTGATTTATGATAGTACATAATGTATGATTTTAAAGAGAATTTTTGATATTGTTTTATCTTTATTTCTGTTGCCTCTCATTTTGTTACCAGCAATTTTAATTGCAATTTTGATAATAATTGAGACAAGGGATTTTCCAATATTTCTTAGTAAGAGAGTTGGTAAAAACAATGTACTCTTTCTAATGCCTAAGTTTCGAACTATGAAGAAAAATACACCACAGGTAGCCACACACCTATTGAAAGATAGCCACCTATACATTACTAAAATTGGAAAATTCTTGAGGAAAACTAGTTTAGATGAAATTCCTCAAATAGCGAGCGTTATAATAGGGCATATGTCACTTGTTGGACCAAGACCTGCATTATTTAATCAAAATGATCTAAAAAAGCTAAGAACTGAACATAATATCCATTTATTAACACCCGGTATTACTGGCTGGGCACAAATTAATGGACGTGATGATATTAGTATTAAAAAAAAAGTCGAAATTGAAGTCTATTATGAGAAAAATATAAGTATTTTTTTAGATATAAAAATTTTACTTTTTACTATATTAAAAGTCTTTAATATGAATAATATTAGTCATTAAAAGTGATAACTTACATGGAAAAATTTTTAAAAAAAGTTTACTTTTTAAAATTATACCAGCTATTACCTAAACGAATATTTATAATTTTCTTTGATTTGGCTATTTGCTTTTTTACATTATGGATAGCTTTCTTTTTAAGACTAGATAAATTTTACTATTTTAATAAAATACCAATTTACCCATTAGTAATATCACTTACCTTATTAACAGTAATTATTTTTTCTTTTCAAATTCACAAATCAATTAATAGACACTCTGGTCTTGAAGCATTCATTGAATTATCTAAAGCTTTAGTTATTTATAGTATCATTTTTGCATCTATTTTTACACTTAACACCTTCGAGGGTGTTCCAAGAACTATAGGTATAATTCAACCAATTTTAATGTCTTTTTCTATTCTTTCTTCACGTGCGATTATCAGATATATTTTTTTAATTTTTTCAAACTTTGAACAAAGAGAGAAAAATATAACAAATTGTCTTATTTATGGAGCAGGGAGAACTGGAATACAACTTGCTAAGATTATAAAAGATGACAAAACTCTAAATTTTATTGGATTTTTGGATGATAATGATAAACTTGTTAATACCAAAATTAATAATAAGTTTGTCTACACCCCCTCTAAATTAGAGAAAATAAAATTAAAGCAAAATATAGAGTTGGTTATATTAGCGATACCATCTATTAAGGTAGTTAAGAAGACACAAATATTATCAAAATTACAAAAATTAAATATTACATTAAGAACATTACCAAATTTAAATGAATTAACTTCTGGCAAAATTGATTTATCTAATTTAAGAGACTTAAATATTAATGATTTATTAGAGAGGGATCCGGTAGGAACTAACAAAATTGTCCATGCAAAAAATATTTATAACAAAAATGTGCTTGTTACAGGTGGCGGTGGATCAATTGGAAGTGAGTTGTGTAGACAAATATTACAACTTTCGCCTAGATCCATAATCATTGTTGAAATAAACGAATTTTTTCTATACCAAATAGTTCAAGAACTTAGAGAAACGATTTACGACAGAACAGTAAAGGTTATTCCAAAACTTGTATCAATTTTAAATTATAATGTACTAACAAAAATCTTTGAAACTCATAAACCTGACATAATTTTTCACGCTGCAGCATACAAACATGTAAGTATTGTTGAAGACAATCCTATAGTAGGTTTAAATAATAATGTATTTGGTACATTGAATATAGCCAATCTTGCTCTCAAACATAAAGTAAATTATTTAGTTCTTATCAGCACAGACAAAGCTGTTAGACCAACAAATATTATGGGCGCCTCCAAAAGATTGTCTGAGTTAATTATTCAGGCTTTTCAAACTAGAACTAAAAGCTCAACATTTTCGATAGTAAGATTTGGAAATGTTTTAGGGTCATCTGGTTCAGTCGTTCCAAAATTTTTTAAACAGATACAAACTGGTGGTCCAATTACCATTACAGACAAAAGAGTCACTAGATTCTTCATGACCATTCATGAAGCAGTAAACTTAGTCATAAAATCATCTATCATTTCTAAAGGAGGAGAAGTATTTGTTCTTGATATGGGTGATCCTATAAAAATACTAGATTTAGCAAAAAAAATGGCTTTACTGTCAGGTAAAACAATCAAAAATAATTATAATAGAAATGGTGATATAGAAATCAAAATAACAGGTCTTTTAGCTGGTGAGAAATTATATGAAGAGTTGTTAATAGGTAATAATCCTATTAAAACTCAAGAAAAGAAAATATTAATGGCTGAAGAGAATTTTCTTGAGTGGAAAAAATTAAAAAAGTATTTAAAAGAATTGGAGATTAGCTTAAGAGAAAATAACATAAAAAAAATAAAAAAAATCTTTATAAAAACTGGCACTTTTTACAATAGTTAGAAATCTACTTTTATTCCTATCTATTATACGGATCTGAAATTCTGATGATATCATCTTCACCAAAATAAGTACCATATTGAACTTCTATAACAATTAAAATATCTTCTTTTTGATTAGATAAAGAATGTTTCACCTCACTTTTTATTATTATGGACTCGCCAACGGAATGAGTGGTGGAATTACCGTCTAAAATTACTTTGGCTTCACCTGAAACAACAGTCCAATGTTCTGATCTTTTTAGATGGTATTGATAAGAAAGAGATTTAAAAGGATCAATAAATAATCTTTTAACCTTACATTCCTTTGAGTCTAATAATACCTCAAACTTACCCCAAGGTCTGTATTCATAAGTATGTTCTATGGCAATAGCCTTGTTTGCTTCTTTTAAATTTTGTACGATAGATTTAACCTTTTCAGAGTATCCTTTTTTGAAAATTAAAGTAGCATCCACTTCATCAACAATAGTAATGTTCTCTAATCCTATTCCAACTATTAGTCGATCTGATGAGTGAATATCTGTATTTTTGCTTTCAAGTAACATTTGATTTTTTTTGTCCTCATTAAATTTTTCTAGTAAAACATTCATAGAATCCCAATTGCCAATATCACTCCAACCACCACTAAACGGAATAAGTTTAATAAATTGTTCATTTTCTAGAATCGCTTTATCAATAGAAATATTTTGTAAAAAAATCATATCACTTTTTTTAATTACATTTATGTTTGACATAACATCTCTATTTGACCATGCATTTTTGATTGATTTTTCTAAAATAGGATTAATCTTTAAAAAACTTTTTACAATTTGGTTTGCGGATACTACAAAAATTCCAGCATTCCAAAAATAATTTTTATCGTGAAGAAATTCTTCAGCAGTTGACAAATTTGGTTTTTCTGTAAACTGAAGCACATCTAAAACATTTGTATCATTTTTTTTTTTTGTTTTGATGTAGCCAAAACCAGTAGAGGGATTTGTAGGTTTGATACCCAAAGTAACCCAAAATCCTTTTTCTGCCTCACGAATAGCGTTTTTAACAACTAATTTAAAATTAGCATTATCCTCTATCCAATGATCAGAAGGCATAATACATAAAATAGCGTCTTTTGATTTTTCTAATGCTTTTAAAGCAGAAAAATAGATAGCTGGTGATGTGTTTCTAGAAATTTCTTCTAAAATCATAGAAGAATTTTTTACAAAATTATTCAGGTTTTTTTTAATTAAATATTCATAATCTCTGGATGAAGCAATAATGAGGTTCTGACAATTGTTTAAAGTTTCAACCCTTTTTAAAGTATGTGTAAAAAGATTACCAATTTTATGAAATTTAATGAATTGTTTAGGTAATGATTTTCTACTCTTAGGCCATAACCGATCACCTGACCCTCCACTTAAAATTACTGGAAATAATTTTTTCAACTTCTCTTCTTTCTTAAAATATATTTTTTATAGCCCAGTCATATGTGCTTTTAATACCACTTTTTAAATTTATTTCAGGCTTCCAACCATAAGATAATGCTTTAGAAATATCTAATTTTTTCACAGGGGTACCATCAGGTTTTGTGTCATCATAACTTATTTGACCGTCATATCCAACTACATCAGCTACTATTTCTGCAAATTCTTTTATGCTAATATCTTTACCAGTACCAATATTAATGGGTTTACTTGAGGAGTAATATTCTAACATATAAACAATAGCTTTTGCTAAGTCAGAAACATGCAAAAACTCTCTACGTGGTTTTCCAGTTCCCCACACTATAACTGATTTTTGCTTGTTAATTTTAGCTTCATGAAACCTTCTCAATAATGCAGCAGGAACATGAGATAATTTAGGATCAAAATTATCATTTGGACCATATAAATTTGTTGGTAAAAGTGAAATAAAATTACAATTATATTGATTTGAATAAGATTCACATAACTTAATACCAGCTATTTTTGCAATTGCATATGGTTCATTAGTAGGCTCTAAGAAACCAGATAAAAGGTAATCTTCCTTAATTGGCTGTTGACTATATTTTGGGTAGATGCATGAAGAACCAAGAAAAACTAATTTTTCTACCCCAGTAATATGGGAAGCCCTAATAATATTATTTTGAATTCTTAGATTATTTTCAATAAAATCTACAGGATAATTGCTATTTGCATAAATACCACCTACTTTAGCAGCTGCAATAATAACTACTTGAGGTTTATTATCTTTGAACCATTTTAAAACTTTTTCTTCCTTTTTAAGATCTAAAATTTTTCTGTTTACATATAATAATTGGTTAGATTTACTCTTGAGTTCATTGAAAGTTGCTTTGCCAACCATTCCATTATGGCCTGCTATAAAAATAGACTTATTTTCAATATTAAAAATCTTATTTTTACTTACCATTTTTAAAATACTTTAAGTCACTTTCAACCATTTCCGAAACTAATTCTTCAAAAGAAATTTTTGTTTCCCAATTTAAAATTTTCTTGGCCTTTGAAGAATCGCCTAAAAGTTGATCAACTTCTGTAGGTCTAAAGTATCGTGGATCAACTTCAACAACACATTTACCAGTTTTTTTGTTAAACCCTTTTTCTTGTTGACCTTCGCCTTCCCACTCAATTTCAACATCAATTTTTCTAAATGATAAATTTACAAAGTCTTTTACTGAATGCATTTTTCCACTTGCTAAAACAAAATCATCAGGAGTATCGTGTTGTAAAATTTTCCACATTCCATCTACATAATCTTTTGAATGTCCCCAATCTCTGAGAGCATTTAAATTTCCCAGAAATAATTTATCTTGCAGTTCATAATATATTTTGGCAACTGCCATTGTAATTTTTCGAGAAACAAAGGTTTCCCCTCTCGTTGGTCCTTCGTGATTAAACAATATTCCATTAGAAGCAAAAATATTATATGCTTCTCTATAGTTAACGGCAGTCCAGTATGCATATAATTTCGCTACAGCATATGGACTTCTAGGGTAGAATGGGGTACTTTCTGTTTGAGGTACTTCAACAACTTTTCCATATAGCTCAGATGTTGACGCTTGATAAAACTTAACTTTTTTTTCAAGTCCTAAAATTCTAATTGCTTCCAAGCATCTTAAAACTCCAATAGCATCTGCATTTGCGGTATATTCTGGAGTTTCAAAACTTACTTTTACGTGACTTTGTGCGGCTAAATTGTAAATTTCGTCAGGTTCAGTTTCTTTTATTAATCTAGTTAAATTCATGGAATCTGTCATATCTCCATAATGAAGAAAAAATCTTTTATCTTCAATTTGCGGATCTATATAAAAGTGATCAATTCTGTCAGTGTTTATTAATGACGATCTTCGTTTAACACCGTGGACAATGTAATTTTTTTTTAAAAGCAATTCAGCTAAATAAGCTCCGTCTTGCCCATTTACCCCAGTAATTAGAGCTATCTTTTGATTGTTTTTCATCTGTAAATCTAAAACAAACCTATTAATTCATATTAATTTAAGGTATCTATTGGTTTTATATTTTAAATAATGGTGAATGTAAATGAAAGTTTTAATAACAGGTGGTGCAGGTTATATTGGAAGCCATATGGCATTAGAACTTCTAGATCAAGGTAATGATGTTGTAATTTTAGATAATTTAACCTCTGGATCCAAAAAAATTGTACCGTCAAACGCCACTTTTATCGAAGGCGACATCTCCAATTTAAATCTTGTTCAAAGCATTTTTGATGATCATGATATTGAAGCAGTAACACATTTTGCAGGTAGCGTAAAGGTTGAGGATAGTGTTAAAAATCCTTTTAAATATTATGAGAATAATTCTTTTAAAACACTAAAGTTTGTTGATTTTTTAACAAAATCAAATGTGAAAAAATTAATTTTTTCTTCAACAGCAGCAGTTTATGAAGAAAAAAAAAGTGGCTTAATAAGTGAATCGCATACATGCAATCCATCAAATCCATATGGACAATCAAAATTAATGTGTGAAAATATTATTAGAGATTTGTGCAAAGGTACAAATTTAAAATTTTTCATTTTAAGATATTTTAATGTTGCTGGTGCTGATATTCAACTAAGATCTGGTCAAATTGACGAAAATTCAAATCATTTAATAAAAGCTTGTATTGATTGTGTCTTAGAAAAAAGAAAATTGATAGAAATATATGGTTTAGATTATGACACTGATGATGGATCCTGCGTAAGAGATTTTATTCATGTTTCAGATTTAATTTCAGGCCATTTGTTAGCTGTTGAACATTTAGTAAAAGGCGGTGATTCAGATATATGCAATCTTGGATACGGGAAGGGTTTAAGTGTTTTAGAAATAGTTGACAAGGTGAAGAAAATTTCAAAAATAAACTTCACAACGAAGATAGTTGGAAGAAGGTCTGGGGACGCTTCAAGAGTAGTTGCTGACAGTAATAAGATGATGACTAAATATAATTGGAAACCAAAACTTGATGATATAGATACTATTATATTAACTGCTCTTAATTGGGAAAAACAAAAATTAAAAAAAAATTATGAAGCTTAAATATGTTATAGGTTTAATGTCAGGTACAAGTATGGATGGGATCAATGCTTCGTTAGTAAAAACTAATGGAGAGATACTTGAACAGACAGATTACCAACTAATTTTAAATTATAATAAATCAACTGCAAGTTTACTCAAAGAATATGTTTTTAATTATCCTAAATTAAAAGATAATAAATATTTGGAAAATCAATTATCTAATGAAATTGTAAGTGATCACAACAACGCCATCACAGAAATTATAAAATTGTCTGGAATTAAACCAGATTTAGTTGGATTTCATGGTCAAACAGTTTTTCATAATCCTAAAAATAAAATTAGTGTACAAATAGGTGACGGATATTTACTTTCAAGAATGTGTAAAATAAAAGTTGTATCTAAATTTAGACAAAACGATATTAATAATGGTGGAGAAGGTGCACCTATTTCACCAATATATCATAAATTTCTTATGCAAAAGTTTAACATTGATCTACCTTGCTCTTTTATTAATATTGGTGGTGTATCAAATATTACTTATTGGGATGGACATACATTAATTGGGTTTGACTTAGGACCAGGTAACGGATTAATGGATGTTTATTGTCAAAAACATCTAGGTATACCTTTCGATAATTTAGGCGAAATTGCCTCTCAAGGACAACCTGATTTTAATATAATTAACAATTTTTTGAAGCTTCCTTTCTTTAAAAAAAAATACCCTAAATCCATCGATAGATTAGAATTTGAAAGTTTTGTTCAAAAATTGCCGTTAAAAAATTTTAGTCATTCAGACATTCTATCCACTTTCTTGGAATTTACAGTAGTATCAATTCAAAAAGGTATTGGAATGTTACCATCCCTTCCAAATAAGTTTGTAATTATGGGTGGTGGACAACACAATAAACATTTAATGAAAAAATTAAAATTATCTCTTCCTGCTGAAATTGTTGAACCAAATCAAATTGGAATTGATGGCGATTACGTGGAAGCTGACATGATTGCTTACTTGGCAATGCGACGTTTAGCTAATATGCCTACTACTTACCCAAATACTACAGGTGTAGATGGCCCATGTATAGGTGGAGAAATTTTTAATTTTTTAAATTAAAGAACTTGGTGTGTTTTTGTAATATGGTCTTATTGGCATTGTAGATGGTAATAAATATCTGAGGTCTACAAAAGGAAAAGACGGTTCAAATCTGAAAACTTCTGCATAACTCTTACCTCCTGCATTACATTGTGCAGCTCTAAATCTATTATTAATTTCAATTGCTTTTAGAAACTTTTCAGGACTTTGACTTTTGTGTTTCAATATTGCTTGTGCCTTATCATTAAAATAATCACTTATATCAATATAAATATTAGGGTTAAAATTTACTCCCATTAATGTTTCACAGAACAGCACCGGATATTTAAATCCTGCACTTGATTTAACATAATCTGATAATGATCTATGATCAGAATGGTAATCCTCTGGTGGATGTGTAATGATCAAATCTGGTTCTATACTATCAAAATGTTTTTTTAGAGTTCTTGTTATATTATGTTGAATAGACAATTCTCCATCCGAATAATCTAAAAAAATAGGAATACCAAAAATTTTTAATGCTTCCATCGTTTCTTTTTTTCTTATCTGAGAAAGATTTTTATTTGTAGTAACACTCCCTGCGCTTCCATCAGTAGCTATAATCATTTTTATTTCATCTTTTCTTTTTGAAAAAACTGAGAGAATACCATACATAAAAATTTCAATATCGTCAGGATGAGCGCCTACTGCCAAAATTTTCATTCTATTTTGTCCTATTTTGTTTAAAATAAACATTAAGAATTAAAATAAGTTAAATCAATGAAAAGAAATAAAAATATCATAAATGGTTATATAGAAGGTTATTACGGTCGAATTCTTGGTTGGGAAGATAGACACAGAATAATATCGAGCTTAAATAAAAACAAAATGAATTATTATTTTTATGCGCCAAAAGAAGATGAAAAGCATAGATTAAATTGGAGAAGTAATTATAAAAATGAGTGGAATAAAAAATTTAAAATATTTGCTGATGTAGCAAAAAAAAATGATGTAAAAATAATTGTTGGCATATCGCCTGGTTATGGCTTTGATTTTTCAGAATTGCTTCTAGATAATGTAAAAAATAAAAAAACTAAAGATATGCAAACTCTCTATAATAAATTTAAATATTTCATAGAGAATGGGGCCGATGAAATTGCATTACTCTTTGATGATTTACCTAACAATTTTAAGGAACGTCATAACTTGTCTGTTTCAGAGGGTTATGCACATGCTCTTTTAGCTAATAAAATATCTTTAAAGTTAAAAAAATTTATCTTTGTTGTTCCAAGAATTTATTCTGACCAATTGATATATGAAGACAAAAACTACCTTTCAGACTTTAAAAAACAAATTAATAAAGATATTACTTGTTTCTATTCAGGAAAAAATATTGTTTCAAAATCAATTAATAGTCATACATTGCAAAGAACCTCAAATATTTTGTCACCAAATTTTGTTATTTGGGACAATTTTTATTCTAATGACTATTGTCCAAGAAGAATATTTTTAGGTCCTTATATTGGTCGTACTAAGGTTGAAAATATTATGATAAACCCAACCGGTTTAATAGAAACTGATCTGTTTATATTGGATATTGTTAAAGCAACTAAGAACAGTTTAACACCATATGAAGACTGGAAAAAAATATTAAACAAATATAATATACCTTCACAGTTTTTAGATGTTTATAATCATTTTTTAAAACCAGATTTTGGAGAAAATCCAGTTTTAACCAAGATTTCAATTTCAAAAAACTTTTTAATTAGCCTAGATTTTTTAATCTGGAAATGGAAAAGTCCATTATCTAGAGAATGGTATCCTTTTCTATTAGGTTTAAAACATGATATTAAAATATTTATTAATGATTTTAATTCAGAAAGAGTTATCAAAACACAAACAAAAGCATTAGCAAATCATCTGGTGGATATTAAATAATTAAATTACTTAAGGAGAATAAAAATGAAAGAAATTGGTTTTATTGGGCTTGGGAATATGGGATCCAAAATGTCAGTTCATTTGGCTAAAGCTGGTTATAATGTTTCAGGATTTGATATTGATTACAAACTTATGGATAACCTAAATGCATTTAATATTAAAAAAGAGAATTCAATTTCTGAGATTTCTAAAAATAAAGATTTAATAATTACAATGTTACCTAATGGCAAAATTGTAAATGAAGTTATTAGAGAAATTTTAGCAAATATTTCAAACTCTCCAACTTTAATTGATTGTTCTACAATTGATGTAAACACATCAAAAAATTTATATGAATTTGCTTTGTCGAATGAAATCTCCTTGTTAGACGCTCCTGTTTCTGGTGGAACAATAGGGGCCTTAAATGGCACATTAACCTTTATGGTAGGTGGTGACAAATATACTTTTGACAAAATGTTACCAATTTTTGATTTAATGGGTTCAAAATCTGTTTTTTGTGGAACTGCAGGTTCTGGCCAAGCAACTAAATTATGTAATAATATGTTACTGGCTATCACAATGATAGGTGTTGGGGAAACTTTCAATATGGCAAAAAATTTTAATTTAGATCTAAATATTTTATATGACGTAGTTAGTACTGCAACCGGTTCTTGTTGGTCTGTTAACAATTATTGTCCAATTGAAAATGTTGGACCAACAAGTCCTGCAGATAATAATTTTTTACCGGGTTTTTCTGCTAAATTAATGTCTAAAGATTTAAAGCTTGCTGTTAATGCCGCAAGTCAAACAAACTCAAATATTGCGTTTGGTAAAAAAGCAGAAGAGATGTTTACAAAAATGGCTGAAGGCATAAACGGAGAAAAAGATTTTTCTGCAATTATCAAAGAAATTTAGGTTTATTTTAAATTATAAAAATTTTTGTACCATTCAATAAATTTAAACAAACCAACTTCAATTGAAGTTTGAGGATTAAAATTAAGTTTTTTCTGGGCTTTTGAAATATTAGCCAAAGTTGATTTCATGTCTCCAAGTTGCAAATCTAGATAAGTTTTCGTTGCTTTTTTTTCAGTTAACACTTCAATTATGTTTACAAATTTTTCTAGAGAGACTGATTTATTATTACCTAAGTTATAAATTTCCCAGGGTGTCTTATTTAAAATTTTTTTATTTCTGTCACTACAAATTGGTGGACCATTATTTAATACTTTTAGAATACCATCAACAATATCATCTATGTAAGTAAAATCTCTGTACATTTTTCCTTGTCCAAAGATTTCGATAGGTTTTCCATCATAAATATTTTTTACAAATTTGAAATATGCCATGTCAGGACGTCCCCATGGGCCATAAACTGTAAAAAATCTTAAACCCGTACAAGGTAATTTAAATAAACTTGAATAAGAATAAGCTATCAATTCATTACTTTTTTTAGATGCAGCATATAAATTCTTTGGAAAGTCTGTGATTTGACTTTCTTCAAAACTAGAATTTTCATTTTGACCATAAATAGAAGAGGACGAAGCAAAAATTAGATGTTTAATATTATTATTTCTAGACAACTCTAATATATTAAAAAATCCATTTATATTACTTTGTATGTATTCTTGTGGATTTTCAATCGAGTATCTAACACCAGCCTGAGCCGCAAGATGAATAATCACATCAAAACTGTTTTTAGAAAAAATATTTTTTAATTTTTTTTGATTACAGATATCAACCTTATAAAAGCTAAATTTTATATTTTTCAAATCAACTAATCTAGCCCTTTTGAGATCTAAATCGTAATAGCTATTTAAATTATCTATACCTACTACATCATAATCAGCGTTTATTAAAGTCTTAGCTAAGTGATAACCTATAAAACCCGCAACACCTGTAATCAATATTTTCATATTGTAAACTCAATCCAGTATAGGGCTTATTATTGTGAATCTAGTTAACTAATAAAGGAGCTATAACAAGACTTACAATAGCCATTACGTTTATAAGTATATTCATGGAAGGGCCTGATGTATCTTTTAATGGGTCTCCGACAGTGTCACCAACAACAGCAGCTTTATGTACATCAGATCCCTTTCCACCAAAATTTCCTTTTTCAACGAATTTTTTTGCATTATCCCAAGCACCACCTGCATTTGACATCATTAAAGCCATCATTACACAACAGATAAGCGCTCCACCTAACATGCCGCCAAGAGCTTTGGGACCTAAAAAAAATCCAATAACAACTGGAGACAAAACTGCCAATGATCCAGGAGCAATCATTTTTCTTAGAGCTGCTCTAGTTGCAATATCCACACATCTAGCAGTATCTGGCTTGGCTTTGCCTTCTAATAAACCTGGTATTTCTTTAAACTGTCGTCTAATTTCTTTAATCATGTCAAAAGCAGCATCACCAACAGCTGTCATCGTCATAGAACTTACAATAAACGGAAAAATTCCACCTAGAAACATCCCACATAAAACTAGTGGATCGTTTATAGCCAAAACAAAACTTTCATCCGAAATTGATATTTTTTCTATATATGCACTAATTAGTGCTAAAGCAGCAAGTGCGGCGGCACTTATAGCAAAACCTTTACCAATCGCAGCTGTTGTATTGCCAACTTCATCTAAGGAATCAGTAATTTTTCTGGTTTCTGTACCCATCTCAGACATTTCAGCTATCCCACCAGCATTATCAGCAACTGGACCATAAGCATCGATAGCCATAGTAATACCAACAGTACTAAGCATGCCAACTGCCGCAATACCAACACCATAAAGACCAGCATAAATATTTGAAATGAATATTATAGACACAATAGTTAGAACTGGTATTGCAACTGATTGCATACCAGTTGCTAAACCAGAAATTAGAACTGTAGCAGATCCTGTTTCACCATCTTTTGCTATTTTTTCAACAGGTCTTCCACCGGTATAGTATTCAGTTACTAATCCGACTACAATCCCTCCAACAGATCCTACAAGCACTGCAATCCAAACTCCAGTTGATACAGCCATCAAATCAATCAAAAAGTATGATAATATTACAAAAAGAACAGCAGAACCTATAGTCCCATATCTAAGAGCTGTTTCAGCACTTTTTGATGAAAATACTTTTACAGTCAGGATACCTAATAAAGAGCATATTATACCTAAAGATGCTAGTGCTAAGGGCATAAATTGAAGTAAGTATTGATTACCACCTAAAGAACTAATAGTTGCACTAGTCATAGAAGCAGCTAAAGCAATACAAGCTATCATCGATCCGCAATAAGATTCAAAAATATCTGAACCCATACCAGCGACATCCCCAACATTGTCCCCAACATTGTCAGCAATTACACCGGGATTTCTAGGGTCATCTTCTGGTATTCCTGCCTCTACTTTACCTACTAAATCAGCGCCGACATCAGCACTCTTAGTAAATATTCCACCACCAACTCTTGAAAATAATGCCACTGATGATGCCCCCATCGCAAAGCCTTCTATGGCATGAATAGTTTTTACATCTCCGGCAAAGTAATGAAATAATATTCCTATACCGAACAATCCCATAGCGGCAACAGTTAATCCCATGATGGAACCACCAAAAAAAGCTATATTTAAAGCCTCAGATGCTCCCTTTTCTTTAGCAGCAACAGCAGTTCGAACATTAGCTTTTGTTGCTGAATACATACCTATAAATCCTGCTGTTCCTGAACACAATGCTCCGAGTACAAAAGAAATAGCTGTTTGCCAGCCTAATGAAAAGTATAGAGCAATAATGCATACTAGGCAAAAAATTGCTAATCTTTTATATTCTGCAGACATGAAAACCATCGCACCAAGATGAATTTGGTCCCCAATTTCTTTAACTCTTCCTGTGCCTTCAGAAGAGGATTTTACCTTTAAATACACAAAATAGGCAGATAGTAGACCTAGTAGACCAAGAGTGACTGATATTAATGAGTATGGCATTTAAAAACCTCGATTTTATATAAAAAATTTACTTTTAATTATATTAATTAAATCTGTAAAGTTTTATATTTTGAAATGTTATTTTTGAAATTTTATGGACGTGGTTTCCTTTATGTTTTTGATTAGATAAAGGAGATCTTTTCTATTTAAAGCAATACATCCAGCAGTATTTCTATAATCATGGAAACTACAATGAATAAAAATTGCGCTTCCTTTGTTTTTTATAGTTGGTTTAATATTACATGCGATTACAATTATTATATCATAGACCTCATCTTCTCTCCATAACTTTTCATAATTAGTATCTTTTAATATTAAGTTATTGATCTTAATGTATTTATTATAATAGTTACTTTTAATATCATCACACCATCCACAATGTTTAGTAATTTGTTTTATATTTAAAATATTTTTTTTCTTAAATTTTGGCCTTAATACTCTATCGGGTCTATAATATACTGATTTGAGACGCCATTTTCCTATTGGTGTTGTTTTGTCACCTTCTACTTTCTGTGCTGAACTTTGAAGCCCCCCAGAACCTATCTGACAAGAAAAAATTTTATTTCCAGCTTTTAAAAAATATTTTTTATTAATGTTTATTATTAACCAATTTTTCTGCATAAATAACTATAGGTTATTTAATTGAACAAAAAAAATATATTTTTATTAAAAATAAGAGTAAAATTTTACTCAAAATTTTTGGTTTGTTTTGATTATGATTGAAAAAAAACAAAACTGGATTCAAACAATCTCAGTTTATAGAGATATTAGAATGCTTAGAATTTTACTTCTTGGTGCCATAAGCGGTTTTCCATGGGTTCTGATTGCTAGCAGTTTAAGCCTTTGGTTAAAAGAAGAAGGTCTCAGCAGATCAACTATTGGGTGGGCAGGTTTAATTTTTGGTGTCTATGCATTTAATTATTTGTGGGCTCCAATAATAGATAGAATTCATATACCTTTATTAGCAAAAAAAATAGGTCATAGAAGAGGTTGGATAGTTTTAATGCAAACAACAATTCTACTTTGTTTGACAATTTGGAGTTTGATAAATCCAACCCTGAACTTTACTTTATTAATTTCTGTTGGATTAATAATTGCCATAGCTTCAGCTACACAAGACATAACAATTGACGCATTGAGAATAGAACAAATCCATGAGAATGAAGGAAAAACTATGGCTGCAGGTGCTGCTATGGCTGTAGTTGGTTGGTGGACAGGATATAAACTTGGAGGTGTTATATCTTTATTAACAGCAGAATATTTTGATAAAATAGGAATTGTTGACTATTGGCAAGCAACTTTCTTAATTTTAGGGGCCGTAATAATATTGATGAACATTGGTTTGATGTTCGTTTACGAGCCTGTTGTGACTGACAGGGAGGCAAAACAAAAAGCAACTGATAAAATAATTTCAGAGAAACTTGGGTCCAGTAGCTTTTTAAACAACATTGCTGCGTTTATTACAGGAACAATTGTAGGACCTATAATTAGCTTTTTTAAAAGAAATGGAATTCAAATAGCAGTTGGAATATTGGGTTTTGTTTTTTTGTTCAAAATTGGGGAAGCATTTCTTGGTCGAATGTCAATTGTTTTTTATAAAGAAATAGGATTTTCAAAGGCTCAGATTGGCATTTATTCAAAAGGATTTGGTTGGATTACAACTGTTGTTTTTACATTAATAGGCGGCATAATGGCAATGAGAGCTGGAACTATTAAAACAATATTCTATGCTGGAGGATTGATGGCTCTTACAAACCTTCTGTTTGCAATTTTGGCGTGGACGGGCAAATCCGAGTTATTATTCGCAATTGCTGTTATAGCTGATGATATTACAGCAGCATTTGCCACTGTAGCTTTTGTTGCATTTATTTCGTTATTGGTTGATAGGACTTATACAGCCACTCAATATGCTTTGCTCGCTTCTATAGGGACAGCAGGAAGAACAACACTTGCATCATCTTCGGGTGCTCTAGTAGATTGGCTGAATGGAGATTGGGGAACCTTTTTTATTTTAACTACAATAATGGTTATTCCTTCTTTAATTTGCTTGTGGATAATTAAAAATAAAATAAAAATTGGCGTGTAATAATTATTTTCAAAAATTGCAATAAGATAAATTAAAAAGTATTTTCAGCCTTATTTATTCATATGTTAAAAGTTTCTCTCAAACATTGACATTAACAATTATGATATTACTTCTTGTTTTTAAAAATAAAATATATGATAAATAATCAAATTCTAGCTAATAAATTAAGAGGGTTTAAATCTTTGGAATTTGATTTTCACAAAAAGAAAACATATACACAACATTGGAATAATTTCAGGACCAAACCTAGAAAAAGAAGTTCATTTTCTGTTTTTTTTAAGAAATTCAAAAATTCATTCTATAACTTTTTAGGTTTTAAATTAAGTGTAAGATTTATTAAAAACCAATCTCAAAAAGATGAAGCTTATTCATCTTTTGTTGTTGATTTAAAAGTAAAAAAATATAGAAATAATTTAATACTAGAACAAATTATATCATTTTTAAAATCTTCTGGCTTGAAATTCAACAAATTTGATATTGAAAGTTATATTAACGAATTTGAAGACATTTTTATTAAAAGCCCTATTAAGGAACAAGGAAGTGGTTTTGGTTTTAATGAAGGAGTATTTTTTTATACCATTTTAAAAATTATTAATCCAACAGTAGTAGTTGAGTCAGGTATAATGAAAGGTTTCACTACTTATTTAATAGATGCAGCTACAAATGAGAATTGCAGAATTTATTGCTATGATATAAATCTTGAAAATAATTTATATAATTCAAAAAAAGCAACATACATAAATACAGATATTACGAAAAATGTTCCTTCCATTCATAAAGAAAAGACAGTAGCACTTTGGGATGACCATACATCACAAATTGATCGTCTTAAGTTTTCATTAAAACATGGTATTAAATATAATTTTTTTGATGACGATTTAAGTTCTTTAAACATTCATGCCGATGGGTGGCCACCGATACCTACCATATCAATGTTAAAAGATGTGGAAAATGGTATAATAAAAAATCAGGATTTTAAATGGGTGTCCAGAAACAGAGAAGGGGTTGTATATTTAAAAAATATTAGTGACACAAAGATTGTAAGAAATATACTTTTTCATAAAATTTTTCCTCAACTCTTTCCTATAACTGGATATAAAAACCATAGCCAATGCTCTTTTGTTATTAATAATCATTCTGCTTAAAAATGATTTTTCTATAATTATCTAATTTTTCAGAACTATACTCTGCAGAAAATTTGCAATCTTTCCACGCTTTTTTTTGATAAAAGTTTCTTAGTTTTTCATTATCAATAAGTTCAATTAAACTTTTTTTCAGTTTATGGGAATTAATATTTTCTATTAAAACACCATTATCTCTTATAATTTCAGGTATTCCACCTACCTTAGAGGCAATGATACATATTCCATAACTCATAGCTTCTGCAGCAACTAAACCAAATGGTTCTTGCCATAAAGAAGGTATTACTATAATTGAAGCAGTTTTCATTTTTTCTTCAACAAAACTGTAATCTTTAAATCCATAGTATCTAGCTTGGGATCCAATACTTTTGAATTTTTCAATTACTTTATTTCCAAAAAGATTGGTTTTATTTTGATCCCCTAATTTTAAAGATCCAATAATTCCAAAATTCCAATCAGGATAAGTAGGAGCAATTGATTTTACTACTTCTACATATAAATCAACCCCTTTTTCAGATACTAATCTTCCAACAAACAAAATCTCCTTTTTCTTCTTAGGAAAATGCGTAATTTTTCTATTCACGCCATTATACAACACATGAACTTTCTGTTTGTCAGTGGAAATACCTTTCATAAATTGTTGCTTTATGTATTCACTTACACAAAAAATAGCAGCGCATTTTTCCAAAATATTTTGTCGTTCTCTTTTTGACTTTGAACCTTTCATAGTTAAAGGATCATTATGAAAAAACAATGATACAGGAAAATGACTAATACTACTAATTTGATTGATTAAGTAGGGTCTATTGTGTATTTCAATTAATTGTTTTTTACTATGTTCTTCTGATATGATCTTTAACATTCTATGTAACAAAAATACATTCTTACTTTTTAGTGAAAAAATAGAGTAATTTAGACCTACAAAATTATCTTTAAAAAGAGCGTTTTCAACATTTTGGCCATAAACTCTTATCACATTTAAATATTTAGTATGCATTAAATTATTTTTAACTGTAATTGAAACAGAAGAGGCTTTGTTTTCGTCAAACTTTTCTTTGTAAGGCAGTAGAATGTTAATTTTCATAATATTTATGACTTTATAATTTATCTAATGATGTTATAAATGGCATTTACAATTTTTGAAATTAATATTTATAAATGGATATCAATTTGCAAACAATTATATGTATGAAATGGGGTTCTAGATACGGGCCTAATTTTGTGAATAGACTATATAATTCAATCAAAAGACATACGAACAGACCTACTAATCTTTACTGTTTTACAGATAATAAAGATGGCATAAATAGAGGTGTTATTTGTAATCTACTACCTAAAATCAATCTGCCTAGAACTATCACAAATACACCATGGAGAAAATTAAGTGTCTGGCAATTTCCATTAAATAAATTAAGTGGAGATATATTATTTTTGGATCTTGATTTAGTAATTACAGGTAACCTTGATAGATTTTTTGATTATGAACCTGGTAAGTATTGTGTTATTGAAAACTGGACACAGAAAGGACAAAACATAGGCAACACAAGTTGCTTTAGATTTCCTGCTGGAAAATACACTTCAATTTTTGATAAATTTCAAAAAGATCCTGTCAAAATTTGGAAAAAATATCACATTGAACAAATTTATATTAGTGACGAAATTAGAGATCAAGTCTTTTGGCCTGCAGATTGGTGTCAAAGTTTTAAACATAATCTTCTTCCATCTTGGCCACTTAGGATTTGGAAAGCTGCAAAACTCCCTAGAGAAACAAGTATAGTTGCTTTTACAGGTAAACCTGATCCGGATGATGTGCTAAAAGGAAAATGGCCTGTAAAAAAATATCAATTTTATAAAAAAATTTATAAACAACTAAAAACTCCCCAATGGGTTGTACAAAATTGGTTATGATTTTATTTTATTTGATTTATAGGTGAATTATTTAAAAAACCTTGTATTGCTAATAAATACCCATTAAAGAATTTTTCGTATGCTTCTGAAGAGACATAACCAATATGCGGGGTAAGAATTGTGTTTTTTGTCTGTCTTAGTATGTGATCTTTTGGGAGAGGCTCTTGATCGTATACATCCAAGGCAGCACAAGAAATTGTACCGTCATTTAATGCATTTATAAGATCTTGTTCGTTAATAATTGGGCCTCTGCTAGTATTAACTATAACTGATTTTTTTTTCATTAATTTTAACTTATCTTTATCAATATATCCTTTCGTTCTATCTGACAATCTAGTGTGTATAGTTAAAATATCTGACATCTTAAACAAATCTAAACTTTCAACATACTCTATGTTAATTTTTTTGCATTCTTCCTCACTTAAATTATGACTCCATGCAATAACTCTCATTCCAAAAGCTTTGGCAAAATTAGCAACTTGTTTTCCTTGTTTACCAAGCCCGAATATTCCTAATATATTGCCTTTTAAACCTCGTCCTATAGTCGTTTGCCATTTACCATTTTTCATATTTTCAATTTCAGTCTGTAACCCTCTCCAACTATTCATTATAAGTGCCCATGCTAATTCTGCTGTGGAATGAATTTTAGTATCAGTTCCACAATAAACTATGTTTCTCTCTTTAAGTGCATTTGTATCTATTGAAGCATTCCACATTCCACTTGTAATAACTAACTTGAGATTTGGAAGTTTATTTATTAAATTTTCAGTCAATGGTGTTCTTTCTCTCATTAAACATAAGATGTCATATTTAAGTAAAATGTTTGATAAATTTTCTTCTTGTCCGATATAATTTTTAAAAACATCCAATTCTATTTTCTCACTTATTTTGTCCCACTCTGCAAATTCGTGTGAGACATTTTGGTAATCATCAAGAATAGCAACACATAATTTTTTACTTCTAGTTTTCATTTGGCTGCACCATATCCGGCTATTCTTCCAAATACTGCTCCAGAAGTTAGTCCTGAACCTCCAGGATATCCATTAAAAAAAACACTACCTACGAGTTCTCCACAAGCAAACAAACCACTTATTGGTTTATTATTTTTATTCAAAACTGAACCTTGTTCATTTATTTTTAGTCCTCCATAAGTGAACGTAATGCCACCAGTAACTGGGAATGCTCTAAAAGGTCCTTCATTAATTCTTTGAGCCCAATTAGACTTTTTAATTTCTAAACCTTTGGTAGATTTGCCATCTAATGTGGTTGGATCAAAAGGAGTTGTTAAATCAACTGCTTTATTATATTCTATTATTGTTCTTCTTGTTTCAATCTTGTCAATTCCATCCATTTTTTCAATTAGCTCCTCTATAGATTTGCCTTCAACAAAATGAGCATCATGAAATCTATATTCTTCATAAAGCAAATCAAAAACTTTGCTATCAAATATTTGCCATGCAAAATGTCCTGGTTGTTCTAAAACTTTTCTACCATATTGAGCATAGGTATAATTTCTAAAATTTTTGCCCTCATCAAGGAATCTTTGACCTTTTGCATTTATCATTATCCCCAGAAAGTAACAAATTTTACGATAATTTTTTCGTTCCTTTGGTTCTAAATCTAATCCACCATAATTTTTCATATGAAGATCCATTGGAGTTGCGTGACAACCTCCATATAAACCATGTTTTATAGCTCCAATTTCCAAAGCCATCCTCAGACCGTCACCAGTGTTATGAGGTGTTCCCCTTACCTTAGCTTTTAACCAATTATCTCCGATAAATGATTTACGTAAATTGTCATTAGCTTCAAAACCACCTGAGGCTAGTATAACTGCATCAGATTCTATTTTTTTATCCCCAACATAAATACCCGTAACTTTGTTTTCTTTTAATAACAAATTTGTTACAGGACTTTCATAAAAGATTTTTCCACCTAACGATAAGAAAGCTGCTAACTCTTGATTGAATAATCCTACGCCTTCATTTTCAGCAGCAAGTGTTAAACCTCCCCAAAAAATGTGTTTTCCATCTTTTAAAAAACTTTGTCTTGAATATATTGGTTCAAATTTTACATTATGAGAAGAAAGCCATTGGATTGTTTCAAGTGACTTAGAAACTAATATTTCTTGTTCCCAACTTAATGGTCTACCATCATTAAAACTAAGAAGATCACTTTTAAATTTTTCTTGTGTGTAAGAACCAAAATCTGTGTCTTTTATTCTTTCATCGTTTGGATTTTCTAATAAGCCTATTAATTGATCCCCACTTTCATAAGAAAACCTCATTGCTCCTGCAGTATATTTTGTGTTTCCACCGGACATCTTTTTATCAGCTTTTTCATAAATTGTTACATCTGAGCCCTTTTCTAATGAGGCTATGCCAGCTGATAATGCCGCATTTCCAGATCCCACAATTACAACTTTTTTAGACATCCCTAATTCCCAAATAAATATATTTTTTTAATTTGTTTAATTATTGTTATAATTTAAGATTAAATTTTCAAGTTGTATTTTGTCTAGGCTTAAAATGTCGTCAAATTTAATTGGATCACTGATCTGGTTGTTATTTATTTTTTTATCAGTGTTTTCTCATATGATAATAAAGTCTCTGACAGGTGAAGTAGATTTTATAATTACTTTATTTGCCAGGTTTGTTTATTCATTACCAATTCTTTTTATTTTAGCTTTTATTGCTAGAAAGATGCTTTTTTTACAAATAAATAACTGGAGTAATATATTTATTCGCTCTTTATTTGGTTTTGTAACAATGATTATGGTGTTTTCATCTTTACAACTTATTCCTATTGGTTTAACGACAGCATTAGCTCAGAGTTCTGCAATATACGTAACATTATTATCTCCATTATTTCTAGGAGAGAAAATTGGTGTTATAAGATGGACAGCTGTTATAAGTGGATTAATTGGGGTTTTTTTAATGATTAATCCAATTGGTATTATTAAAGAAACTAGTGAATTATCTACGTTAGGATTATTACTAGCTTTTGGTAGTGCAATTACTCATGCCGGATTAGCATTAATTCTTAGAAAAATTGGTAAAACAGAACATCCTGCTTCAACAGCTCTAGTACATAATTTTATAACTTCAATAATAATTATTATTGCAATGATTTTTTTTGGTACAAAATTTTACGGAACCATAGGAAAATACGGATCTGAAATTTTAGTTACACCAAATTCTATATTTTATTCTTTAATTTTTTTAGGACTTGTAGGCTCATTTGTACAATATTTAATGGCACAAAGCTATAAGTATGCAGAGGCTACTATATTAGTAACTCTTAGATATTTAGCTATTCCAATAGCTGCGATTTTTGGTTATTTAATTTGGAATGAAATTCCGACGTCTAATCAAATTATAGGAGGATTAATTGTAATTGGCTCTTGTCTTTTGATAACCTATAGAGAAATGAAGAAAAATATAAATTAATATCCTATTGCACACCCATCTTTTCTAAAATCACTAGCACCGATTAAAATATTTTTTTTATTATCTATTAGTATTATTTGACCACCACCAATGGGTGATACAGAATAATTAACTTTATGTCCTCTTGAAGACATATCTTCAATAATTGAATTATCAAAGTTTTTTTCAAAATCTAAGACATTACAATTTGGGAAAACTCTGGGCAAATCGAGAGCTTCTTGAGGACTCAAACCAAAATCGATCATTTGTGACAATACATATGCATGGCCAGCTGCTTGATATTGACCACCCATAACCCCAAAAGAACCAATTAATTTGTTTTTGTTGGAAATCATTGCTGGAATAATAGTATGAAGAGGTCTTTTATTTGGATTAAGTTCATTTGGATGACCTTCTGTTAAATTAAAACCTCGTCCTCTGCAATGGAAAAGTACACCGCTTCTTGGTGCTGTAATTCCGCTACCAAAGGGATCGAAAAGTGAATTAATAAAGGAAATTGTCATTCCATTTTTATCTCTCACCGTTAGATAAATTGTATCAGGATGATCAGGAAATAAGCTATTCTCATATATTTTAGCTTTATTAATATCAATTTTTGATGCGTATTGTTTTAGTGACTTTTTGTTTAAAAAACTTGTCACAGATAACTTATTATAATGAATATCTGCAAGATATTGATCTCTTAGAAAGTATCCTATTTTCACTGCTTCACAAAATAAATGAATGTAATCATTTTTAGACATACTCTTAACATTAAAATGTTCGAGTATTCCAAGTATAATTAGGGCAACAATACCTTGACCATTTGGAGGACATTCGTGAATTTTAATGTTTCTGTAGTTTTGAGATATGGGTTTTAGCCATTCTGCACGTGAATTTTTAAAATCATTTTTAGTGTGCAATCCACCAATACTATTTAACTTTTCTAGCATATCGTCTGCCACCCAACCATTATAAAACCCCTCTGATCCTTCCTTTGCAATTGTTTCAAAAGTTTTGGATAATTTTATATTTTTGAAGTTTTCAGTAACATTAAATGATTTTTGATTATTCAAAAAAATCTCAGCTGTATCTCTATCAGCTGACAATTTTTCTGTATTTTTGGCCCAATCATATGCTACTCTTTCATGAACGATTATACCTGATTTAGCATAATTAATAGCAGGCTGAAATATTTCGTTCCATGGCATATAACCATGTTCCTTATGAAGCAAACTCCACCCTGCAACAGCACCTGGTATTGTGATTGCGTCAGGCATTTCAGGTTTAATTAATTTTATGCCTATATTTCGAAGATGATTAGCGCTTGCATTTTCTGAAGACTTTCCTGAAGCATTTAAAGCTTTTGTATTAGAACTGCCATCGATTGAAAGCATTGCAAAACAATCTCCGCCAATACCAGTCATATGTGGTTCAGCAACACACAAAACTGCGCTCATTGCTAATGCCGCATCAACAGCATTTCCTCCATTTTTTAAAATCTCAATACCTACGCAAGATGCTACATGGTGTGAGGATACTGTCATAAAGTTTGAACTTATTACATTAGATTTTCCAGGATTTGAAAAATCTCGGGTAATAAATTTGTCTATTGTTTTCATAAAAATCCATTTGAATAATTAGATTTAGAATAATATATCAAGTCTATATCAATAATTTTTTAATATTTTTGGCAGCTTGTCTAATTCTTTGTTCATTCTCCACTAAACCAACTCTTACAAAACCCTCTCCAAATTCCCCAAAAGCAACACCTGGAGAGACTGCAACATCTGCTTTTAGCATTAATTCTTTTGCAAATTCTAAAGATCCTTTATCTTTGTATTTTTCTGGTATGGGAGCCCAAGCAAACATACTAGCTTTTGGACTTGGAATATTCCATCCAGCCCTAGCCATGGAGTTTATAAGAACGTCTCTTCTTTTTTGATAAATATTTCTAATCTCTTGAACACAATCTTGAGGACCGTTTAATGCAGTAGCTGCTGAAACTTGAACAGGAGTAAAAGCGCCATAATCTAAATAAGACTTAATTCTAGTAAGTGCGTTTATTAGTGTTTTATTACCAACAGCAAAACCAATTCTCCATCCTGCCATAGCATAAGTCTTAGACATTGAAGTAAACTCTACTGCTACTTCTTTTGCTTTTGGTATTTGAAGAATTGAAGGAGGTGGAAAGTTATCATAATATATTTCTGCATACGCGAGATCGGATAATATATATACATTGTATTTAAGAGCGATGTTAACCACTTCTTCATAGAATTTTAAAGACACAACTTGTGCGGTTGGATTGGAGGGAAAGGACACAATAATAGCCACTGGAGCAGGTACACTCTCAATAATAGATCTTTCTAATCGTTCTAAATATAAATCAGGATTAAAGATGCCATTATCTATAGCTGGCAAATGACGTAAGGAAGCACCTGCGATTATAAACCCATAGGGATGAATGGGATATGAGGGATTAGGAGATAGTATTATATCTCCTGGTGATGTTATTGCTTGAGCTAAATTAGCTAGGCCTTCTTTAGAGCCTAAAGTAACTATTACTTCATCATCTGGATCTAAAATAACATCAAATCGTCTTTTATAGTAAGCAGCTTGTGCTTTTCTAAGCCCATTAATACCTTTACTGGTAGAATATCTTCCTGTACCAGGTTTTTCTACAGTTTCTCTTAATTTTTGTCTAATATGCTTTGGTGTTGGCATATCTGGATTTCCCATTCCAAAGTCAATTATGTCTTTACCTTTTGATCTTAGCTTAGCTTTGAGATTATTTACTTCAGCAAAAACATATGGTGGTAATCTTTTAATTCTATCAAATTCTAATCGCATAAATTTTTCAATAAGTCCTATGAATTTTGTCTAAAAATTAATTACTTAGGCTATAAATTTAGTATATCATTATGATAAGATGTAATATGTTTATTTTAAGGTATCAATGCGTTTTTTAACTAAAGTTATTTTTTTTCTCTCAGGAATTAGTATTATTGGGCTTATGCTATGGTTTGGCATGCCTAATATTCAACAAGCTTTTAAACCTGTAGAGGTGATTTCAGTTACAATTACTTTAAATAATAAATGTTCCGTTGATGATGATAGTTTTGCAGTTACAGTTCCAGGAACAGATATAATTTTTCCGTTCAAAAAAGGGGTAGCAAGGTATAGATTAAAAACAGATAGAAAAGTACAACTCATATCTAACCCAAAATATAAATCCGTACGTTATGTTGGCATCCATGTACCTGTAGAAAAAAAAATGATTTTAGAAGCTGATTGTTCAACATCACCAAGATTAAAAGGTATTTTTGGTTCTATGAAAAATCAATTTAAGAATTAAGGGTGGTTTCAATGAAAAATTCTAATAAAAGTTTGCCAAACGATCCTCTAACTGGAATGACAATCAATGAATTAGGAAAGAAATTCAGAGATCGTTTGATCACATGTAAAGAAGTTACATCAATTTATTTTAAAAGAATAAGAATTTTAAATCCACACCTTCACGCTTACATATATACAGATGAGGAAAGAGGACTTATCTGGGCAGATGGCATAGATAAACTATTTTCTTGTGGTGTTGATTTAGGGCCTCTGATGGGCATCCCAGTTGCAATAAAAGATATTTGTTCTGTGAATGAAATGCCAACAACTAATGGGTCACAAATAAATAGTGCCGATTTAACAGGACCAGAAGGCAATCTAGTTAAGAGGTTAAAATCCCTTGGTTGTGTTATTTTAGGTAAAACACATACTGTTGAGTTTGCATTAGGCGCAACTGGACTAAATAAATATAAAGGTACTCCAAAAAACCCATGGGATGAAAATATTCATAGAATGCCAGGAGGATCAAGTAGTGGTTCTGCTGTAGCTGTTGCTTCTGGTCTTGCCGCTTTCGCCATTGGCACAGACACTGGAGGTTCAGTTAGAATTCCCGCATCACTTAATGGTATAGTTGGATTAAAAACAACAAAAAACAGGTGGCCAACCGATGGTATTTTTCCATTATCTCCTACTTTAGACACACCTGGGCCTATAGCAAGAAATGTTAAAGATACAAAATTAATTTTTAATACATATAACGGTACAATTATGGATCAAAAACCCATAAAGCTTGATGGTATGACTTTTGGAAAACTTAAAGAACCTTTTACATCAAATTTAGATCCAGAAGTTGAACAGGCTTATGAGATTGTTTGTAGTAAACTTGTAAAATTAGGTGCAAACATAGAAGAATTAGTAATTCCTGAAGCTAACGAAAAGGCTGTTTTGTTTCCTGCAATTGTTGGATCAGAAATTGTAAGCGCATTTGGTAAAGATAGATTTATTAAGAACGTTGAAAAAATGGATCCTGTTACTGGAAATAGAGCTAAGTTGGGTCTAAATGTATCCTCATTTGAATATATTGAAGCTAAAAAAAGACATTTAGAGTTAGAGGATATAGCATGTAAATATTTTTCAAAATATGATGCTCTCATCTCACCTACAACTGTAATGCAGGCCCTTGAAGTTGATAAATCTACAATTGGTGGAGAACTTCACGAAAGAAGCCTTCTTGCATCAGCGAACACGCAACCTGTAAATATTTTTGGATTATGTGGAATTTCTTTTCCTATCCATAATTTATTGAATAATAAAGATAACAAAACATTACCAATTGGTTTACAAATCATATGTAGTAAAAACGAAGATGAGAAAGCAGTTGAAATTGCTCTGGCTCTAGAAAATTATCTGGGAGAACCTCAACTTCCTGACGTCAGCAAGTTTTTATAATGTAGATTCATAAAGACTAACTCAAATATAAAAAAATAACTTTTTTATCTTGAAATTTATAATTTAAAAAATTAACTAATATTCAAGTATTAATAAGGTTTCGTCCCTAAAAGGTAAATATTTTGTTTGATAAACTTATAAACGCAACTAACTTAAAAAAATCTTTTGATCAATTTATTGCTGTAGATAATATTGATTTGTCAGTATCAAGGGGTGAGGTGGTTGGCTTTCTTGGTCCAAATGGTGCAGGAAAATCTACAACAATGAAGATGCTAACTGGTTTTTTAGAACCAGATAATGGTGAGATTTTTATTAACAATATTAATCTTAAATCTAATCCATTAAAAGCAAAAGAATACATAGGGTACCTACCTGAAGGTGCTCCATCATATTCAGATATGATAGTTGCAGACTTTTTGTCATTTATTGGAAAAATGAGAGGGTTGAATGATAGTTCTCTTAGCAATCGCTTAGAAGAAATGGCTAATCAAATAAACTTAAAAGAAATGTGGAACAGACCTATAGAAACACTTTCTAAAGGTTTTAAAAGAAGGGTTGGTATTGCTCAAGCATTAATACATGACCCTGATATATTAATATTGGATGAACCAACTGATGGCTTAGACCCTAATCAAAAACACGAAATGAGAAACCTCATAAAAAGAATATCTACTAATAAAGCTATTGTTATTTCAACACATATCTTAGAAGAGGTTGAGGCAGTATGTTCACGCGCTGTAATTATTTCAAATGGAAAGTTACTTGCAAATGACACTCCTAAAAATTTAGAAAATAAATTTTTAAACAAAAACACTTTATCTATTAAAGTGTCTAATAAAATTAATAATGTTTTCGCTAGAGAAATAAAATCATTATTAAAATATGATGATGTCAAAATTCAAAAAACAGACATTTCAACTCATACTCTTTTAGTAAGTGACAGCAAGAAAAATCCAAATCTTAATACAGTTTTAAAACAGATAAGCAAACTCAAGCTCGATGTAATTGAGGCAAATTTTCAAAAGGTAAGTCTTGAAGAAATCTTTAGAACAATAACTTCAGAAAACAATTCAAAATAATTGGTAAAAACCCATGGATAACTACTTAAACAAAACATATATAATCTTAGATAGAGAATTAAAGGGATATTTCAGAACTCCGTTAGCATCAATTTTTTTGCTTGTCTTTTTAGCTCTATCATCAGGTATGACCTTCTTTTTGGGAAGGTTTTTTGAGAGAGATCAGGCTGATTTAACGGCATTTTTTTCATGGCATCCTTGGTTATTCCTTGTATTGATGCCAGCCATCGGTATGAGATTATGGGCTGAAGAAAGACGGTCTGGTACAATTGAACTATTGATTACTTTACCTGTTACAAATACACAGCTAGTCGTTGGTAAATTTTTAGCAAGCTGGATTTTTACTCTGATTGCCCTTGTTCTAACCATCCCTATCTGGATAACAGTTAATTATTTAGGTGAACCAGATAATCATGTTATTTTAATATCTTACTTTGGCAGCTGGTTAATGGCAGGAGCCTTTTTAGCTCTTACTTCTTGTCTGTCGGCACTAACTAAAAATCAAGTTATAGCATTTATAATATCATCCATTAGTGGTTTTGTGCTTATAATGGCTGGCTTTAATCTGGTTTTATCAACTGTAAGGTCATGGTCACCAAATTGGATAACAGAAACAATAAGTTCAATGTCGTTTCTATCACATTTTAGTAGGATACAAATGGGTGTTTTTGATTTGAGTACTCTAGTCTTCTTTATTTCAATGATAATTTTATGTCTTTGGATCAACGTACAGCTAGTCCAAGTTAAAAAAGCAGATTGAGGTTACAATGAACTTTTTAAATAAGATAAAAACTAAAAATCTTGTTAAATTATCAATACTATTTTCCGTAATAATATTTCTTTGTGTAAATATAATTACGAACAATGTATTCAATTCATCAAGGGTAGACTTCACAGAAAAAAAACTTTACTCCTTATCTAATAGCACAACTAATCTTCTTAAAAATTTGAATGAGCTAATACATATAAGGCTTTTTGTATCAGGAAATTTAGTTAAAGAAGTACCTCAGCTTTCCACATATGCAAACAGGGTTGAAACAGTACTGAAAACTTATAGTGACATTTCTAATGGAAAAATAACATTAGAGGTGATTGATCCAAAACCTTTTTCAGATGAAGAAGATAGAGCAGTTGGAATGGGTATTAGCTCATTTTCTGCAACAGAAATGTCAGATGCATTATATTTTGGACTGGCAGCTACAAATTCAACTACAGGGCAAAAAAATATTCCTATTTTTTCTCCAGAAAGAGAAACTTTCCTTGAATATGATCTTTCAAGTTTAATCTCTGAATTAAGTCAGATTCAAAAGCCAGTCATAAGTATTCTTGATAACCTTGGACTAATGGCAGACAGTAGAATTGGTAAACCAGAACAACAAATTTTAAAACAAATTAATGAAATGTTTAAAGTTGAAATGGTTAGTGAAAACGATAATAAACTCAATGAAAACACAAAAGTTCTTATGATTATTCATCCAAAGTTTTTATCGGATGAGACTTTATATATGATAGATCAGTGGGTTCTTAAGGGAGGATCTACCCTAATATTTTTAGATCCTTATGCTGAAACAGAGGTTAGTAGACAACCAGGCATGCCCCCAATGAACCCAAGATCAAATCTAAAAAAATTATTAGATACATGGGGAATAAAATTCGATAATAGAAAGACTGTCTTAGATTCAGAATTTGGTTTCAGGATCACTAGGAATATTGATGGTCGTGATATACAAGTTACCAACTACCCTTGGCTAAATATTAGGGGAGATGGCTTGAATAAAAACGAAGGTTCATTGTCAAATTTAAGCACCATTGTAATGACTACCGCTGGCTCATTAGAAAAAGCCAACAAAGACACAGTTTTAGAACCAATTATTACCACCAGTAGAAAATCTGGTTTAGGTGATGCACAAAAAGCAGGTGATCCTAAAAATGACCCAAGAGATTTTTTATCAAGCATAAAGTCTAATAACGAAAATTTAATTTTAGCAGGATGGATAAAAACAAATCTCAACTCATCATTTAGTAAAAAAGATGGTCAACTTTTGAAATCCCAAAATAAATCAAACATTCTTTTAGTATCTGACGCTGATATGTTGATGGATCGAAATTGGTTAACGCAACGAGGCGCTTTTGCTAACAATGGCGACTTCGTTCTTAATGTAATTGAACAAATGGTTGGTGGTAATGCCTTATCCGATCTTAGAGGTAAGAGTACATCATGGCGTCCATTTGATAAAATAATTGAATTAGAAAAAATAGCTGAAGAAAAATTTCTTTTAGAAGAACAAAGACTAGCTAAAAAATTAAATGAAATGGAAAATAAAATTAGAGATTTAACGCAAAATAATGACAAGAACTCAGATATTTTATCTCCTGAAACTATTGAAGCGATTGATGGTTTTAAAGCTGAAATGATGTCAACAAGATCACAGTTAAGAAGTGTTAAATTTGACCTTAGAAGAGATGTTGAAAATTTAAAACGATGGATAATAGCTTTAAACGTAGCAATAATTCCCATAATATTTGCTGGTCTAGCATTAATTATATCTTTAAGAAGAAAAAAATTATTCTACTAAAATAAATTTTGGATAAAAAATGACTAAAAAAAGATTTTTAAACATATCTATAATAACTGCAGCAATCGTTGTTTTAGCGATTATTTCAATAAACCTAAACAAAAGTAATTATGTTTTTGAAAATAGAGGTAAATTATTTTTAGATGGCTTTACCAAAAACATTAATGAAATCAATACAATATCAATTATCTCTTTTGAAAATAACATAAATTTGGTTAAACAAAATAATAAATATATATCAGAGTCAGGTTATCCACTTAAAAAAGGATTGTGGGAAAATCTGATTACAAGTTTATCTTTATTACGAATTGAAGAACTGAAAACCAATGATCCATCCAGACACTCACAGCTAAATCTACTTTTACCAGAACAAAATAAAAGCAAAAATGAAGATGAAGGTTATGGAACAAAAATTACACTAAAGAAAGAAGACGGAACAACTTATTCTTCAATCCTTTTTGGCATGGTAGACAGAAGTGTTGGTGGAATAAGTGGTGGTCAATTTGCTAGGTTACCAAATAAAGACCAGACTTATCTTCTCAAAGGTGCAATAAGGATGCCTACAACAAAGTCCGATTGGTTCGACAGTTTGCTTATATCTATAAGAAAAAATGATGTTCAGAAGATTAAATTAAGTAATAAAAATGGAGTAATTGAAATTCAGTCTAAGGATGACAAATTAAATCTAGCGATTCCAAAATCTGTAAAATTTGAAATTGATGATACACAATTAAGTGATGCAAGGGACGTAATTAATAGCTTTTATTTTTATGATGTTAAAAAGTCTGCAAAAACATATTCAAATTATTTACCCACATTATCATATGAAGTTAAAGATGGATTAGTTATAACAATTTCCTCTACAAACCCTAAAGAGGGAGGTGAAAGCTGGGTAATAATTAAAGCAAAGTCTTATGACAAAAAATCAGAAAAACTTGCTCAAGAAATTAATGAAAAAACTAAAGGTTATGAATTTTTAGCCAACATAATTACTAGCGATATTTTAAGATGGAAACTTAAAGATCTTGCATTAAAAGATGAAAAATCTTAATAAGACCTTGGCATTCCTAACACATGCTCAGCTAAATAAGATAAAATTAAATTAGTCGAAATTGGTGCAACTTGATATAACCTAGCCTCTCTAAACTTTCTTTCTACGTCATATTCCTCTGCAAAACCAAATCCACCATGTGTTTGCACGCATGCTTCTGCAGCCGCCCATGATGCATCTGCTGCAAGCAATTTAGCTGTATTTGCCTCCTCACCGATAGGCTTCCCTGCTTCATATAGTCTAGCTGCATGGTAAACCATTAATTCAGCAGCTTTCATTTGTGCATATGCCCTTGCTATTGGAAATTGAATACCTTGATTTTGACCAATTGCTCTCCCAAAAATATTTCTATCATTAGCATAACTTGTCGATTTTTTAGTAAACCATTTCGCATCCCCTATGCACTCTGCTGCTATAAGGATTCTTTCAGCATTCATTCCAGATAAAATATATCTAAAACCTTTGTTCTCTTCACCAATAAGATTTGAAGCTGGTATTCTTAAATTATCAAAAAAGACCTCAGTTGTGGAATGATTCATCATTGTCCTTATTGGTCTAATTGTAAGCCCATTACCTTTTGCTTTCCTCATATCCAAAAGAAAAACAGAAAGACCCTCTGTTTTCTTTTTTACTTGATTTAAGGGAGTTGTTCTCGCTAATAGCAACATTAAGTCCGAATGTTCTGCTCTACTAGTCCAAATTTTTTGGCCATTAATTACAAATTCATCTCCGTCTCGAACTGCTACTGTACGCAGACTTGTTGTGTCGGTGCCACTTGTTGGTTCTGTTACACCAAATGCTTGTAATCTCAAGGATCCATCGGCGATCTTTGGTAAATATTCTTGTTTTTGTTCTGAAGATCCATGTCTAAGAACAGTTCCCATGGTATACATTTGTGCATGACATGCTGCAGCATTGCACCCTTGATGGTGAATTTCTTCTAGAATTACAGATGCAGCAACCATTCCTAAACCAACCCCTCCATACTCCTCTGGTATA
Source organism: uncultured SAR116 cluster alpha proteobacterium (assembly GCA_902578805.1). Taxonomy (GTDB): domain Bacteria; phylum Pseudomonadota; class Alphaproteobacteria; order Puniceispirillales; family Marisalimonadaceae; genus Marisalimonas. Next base: position 212,066 of record CACHEH010000001.1, read on the forward strand.
AGGGCACCTAAAAAACCAGCATCGGTTAATGCCTTTACAAATTCTGTTGGGTAAGCCAGCTCTCTATCAAGTTTTCGCCAATACTCACCTTGAAAATCCCTACATAATTTAGCTACAGATTCTCTTACTTCTGTGATCATATCCTCATTTGTAACAGAATTTTCTAATTGGATAGTGGTATCTGGCATTTTGGTCCTCATAAAACGACTTGAATTAGAGTATATATATAAATTTATTTTAATATTACTAGCTTATATACATTAATTAATATTAATTTAAATAACAAAAAAATTATAATCAATAAATACTTTGGAGATTAAAATGAAGTTAGAATTTCACCACATTAACTTTGTATCTAAAGATGTAGACAAAATGAATGATTTTTATAAAAACATTTTATGTATGGACAGCATTCCAATTGAAAATTTTCCAAGAACAGAAGAAACATCTGAAAGTGGATATAGCGGAAAAATAAATTTTGTAACTGAGGGTAAAATAGAAATGCATCTAGCTGAAAGGGACTTGAATGTTGCTTTCAAAAACAATCAAACAATTAATCCAGTTGATCAAGGGCATATAGCTTTTAGAACTGATGACATTAAATCATTTCTTAAAAAATTAAGAGAGAAAAATATACCATTTTCAGATTACGGAACAACTTTTGCTAAAGAATGGCATCAAGTTTTCTTTCAAGATCCAGAAGGTAACGTGATCGAAGTCCATCAAAAAATTTCACAATAAATTAGATGATCAAGGAATGTTTTAAAAATCGAGACTTTAGGGTGCTTTGGGGTGCTGGTGGTATGACTGGCATTGCAAGAGCAATGGAGTTTTTAGCCTTAAGTTTGTACGCCCTTCAAGAGCTTGGACTTCCATATTTAGTGACAATGATTTTTGCAGCTAGAATGTTGCCTATGAGTTTATTAGGAATAGTAATAGGTACTATCTCAGAAAGAATATCACCATTATTATTGATTAAAATTATTTATTTTCTTTCTAATTTTTTTACCGCAGCAAGTGTTATATTTGTTATTACAAATAATTTTAATATTTATTTTGCGTTTATTCTTGCTTTTGTTAATGGAATTACCTGGGTTGTAGATCTTGCTGTCAGAAGACGTGTGTTAGCCGATAATATTAAAAATAATCTTTTAAGTTCTTCTTTAGCAATGGAAACTCTTTCTAACAACGCAACGCGGTTGATTGGACCTCTTTTTGCTGGATCACTTTATACTTTTGTAGGTCTCTCTGGTATTTTTTGTCTTCAATTGTTGATGTATATTTTTGCACTTGGATTAATACTGAGATTTAAAGATAATAAAAATAAAAATCATAGTTTAAACTCGCCGAATAAAACAGTTTTAAATATTAAAGAGCATTGGGCACACGGCCTTTTAGATGAAATTTTAAAAACTGGTAAAAATGCATATAGTTTAATTAATTTACGATTTGTATTATTAACCACTCTAATTTTTAATGTTTTTGGGTTTCCATTAGTATCACTAATACCTGTGTTAGGTAGAGAAAAACTAGAATTAACTGAATTTAATATTGGGATTTTAGCATCATCAGAAGGTTTAGGAGCCCTTATAGGTGCTTTACTTATTGGAAATTTTTCACCCCAAAAATATCTATCTTTAATATTTATTACAGGTGTGGGAGGTTTCTTTTTTGGTATGTTTTTGTTTTCTTACTCACCTAATTTATTACTAGCTTTTGTAAGTTTGACTTTTGGAGGCATCTTTCTTTCAGGATTTAGTACAATGCAAGGTGCATTAGTGTATCAAGCCTCAACATCATCACGAGGCAATAACTTTGGTGTGTTAGTTACTTGTATTGGAACAGCTCCAATCGGATTATTAAACTTATCATGGATAATAACTCAAATCCCTGTTGACCAAACACTGAGAGTTAACGTATTTTTTGGTCTAATGTGTCTGATTGCAACTGGGATTTATTTTTTATTTAAAAAAGCTAAATGAGTGTTTAATTAGGTATAGCTTTTAATAAAAATTGGTTCATTATTTTACTAAATTTTGCTGGATCAGCAGGCATCTTACCCTCCATTAGTCTTGCTTGTTCAAATAAAAGTGTTCCGGCATCACTGACTAAGTCTTTACTTTCTTTTTTACTGAGAAGAGATTTCATATTTTGGATTAAAGAATGATCACCATTAATTTCTAATATTCTTGGGGCTCCTTTATAATTGGAGTCTCTTTGAGCCATTAATTGTTCCATAGCAATATCCATATCACCTTCATCTGCTACTAAACAAACTGGACTATCTGTTAATTTAGATGATAATCTAATGTCTTTAACTTGATCTCCTAAAACAACTTTTAATTGAGCAATTAAATCAACATACTCTTTATCTTGTTTTTCTTTATCATTTTTAGAATTATTTTTTTCATCTTTATTTTTAGAGCCTAATTCATCTAAATTTATCTTACCTTGAGTGATTGAAGTGAATTTCTTGTCTTTAAAAGATCCAACCATAGGCAACCAAAACTGGTCTATTGCATCTGTCATTATTAGCACTGGAATGTTTTTTGATTTAAAACCTTCTAAATGAGGACTAGCCAATGCTTGGGCGCTTGTTTCAGCTGATATGTAATAAATTTCTTTTTGCGTGTTAGGCATTTTTTCTAAATATTGTGACAAAGATATTGGATCTTCGTTTTCATTAGTGGAAAATCTACACAAATCTAATAATGTTTCTTTTCTTTCAGCATCCTCATATAAACCTTCTTTAAGTACAGCTCCATATTCCTTCCAGAAATTCTTATAACCATCCAAATCTTTTTCACTAACTTTTTTAAGTTCTCTTAAAATTTTACCAATTAAGGATTTACTAATTTTGGCAACAGCTGGATTATTTTGAAGCATTTCTCTACTTACATTCAAATCTATATCTTGTGTATCAACTAAACCTTTTATAAATCTAAGATAACTAGGAATTAATGCATCACACTTGTCAGTTATGAAAACTCTATTAATATATAATTTTAAAGATGATTTTCTATCAGGGTTGAATAAATCAAAAGGTCTAGTAGATGGTATACATATAAGATTTGTATAACTTATTGTTCCTTCTGTATTATTATGCATTGTTAAGAGTGGTTTTCCAAAACCTGCACCAATATGAGAGAAAAATTCTTGATATTGTTCATCTTTAATTTCTTTAGCTGGACGTGTCCACAGGGCAGAGGCTTCATTTAATGTTTTGATTTCAGAATCTTTTTTATCTATCTGATTTAATTTGACAGGGTAGGAAATGTGATCCGAGTATTTTCTTACAATAAATTGAAGTCTAGTTTCATCTAGAAACTCTTTTGCATCTTTTTTAAGTCTTAATATTATTGATGTACCAGAATTATCTTTACTTGCTTTTTCTAAGTTAAATCCTGTTTTACCATCTGAGGACCATTTCCAAGCTTCACTATCACCCACTTTTTTTGACGTAACTTCCACGCTATCAGCTACCATGAAAGAAGCGTAAAATCCTACACCAAACTGACCAATCATTGACAAATCAGTTTTTTTATCTTTTGCATTTGTTGAAATGTGTTCTAAAAAAGCTTTTGTTCCTGATCTTGCTATTGTGCCTAGTGATGACTTGAGGTCTTCCTCATTCATTCCAACACCATTGTCGGAAATAGTTAATATTTTTTCTTTATTGTTAACTTCAATTACTATTTCAGCTGTTTCTGACGAATTAGCTATTTTTTTATCTGTTAAGCCAAGGTACTTTCTTTTGTCTAGCGCATCTGAAGCGTTTGAAATTAATTCTCGTAAAAATATCTCTCTTTCTGAATATAATGAGTTAATAACTATGTCTAGAATTTTACCAGTATCAGCTTCAAATTTGTTGTTCATGTTAGTCATGGTATTACCTTAATCATTGTTAAATAATAATAATTTAATTAATAATTATGATTGGTTTTTCAAGTATAAAAATTAAATTTTACTTATAAAATATTTCTTAGTATTTTTAAAAAAATGATAATTAACAAAATCAATTTAATCTAGTAATTAAAATAAACTATTCATTTAATGTTCATAATGTAAAATGCTGTTTTTCATTCATTTACAGACTGTAGAAATGTAAATCTCAATGTTAAAACGCTTTTCCATTTTTTAGTAGTTTTTCAAAATAAGCAATTGTTTTTATAAGTCCTTCTTCCAAAGATATGCTAGGTTCCCAGTTAAGTAATTTTTTAGCAAGAGATATATCAGGCTTTCTTTTTTTAGGATCATCATTTGGAAGTTTTTTTTTATGTATTTTTGATTTACTATTTGTGATTATGAGGATCATTTTTGCTAAACTAATAATATTTATTTCATTAGAATTACCCAAGTTAATAGGACCTTTTATAGAATCATTTGAGCTCATGAATTTTAAGAAACCATCCACCATATCATCAATAAAACAAAAGCTTCTTGTTTGTGATCCATCACCATAAATGGTTATATCTTTGTTCAACAAAGCTTGTGTAATAAAGTTACTTACTACTCTACCATCATTAGGTAACATATTTGGGCCATAAGTATTGAATATTCTCGCTACTTTAATATCAACCCCATGTTCTCTGTTATAATCAAAAAAAAGCGTCTCAGCGGCTCTTTTACCTTCATCATAACACGCTCTCAATCCTATAGGGTTCACTCTTCCGAAGTAAGTTTCAGCTTGAGGTGAAATTTCTGGGTCACCATAAACTTCACTAGTAGAAGCTTGGAAAATTTTAGATTTAGTTCTTTTGGCTAATCCAAGCATATTTATAGCTCCATGAACATTTGTTTTAATTGTTTGGACAGGATTTTTTTGATAGTGAAGTGGAGAAGCTGGACAAGCAAGGTTATAAATTTCGTCAACTTCAAGATATAAAGGAAAGGTTATGTCATGTCTTATCATCTCAAAGTTGTCATTTCCTAATAAATGACTTATATTATTTTTCTTACTAGTAAAGAAATTATCAACAGAAATAACTTCATGGCCTTTATTTAACAATTTTTCACACAAATGTGATCCAATAAACCCAGCTCCTCCAGTTACTAAAATTTTTTTTCTTCTGTTATTTTCTTGAGTAAATGACATATATCAATACTATTTAATCTTTTGAATTAATTTATTTATTTAATTTTAGTCTATTAAACAAATATATTCTACAAAATAAACCTGATAATATGAGTTAAAGTCTAGGTCATTTATAAGTGACAAAGATAAATTAATTGCCTAATTTTTATTAATTTAGTTAATATTTATTTATAATATTTATAATTAAATTTTCAAAATCTTTAGTATATTGTTGAGTATCAAATAATTTAGCAGTTTTTATTTTATTAGTTAATTTATGTTTTATTTTTTTTAGTTTCTCAGGGTTAAGAGCTAAATTTAACGCAAGTTCCTCATATTCAGTGTCTGTGTGTGTTATTAATTCAGGTAATTCAATAGCATTTAGCAAGCTTGAACAAACCCTAGAGGCAAAACTATTTCCTAACTTAGTTATAACTGGTAATCCTGTCCATAGAGCATCACTAGCAGTGGTGTGAGCACCATAATTAAAAGTATCGAGAAACAAGTCTGCATTAGAATGTCTTGATAAATGTTCAGCACTTTTTAGAAAGTCAGCAAATATTATTCTTTCAGGTTTTATACCATAACTTAATGAAAAACTTTTAATATTTTCTTCAGTATATTTATTACTTTTAATTAGCCACAATACACTTTTGGGTACTTTATTTAAAAGCTTCATCCATATTTTAAATTCAATCTTACTAATTTTATAATTATTATTGAAACAACAAAAAACAAACCCATCATTGGGAAGTGAACAGTCCATTTTGCTAAATTTCTTTTTAGAAATCTTTCTATCATTATTTGTAGGTTGATAAGTATAGGGCATGTATAAAACTTTTTCATTAAAGTATTTTTTTTGCGTTTCAGGAATAATAATTTTATCTGCAATAATATAATCAAATTTGTTAGAGCCCATTGTTCCAGGGTATCCCAAATAATTAATCTGTATAGGAGCTAACTTGTTAAGAAATAAGCTGAGTCGGTTATTTTGAGTATAACCATTTAAGTCGATTGCAATATCTATTTTATCATCCGCTACCAAATTCTTAACTTCTGTATCCGATAAGTTACTAACTTGCCTGAAATGTTTAAATAATTTTTTAACCTGAAAATGCATCTCATCTTCAACATCTGGTGCGATTGAATAAGCATAAATTTCAAATTTATCTTTATTATGTAATGCAAACATTCTTGAAAGAAGAGTCATCATAGCATGATTACGAAAATCTGCGGAAAAATATCCTAATCTAATTTTAGTTTTTTTATTCTCTTTTTTTTTGGGTGAAGATGACGTTTTGTTAATATATTTACTTTGCACATAAATTTCAGCTCTTCTTTGAGCTCTTTCTGGACAATCATCGAATGAAAGCATAGCAAAAGGTTCAATTTCACTATTTTCTAAACCAATAGTTTTAATCTTTGTTTTATATTTATCAATTTCAGACCAATTACATATTCTTGCTAATTGAAAAAGTTTGTGACTTAATGCCTTATTATGGCTTGGTTCAAGGTTTAAAACTTTGTCATAATGCCTAATAGAGCCAAGATAGTCTCCTCTATCTTTTAGAACATTTCCTAAGTTAAAATGGGCATCTACAAAATTAAAATCTAAATTTAAAGATTTTCGAAAACATTTTATTGCTTGATTCTTATCTCCAGTATCTTTATAGACCAGACCGATATTATTGTATATTTCAGCAGAATTATTATTTCTTTCTAATGCAATATTATAATGGTACAAAGCCTTTTTAATATTTTTGCTTATAAAATATAATATACCAATGTTATTATTGGCTTGGTAATTATCAGGTTCAATATTTAGAGCTTTTTGATAGTTAAAAATGCTATTTTCAAAATCTTTAATATCGTCAAATATATTTCCTAAAACTAAGTAACCTTTTGACGATTTTTCATTAATTTTTATAGCACTTTGAGAAATAGCAATTGCGGATTTGAAATTCTTCTGAATTCTATAAGCCTCAGCTAGATTAATTTTGACCTCAAAATATGTTGGATCTAGGGATATTGACCTTTTATAGTAAAAAACACCTTGATCAAAATTGTCTAAAGCGACATAGGAAGCGCCTACAAAGTTATAAATGAAGGGATATTTATTTTTTTCATGCAGACTTAGTCCATAATCTATTAATTTTGTAAATTTATTTTCATTGTACAAAGAAAGTAAATTACTGAAAATTAAATCTGCTAAATTAGATTTCAATATTTAAACCACTCTACTAAAATACAGTTAAAAATGATTAGTTTCCTTTAAAGGATTAGCCTAATAATTAGAATATAATGTTTCAAATTCGCTTGACTACAAACTATAATCTGAGTTTTCATCGTCAAGTATAAGTTTGATCTCTCTCAAAAAAGCAGTTCCTGCAGGATTTGGATATTCTTCATTTTCTAATTCTTGTGCAGTTTTTTCAGCTATATGATAATCTAATATACTTAATTTTTTTCCAGTTTGAAGGGCTTTTATATACATTTTAGCTGCTCTTTCAAAATAGAATAATCTATTGAAAGTCTCAGCAACATTTTGACCAAATATTAAGATTCCATGATTTCCCATTATGAAAGTATGTTTCTTGGGATCGGCGAGTAAATTTGCACATCTTTTACCTTCCTCTTCAAAAGCTAGACCACCATAATTTTTATCTACTACTTGTCTATTAAAGAACATGGATGCGACTTGATTAATTGGAGGTAAAATACAATCTTCAATGGAAGCTAAAGTGGTTGCATATATAGAGTGGACGTGCATTATACATTTTGCATGTGGACATAATTTATGAATTGCTCCATGTAATCCCCATGCTGTTGCATCTGGCGGATTATCTCCAGAAAGAACTGACTTATCATTTACGTTTAATAAAAGTAGATCAGATGCCTTAATCCTTGAAAAGTGCCACATATTGGGATTCATTAAAAATTTTGTACCTTCAGTATTAATTGCAAGACTGAAGTGATTTGCTACAGCTTCATGCAAATTACATCTTTCGGCCCATCTAAATGCGGCAGCTAAATCTTTTCTCTCTTCAACATAGTTATTGTTTGATAAGTAGTTTTCGTTGTGTTTAATTTCATCCATTTTTAAAACTATAAAATATTTTTTTTCATACTATAGTTAGAAATGTGAAATAATACAAACAAAAGTAAATATCAGGATAAAGATGGGATACTTTTATCTTTTAATAGCTATAGTTGGTGAGGTGATAGCAACTACCTATCTTAAAAGCACCAACAATTTCACGGAATTTTTACCTACAACATACGTTGTAATAGGGTATGGAACTGCTTTTTACTTTATGATGCTTGCAATGAAAACAATACCTGTCGCAATTACATATTCAATTTGGGCAGCTATTGGAATTTCTGCAATAACAATTCTAGGCGCCTTAAAATATAAAGAAATACCAGATATGTTGGCTATTTTAGGGTTGTTCCTAATAGTTCTTGGAGTAATAATATTAGTTTTTTTCAGTAAGATGAATGCCAATTAAAAATGTATTGCTTTAGAATAGGTTGCTAATGCAGCTTCTTTGATTGCTTCATTTACTGTAGGATGACCATGACAAATTCTAGCCACATCCTCAGATGAAGCACCAAATCCCATTGCAATAGATAACTCGTGTATTACAGTTCCTGCCTCGTGTCCAATCATGTGAGCCCCTAGTATCTTATCTGTAAATTTATCTGATAGGATCTTTACCATACCATCTGTATGGCTTATAGCTTTTGCTCTACTATTAGCCATTAGAGGAAATGTTCCTTTGTTGTAAGATATTCCTGCTGCTTTTAATTCTTCTTCTGTTTTGCCAATAACAGCCACTTCAGGTGAAGTATATATGATACCTGGCACAAGATTATAATCAACGTGACCTGCTTCCCCATTTATTATCTCTACAGCTGCCACACCATCTTCTTCAGCTTTATGAGCTAACATTGGTCCCTTAATCACATCTCCAATTGCGTAAATATTTGATATTGAAGTTTGAAAATTTTCATTTGTTTCTATAAATCCATGCTTGTCTATTTTCAAATTTAACTTTTCTAAACCCAATCCATTAGTATTTGGTTTTCTTCCAACAGACACCAACGCAACGTTCGCATCTAATTCATTATGGGTGTTATTATTGATATCTTTTACGGAGAGCAATACTTTATCATTAATGATTTTTGCTTTTTCAACCGAATGAGCTAATGTAAATTTAACACCTTGTTTTTGAAGTATTTTCATAAAATTATTGGCTATTTCATCATCTATTCCAGGTAATATTCTAGGAAGATATTCTACTACTTCGACTTCCGCACCAAGTCTTCTCCAGACAGTACCCATTTCAAGTCCAATTATTCCAGCTCCAATAACAATCATCTTTTGGGGAACCTTATCCAATTCTAGAGCTCCTGTTGATGTTACAATTTTTTTCTCATCTACATTTATATTTGGAAGATTTGAAGATTCAGATCCTGTAGCAATAATGATTTTATCTGTATTAATTAGTTCAGTTTTTTCATTATTAATAATTTCAATTTCGTTAGGAGATAAAATTTTTGCAGCACCAATATATTTAGTAACTTTATTTTTTTTAAAAAGGAAATCTATACCTTTTGTTAGCTCGTCCACAATACCCAATTTCTTTTTAAGCAATTTTGGTAAGTCAAGACTTACTTCCTTGTATCTAATACCCCATTCATTGTTACCATTGGATTTGACTGAATTTTCGTATTGTTCTGAAGCATGTAATAATGCTTTAGATGGAATACATCCAACATTCAAACATGTTCCACCTAGAGTTTTTCGTTTTTCTATACAGGCCACTCTCATACCTTTTTGAGCGGCAACAATAGCAGCAACATAACCTCCAGGGCCTGCACCAATTACAACAAGATCAAATTTTTTTTCAGACATTTAACACCTTCAATCTTCACACTAAGCGCCTACAACAAGACGTCTTGGATCTTCTATTATTTCTTTAATCCTTACTAAAAAAGATACTGCTTCTCGTCCATCAATTATTCTATGATCATAAGAAAGAGCCAGATACATCATTGGCCTAATCTCAATGTTATCTCCTATTACCACTGGTCTTTTTTGAATTTTGTGCATTCCTAATATACCAGATTGAGGTGGGTTTAAAATTGGTGAAGACATTAATGATCCGTAAACACCACCATTTGAAATAGTAAAAGTTCCACCTGCCATGTCAGACATTGCTAAATTACCTTCTTTAGCTCTTTTACCAAACTCAGCAATTGTTGTTTCAGTTTCACCAAAAGACATTTTATCTGCATTTTTTAGAACAGGAACAACCAAACCTTGGGATGTTCCAACCGCCACTCCTATATTATAATAATTCTTATAAATAATATCATTACCTTCAATTTCTGCATTCACAGCCGGGAATTGATTTAATGCATCTATTGATGCTTTAACAAAAAAACTCATATACCCAAGCCTAACACCATTTTTCTTTTCAAAACTTTCTTGATAATTCTTTCTCATTTCCATTAGTGCTGACATGTCAACTTCATTGTATGTTGTTAACATTGCTGCTGTGTTCTGAGCTTCTTTTAATCTTCTGGCTATAGCTTGACGAAGACGAGACATCGGAATTCTCTCTTCAAGATTATTATTATCTTCATTCCGCCTGTTTTGAATTACTTGATCATTAGATTTAGTTTCAAGTTTATTTGTCGCTGGTTTTTCTTTTTCTACATCTTTGACTTTTACTTCTTCAGAAACTTCTTCCACTTTATCAGGTTTTTTTCCAGCGATTATCGTTCCTAGTAGAGCGCCAACTTCTACTGTGTCTCCTTCAGAAACAACAGTGTTTTCTAATATTCCTGAAATAGAAGCTGGAACTTCTAATGTTACCTTATCTGTTTCTAATTCTACAATTGGATCGTCAACTTCTACGAAGTCTCCTTGTTGCTTAATCCATTTGGAAACAGTTGCCTCTACAACAGACTCTCCTAAAACTGGTACTAAGACATCCATACCATTTTCCTTTCTTTTAAGAATATTTTTTTGCGGTTTAGAAGTTTCTTCTTCAATTGTTTTATTTTTAATCAATTTTAAGTGAAGAAGAACATCCCCTTTAGTAACTCTTCCATCTACACCGGTTCCAATTACTGCATTTATATCTAAGTTTTTTTCTACTATAAGCTTTGCGGCTGATGGCATTGCTAACTTCTGAACAATTTTGTTTTTATTGTTCATCAAATGACCTACTCTGCTGCATGTCGGCTAGCTTTTTTTGTTGTCAATTCAAGAGCATCATTTACTAAATCATTTTGCTCTTTGTTATGTCTAGAAAAAGAGCCCGTTGCTGGGGAAGCAGCTTCTGATCTTCCTACATAAATTGGTCTTGATAACTTAGCTTTAATATCAATCAGCACTTGCTCTATCCTTCTATCAACAAAAAACCATGCTCCCATATTCTTCGGTTCTTCCTGACACCAGACAACTTCAGCACTTGGAGTTTTTGATAACATTTCTTTTAGTGTTTTTGATGGAAAAGGATAAATTTGTTCTAGTCTTAGTATTCGAATATTATTAATTTTTCTTTTATCTCTTTCTTCTAATAAACTATAAAATACTTTACCTGAACAAATTACTACTCTTTTAATTTCACTATCCTTGAGTTTAACGTTTGGGTCTCTGATAACTCTTCTAAAAGCAGTTTTTTCTGACATGTCTGACAAACTAGATACGCACATTTTATGTCTTAGTAAACTCTTGGGGGTCATAATTATAAGGGGTTTACGAAAATCTCGTTTTAATTGTCTTCGCAACGCATGAAAATAGTTTGCAGGTGTGCTACAATTTAATACCTGCATATTATCTTCACCACATAGCTGTAGATATCTTTCTAATCTGGCTGACGAATGTTCTGGCCCTTGACCTTCGTAACCATGTGGTAAAAGCATGACCAATCCTGACATTCTTAACCATTTTGCCTCACCACTTGAAATAAATTGGTCAACTATGACTTGAGCACCGTTAGCAAAGTCTCCAAATTGTGCCTCCCACATGACTAAGGCTGTTGGTTCAGTTAAAGAGAAACCGTATTCAAATCCTAGCACGGAGGCCTCTGACAACGGTGAATCAATTACTTCAAATGTCTCTTGTTTGTCTTTTATATTATTTAATGGAGTGTATCTTTTTTCAGAAATTTGATCTATGAAAACAGAGTGTCTTTGAGAAAAAGTTCCTCTACAACTATCCTGACCGGATAGTCTTACTGGATGACCTTCTAAAAGTAACGATCCAAATGCAAGATGTTCTGCAGTTGACCAATCAATTCCTTCTCCACTCTCGATAGCTTTTTTGCGAACATCAATAACTCTTGATAATTTTTTATTGATTTGAAAACCTTGGGGAACAGTAGTAATTGCTTTTCCAATTTCTTTTAGCATTTCTGTTGAAACAGAAGTTTCACCTCTTCTTGCGTCACCGTGAGCTGTTCTTAGGTTTGACCATTGCCCTTCTAACCAGTCAGCCTTGTTAGGTTTGTAACTTGAGCCAGCTATAAATTCTTTTTCTAAATAATTGTTGTGGTTCTCAACTTCGTCTTTAGCTTCTTTTAGAGTTATTATTCCCTGATTAACAAGTTTTTTTGCATAAATTTTACTGATGCTGTCATGAGAACCTATTGTTTTATACATTAAGGGTTGAGTAAAGGCCGGTTCATCACCTTCATTGTGACCATAACGTCGATAACTTATAATATCTAGCACTACATCACACGCAAATTTTTGTCTGAATTCAGTTGCAATTCTAGAGGCATGCACAACAGCTTCAGGATCATCTCCATTTATATGCATTATAGGAGCCATTACCATTTTGGCTACATCCGTACAATAAGGACTGGAACGAGAGAAATTTGGACTAGTAGTAAACCCAATTTGATTATTCACAACTATATGTATTGTACCACCAGTCCTGTATCCTCTAAGTCCAGAAAAATCAAAAGTTTCAGCGACTATACCCTGACCTGCAAAAGCAGCATCACCGTGTAGAACAATTCCTAATACCGATAGCCTATCATTAGTATCATTGTGTTGATTTTGTTTTGCTCGTACTCTTCCTATTACAACAGGTGCTACAACTTCTAGATGTGAGGGATTGGCTTGCAGAGACAAGTGAACAGTTTTCCCATCAAATTCTCTGTCCGCTGAAGCACCCATATGGTACTTAACATCACCAGAACCTCCAGCTTCTTCTGGATTTGCTTGGTTACCTAAAAATTCAGAGATAATTGCGCGAAAAGGTTTATTTAAAATATTGTATAGTAGATTGAGTCTACCCCTGTGAGCCATTGCTATCACAACTTCTTTCATTCCTAATTGGCTACCACGTTTCAGTATCTGCTCTATTGCAGGTACTACTGACTCCGACCCATCTAGTCCAAATCTTTTTGTTCCCGCATATTTTTTGTGAAGAAATTGTTCGAATGTTTCTGCTCCAACTAAACGTTCGTATATAGCCTTTTTACCTCTATTAGTGAATTCAGTAGCATTACGAATTGACTCAATCCTTTCTTGTATCCATGCTTTTTGAGCTGGATCCTGAACATGCATAAATTCAATTCCTATGGAACCACAATAAGTCTCTTTTACTATTTCCATTATTTGTCTGAGAGTAGCTGTCTCCATGCCTAGGACATAGTCTATAAATATTGGTCTATCCCAGTCATCATTAGTAAATCCATAAGTTTTAGGATCTAGTTCAGGATGAATGTTCTGTTCTTGTAAATTGAGGGGATCTAATTTAGCTAAAAGATGACCATTAATTCTGTAAGCTCTAATAAGCATAATAGCTCTAATTGAGTCTGTTGTTGCTGCTCTCAAATCTGTAGCAGATAAATTGCCTTTGCCTGCTATTCCTCGGGCAACTGCTTTTACACTCTCAACAGTATCGACAGCTCCAATTACCTTACTGTTTTTTTTAGCCCAACTAGGTCCTTCATCTAATAAATTGTCGTCTGTATTTGCTTTAAACCATAAATCCCATTCTTTTGGAACTGAATTTGAGTTTTCTTTCCATTCTTTATACAAATCATTTATGAAGGTAGCATTGGCACCAGAAAGAAAGCTTTGGTCAGAGCTTTGATCGTTCATGGTTTGTAGTCCTTTTATAGTGTAATATGCCTAAGATACAATAAACAAAAACTTAACAATTAAATCAAGTTATTTCCATTCTTCTATTGCTTTTACAACTGCTTCACCCAATCCTGATGGAGATTCAGACATGACAAACCCACAATCACCCATGACTTTAACTTTGGCATCTGCACTTCCACTTCCACCACTAACTATTGCACCAGCATGGCCCATTGTTCTTCCTGGAGGAGCAGTTTTTCCAGCAATAAACCCTGCTATTGGTTTTTTAATTTTATGATTTTTAAAGAAATTTGCTGCTTCTTCTTCTGCATTTCCTCCAATTTCACCAATCATCAATATTGCTTCTGTTTGATCATCATTAAGAAACATATCTAAGCAGTCTATAAAATTTGTTCCATTAATAGGATCACCACCAATCCCAATACATGTTGATTGCCCTAAACCAGCGGCTGTTGTTTGTGCAACAGCTTCATAAGTTAATGTTCCAGATCTGGAGACAATTCCTATTTTGCCAGGAGTATGAATATGCCCTGGCATGATTCCAATTTTGCATTGACCAGGGGTGATTACACCTGGGCAGTTAGGCCCAATAAGTCTGGATTTTGACTGTTTCAAAAATTGTTTAACTTTTATCATGTCTTGGACTGGTATACCTTCGGTAATACAAATTATTAATGGAATTTTTGATGATATTGCTTCTAGTATTGAATCAGCTGCAAAAGGAGGAGGAACATATATAACTGTTGCATCAGGATTAACTTCTTCAACACACTCTTGGACAGTATTGAAAACAGGAAGATTTAAATGTTTAGTGCCACCCTTACCTGGGGTGACTCCTCCAACCATTTTAGTTCCGTATGCTATTGCTTGCTCCGAATGGAAAGTTCCTTGTCCTCCAGTAAATCCTTGGCAAATAACTTTTGTATCTTTGTTAATCAATACAGACATCTGGTTAATTTCCTTTAACAGCACTTACAATTTTCATTGCCGCATCATCTAGGTCGTCCGCAGGTATTATTTTTAATCCAGAATTCCTAAGAATCTTTTTTCCTTCTTCTACATTTGTACCAGCTAATCTAACAACCAAAGGTTTCGATAATGAGAGAGTTTTAGCGGCTGCAACTACTCCACTAGCAATAATATCACAGCGCATAATCCCTCCAAAAATATTTACCAAAATACCTTCCACAGCTGCATCCGATAAAATGATTTTAAAGGCTTCGGTAACTTTTTCCTTGGTAGCACTTCCTCCAACATCTAAGAAGTTTGCCGGAGAGGCTCCTTTAAGTTTAATAATATCCATTGTAGCCATGGCAAGACCAGCACCATTGACTAGACAGCCTATTGTTCCATCAAGTTTTATATAAGCTAAATCAAATTTACTAGCTAATATTTCAGCAGGATCTTCTTCAGTTTCGTCTCTTAGTGACAATATATCAGTGTGTTTGAATAAGGCATTATTATCAAAAGACATCTTTGCATCTAGAGCAATTAAACTATTTTCAGAAGTTAATACAAGAGGGTTAATTTCTAATAAACTAGCATCTTTTTCAATAAAGAGTTTATATAGTTGATTAAAAAATTTACCTGCTTGTTTAAAACTAGAATCTTTTAATTTAAGTTCATTGGCTATTAATCTTGAGTGAAAGGGTTGAAAGCCAATTGTTGGATCTATGTTAAAGGATAAGATTTTTTCAGGAGTTTCTTTGGCTACTTTTTCAATGTCCATGCCTCCCTCAGTAGACGCTATTATTGATATTCTACTTGTTGCTCGATCTACAACCATCGAAAAGTAGTATTCAGCTTTTATGTTGCATCCATCTTCAATGTAAAGCCTTTGAACTAATTTACCTTCAGAACCTGTTTGATGGGTAATTAATTTTTTTCCCAATATTGTTTCAGCTGATTTTTTTACTTCATCAAAATTATTTACAACTTTTACGCCACCAGCTTTCCCCCTTCCGCCAGCGTGTATTTGAGCTTTAACAACAAAGATTGGCCCTGGTAGTTTTTTTGCTGCGTTTATAGCTTCGTCAATTGTGAATGCAACGTATCCAGAGGGTGTAGGAATATCATATTGTCTTAATAACTCTTTTGCTTGGTGTTCATGAATATCCAAAACTTTTACCTTTCTAAACTGAGCTTATGATGCTTCAAACTTTGAAGCAACTTCATTTAACTGTTTTACGGCTGAAACAGAATGATCGAACATATCTTTTTCGTCAGAAGTAAAACTTATTTCAACAATCCTTTCTACACCATTTTTACCAATAATTACTGGAACACCTACATACAATCCATTCAGACTATAGTATCCATCAACATAAGCTGCACAAGGTAATAATTTTTTCTTATCTTTTAAATATGAGTCAGCCATCTCAATAGCAGATGATGCAGGTGCATAAAAAGCAGAACCTGTTTTTAGTAATCCAACTATTTCAGCACCTCCGTCTCGGGTTCTTTGTACAATTTGATCTATTTTTTCCTGAGTACTCCATCCCATTTTCACTAAGTCCGGCACAGGAATACCTGCTACCGCAGAATATCTTGGTAATGGAACCATTGTATCTCCATGACCTCCTAGGACAAAGGCTGTTACATCACTCACGGAAACATCAAACTCCTTAGCTAAAAAATGTCTAAATCTACTAGAATCTAATACACCTGCCATTCCAACTACCATATTAGTAGGTAAACCTGACGCTCTTTGTAATACTCCAACCATTGCATCGAGTGGATTAGTTATACAAATTACAAATGCTTTTGGACAATTTTCCTTAATTCCTTTACCAACTTGTTTCATAACTTTAGTATTAATCTCAACTAAATCATCTCTACTCATACCTGGCTTCCTTGCGACTCCTGCAGTGACGACTACTACATCACTATCCTTAAGATCTTTATAGTCATTTGAACCAATCATTTTACTATCAAAACTCTCAACTGGGCCTGATTGAGCAAGATCCAAAGACTTACCTTGAGGAATACCTTCTGCAATATCGAACAGGGTTATATCCCCAAGCTCTTTTATTGCGGCCAAATGTGCAAGAGTTCCACCAATGTTTCCTGATCCAACCAAAGCTATTTTGTTTCGCATATCATTTCCTATTAATTATTTAATTGAGTAAATTTATTAATCTATCAATTTAATTTATTATTTTGATTTAATCTTTTAGACTTTTTTTTAAAGTGTATCAAGATTAGAATAAAAGTTATTAACTTCTAAAGTTGTGACATTTCAGTTATTCTTGATATTGTTCTTTGGAACTCAAACTTCCAATGTTCACCAGTATAAATATCACAAAAATCTGCTTTGGCAGTTGCAATAAGAAAACAATTTTTATCATAAAGAGCATCTACTAACCAAATAAATCTTCTAGTTTCATTTCGTAAGTTATCATTTAAATTTGGAACATTGTCTATAATAATACCTTTATATCTAAGCGCTATTTCAATATAATCGGAAGCAGCTAATGGTTTGTTACATAAATCATCAAAGCTAATTCTTGCAACACCCGCGGCAACTTCTGGAATATTTATTTGCCTTCCAGACACCTCAACATTTTCAGATATTATTTCAAAACCTATAGATAAGGTTTTAAATATCTCGTCAATTTTTTCTTTATTTGTTTTATTAATTGGACTTAACCAATATTTTTGCCCACTAAGAGATTTCTTTCTCCAATCCTCACCTTCTGGAATTTTAACAATATCAGTTTTTAGTTTTAAATTTTCTATAAATGGTAAAATTCTATCTCTGTGCAATCCATCTTTGTACAAACCGTCTGGAGGTTGGTTTGATGTTGTAACCAATATTGTACCTTGTTCAAACATAACTTCGAATAATCGAGATAAAATCATTGCATCTGCAATATCTTTTACCTCCATTTCATCAAAGCAAAGTAACTTTGCCTTCTTAGCCAAATCTTGTCCTACTAAAAGAACTGTGTCCTTGTTTTTTTCAATTTTTCTTTTTTCAAGTATTCTTTGGTGAACTTCCTTCATGAAATCATGAAAGTGTAAGCGTCTCTTTTCTTTTATTTGTACTTGGTGAAAAAATAAATCCATCATCATTGATTTACCTCTACCAACACCACCAAAGAGATAAAGACCTTTAATCTCTTTGGTATTATTTTTTGTAAAAATTTTAGAGATAAAATTTTCAGTTTGAAATTTGGCGAATTTTATTAGTAAATTATCGAAAAATTTCGCTACAAATGCCTGACCGGCATCAAATATTATTGATTTGTTTGAAGCAATTAGACTTTGTGACTTTTCTTTATTTATTTTCAAAATATTAGCCGTACAAAAAGCCTTGAAACTTACCTTCTTTCAAGTTGAAGTTTCTTAATTTCGCCTATCGCTTTAGCTGGATTCAAACCCTTAGGACAAGTCTTAGTACAATTCATAATGGTATGGCAACGATAAAGCTTAAAAGAATCTTCGAGATCTTCAAGTCTTTGTTCAGTGTTTTCATCTCTACTATCAGCTATCCATCTATATGCCTGTAATAGAACAGCCGGACCTAAGTATTTGTCCCCATTCCACCAATAAGAAGGGCAAGAGGTTGAACATGAAAAACAAAGAACGCATTCCCACAATCCATCAATTTTTTCACGTTCTTCTGGTGACTGTTTTCTAGATTTTCCCTTTTCCGGGTCAGATTTACTTTGCAACCATGGTTTGACTGATGTTAATTGTTCATATGCTTTAGACAAGTCGGGTACTAAATCCTTAATAACTTCCATATGAGGTAAAGGATATATATTTATGTCACCTTTAACATCATCAATTGACTTCAAACAAGCGAGTGTGTTTGTGCCATCTATATTCATAGAACAAGAACCACAAATTCCTTCTCTACAAGATCTTCTAAAAGTTAAACTTGAGTCTATTTCCTGTTTAATTTTTATTAAGGCATCTAAAACCATAGGACCACATTGATCTAAATCAATGGTATAGCTGTCTATTCTTGGATTCTCATCATCATCTGGTGACCATCTATATACATTAATTTTTTTCGTGTTTTCAGCTTCGCTATTTATCGGGTAGTCAATACCTTTAACAATTTTGGAATGCTTCGGTAGGGCAAATTCAGCCACAAAATTCTCCTCTTAATTAGTAAACTCTTGCGGCTGGAGGTATAGATGCCACTTCGTTTGTTAATGTGTTTAGGTGGACATCTCTATAATCTAGCTTAATTTTGTTTTTATCGTTAAGCCACATAATTGTATGTTTCATCCAATTCTTATCATCTCTTTCAGGATAGTCTTCGTGAGAATGTGCTCCACGCGATTCTTTTCTTTGGTCAGCTGACTTCATAGTAACAATAGCTTGTTGCATTAAGTTTTCCAGCTCAAGAGCTTCAACTAAGTCCGTATTAAAAATCATTGATCTATCTTTTATACCAATATTATCCATACCTTTTGAGATAGTGTCAACTTTTTGGACACCCTCCTTCATTGAAGTATTTGATCTAAAAACTGCTGCATGTTTTTGCATTGCATTTTGCATTGAGTTTCTAACTTCACCTACAGAAACATCTCCGTTTGCATGTCTTACTTTATCAAGTCTCGCTAAAATTTTATCTGTGACTCTTTTGGGTAAGGGCGCATGAGCACTTCCTTTTTCAACTGTTTTTAAAGCTCTTTGTGCCGCAGCACGACCAAAAACAACAATATCTAATAGTGAATTGGTTCCCAATCTATTAGCTCCATGTACAGACACACATGCTGCTTCTCCAATAGCCATTAGTCCTGAGACAACTGCATCTTGATCATTACCTTTTCTTGTTACTACTTCACCGTGATAGTTAGTTGGGATTCCCCCCATATTGTAATGAACTGTAGGTAAAACTGGAATTGGTTCCTTAGTTACATCAACACCACAGAAAATTTTAGCGGTTTCACTGATGCCTGGCAACCTCATCTGTAAGGTGGCTGGGTCAATATGTTCTAAATGCATAAATATATGATCTTTATTTGGACCAACACCTCTACCTTCATTAATTTCAATGGTCATAGATCGTGATACTACATCTCTACTAGCAAGGTCTTTTGCCGTAGGTGCATATCTTTCCATAAATCTCTCACCTTCAGAATTTGTAAGATATCCACCTTCGCCTCTTGATCCTTCTGTTATAAGAACACCTGCACCATAAACACCTGTAGGGTGAAACTGAACAAACTCCATATCTTGAAGAGGCAAGCCTGCTCGCAAAACCATTGCATTTCCATCACCCGTACAAGTATGAGCAGAAGTACAAGAGAAATATACTCTACCATAACCACCAGTAGCGAGAACTGTTTGATGTCCTCTAAATCTGTGAATCTTACCATCATCCATACATAAAGCTAGCACACCAACACACTTGCCATTATCATCCATAAGAAGATCAAGCGCGATGTACTCGACAAAAAACTCAGCTTGATATTTTAGACACTGTTGGTATAAAGTATGCAAAATTGCATGCCCGGTCCTATCTGCAGCCGCGCAAGCTCTTCTTGCCATTTTCTTTCCATAATCTAATGTATGACCACCAAATGGTCTTTGATAAACTTCTCCATCTTCAGTTCTAGAAAAAGGAACGCCAAAATTCTCTAATTCAGTCACAGAAGGAATAGCTTCTTTACACATATACTCAATAGCATCTTGGTCGCCAAGCCAATCAGATCCCTTCACTGTATCATACATATGAAACTGCCAGCTATCATTTTCACCCATGTTATTAAGCGCAGCTCCAATACCACCTTGAGCTGCAACAGTATGACTTCTTGTAGGAAAAACTTTTGTAATACAGGCAGTTTTTAACCCACCAGATACCATGCCTAAAGTTGCTCTTAATCCAGCACCTCCTGCACCAACAACTACGACATCATGTTCATGATCTACAATTTCATATTCAGACATAAAATAACTTTCTAATTATAAATAAATTTTCAAAACGCAAAGAATTGATAAAACACCTAAAAGGACTGATAATAATTTTATAAGTATTAAAGACATTATTTTCAACCCCTCATTATGCACATAATCTTCGACTACAACTTGCAGTCCAGACGCTGCATGAAAGTATAGGGTCCCAAATAAAAGAACCATTCCTGTTGCATTAAGAGGACTTTGTAACCAATTAATGGATTGGTCATAGCCATTGATTAAGTTAAAAACAAGCGAAGAGACAAACCAAATAATAAGGGGTATCATTGCAATTGCTGAAATTCTCTGTAACTTCCAGTGAACTACACCATGAGATTTAGATTGCATTTTCATCACTTTCTTTAAACAACCCTAAGATAGACTATTAACCATGTTATAGAAGTCAATAATAACGAAGAAATTATTACAGATATGCCAGAAATATATGCATGATTTAAGTCATATCCATAACCTGCATCCCAAAAAAGATGTCGGACACCATTACTAAGATGATAAAACAAAGCAAAGGTGAAACCAAAAATTATCAATTTGCCGAACCAGTTATTAATTATATTTGAATACATTAAATAAGTGCTTTCACCTAAAGTAAGAGTTACAATCCATAACACTAAAATTATACTTCCTATTGATAATACAATACCCGTTCCTCTGTGTAGAATTGACAAGACAGAGGTTATTTGTGGTTTATATATTTGAAGATGTGGTGAAAGCGGTCTTTGTCTACTCATATTAATCTCATCTTTTAGTTATTTAAATAAATGAACTAAATAAATAATTCAAATCTTAAATTTAAAATTTTAAATTTTCTTCAAAAATAATAATTAAGATTGATAAACCAAGTAAAATTATACCTGTAAGTTCAGTTATTTTAATCTTTTCCTTAAAAAAAATCACTGAAGTTAAAATCGAGAAGATTAATTCTATTTGCCCAACTGCCCTAACTTCAGCAGCTGTTGTTAACCCAAATGCTACAAACCAGCCAAATGTAGCTCCTGTCCCAGATAAGCCTGCTAGCAAACTTGGTTTCCAATATTTAATAACAGCTAAAAATTGATCTTTTTTATTTATTACAAGATACAAGCCTACCAATGTAGTTTGAAAAACAATCGCTATAAAAGAAATGAAAATTGATTTATCTAAAAGGGGACCCTCTACTGATATTATAGACATTCTAAATGAAACTACTGAGCCAGCTAAAAGTAATCCAGATAGAAGACCAACAAGAGTACCTACAGATAAAGTTGAGTTAATTAGAAGTTTAATAGTTTTTAAAATGCTATCTGCTTTTTTGGCATAAGATAATAATAATACAGATATAACACCTAGTATTATACCTAACATTATAGATGTAGAAAAAGTAACACTTAGAATTATTATCTCCAAAAAAGCAATAAGAATTACTTCTGTTTTAGAAAATGCTATTCCTGTAGCAAAGTTTTTATGTGCAAAAACTTTCATAAGAACGTAAGTAAATAAAACTTGAAAAATTGATCCCAATAAACATAAAAATAGCGAATATAAAGAAATGTCAGGAATATTATTTCCTGGAATGCTTATCCAAATTAGCCAAATAAGTGAGGTAAAAGGTAAAGCATAACAAAATCTAATATAGGCGGCTCCATATTCTCCTAATTTGGGGATCATGTTTTTTTGAAATGCAGAACGAGCAGTTTGACAGGCTGCGGCAAATATTGCTGCAAAAATCCAGATGAATTCCATAATAATTATTTTGAAATTTTAAACATTAAAGAGGGACTCCTTTAATTTTTTTGCTTGCCAACAATTCAGCTATCTGGACAGTATTTAATGCTGCACCTTTTCTTAAATTATCTCCAACACACCAAAAAACAATACCATTTTTTACTGAAGGATCTTTTCTGATTCTGCTAATATAAACATCGTCTTCACCTGCTACTTCTTCGGGAGTCACATATCCTTCATCTGCTCGGTGATCTACCACTGTTACACCATTAGCGTCTCTTAATAAGCCTCTAACATTTTTTTCATCGATGTCTTTTTTGCATTCTATAAAAATCGCTTCACTATGACCAATAAATACTGGAACCCTTACGCAATGAGCAACCAAATCAATATTAGGATCTAATATTTTTTTGGTCTCAACCCTCATTTTCCACTCTTCTTTCGTAAACCCATCATCCATAAAAATGTCAATATGAGGGATTACATTAAATGCTATTTTTTTGGTAAATTGTTCTGGTTTAGCTTGATCGTGAACAAAAACACCCTTTGTTTGATTAAAAAGTTCGTCCATAGCTGGTTTCCCAGCTCCTGAAACTGCTTGATATGTTGAGACAACAACTCTTGAAATTTGATATTTTTTGTGTATTGGCTTTAAAGCAACAACTAGCTGGATAGTTGAACAATTAGGATTTGCAACTATGTTTTTATTTTTATAACCATTAATCGCTTCAGGGTTAACTTCAGGAACAATTAAAGGAACTTTATCATCCATCCTAAAGCAGGAAGAATTGTCAATAACAATACAACCTTTAACTCCCGCCTTTAAACCAAATTTTTTTGCTATATCTGAACCAGCTGAAAAAAGAGCTATATCTGCTTTTTCAAAGTTAAAATCATCAACTGAACTAACTTTTAGTATTTTGTCGTCACCAAAAGATACCTCCTTACCAACAGAGGATCTTGAAGCAAGAGCAAATATATTTTTTACTGGAAATTTTCTTTCAAACAAAGTTTGAAGCATTTCTCTACCAACGGCACCTGTAGCACCAACAACAGCAATATTATAAGACATTTATTTTGTTAATTCCTCTAACTTTTTGATAACTGAATCCATCATTCCTTTCGTACTAACTTTGATTTTTCCTGAAGCCATTATATCTTGCGTTCTTGGTCCAGCATCTAAAGCTCTTGAAACAGCCTCATGAATTAAATCTGCCTCTTCTTTCATTTCAAATGAATAACGAAATAACATTGATAAACTTAAAAGTTCTGCCAATGGATTTGCTAACTCTTTTCCAGCTATATCTGGAGCTGATCCATGAACTGGCTCATACATAGCATGTCTCTTTCCAGTATTTTGGTCTACAGATCCTAAACTGGCAGAAGGAAGCATTCCGAGTGAACCAGTTAACATAGCTGCGCAGTCAGATAAAATATCTCCAAATAAATTGTCTGTAACAATAACATCAAATTGCTTAGGATCTCTCACTAATTGCATTGCGCAATTATCAGCATACATATGGTTAATTAATATATCTGAACCTTCTTTTTTATGAAGATTAGTTATCACCTCTCTCCACAAAACACCTGACATCATTACATTAGCTTTTTCTACAGAAGTAACTTTCCCATTTCTGGCTCTTGCCATATCAAAGGCAACTCTGCCAATTCTTTCAATCTCTGGGGTAGTATAAAGATTAGTGTCATAACCTTTTTTTATTTGAGTATCAATTTCTTCTATTCCGCGAGGCTCTGCAAAATAAATACCTCCTGTTAACTCTCTTAAAATTAAAATGTCTAGGCCTGAAATAATATTAGGTTTAAGGGAAGAAGCATCAACAAGTGCAGGAAACACCATAGCAGGCCTTAAATTAGCAAACAAATCCATTTCTTTTCTTAATCTCAGAAGACCATTTTCAGGTCTCTTCTCAAATTCAACCCCATCGTATTTTGGACTTCCTACTGCACCAAATAAAATTGCATCAGCATCAACTGCATCTGATAAAGTTTCGTCTGAGAGAGGCGTACCATATTTATCAAAAGAAGCACCTCCTACTAAACCTTCTTTTAGGTTAAAACTTATACTTTTATTTTTTGCAAACCAGTCAACAACTCTTAAAGTTTCTCTAATAACCTCTGGCCCAACTCCATCTCCAGGAAGAACCATTAACGTACGATTAGATGGCATTTTATAAACTCACTTTGTAATTATAACCAGGGTCTTTCGTTAGACATTTTGGTTTCAAATTCTTTGATATCACTAGATTTTTGCATTGTTATGCCTATATCATCTAATCCTTCAAGTAAGCATTTTTTTCTAAAAGGGTCGATTTCAAATTTAATAACTGCTCCATTAGGCCTTCTAATTTCCTGCGATGGAAGGTCAATTTCTAGTTCAGGATTTTCCATATCTTTTGAATCTGCCAATAAAGCATCTCTTTCTTCAGGTGAAACTTTTATCGGCAAAAGACCATTTTTAAAAGAATTATTATAAAAAATATCTGCAAAAGATGTTGAAATAATAGATTTGATCCCAAAATCTGATAAAGCCCAGGGGGCATGTTCTCTACTAGAACCACATCCAAAGTTATCACCTGCGATAAGTATATTACTATTTCTATATGGCACTTTATTTAAAACAAATTCTTCTTTTTCAGAGCCATCATCATTAAATCTCATCTCATCAAAGAGATGTTTACCTAAGCCTGTTCTTTCTATAGTTTTTAAAAATTGTTTGGGAATAATTTTGTCTGTATCTACATTTATAAAATTGAATGGAGCAGCTATGCCCTTAAGACTTATAAATTTTTCCATAATTAAACCTCTAAAAACTATATTATTGAGTTAAAATCTGTTAATTTACCAGTAATTGCAGAGGCAGCAGCTATTTCAGGGCTAACTAGATGTGTTCTACCACCTTTCCCTTGTCTACCTTCAAAGTTTCGATTGGATGTACTTGCGCA
This sequence comes from uncultured SAR116 cluster alpha proteobacterium, assembly GCA_902578805.1. Taxonomy (GTDB): domain Bacteria; phylum Pseudomonadota; class Alphaproteobacteria; order Puniceispirillales; family Marisalimonadaceae; genus Marisalimonas. The sequence goes on from CACHEH010000001.1 coordinate 237,875, forward strand.
TCTTTCACCAGGTTGAAGTTTGTCTTCATTCATTGCTAAACACATTGAACAACCAGGCTCTCTCCACTCAAAACCAGCTTCAGTAAATAATAAGTTTAAACCCTCTTCTTCAGCCTGACTTTTCACCAATCCAGAACCTGGAACAACCATGGCTCTAATACCTTTTTTAACTTTTTTTCCATCTATTACTTTTGCGGCTGACCTTAAATCTTCTATTCTGGAATTTGTACAAGAACCTATGAATACAGTATTTATTTCAACTTCGGATATTTTTTGACCACCTACTAATCCCATGTAATCTAGTGATCTTTGTATTTTAGCTCTAGCGTCCTCATCTTTAATCTTTGAAGGATCTGGTATATATCCATCAATTGAAACAACATCTTCCGGACTAGTGCCCCATGTTACAGTCGGTTTAATTTTATTAGCGTCAATAGTAATTTTTCTGTCATAAAATGCATTGTCATCCGAAGGCAATGATTGCCACCATTTTAGAGCTAAATCCCAATCTTTACCTTTTGGAGACATTGGTTTATCTCTCAAGTAATCAAATGTTACTTTGTCAGGAGCTATCATTCCTGCTCTTGCACCAGCTTCTATTGACATATTACAAACTGTCATCCGACCTTCCATAGAAAGTTGCTCTATAGCTTCACCTGAATATTCAATAACATGACCAGTTCCACCTGCAGTTCCTATTTCTCCAATAATAGCAAGAACTAAATCTTTAGGAGACACACCTGGTTGAAGCTTACCTTCAACATTAATGAGCATGTTTTTAGCTGGCTTTTGAATTAACGTTTGAGTGGCCAAAACATGCTCAACTTCTGAAGTGCCAATACCAAATGCTAGAGCTCCAAACGCACCGTGGGTTGCGGTATGGCTGTCACCACAAACTATTGTCATACCTGGTTGGGTAAAGCCTTGTTCTGGCCCTATCACATGAACAATTCCTTGTCTTTTGTCCATCATGTTAAAATATGGTATTCCAAAGTCTTCTACATTCTTGTCTAGAGCTTCAACTTGAATCCTAGATTCTTCCTCTTGAATTCCCTCATCTCTATCTGTTGTTGGCACGTTATGATCAGCTACAGCTAAAGTTCTGTTAGGGGAATTTACAACTCTACCAGACATTCTTAACCCTTCAAATGCTTGTGGGCTTGTTACTTCGTGAACTAAATGTCTATCAATATAAATTAAAGACGCTCCATCTTCTTGTGTGCTAATAAGATGGTAATCCCAAATTTTATCAAATAATGTTCTGGGTTCCATTTTTAAAACTCCATTAAGTTTAAATAGAATACTAAAATATTATATATTTTATGAAGTTGTATCTTCAACAACTTCATTTGAAACGGGTTGATCAACTTGAGTTTTAGTATCTTTTTTAGAAACCTGTATTTTTTCAACGATACGCGCTGATTTTCCTCTTCTGTCTCTCAGATAATATAGCTTGGCTCTTCTTACTTTACCTTTTTTAAGAACAGTAATTCCAGCAATTTTAGGAGAAAATATTGGAAAAATTCTTTCAACACCTTCGCCATATGAAATTTTTCTAACTGTAAAACTTTCGTTCAGCCCACCACCACTTCGAGCAATACATAATCCCTCAAATGCTTGAATTCTTTCTTTATCGCCTTCGACAATTTTTACATCAACTTTTATTGTATCACCTGCGCTAAAATCAGGTATAGATCTTTCAGCAATAATCTTGTCCATTTGATCTTTTTGAATTTTATCAATAACATTCATCTGTCTACCCTTTCGTGAAAAATACTCTTAGCAAATAAATAAATATTTTTCTAGTTAAGATTTAATATATTTTGACCATAAATCTGGTCTTCTAAATTTGGTAAGCTTTTCAGACATCTTTAATTTCCACATTTGGATTTTTTTATGATTCCCAGATAAAAGTACCTCTGGCACTTCCATATCTTTCCATACTCTTGGATGAGTATATAATGGATATTCTAATAAATGTCTTTCAAAACTTTCATCCGCCAATCCTGCGGCATTTCCAATTACATCAGGAATAAGTCTTATAGTTGCGTCCATGATTAATTGAGCGCCTATTTCTCCACCAGATAAAACGAAATCTCCAACGCTTACTTCTTCTATTTTATGATGAATTAGAAACCTTTCATCAACACCTTCATATCTCCCACATATAAAAACAACACCTTTTTCTTGTGATAATTTCTTTGCGAATTCTTGATCAAATTTTTTTCCTCTTGGTGAAAGATACATTCTTGGACCTTTTTCTTTAGCAACAGACTTTAGAGCTTTATCTAAAACTTCTGGATTAATAACCATTCCAGGTCCGCCTCCAAATGGGACTTCATCTACTTTACCATTTTTATCATCTGAGAAATGTCTAATGTTAACAGTTTTTAAAGACCACAAATTTTTTCTAAGAGCCTTGCCAGCTATTGAAAAATCTAGAGTGCCAGGAAACATTTCTGGGAATAATGACAAAACAGTTGCATTCCACACAAGAAATCTCCTTTTTAATTTTCAATTAAATCTTTTTCTAAATCTAAAATTATTTGTTTTTTTTTATAATCCAATTTTTTTAGAAAGTTTTTTCCCATAGGCAAATAAAAAATTTTATTATTTTTTTTTACCTCAACCAATAACCCTGCCCCAAAATCCTCGAAAGATATGACTTTGCCAAAGCATTCTTTATTTAAATTATAAACTTCAAAGTTTAACAAATCAGAATGGTAAAACTCATTATCTGTAAGTTTTGGTAAACTTTTTCTGGATATAAATAACTTTAACCCTTTAAAATTTTCAGCATCAGTTCTTGTTTCAATATTTTCGATTTTGCAAACAAATATTTGTTTTAATTTTCTAATTAACTTTAATTTTATTGGATTTTCAGAACTCTCTGTAAAAATTTCATTGAATGAAAAAATATTTTCTGGAATTTCAGTAAAGCTTTTAAGCTTAACTTCTCCCTTAATACCATGGACACCTACAAAGCACCCTATTTCAATTAATTTTTTTTTAGACAAAGTTATTCTATTCTTTTTTATCCTCTTCTTTAGCTACTTCCTCTGCTGAAGTTTCTGCCACAGGTACCTCTTCTTTAGCAACTTCCTCTGCTGAAGTTTCTGCCACAGGTACCTCTTCTTTGGCTTCTTCCTCTGCTGGAGCTTCTGCCACAGGTGCCTCTTCTTTGGCTGCTTCCTCCACTGGAGCTTCTGTCGTGGGTGACTCTTCTTTGGCTGCTTCTTCAGCTTGAGCTTCTACTGCAGGTGCCTCTTCTTTGGGTGCTTCCTCCGCTGGAGCTTCTGCCGCAGGCGCATCTTCTTTAGCTACTTCCTCCGCTAGAGCCGCTGACTTTTCTGCCACTTCTGCTTCTTTTTCTTGCCTTTTCTTACCTGGAGCACTTTTAATTGGTTGATCTCTAATCACAGGTGCTTTTACTAAACCGTCAGATGATAGCATTTTTGCAACTCTTAATGTTGGCTGAGCGCCTTTTGATAACCAGTATTTTGCTCTTTCAACATTAAGGACTAATCTTTCAGCGTGATCTTTAGCTACCATTGGATTATATGAGCCTAATCTTTCAATAAACTTTCCATCTCTTGGTGACAATGCTTCTGCAACTACGATTTTGTAAAAAGGTCTCTTCTTTGCTCCACCTCTAGACAATCTTATTTTTAACGCCATTTTTTTTCCTTATAATTAAGTTATTGTTTAATAAATTTATCTTCTTTTTTTAGACGGTTTTCCACCTAACCCTGGCAAACCAATACCTCCAAAACGATTTGCCATGTTACCTAGATTAGGCATATTACCACCCATCATTTTTTGTAATTCTGCCATTTTATTGGCATCCATAACTGAATTTTGACCATCCCCTAATCCAGGATTTGGACTTGCACCTCCAAGTGAAGACATCATGTTTTTTAATCCACCAAGACCACCCATTTTACCCATTTTTTTCATCATACGAGCCATGTCTTGTTGTTGTTTCACAAGTCTATTTACATCAGAGACAGCTGTTCCTGATCCTGAAGCAATTCTTTTTCTACGAGAAGCATTTAAAAGAGAAACATTTACTCTTTCTTTTTTTGTCATAGAATAAATTATAGCTTCTTGTTTTGAAATTGCTTTATCGTTAAAATTATTAGCAGCCATTTGTTTCTGGAGCTTACCAATACCTGGAAGCATGGACATTATTCCACCTAAACCTCCCATTTTTTTTAACTGTCCAATTTGTTTTAACATATCATTCATATCAAAACTGCCCTGTGACATTCTTTTCATCATTTGGGCAGCATCTTCTTCTGCAATAGTCTCTGCAGCTTTTTCTACAAGTGAGACAACATCACCCATATCTAAAATTCTACCAGCCGCTCTATCTGGATAAAATGGTTCTAATCCGTCTAGTTTTTCAGAAACACCAACAAATTTGATAGGGCACCCAGTTACTGATCTCATTGATAGTGCCGCACCACCTCTTGCGTCACCATCAGACCGAGTTAAAACAACTCCTGATATTTTTATTAGCTCTGAAAAAGCTTTTGCTGTCTGGACAGCATCCTGACCTGTCATTGCGTCTGCAACTAATAAAGTTTCGGATGGTTTAGATAATTTAAAAACCTCTTTTGCCTCAGACATCATGGCTGTATCAAGTGTCGTTCTACCTGCTGTATCAAGTATCAATACATCTATTGCCTGAACTTTAGATGCAGCCATTGCTCTTTTTGTTATCCTATCTGGACTTTCTCCATCAATTTCTGGAAGCACTAAGACTTCTGCTTGTTCTCCTAATATTCTAAGTTGTTCTCTAGCTGCAGGCCTGTAAATATCAAGCGATGCAAGCATAACTTTCTTTCTTTTTTTTGATTTCAAATGAAAAGCCAACTTACCTGCAGTTGTGGTTTTACCAGAACCCTGAAGACCAACTAGCAATATGACTGCAGGAGGAGCGTGGTCTATTAATAGCTCTGATTCTGACGAGCCAAGAACTTCTATTAAAACGTCATTGACAATTTTTATAACTTGCTGACCAGGTGTAACTGATCTAAGAACTTCTTCCCCAACTGCCCTTACTTTAACTTTATCAATAAATTCTCTGACGACTGATAAAGCGACGTCAGCTTCTAGTAGAGCTGTTCGAACCTCTTTAAGTGCGTTTTCAACATCACTTTGAGAGAGAGCTCCTCTTTTAGTGAGTCCTTTAAAAACATTTCCAAGTTTATTAGTTAAGTTTTCAAACATTTTATAACCTACAAGTTATTATAACTACAAATACGCCCGTGCTTGAAACTCAAGGACGCGCGTTTATGAATCTTTAACAATAAATAAACGTTTCAGTATAGAATTTTATCAATCAAGTCAAGCCTAACTGAAAGAAATGACTAATCCAAACCAGCTAAAGCCTTTGAAAATGATGAAGCTTCAAAAATTTGTAGATCATCTAATCCTTCACCAACACCAACTGCGTGAATAGGAATTTCAAACTTTTCAGCTAAAGATACAACAACTCCACCTTTTGCACTTCCATCTAACTTTGTAATTATCATACCAGTTAAACCAATAGATTCGTCGAAGCTTTTTAATTGAGAATGTGCATTCTGTCCAACAGTGCCGTCTAAAACTACAACTTTTTGATGTGGAGCGTCGTGATCCAATTTTGATACAACTCGACAGGTTTTTGTCAGTTCTTCCATTAAATCTTTTTTATTTTGTAATCTTCCAGCTGTGTCGATAATAACAATATCAATATCTTCTTTTTTTGCTAATTCAAAAGCTCGAAAAGCTACTGCAGCTGAGTCTCCTCCTTCTTCTCCAGAGACAACTCGAGCACCGACTCTTTTTCCCCAAGTCTTTAGCTGTTCCACGGCAGCTGCTCTAAAAGTGTCTGATGCGGCCAAAATTACAGATTTTTTTTTAAGCCTAAACTTTTCAGCTAGTTTAGCAGCAGTGGTTGTTTTTCCAGAACCATTAACACCTGCTAAAAGCAAAACGTGTGGTTTAGAGTTAACTTTTTCATAAAGATTTTGTTCACGAGGTAGTAAAATTTGTTCAATTTCTTCAGCCAAAGTTTTTGCGATTTGTGTCTTTTCTATTTCTTTATTTTTATTTAATTCGAATTTCTGATCTTTAATCTTTTTTGCTATTCTACCAGAAACTTCTACACCAAGATCAGCTAGTATTAACTGATCTTCAATATCATATAGTGTTTCTTGATCAATTGTTTTTTTTCCAGTTATAGAGGCGATCGCACCTTCCACCTTAGATGCAGATTTGCTTAATCCAGTCTTTAATTTTTTAAACCAATTTAATGCCATTAAATTTGACTCTTTTTTAATCTATTTCAATTTCGAATAGTTCCTAGCAACCCATCAGAGTTAATTTCTAAAATTTTTGTAGAAATAATTGTACTAGACTCAACATTTTCTTTTAATTTTATTTTTGAAAAATTTGTAGAATGACCAACTGAATTATTTTCTACTAAAACTTTTTGAGTGGTTCCAATCTGACTGACTAAAAACTTATTATTTTGTTTTTCAGCTAAATCTCTCAGTTCTTTAGCTCTTTTTTGAATAATTTTTTTTCGGACCTGTGGCATATTTGATGCTGGAGTATTTTTTCTGTTAGAATATGGAAAGACATGAATATATGTTATGTTAGCTTCTGTAATAAGTTGCATACTCTTTTGGTGAGCTTTTTCGTCTTCAGTGGGGAAGCCAGCTATAAAATCACCTCCGAACACAATATCATTTCTTCGCCTTTTTGCTTCTTTTACAAAATTAATTACGTCTCTATAAAGATGTCTTCTTTTCATTCTTTTCAAAATAATATCATCACCATGTTGAATAGATAGATGAATATGAGGCATTAGTCTTTCTTCATGCTCAAATGCGTCCATCAAGTCAAAATCAACTTCAGCTGGATCAATGGAAGACAATCTTAATCTATCCAAATTTGGTATGTTTTTTAAAATCTTTTTAACTAACAATCCCAAACTTGGCTTCCCAAAAATATCAATACCCCAAGATGTTAAGTCTACACCAGTAAGAACTATTTCTTTGACACCATTTTTTAGCAAAGAGTTAATAGAATTAATCACATTTTGAGTCGATACTGATCGACTCGGACCTCTTCCAAATGGAATAATACAAAATGTGCACCTATGGTCACAACCATTTTGAACTTGAACGAAACCACGTGTGTGTTTGTTGAATGATTCAATAAGATGCCCAGATGTACTTTTAACTTCCATAATATCTTGAACAAATACATTTTGATTTTGATGCAAGCTATCTTCTGATTCAAATTTCTTCCAAAAATCTTCATCAAGCTTTTCTTTATTACCTATCACAAAATCTACTTCCGGCATTGAATTCCATTTTTGAGGGTCTACTTGAGCAGCACAACCTGTAACCAATATTTGAGCATCAGGTCTATTTCTTTTAGAAGATCTTATTGCCTGTCTTGCTTGACGTTCGGCTTCACTAGTTACAGCGCATGTATTGAAAATTATTAAATCGCTTTGACCATGTTTGCTAGCAAGATCACTAATAACCTGACTTTCCCATATATTTAGCCTACATCCAAAAGTCTTGATATCAGGTAAAGAGTTTTTAATTTTTGAAGTAATTTTCATTTATTCACCTATAAATCCTTCAAACACTCTTTCAGTATCTCCAGAAAGAGTTACTGATCCATTATCAAGCCACTTAATAAATAAATCCCCACCGTCTAAAACAATTTTATTTTCCTTAGCGCTTTTGTCTAATGAAGAAGCTGCTACTAATGTTGCACACGCTCCAGATCCACATGCTGAGGTCATGCCTGCTCCTCTTTCCCAAACTCTCATTCTTAGAGATTTATCATCTAAGACAGATACAAATTCAATATTTGCAAATTCAGGGAAAATAGAGTGTTTCTCTAACCTTGGACCAATAGCGTTTATATTTAAATTCTCAAGATCTTCTAAGTTATTTATAAATATAACTGCATGTGGATTTCCGATTGATAAACAGAAAGCTTCAAACTCATCTAATTTGACATTTTTTGTATTTTGATCCTTTGATAATGGTATTTCATTCCAGTTAAATTTGGGCACACCCATATTTACTGTAACTAAATTGTCAATTTTAGTACAAAACAAATCGTTACTCACACTTTTAATGGTTAAAGAATTTAGTTTATTTTTTTTCATCAAGTAATCGGCCACACACCTTGAACCATTTCCACAAGCACCAGTTTCAGAACCATCAGAATTATACATTTTCACTTTGAAATTATTAGGCTCGTCAGTATTTTCAATAAACATTACTTGATCACAGCCAATTCCTAATCGTCTATTGCTAATTTTATTTATAAATTTTGGATCATTAATTGTCGGGTTATCTATATTATCAAAAATAATAAAATCATTACCTAAACCGTGCATTTTAACGAATGGTATTTTCACAATTTTCCCTTTATAATATTTTAACCTTAAATATTAATATCTACAATAATTGGAACATGATCAGAGGGTCTTTCCCATGATCTAGTTTCTTTATAAATAGCACCTGATTTTACTTGTGGAAATAAATTTTTAGATACCCAAAAATGGTCGAGCCTTCTACCTCTGTTAGACTTTTCCCAACTCCTATTTCTATAAGACCACCAAGAGTACAGTTTTTCATTATGAGGAACGAATTCTCTCATTACATCAATCCAGTCACCAGTCTTAATTATTTCTAATAACGTTTTTGTTTCAATTGGGGTGTGGGATACAACATTAATTAATTGTTTATGTGACCAAACATCATGCTCTAGTGGCGCAATGTTTAAATCACCAACTAAAATTTTATTTTTTTTTGTGTTTTTTATAAAAAAATTTAACATTTCATTTAAAAAAGATATTTTATGCTCAAATTTAGGGTTTGTTGAGGTATCTGGCTCATCTCCTCCTGCTGGTACATAAAAATTATGAAGCTCAATATTGCTAGTTAATTTCACATAAATATGTCTTGTATCATTCCTACCGCACCAATTTATGTGTTTAACTTCTTTAATGTCATCTTTGGATAAAATGGCCACACCATTGTAGGATTTTTCCCCCCTGAAATATTGATTGACAAATCCAATTTCTGCAAACTCTTTTCTTGGAAAATATTCATCTAGTGTTTTTGTTTCTTGTAGACAAATAACATCTATATTCTGTTCAATAAGAAAACGCAAAACATGAGAAATTCGGAGTCTTACAGAATTAATATTCCAAGTTGCTATACGCATAAAAAACTCCCTAAGTCAAGTTTGTAGCAAACTTATAAACAAAACTTTATACTTACCCAAAATATAAAATATATACAGTACCTATTTGAAACTGCAATAATTATTGGGAAAATCCATATTCTAATAGAAGCCGCATTGAAATAAAAGTAAGTAAGTTAATCACATCATTCTTATGAAACTACAAGATTTTCTTATTTCTTGGGAAAATCAAAATAATCTTTTATTCTAGTTGCGTTTTATGTGTATTTATAAAACTATTCAGAATATATATCTTTAATTTTTAGGTAATTGATATGATTGATTTTTATTTTTTTCACATTGGTGACGAAACTGATTTACCATACATGATGATTAACTCAATAAGAAAAACAAATAAAGATAGTAGAATCTTTCAATTAACTGATAAGAAGAC
>CACHEH010000002.1 GCA_902578805.1 uncultured SAR116 cluster alpha proteobacterium
TCAAATTTTTGACATCTTGAAATTATTGTCGCTGGTATTTTTTTTATTTCAGTTGTTGCAAAAATGAATTTAACATTTTGTGGGGGTTCTTCTAAGGTTTTTAAAAGAGCATTAAATGCTGCGTTAGACAACATATGAACTTCATCTATAATGTAAACCTTATATCTTGCATTATTTGGTGAATATATAACAGAGTCAATTATTTCTCTTATGCCATCAACGCCAGTTCTACTAGCGGCGTCAACCTCAATAACATCAAGATAATTTCCATTATTTATGGATTTGCACGGTGAGCAATTATTACAAATTTCAAAAGAGGGATCTTTTTTACTGCCATCACCAACACAATTTAAAGCTTTAGCTATTATTCTTGCTGTAGTAGTTTTCCCAACACCTCTTATACCAGTTAAGAGAAATGCGTGAGCTAATCTGCCTTTGTTAAGAGCGTTATTAAAAGTTTTGACTAGTGTGTCTTGTCCAATTAATTCACTAAAATCATTTGGTCTATATTTACGAGCTAAAACTCTATAATTGTTTTGTTCATTAATATTATTTATTTGATATCTCGTTTATAATCAGTAAAACGAAGGGCCTCACAACCCGCTATCATTGTTACGGCTGCTTCCTTTCGGACCTGACCGGATTGGCAAGAATTACGTCCGTGTGACCCTTCTCAAATATATATGTTATAAATAACAATAATATGCAAGAATTTCTGTGATTTTATAAATTAGTTTTTCTTAGCTCTAGAGTAAGTTCCAATAATTTTAACTGAATTAGGCTCGCTGTAGAAATACATTTCTTCAAGAGCGTTTTGCATAGCTTTTGTATCTGGATGACCTTCTGCATCAACATAAAATCTTGCTGCATTCATCTCCTTACCACCAATATAGCTTTCAAGCTTAGTAAGATTTATTCCGTTAGTAGCAAATCCACCTAAGACTTTATATAATGCAGCAGGAACAGATCTAACCTCAAAAATGATAGTTGTAACCGGAATTGGTATGTTTGCAGATGGTGTCTGAGGATCTCTAGCCATTATAAGAAATCTAGTTGTATTATGTTCTGCGTCTTCAATATTATTTTTTAATATTTTAAGATTATAGATTTTTGCTGCCATATTTGAAGCTATTGCAGCAATTTTAGGATCTTCCAATCTTGAAACTTCTTCTGCAGCTCCAGCAGTATCTATATGCTGTATTGGTATTAGGTTGTGTTTTTTTATAAATTTTCTACATTGTGCAAGCCCTTGTGCATGACTTTTAATATATTTCAGATCTTCTAGTTTAGAAGTTTTAAGTCCAAGTAATTGATGATTCACTCTTTGAAAATGTTCGCCAACAATAAATAAACCACTTTCTGGTATTAAATGATGGATATCTGCCACTCTTCCAGCTAAAGAATTCTCAACAGGGACCATTGCGTAATCTGATTCTCTATTTTTGGTAGAGTTAAGCATATCTTCAAATGAAGTACATGCTAGAGTTTTAGAGTTAGGAAAATAAGCTTCACATGCCATATTTGAATATGCGCCAGCCATACCTTGAAAAGCAATTATAAGTTTACTTTTATTGTTCATTTTTTATCTCTATTTTGTTTGACTTAATGTATTATATGAATAACTAAATTAAGTCTTTAAAATAATTTTCTGCTTTCTTTAAATCTGATTTAGTATCAACTCCAATCGGGTGTTCCGAAGTAATAATTGTGTGTATCTGCATTCCTGATTCAAGTGCTCGAAGCTGTTCAAGTTTCTCTGACTTTTCAAGTGGGGAAGGTTTAAGTTTTACAAATTTTTCTAAAATATCTCTTCGCCATGCATAGATCCCAATATGGTGCCAAATATTTTCACTTCCAGTTGGAATACATGCTCTACTAAAATATAATGCTCTTCCAACATCACCCACTTTTGGATTATTGTTTGTGAAAGTTGTTGCTACTTTAACAACTGATGGGTCATAAAATTCATCTGGAGAGGCTTTAACAATTACTGTTGTAATTTCCTTTAATGGATCATTAGCTACTTGAGCTAATTTTTGAATTAAATTTCCTGAAATATTTGGTAGGTCGCCTTGTAGATGAATAATATTTTTATATTTTTTTTCATGATCAAACTTTTCAAGAGCTTCTAATATCCTATCTGATCCACTTTCATGTAGATGAGAAGTCATTAAAGCAGTTCCACCATATTCACTAACAGTTTTAAAAATCAAATTATCATCAGTTGCAACAACTACTGGAACATTTAATTTTGCATTTTTTGCACAATTGTATACATGAATTATTAATGGGATACCGTTGATTTTAAGAAGAGGTTTATTTGGGAGCCTTGATGAACCTATTCTAGCAGGTATCATAATAATGGTATCAGTATATTCCAATTTCAAAGCTCCATGAATTTTATTAAATTATATTTAAAATTTCTTGGAAATAATTTATTAACCTTTTATACTTTTATACTTGAAGAAAGCATTTCTTGCATGTAAATAATTACTTATTAAAATATTTATTTGTGGATTAATTTATGGATGCATTGAGGTTTAATAAAATAGCAGCAGCACTATTGTCAGGTGTTTTGTTGATAATGGTCTTTGGAAAGATTGGTAATTTACTAGTTAGTCCAAATACTGAAATCTCAAATGCATATCCAATAGAAGTTCCAGAAAAAGCTGAAACAAAAATTAAAGAAACTAAAGAAATAGTGGTTGAACCTATTCTTGCTCTTTTAGCTAGTGCAGATATAGATAGTGGTCAAAAAATTTCTAAAAAATGTGTTGCTTGTCATGGATTTGAGGCTGGAGGTGCAAACAAAGTTGGGCCTAACCTTTATAATATTGTTAACAAAGAACAAGGTAAAGCTGACTATGCATATTCTAAAACACTTGCATCATTATCTGGTAAATGGACTTACGAAGAGCTTAATAAATTTTTGTATAAACCAAAACTATTTTATAAAGGCACTAAAATGAATTATGCAGGTTTATCAAAAACAAAAGATAGAGCTGATCTAATTGCTTGGTTAAGAACAAAGAGCGATAGTCCTGTAGCCTTGCCATAGATTAAATACAAATTAACAAAAATCCCTTTTGAAAAGGTCCTTTTTATGAATGAAGCTGAATTTATTGAAATTTCAGATTTTATGAATTTATTGGCTGATCGTTCAAAAGTTATAACTTTAGAAGGTTTTCACTCAAATATAACTCTACAAGTTAAAGATGATGGGAGCCCTGTAACAGACTATGATATAAATTCTGAAAAAATATTAATAGAGATTATATCAGCCAAATTTCCAAATCATAACATATTTGCTGAAGAGATGGGATTTACATCAAATAATTCTGATTATACCTGGATTATAGATCCAATAGACGGAACTCGTAGCTATGTTATTGGAAGGCCTTTATGGGGTACATTAATATCGCTTGCATTTAAAGGTGAACCAATTATTGGCATGGCGGATTTTCCAGCTTTAAATGAAAGATGGATTGGTTATAAAAATAAATGTCTATTTAACAACATAGCTTTTAAAAAAAATTATAAATCCATCACGAGTATATCTGAAGCAACAGTTGCCTCTACAGGACCACATTTATTTTCTGAAATTGGTAAACAAAAATATGAAATTTTGATAAAAAAATCCAAGTATCATATTTGGTCAGGAGATTGTCATAATTACTGTTTGGTAATCAAAGGTGGCTTAGATTTAGTAGTTGAAGAAGGTCTTTCTTCATATGATATCTTGCCATTGATACCTATATTAAAAGCTAAAAATATTATTGTAACTGACTGGAAATCTAAAAAAATTAATCTTAAGGATGATTTATTCAGCAAGTACTCTGTAATAGTTGCAAGAGATAAGAATATTTATGACACGGCAATTAATTATATGAATTAATTTAAAATTTTACTTTTTGAACAATATTTTATAATCATATTCACAATATTCCTTAATCCCATAGCCTCTCCGCCCACAGGGAAACCTGGCCGTGATGAAGTATTCCAAGCCATTAGATCAACATGTGCCCAATTTGTATTTTTATTTATAAATCTGTTAAGGAATAATGCTGCAGTTATTGCACCACCTGTTCCTGATGATCCTGTACTACTTATTGCATTATTATTTTTATCAAGTTGTTTATTATAAGGGTTAAATAAAGGTAATCTCCACATTGGGTCAATTTGTTTTATACCCTCATTTATAATATCTTCACCTAGATTATCATTGTTTGTAAATAATGCAGGTAATTCAGTACCTAAAGCCACTCTTGCGGCTCCTGTTAAAGTAGCAAAATCTAAAATAAAATCAATTTGTATTTTGCTTTCCTGACAATAAGTAAGTGCGTCAGCAAGCAGTAGTCTACCTTCAGCATCAGTATTACCAATTTCAACTGGTGTTTGGTTTCTTGAATAAATAATGTCTAATGGCCTCATAGATTTTTCAGAGACTGCGTTCTCAGCAAGTGGTAATATTATTCTTAAATTAATAGGACAATTTATGGACATTAATGCATAAGCTATTCCAAGAACTACTGCGCTACCACCCATATCTTTTTTCATTAACAACATACTATTGGACGGTTTTATATCTAAACCACCACTATCAAACGTAACTCCCTTACCAACCAATACAATGTTAGGGTAATTATTTTTTTTATTTTTAGCCCATTGAAGATCAATCAGCAAAGGTTTATTTTCTGAAGATCTGCCAACAAAATCTATTAAGGGGAAATTCTTTTCTAGTTGTTTGTTTTTATATATTAAAATTTTAGGTGAAAATTTTTTAAATGATTTTTTAATTACTTTTTCGTAGTTAAAAGGTGTTAGGATATTTGGTGGCAAATTGATCAAATCTCTAGCTAGAAAAATACCTCGTATTTCTGCAAAGCACTTTTCTAATGAATTTTTTGAAACTTCTTTTCTACATTGAGATAAGCATAAGGCCTGTTTTTCAAAAGAATTTTTGTTTATTTTTTTTATGGAGAAATTATAGAATGCTAACCCCCATCCTAAAATAAAGTTTAACTTGTCAAAGGTTTCAAATTCGTCAACAAATTGGACACTCCATTTTCTCTTTGGAAGTTTTTGTGTTAGTTTAGCTGCTTGGTCAATTAAGCTTTCTTTTGGTTCATGGGATTTTTTAATTATTGCAATTGCTCCGCCAAGAGCAAATTGCTCATTTGGGAAAAATCCAAAATGCTGAGTATCTATTGCAAAACTTGTATTCAAAAATTCTTTTTGTTTTTCGGATATTAACTTAGTTGAATTTAAACTTTTTATATCGTTAAAAAGATAAAGAGGAATTGATTTGATTTTTCTATTTTCGCAAAATCCATTTAGAATCTCATTAAAATTATAAACCATTATTCAATTACCTCGTAATAAAATTTAAAATTATAACATTACTCTCAAAATATGGTATTTCTAAATTAATAAAAAAGTTGAAGAAATGAATAATATTTTAGAATTTTCAGAATTTTTTAAAAAATTAAAAAAATTAAATTATTTAATCTTAGGTTCATTGATTATTTTAATAATTTTAGCTCTTTTCTCTGGGCAATACTCAATACCTCCTATAGATAGGGATGAAGCCCGTTTTGCTCAAGCTAGCAGTCAAATGATTCAAAGTGGTGATTACGTAAATATAAAATTTCAAGACGAAATTAGAGCAAAGAAACCAATTGGCATTTATTGGCTTCAAGCATTTTCAGGAAAAATATTTGGTCAGGAAAATATTGGGTCCTATAGAATACCATCATTATTAAGCTCTATTATAACATTAGTTTTTGTTGGTTTAATAACTAGGTTGATTTTCCCACTTTATCAAACATTTATTGTAACATTATTATTTGCATCATCGATTGTATTTATGGGAGAAGCTCACCTAGCCAAAACTGACGCTACTCTTTTGTGTTTAATCTGTGTTCAACAATATTTTTTACTTAAAATAATTTTGGATCAAGATAATACTTTCAAAGTAAAATACCTTTACCCAGTATTAGTGTGGCTAGCTTTTTCTTTTGGAGTTTTGGTAAAAGGTCCTATTTCAATAGCTATACTATTTTCTACGGTTATTACCTTTTCATTAATTCAGAAATCTATAAGTCTGATAAAATCTTTAAGACTCATTTTAGGTTTTTTAATATGTACTTTAGTAATTCTGCCATGGTTTTTTGCAATTGATGAAGCAACAAACGGGATGTTTTTACAAAAAGCTTTTCAAGAAGATTTTTTTAGTAAATTGAAGAGTGGTCAAGAAGGTCATGGTGCCTTACCAGGAACTCATTTATTGACATTATCAATTTCAATATGGCCTATTGCAACTTTTTTACCTTGCTTGATTTTATTTAGTTTACAAAATAAAACTAATATAATTATAAAATTTTTAATATGTTGGATTCTACCCTTTTGGCTAATTATCGAAATCATTCCAACTAAACTTTTTCATTATCCACTCCCAGTTTTACCAGCAATTGCAATTCTTGCAATAGGAGGGCTATTGCAGTTCAAGTCTAATATTAAAAAAATAAAAAGTGTTTTACTTCGAAAAATTATATATTTTTCTTCTGTTTTATTTAGCTTTGGAGGAATCATTTTAAGTGGGGGTATTTTTTATATTTCCTCTAAGTTTAATATTGAAAATGATTTTGTTTTAACATTTCTCACAATATTAATTGTCTTAATTGGAATAGTGATTTTTATTTTGTCAGTTACTCTGATTTTTAATTCCAAAATTATATATCTAGATATTAGTAAAAATTTTTATAATATTTTATTGGCTATAATTGCTCTTGGATCAATTTTTAATATTATTAATTTTAATTTTGTTTTACCTAAACTAGATTATTTATATCCAAGTAAAACAATCATAAAGAAATTAAAAAAAGTTAAAGCAGAGGCTGTTGCGTCTTCAGGTTACCATGAACCAAGTCTTGTTTTTTTATTAAATGGTAATGTTTTATTATCTAATCCTCATGAGGTTGCTATTTTTATGGCAGAGGGTAAAAACAATATAGCGTTAATAGAAAAAAGTGATCTAAAACAATTCTTAGAAACAACAAATGATCTAAATTTAAAAATTAAAGAAATATCTAAAGTAAAAGGCTTTAATATAGCTAAAGGAAGACATTTAGAAATATACATTTTTCAAAATCAATTGTTTGACCTGATTAATTAAAATAGCTATTGATTTCTATATATTCAATTATTGTAATATTAAACATGTCCAAAATAACCGAAATATCAGTAGTTATTCCTGTTAAAAATGAAGCAGGAAATATTAGTTTCCTAATAAGTGAAATTCGTCAGTCTTTAAAAAAGTTTAATTATGAAATAATATACGTGAATGATGGATCAGACGATGATACTGAATTAGAACTAAAAAATAATTTGAAAAATAACAAAAAGTTAAGGGTTATTAGTCATGAAAACAGACAAGGTCAATCTGCAGCTCTAAGAACTGGTATTCAAGCATCAAATTCAACAATAATAGCAACTTTGGATGGAGACGGTCAAAATGATCCATCAGATCTTCCTAAAATGATTGATACACTCAAGAGCTGTAAAGATGAGTTAATATTAGTAGGAGGAGTTAGAGTAAATCGTAAAGATAGTATTACTAGGTTATGGGCATCATCTTTTGCAAAATATTGTAGGTTTATTTTGCTAAAGGATTCTCACCCAGATTCAGGTTGTGGTATAAAAGTATTTCATAAAGAGTTATTTTTAAGGCTTCCTTATTTTGACCATATGCATAGATTTTTATCAGCTTTAGCTTTACGTGAAGGTGCCAAGGTTTTAAAATTTAATGTTAAACATAGAAAAAGAGTAGTAGGGACTTCAAATTATACTAATTTTGGAAGATTCTTGGTTGGCCTTTTTGATGTGCTAGGCGTAATCTGGCTAAGAAATAGAATGCCAAAAAATACTTCATTTAAGGAGATTTTAAAATAATTAGGAATTTGTAATGCATTTTATATCATTTTTATCAAACCAGATAGAAAAAGGTGCAATTTTTTTAAATGAGTTAATAATTGTCATTTTACCATTTATGGAGCCTTATTTATTAAATCATCCTGAAGCAATTATGATTACTATTGGTTTTGGAGGGCAGGCATTATTCGCAACACGTTTTATCATTCAATGGATAAGCAGTGAAAATGCTCGTAAGTCGGTTATTCCTCTAGCTTTTTGGTATTTTTCAATTTCAGGTGGACTGGTTTTATTAACTTATGCAATTTGGAGACAAGATCCAGTTATAATTGCCGGACAGTCAGTTGGTGTATTTATATACGCTAGAAATTTATATTTTATATATAGAGAAAAAAAACAAGAAAATAATTCTTGAAAAATTGTATATTATATTAATTTAGAGACTAGATTTATGAAAATTCATTCTTAATTGGTCTCCCAAGTAAGTTTTTTATAATGTCTTTGATATCTGCTTTTTTGTTTATAATTTTATAAATTGCTTCTACGATTGGTAGCTCAACACTAAGGTATTTAGACAGCGAAATGGCAGCATCTAGAGCGTTTAAACCTTCTACTAGACGTGTGGGGCGCCGATAATTATTTTTAATTATGTCAATACCGTACGCCATATTTCTAGAATGTGGGCCACTACACGTTAAGCTCATATCTCCAATTCCAGCAAGACCAAAGGCTGTTGCATGATCTCCACCTGCTTTTTTAATTAACTCGCATGTTTCTGAAATACCTCTAGTAATAAGTGCTGCTTTAGCGTTATCACCTAATTCTAAACCTTCAACAATACCAGCACCAATGGCAATTATATTTTTTATTGCACCTGCAATAGATGCCCCCCTTGGATCATTGCTAGGATAAAGTCTTAAATTCGAATTGTGAAATAGTTCACAAATAGAAGTGGCTATATCAATCTGTTTGTTGGCTACTATTGCAGCAGCAGGCTTGTTATTAGCAATTTCATCGGCAAAAGTGGGTCCAGTTAGTATAGAAAGTAATATATTATGAAATTTATTTTCTACAATTTCATTGAAAGTTTCACCCTTTTTTGTTGCAAAACCTTTTGAAGTAATAATTACATTAATTTTGTTTTTAGAAAAAGAGGAGATTTCTTCTATAGCCTTTAAAACTCTTTTGCTTTCTGTTGTAATAAAAATTAAATCACTACTTTTTATGGCTTTTTCTTTATTTGTGGTTGCTTTTATTAAAGGACTTAATTTTAAACTCGGGAATCTTTGAGATTTACTATTATTTATTTGTGTTTCTCGTGTCTTATCAGAGACTAATAGAGTAGAGTTATGATTTAGCGTGGAAAGCGTAATTGCTAATGCTTGCCCCCATGCACCACCTCCATAAAAACATATATTTGAATAAATTGACATTTATGCTTTTGCTCCACTTTTCCCAATATTTTGATGTATAGGGTTTATTAAATGTGCATTGGGATCTAATGGCCATCTTGGTCTTGGTTTAAAATTTAAATTACTTTCACCTTCATTTTTATATTTTTCGTAGCCTGCCCATGCTATCATTGCGCCATTATCTGTGCATAAATTTAATGGAGGCGCAAAAAAAGTACTATCTGTTTCTAAACATAGTTTTTTTAATTCTTCTCTTATATATAAATTTGAAGCAACTCCACCTGCAACTACAAGTTGAATTTTAGACATGTTACCTAGAATTTTCTGAAATTTTGCAATTCCTAATCTAGTTCTATCAATTAAACAATCTGTTATAGATTTTTGAATGCTTGCTGATAAATCACTTATTATTTTCTTGTTTAATTTGTTTTTCATTGCTATCTGATTAAAAGCTGTTTTGAGTCCTGAAAAAGAGAAATTTGGATTTTTAGATTTATGCATAGGTCTTGGTAAATAAAAACTCGTTGGATCACCATCTTTAGACATTTTTTCTATCATGGGTCCACCTGGAAAACCAATTCCAAGTATTTTTGCAGCTTTATCAAAAGTTTCTCCCGCTGCATCGTCTAAAGTTGAACTTATTCTGGTATATTTACCATATTCTATTACAGCTATTATTTGAGTATGACCTCCAGAAACTAAAAGCAGAAGATAAGGATATTCAATATCATTTGTTAAACGAGCAGTTAATGCATGTCCTTCTAAATGATTTACAGCAACGTAAGGTTTCTCAAGAGACATAGCTAAAGATTTAGCAAACACAGTACCTACAATTACGCCACCAATTAATCCTGGTCCGCCCGTAGCTGCAATTAAGTCAATGTCTTTTAAATTTAGCTTCGGTTCTTCTAATGCTCTATTAACTGCATGATCTAGGTTAGATAAATGGTCTCTAGCTGCTATTTCAGGTACAACGCCACCAAAATTATTCAAATTTGAGTTTTGATTGATTACAACATTGGACAAGATATTTTTTTTTGAAGTAACCACGCTAATTGCTGTATCATCACAACTTGTTTCAATACCAAGTATCTTTATATCATTAAACCCACACATAAAATTCCTTAGTAAATTAAAATTTTATTATAAATTAAATTGAAAACTAAGTAATGCAATATAAAATAATATTGTATGTTTTACGATTTACTATAAGTGTAAAGAAATATTCAAGAATTAATAAATAACTTGATGATGTAAAAAATTAATAAATTAAAATGACACTTAAAATAAGAATTGCCACTCGAAAATCTGAACTCGCTTTACGACAAGTAGATATTGTTAAGAGTTATCTTGGAGAAGATGTTGAAACTGAAACTGTTAAAGTTACTACATCAGGGGACAAAATTTTAAATAAATCTTTATCTGACATTGGAGGTAAAGGTCTTTTTATTAAGGAATTAGAATATTTTATTTTAAATGGATTTGCAGATATTGCTGTTCACTCAATGAAAGACATAGAAACAGATATTACAAAAAATACTGAAATCTCAGCTGTTCTTCCAAGAGGTGATAGAAGTGATGTCTTGTTAGGAAATTATGATTCATTCGATGATTTGCCAGATAAAGCAATTGTAGGAACAAGTTCTGTAAGAAGAGCTGCTTTTGCTAAATATTATAGGCCTGATTTAAACATAAAAATTCTGAGAGGTAATGTTGGAACTCGAATTGAAAAGCTAAACTCTGGATTATATGATGCAATTATATTAGCCAAAGCAGGTTTGGATAGGTTAAATATTAACGTTGGTAATATAATTCCAAATGAAATTATTCCTCCAGCATCTTCTCAAGGGGTAATTGCGATTCAATCTACTACAAATCACAATAATGAATATCAAAAACAATTAAAGATGCTCTTAAATAAAATTAACGATGAAAGGGCTTTTTTTGAAACTTTAGCTGAAAGAAGTCTATTAAAAACTTTAGACGGTTCTTGTAGATCTCCAATTTCAGCAAGCGCACATTTTACTGATACTAAAGAATTGATATTGTATGGAGCAATTGCAACTTTAGATGGTACGAAGGTAATTAGATCTAAAATCAAAGGATCGAATAAAGACGCAATTAAGTTAGGTAAAGAGTTAGGGAATAAAATTAAAGCTAAAATTAATGGTGACTTTTTATTTAAATAACTTGATTAAACAAGGAGTTTATGGATTAAAAAATCAAAAAAAATAACTTTTGTCCTTCGAGAGAAAAAAGATGCTGAAAGGAATTCACAATATCTAAATGATAATGGTTTTTTTTCAAAACCTTTTCCCATAACAACATTAAAATATGCAGATTTTAAAAGTTTAAATATTTCTAAAATTGATTTTAATTATATCATTATAACAAGTCCCAAAGCATTAAAAACTCTTGATGAGATAATTTTAAACACACCAGGCAACCTCACTAAAGATATAAGAATTTTTTCTGTAGGATTTGAAACCACATATCAATTGAAAAAATCATCTTATACTAATATTGTTCAAGCAAATAATAATTCTCAATCTTTACATAACTTAATTGTTACAAAAACTAAAAAAGAAGATTATGGTTTGTGGATTGCTGCTAAAAATAGAAGTGCTGAATTTGAAAAAAATTTATCAACTAACAACAGAAAAATAGAAATTATCGAAGGTTATAGTACCTACCCAATTTTAGAATTATCAAAGTCTTTACAAACGGATTTAATTGAATATGAAATCTTAAATTTAGTAATATTTTCATCAAGAAATGTATCAATTGCAAAACAAATTTTAGAAAATTACAATTTATTCAACATTGTAAAAAATAAAGCAACTTTATATGTTAATAGTGAAAATGTTGCTAAAAAAGCAGAGAGTATAGGTTGGAGAAATATAAAAATTATCAAGAAAAATTTTACTAAAGAATTTTTAGATAATATAATCAAATTACCTTAGTAAAACAGGGACATAAAGATGATAAAAGCCAAAACTCATAAAGCTAAGAGTGATAAAGAAACAATCATCGACATGGAGCCAGTAAATGAAACACAAAAAACAATTATTTTAAAAAATCCTATTTTTTTAATTCCATTTATAGCCGTCTTTTCATTTATTATAATTTTAATTTGGTTAACATTATATTATTTGCCAAATTATATTGAACAACAGTCAAATAAAATCATTGAACTAAATAACGAGATTGAGACTTTAAAAGATAAAGAAAATACAAAAATTAATGAAATTAACACAGAAATCAAATTACTTAAAAATAAGCTTAATACTTTAGATTTTAATACTAGCGAGACAATAAACCTTGAGATTAAAAATCAAGGTAATTCTTTGTTATTGATAAAAGAAGAGCTAGATAAAATCTCAAATAAAATTAAAATTTTAGAAAACAAAAATGAAACAGCAAATAAAAAAATTGAACAAAATGATAATGCCGTCCAAGTAAAAAGCTCTTATAAATCCAGAAAGTTTTTACAAAATATAGAAAAATATCAAAAAGAACTTATAAAAGAAGGTGAAATAATTATAGAAAAACTTCTCTCAAAAAAAGACTTTGGTTCATCTTCTAATTACAATGAAATTCTAAGTGAACAAACCTATTTGAATAGATTAAAAAATTATTTTGCAGGTTTTTTAAAACTTAGAAGGTTTTCGGACAACACCACCCCTAGAGGATTAATTACAATGGCAGAAAAAGAACTTGAAAACAAAAATTTTAATAATTTTTTGTCTATCATAAAGACACTTCCTGAGAATTGGAAAGAAACTATAAAAGACTCAATAAATAGGTTTGAAAGAGCATTAAATCAAAATTAAAAAAAGAGTGAATAAGTGATTTTTAAAATCTTAAAACTAATTATATTTATCTCCATCATATGGTATTTATCAGAGTTTTTTTCTGAGCGTCCAGGTGTGACATTTATAAATTGGATGGAGTGGGGAATTCAAATTCCTACTGACAGGTTTATTCTAATTATAATTCTATTTTCTGTAATTTTAATCTTTATTGACAGGATTTGGCTAGCTTTTTTGAATTTGCCAAAAGCGACATTTAGACGATTTGAAGCTAGCAATAATAAAAAAGTCGAACAAAAATTAGTAAAGGCATTTTTATTAGCAAGTCATGGAGAATTAGAAACTGCAGCAAAAGAAGCTGCTTTAGTATCAAGGAATACTAAGGATAAAAATTTAGGTAAATTATTAAATACACACATTAATGTCTTTAACAAATTAAATAAAAATTCTAATGAAAATGAAGAATTATCAAAAAATTATTTTAAACAGCTTACTGATGAACCATCTACAGCATTTGTTGGTCATTTAGCACTCATGAGACAAGCAATATTTGATAAAAAAGATTTAGATGAAATTATTAATGAGGGTCTAAAGGCTCTTAAATTTGAACCTAAGTCAAAACAAATCTTAGAAGTCTTGTTATTTTCGTATGCAAAGCTGAAAGACATTTCTAATTCTCTGGTATATCTCAATAAATTAAAAAAACTGAATTATATAAAAGATAATATATATAAAAATATATCTGCAGATTTAAATTATTTGAAGGCACTAGATTACTTGGAAGATGAAAAAAGTGGTCTTGCCACCAATCATTTAAAAGAAGCCTTTAAGCAAAAACCAAGTCATATTGAAGCTTCTATGAAGTTGTCAGAGTTGCTTAAAGGTATTAATTCAAAAAATAAATCAATTGCCCAATTAGAAAAAACTTTTTTATTAACCGCTAATCCTAATGTTTTAGAAGAATTATCAAAAAAATGGAATTTAAAAACTTCAGGATCTCGTGTTTCAAAAGCTATTAACCTTTTGACTAAAAAATCTTCTCAAGAAATTAAAAATGATATTAAAATAGAATTGGCATGTTACGCTATTTCAGAGGAAATTTGGGGAGAGGCTGAAAAACTATTAAAAGATATTCCTGAGGATAAACTTACAACTAAAGCTTATCAAGCACTAGCTGATATAGCTGGATCTCAAAATAATCCTGAAGTAGTTAAGACTTATCTTGAGAAAGCTGCAAGCGCTAAAGAAGGATATAATTATTTTTGTTATTCCTGTGGTCATAAAAATCATAATTGGGAATTACATTGTTCAAAATGTGATCAATTAAGTACTATTGATTGGATGAAAATAGAAAATAATCAAAATTTTGATGTTTTAAAAATTACTTCAGATAATGGTTCTAATAAATTATCAAATAAAATACTCAATTGACATACTAACTAAATAAATAGAAAAAATAATTAAAATTATTCCAAAAAATAAAAAAATTATTTTTTGATTAAAGATAATGTGTTTTTTTAATTCTGGAAGATTTACAGAATAGGACACTAAAATATACCAGACTGTGTCAATTATTCCTGCTAATAATCCAATTCCAACTTTTTTATAATCATTTAAGTCATTGTTTATAAACTGACTAAAAACAGATGTAAAAAAAATTAGAATTTTTGGGTTTATTAAAGATGTTGTAAGTCCCAAAAAAAAGCTATCTGTAACTTTTATTGGGATTATGAAATTTTTGTTTATGTTTCTTTCATTTGTTTTAAAAAACACCATTTCATAACCGAAAAATATAAGAAATAGTGCACCCATCAATTGAATAAATGGTATTATAAAGGGTAAATTTTTATCAATTAAACTTAAAGTGTAAATAGAGATCAAGGCATAGAAAAATATACCAAGCCCATGTGCTAATGAAGCAATGATTCCTGACAAAAAGCCTTTAGTATTATTTATGTAAATAATTACTAAAACACTTGGTCCAGGTGTTATTGCACCTCCCGCACAAATAAGTGCAATAAACAACCATTCATAAATACCCATATTTAAATTGAACCTTAAATTAAATTTTAAACTAAATTTTCAAACTTATTTTGTCTTAGTCCTTCATAAACTGTTATTGCCACGGAGTTACTTAGATTAAGACTTCTACTATTCACAATCATGGGTATCCTAAGCTTATTTTTAACTTTTATTTTATCTAAGATATTATTAGGTAATCCGCTGGTTTCATTTCCAAATAAGAAGCAATCATTTCTTTTAAATTTTATTTTAGTAAAAGTTTTTTTTGCAAATTTGGTGAATGCAAAAATTTCATTAAACTTTATTGAATTTAAACATAAATCAAAACTATCATGTAAAAAAAAATCGGCATCTTTTTTATAATCTAGGCCGGCTCTTTTAAGTGAATTATTACTTAGATTAAAACCTAATGGTCTAATTAAATGTAATTGTGTGCCAGTATTAGCTGCTAACCTCATAATATTACCTGTATTAGGGGGTATTTCTGGATTATATAAAATTATATGAAACATTAAAATTCTCTATCTTAGTTTAATTTAGAGACCCTTCTAGAATATATTTTAAGATTCTAACAACTTGATATTGATCTTTTGTAACAGCAGATGCTGCTGCATCTACTTCTTTCAGTGCATGTTGATGTTCATCATTATGGATTACAATTATAGATTTGTTTAAAGCTGCAGCAAAACCAGCATCAAAAGCAGCATTCCACTGTTTATATTTTTCTCCAAATTTAACAACAACAATATCAGCATCTTTAATTGCTTTTCTTGTTTTTATAGAGTTAATATTAGCACCTTTACTGTCTTTCCAGAAATTTTTTTCTTCTTGTCCTAATATTTCGACCCCACAATTATCAGACGCTTCATGATTTGTAATTGGAAAGGAAAAAGAAATATTTAAATTTTCATTTTTGCATAAATTGATTATTTCTTCACGCCAATCAGTGTGAATTTCTCCTGAAAGATAAATGTTCAACATGTTAAGCTCCCTTCTTGATATTTTTAGATAATAGTTTCGGTGCATGCTTCATGGTAATAGCCAATGAAATGCTTGAAAACATAGCTAATATACACATTCCTAATAAAATAGAATTATAATTATGTCCAAAATCTAATAACATACCTACAATTGCTGGACCCAATGAAGTCCCAAACACCATTGTTGATGTTGATAAGGATCTAACAGATCCCAAATTTTTTGTTCCGTAGTAATTAGGCCAAAAAGTTCCTCCGATTGTCATTGCTAGTCCTTGGGTCATTCCTATAAAGGCAAGTCCAATCATTGCATGAAGATATGTGTTACCAAAAGAAAATATTAACAATCCTAAAGACATTGGTAGTAAGTAGAATGGTAGAATTTTGTCAACACCAAATTTGTCTAGTATCCAACCAGAGCATAAGGTAGTGAAAATGGACATTGAAGTATAGAATGGGAATAGGGCAGTAAAAGAAATTAAAGACCAATCTTTAATTTCTGTTAAGTGAACCATATTAAAAAAGAAGGCAGTAGAAAAAATTGGAGGAATTAAAAAAGGCACTATCACAGCCCAAAACACCCAATGATTAAGAGCCTCTTTTCTAGTCCAATGCTTATTCTGCATACCTAATTGATTAGAAATGTTTTCATGTTTACTGTTAGGAATTCTTTCATTAGACAATAATTTCAATATTATAGGTAATAATAATAATAAAATAATCATTCCAACAATCCAACTATTTCTCCAGCCTATAATTGTGAACAAACTTACAAATATTACTGGGAAAATTGCTTCCCCAATTGAAAATCCCATTATTGATAAAGACAGAGCTTTACCTTTGTTTTTTCCAAACCATTTACCTATAGCTACAGCAGGTATATGTATTAACATTCCTTGACCAAAAAACCTGAGACCAAAAATTATTAATGGAAGAAGCCAAACAATCTCAATAAAAGTCATGCTTAAGCAAAGAAGGCTTAGGCAAATTATTACAATTTTTATATTTGATGTAATTTTATATTTATCAATGTAACCACCAAAAATTAACATAGCCATTGCAGAAACTAATGTTCCCCCAGAGTAGATAGCGCCCCAATCGCCATGAGATAAATCAAACGCTTGTCTAATTTCACCAGCGAATAATGAAATAAAAAAAGTTTGTCCAAAACAGGAACTAAAATACAGAAGAGCTGTTGCTAACAACCATCTAGCATTTTCAATTATAAAATTCATAAGGTACCAATCCAATCGTTAGATGGATTTTATGATACTTAAATAAAGTTTAGGCAATAGTTTAAATTTTTAATTCACCAATTTCATGATTTTCAATATCAAGAAATGTATCAGTAGGATTTCCAATTCTTCCATATCCATTCCAAACTTTAAACCCTAGTAATTCTTTTTGATAGTCATTTAAATTTGAAAAAACATCTTTTTTTATACCTAAGGTAAAATTTTCTTGAGGTCTAAATTGTGGACCACAAAAAGTTATTAATAACGCAAGCCTATTATGCTTTGTAATATTTGCGCCTGTTCCGTGCCATACCCTACCATCAGTAATAATAGCACAACCGGGGGGGCCTTCAGCAGATATAACTTCTATATCTTTATCTAAAACTTTATCTGGATGACGTCCAAATAAATGAGATCCCGGGACAATACGTGTGCCCCCATTCTCTTTACTCATTCCATTTAGCATTATTAAAACATTAGTTACAGCTGGCCTTGAAATAAGTTCGTTATTGTTATTAATATTTTCATTGATTTTGATATTAAATTTATTTCTTTTAATAGATCCTGGAGGCAAAAAATCATCATTTCTATTAACTGGGTCTGGAAACCACCATTGATCAGTATGAAGATCCATCACAACGCCTCCTGGCTTAGCAATATTTGCTCCAAAGCTTGAAACTAGGAATTCATCACCAACAATTTCTGTCACACAATCTACATAGTTGTGTTTTGCTAAAATATCTAAAAACACTTTGCCCTTATTAGGCAACATCCATACTCGTTGATTGACCCCAGGGGCATCAGCATTTTTATTGAATTCACCCCATTTCTTTTTTTCACTGCCATCCTCGTAAGCAAGATTTAATTCTTTTTCTGCATTAGCCTGTTCAATTAATCTTTCCATAGCACTATTATTTAGATCTGGAGGAATAGCGTTTTTAAGTAAACAATAACCCCATTTTTTTAAGTCAATTTTTGCAACTTCTATTGATTTTGTTGGCTTTGGATAATTAAGGTTCATTTTAATCCTCTTAATCTTATTTTATAAGGTTTAGATTAATTAGGGCTTCCTTCACTTTTTCTTTCTGATTGTCGGTTGCAGGAGAGGTTGGTCTTCTGGCAAAACCACTTTCAAGACCTTGTAAACTTTGTGCATATTTACACAGAGATGGCATATTATCTAAGCCAATTGCATCCCATAAAGGCATTAGTTTTTCATGAAGATCCTTTGCAGTTTCCCAATCTTGGTCAATAACAGCATTCCATAATTTAACAGAAGGACCTGGGGCAGCAGTTAAAATTGCTGCAATTGATCCCGGCGCTCCCAATTTGTATGATAAGTAAAGAAGTGCATCAACAGCACTAAAAATCATATTTTTAGGCTTTGCTCTTCTAATGAGGTCAGCAAAAAGTTTCATATCACCAGCACTTTGCTTTACACCTAAAACTCCTGGAACATCATTCATAATTCTTAATAGTAAATCAGGTGATAAATAGCACCAAGGTACAACATTATAAATTAATATTGGTATCTGGCATTCATCGTGTATCTCATTAAAATGTTTTACCATTGCACTATCATCAGGCCTAAATAAATAACTTGGTGGTGTTATTTGAAGGGCTGCAACGTTAAGAGACTTTACTGACTTACCTCTTTCAATTACTTCAGATGTCGAATTAGCAATAATACCAGCAACCAATGGGACCCTGCCATTTATAGATGAAGCTGTTTCTGTCATTAGGGCCAAATACTCATCTCTACTTAGAGCATGACCTTCACCTGTGCTACCTCCAGCAGCTAAACCATGAACACCATTTTCAATTAACCAATCCACTTGTGGCTTTATCAAAGTAAAATCAATTTCTCCATTAGCCTTAAATGGAGTTGTAAAAGGTGCAATAATTCCTTTTAATGCTGTCATGGTTTTCTCCTAAAAAAATTCACTAGATTTTTTATTATAAATAAACTTTATTAAAAATATAAAGCTAAAAGAACAAAATAAATTATTATGGGAATACATAGATCAATGATAATTGATAAAGAAACTGATATTTTTTTAAAAAATCGTATTAAAAGTAATTCAAAATTACATCACTTATTAGATCCTGTAGAATTAAGATCTGAACGTTTGAGACAGTTAAGGGAAGATAATTTAACACCTCCAAAAATTATTAATTTAGAAAACTTAAAAATAAAAAATCGATTTAACAAAGATGTTAAATTAAGATTTTATTTTCCAAATAATTTTAATAAAAAAACTAAAATTCCAATCATAGTTTTTTTTCATGGTGGTGGTTTCGTCATGGGGGATTTGGATACTCATGACTTTACCTGCAGATCAATTTGCTTAGAATCTCAAATGATTATTGTGGCTGTAGATTATAGTTTGTCTCCAGAACATAAGTTCCCCTATGCAGTAGAAGAGGTTAAGGATGTTCTAAATAGCCTTGTAAATTTTGAAAAAGACTTTTTTATTGATCTTGAAAATATCTTCGTATGTGGAGATAGCGCTGGTGGTAATTTGGCAACTGTTTTGGCTATTAACTCAAGGGACGAAAAGGTAATTCCGATAAGAGGCCAGATATTGGTATATCCTTGTGTAGATCTAACGTTAACAATGAGATCAATGGATATTTTTCTAAAAGGTATGACTTTAACTTTTGATACTATGGACTATTTCGTTAAACATTATCTTAATTCAAGTAATGATGCAGTTAACTGGGAAGCTTCACCGCTTTTTGCCAAGGATCTATATAATTTACCTGAAACATTTATATTTGCGGCTGGGTTAGATCCTTTGCTGGATGAAGGAATAGCTTACACAAATAGATTAAAAAGCTTTGGTAATAAAGTGACTTATAAATTATATCCCGGTCAGATACATGGTTTTTTGTCTAATTCTGTACATTTTCCTAAAGCTGCAGAATGTATTAAAGAAATAGGAAAAGCTGCTAACTCTATGGTATTTAAAAAGGTAGTTTAAATGGGAAAAATTATCATTTTTGGAGGATGTGGATTTTTAGGAAGTTGGATAGTAAGAGCCTTTTTAAAAAAGGGTTATAGCGTTTCAGTTTTTGACTTAAAAATACAAAAAGAATTGCTTAGTTATATTATAGGTGAGGATATAAATAAAATTAAATTTATACAGGGTGATATAACAAATTATGATCAGGTCCAAGAAGCAACAAACAATATGGACCATGTAATAAATTTGGTTGGGTTAATGACACCAGATTGCAGTACAAATCCTATTTTAGGTGCTAAAGTAAATGTCCTTGGCTCAATTAATGTTTTTGAAGCTTTGAAAAAAAATAATATTAAGTTTCTAGTTTATGCGAGCAGTGCAGCTGTTTTTGGTCAAAAAGATAATTATTACCCATTTCCAGAAACTCATTACGGCGCATATAAGTTGGCGATAGAGGGCGTGGCAAGGGCATATTTTAATGAAGTTGGTATTTCAAGTGTTGGAATTAGACCGTATGTAATTTATGGGCCAGGAAGAGAAGTTGGCGGAACTGCTGGGGTGACTTTAGCCTGTAAGGCGGCAAAACAAGGAAATAGTTATACTATAAATTTTTCAGGCAAGGCAGGTTTTGTTTATGTTCAAGACGTTGGGGATTTAGTTGAAATGTCAATATCTCAAATTCTTTCAGGCGCATTAATTTTTAATATAAATGGAATAACGGCTGATGTTAGCAATTTCATAAATTTGATTAAAAAAAACTTACCGCTGGCGAATATAGGAATCAAAGGCAATACATTAGGTGTGGTAGACGAAATACGAGGAAATGAGCCTACTAATATATTTAAAAAATTTAAGTATACTTCTCTTGAAGATGGGATCAAGAGGACAATCGATTTTTATTGAGACTTAGTAAGAAAGAAAAAATAAATTATGCCTATAAATATTTCTTCAAATGCTAAGGGTATATTATTTATAATAGCTGCTGTATCATGTTTGTCTGTAATGGACGGTGTTACAAGATATCTAGCAGAATACTATAATGTAATAGCAATTAATATGTTTCGATATTTCTTCCTATTTCTATTTGTAATATCAATTAACAGTACAGGAAATAAAAGTGTTATTCTTGTTTCAAAAAGCAAATTTAAGCTCATTCAAATACTAAGGGGAACAATTCTTGCTTTAGAGATGTGTTTTGCTCATTATCTTTTTTTAAAAATAGGACTTATTGAGACACATGCCATTTTTGCAAGTGGTCCTCTAATAGTTGCAGCTTTGTCAGTGTTTTTTTTAGGTGAAAAGGTAGGTTGGAGAAGGTGGAGCGCAATATTAATTGGTTTCTTAGGTATTTTAATTATGCTTCGACCTGGTACCAAAGTTTTTGATCCTTTATCTCTAATAGCTCTGGGATGTGCTATTGCTTTTGCTATCTATCAAATTTTAACTAGATATGTGTCTAGTGAAGATAGTCCTGAAACCAGTCTTTTTTACACGGGTATTTCAGGATTTATAATATTAGGTTCTGTAGGTCCTTTCTTTTATTCGCCTGTAGATAATGCACATTGGTTTTGGCTTTTATTAGTTTGTGTCCTTGGAGCAGGGGGACATTTTTTGATGATAAATGCTTTTAAACACAGTGAAGCTTCAATATTGCAACCCTTTACTTATCTTCAGTTAGTTTTTGTTTCTATGATTGGTGTATTAATATTTAACGAAAAGTTGGAAAGTGAAATAGTTATTGGATCATTAATCGTGATTGTAGCAGGTTTATTTACTTTTTGGAGAGAATATATAAAAAGCCAAAGAAGTTAGGGAGTAAGAAATGTCAAAATTCAAATATAATAATATTTTATTAACTGGAGCAGCTGGTGCTTTAGGAAAACAGTTAAGAAAAACATTATCACAAAATTGTAATCTTTTAAAAATATCAGATAAAGAAAAATTACAAAAAAAGTTTGAAAATGAAGAAGTAAATCTAGCAGATCTCTCGTCTGCAGAAGCAATGATACATTTAACAAAAAATATAGATTGTGTAGTTCATATGGGTGGACAAAGTATAGAGGGTTCATGGAACAACGTTTTGAACTCTAATATAATTGGTATGTATAATTTATATGAAGGTTGCAGAAAAAATAATGTCAAAAGGGTGATATGGGCAAGTTCAGTTCATACTGTAGGTTTTTATCCAAGGTCAGAAGTTATTGATAGTAAAGTAACACCTCGACCTGATAGTAATTACGGACTGTCAAAAGTTTTTGGAGAATCTTTGGCTCAATATTATTGGGATAAATATAAAATAGAAACTGTTTCAGTCAGAATTTATTCATGTTTGGCTGAACCTAAAGATCATAGAATTTTATCTACATGGCTTAGTTATGATGATTTAAGAAGTCTTATTCTTGCTAGTATAAATAGTTCCAACGTACAACATTCCATCATTTTTGGTGTCTCAAATAACGATTCGGTGCTAATTGATAACAAGTATGCCAAACACATTGGTTATAAGCCAAAAGATAACGCAGAAGAATTCAGAAGTTTAATTGAAAAAAAAGATGGATTTATTGATTCTAGTGATCCTTTAGTTACAACACATGGTGGTTATTTTGCATCATCAGGTCATTTTGATGATTAGACAAAAAATAAAATTGTGATTAAAAATTTTTCTATAAAAAAATTAATACTATCAATGGCTTGCAAGAATATTTTTTTAGTTTTATATAAGTTAAAAAAATATTTTTTCTTGAATATATCTGTATAAAATCTAATCAAAATTTATATGATTGTTATATTTGTTCATATGTTAGACAAAATAAAAACAAAATGTGTCAAGCAAAAAAAAAATAATTGAAATTTTATAAGTTTTTTCTTGCCTTTATTGAAATAATTAAGAAAAATACGAATCAGTTGAGAAACAAATGTTTCTTTTAATTTGGCTTTTGAATTGAATAAATCATTTCATTAAAGTCTATTTACAATACTAGGGAGGAATTTCATGAAATTCAAATCAAGCCTATTTGTAGGCGCTGTAGCTTTAGCTGCAACTAGTTTAGTAGCTGTTTCAGCAAATGCTGACAAGCTACGTTGGAAAATGCAAAGTACTTGGGGTAGCCAGGTTGCAATTAACGGTGAAGCTGCTGTTTATTTTTCTAACAAAGTTAAGTCAATTTCAGGTGGTGACGTCCAGTTGAGATTTCACGAGCCAAATGCTCTTGTGCCTTCATTAGAAGTTTGGGATGCTGTTAAAAATGGATCAGTAGATGCAGGTTATACAACACCTGGATATCATGCTGGTAAAATCCCTGCAGTTTCTTACTTCACAGCTGTTCCTTTTGGTCCAGGTGCTAGTGAGTACCATGGGTGGATGGAATATGGCGGAGGTCAGCAGTTAAAAGATAGAATTTATGGCGAGTATGGCCTAAAAGCTCTTAATTGCCTAACTCACGCTCCAGAGACATCAGGTTGGTTTAGAAAGAAAATCAACAATGTTGAAGAGTTGAAAGGTATGAAAATGCGTTTCTTCGGTCTTGGTGCTATGGTTATGAGTAAATTAGGTGTGTCAACACAGTTACTTGCAGGTGGAGATATTTATCCAGCTCTAGAAAAAGGTGTTATTGATGCAACAGAATTTTCTATGCCTACACACGACTTAAGTTATGGTTTCTATCAGTTAGCAAAGTTTAACTATTTCCCAGGTTGGCATCAGCAAACATCTATTGGTGAGCTACTTATGAGCACTAAAGGATGGGGTGGTCTTACTAAGACACAACAAGCAGTTATTAACACAGCATGTCGTGACACAATGTGGTGGGCTTTAGTTAGATCTGATGCTAAGCAAGTTCCTGCTATGGCAGAGCTAGAGAAAAAAGGAGTTACATTCGTAACATGGCCTGATTCAGAAATTTCTAAGTTCAAGAAAGCTTGGGACGCTGTTGTTGAAGAGAAATCAGCTTCTGACCCTCTTTTCAAAGAAATTACTGCTAGCTACAACAAGTTCAGAGAGGATTATAGCATTTGGTCATCAAGAGCTTATCTAAAAGCTAAAAAGTATTAATAATTCTACTTAATTTTGAGTACACTTGTTATTTCATATAACAAGTGTACTTTTTTTTTGATAAATAAATTGTAATTTTGTATTTAATAAGTTAATTAAAATTACTATAGTTCTACTTTTCTGGGGGGAATAATGGCACTTACCGAGCAAAATATGGAAGGTCTAATTTCAGTTAGCGAAAAACTTCGTGAGATTGTAAATAGAGTTGGCCGAGCTAGTACATGGCTATTAGTACCTTTAGTAATAATTACAATGTGGGATGTGGTTGCTAGAAAATTAGTTTGGATACAAATTTGGATGGTAGCTAATTTTGGCTCTTTCTTTGAATCTACTCTAATGCAAGAAATGGAATGGCACCTTCACACTGTAGTTTTTTGTTTGGTTTTGGGTTATGGATACACTCACAATAGGCATGTAAGAGTTGATTTTCTAAGAGAAAATTTTAACTTTCAATCAAAAGCGAAAGTTGAATTTTATGGAAACATATTCTTTATGCTACCATTCACACTTATTTGTGTATATTTTTCTTGGATATATATGGTAGATTCATACATTATTAAGGAAGTATCCGCATCATTAGTTGGTTTAAGTAATAGGTGGATCATAAAAACATTTTTGCCTATTGGATATTTCTTTTTATTCTTGGGTGGAATGTCAGTTATGATACAATTAATCGCTGTGATATGGGGCGATAATAAAAAGAAACTTGATCTTATGGTACTTGATTATGATAAAAGTAAATAAGATAAAAAAATCGTTTACTAAGATTTCTACGAGATAAACAATGTGGTTTTCAAAAGTTCCAGGCTATATTTTTGATAAACAAAAAACACCATACTTAACTGAAGCTAAGGAACTAAGTTTGGCCCAATCTCAATATGAGTTGACTGCTTACGGAGTGTTTGTAGGAACTATTTATGGAATTATTGGGTTAGCCGCGATGTTATCAATATTTGAAGGTAATAATTGGATTTACTATATCTGGTTATTTGCTTCAGTTTCAGTAATTTATTCGATATTTAGTGTTATAAGAAATTATGAATTATTTTCATCTTATATAATTTCTTCAGCTCCGTCAGTTATAGTATTATTCTGCTTCTACGAAGCGATCATAAAAAAATCACCTTTATTAACTATGACTATTTTTGTTTGTTTACTTTTTCTCTCGCTTAAATATGGCTGGAGAATTTCAAGGATAGTTGCTTGGCAAAGATATACTGGAGAATATAAAAATTATAATTTTAAAAAAGAGAAAGCATAGGTGCAATTATGGATTTTGTTGATATTATCATAGAATATCTCCCAATTTTTATGTTCCTTACAATGGGTGTACTTTTATTTATTGGATATCCTGTTGGTTTCATACTTGGTGGTGTCGCTATAACTTACGGATTTATAGGTTATCTATTTGGCGTTTTCAAAATTGCAGAATTTTTTAACTTTGTTCCTCGAATGTGGGGGTTTTCTGCAGAAAACCTAATATTAGTTGCCATACCAAGCTTTGTTTTTATGGGAACCATGATGGAAAGAAGTGGTATTGCTAATGACTTATTAAGAACAACACAAATTTTACTTAGAAAAGTTCCTGGTGGTTTGGCTATGTCTGTGACAGTTATGGGTACGGTTTTGGCAGCTATGACTGGTATCATAGGTGCTTCAGTTACTATGATGACGGCATTAGCATTACCTACAATGTTAAAAAATAAATATAGTCATGCACTTTCTACTGGAGTAATTGCTGCATCAGGTACTCTTGGAATACTTATTCCACCAAGCATCATGTTGATTATTATGGCTGACATTATGCAGGTTTCTGTTGGAAACTTGTTTATGGGAGCAGTTATTCCTGGATTAACATTGGCTTTAATGTATTTAGTATTTATTTTTGTGTGGTGTTCTATTGACCGAAATGTTGCACCAGCCCTAAAAGAAGGTGATTTGGAATATGAAAAGGGTAAATTACCCCAAATGGTCTTAAAGGCATTTCTACCGCCAGTTGCATTGATTGTCCTTATCAAGGGTTCAATTTTGCTTGGATGGGCAACACCTAGTGAAGCTGGTGCAGTTGGAGCCTTTGGAGCAACTATATTAGCTATAATTGGAAATAAATTCACTATACCTATGTTAAGGAGTGTTTTGCATTCCTCTGGTCTTACTATTTCTATGGTCTTTATGATCATTTTAAGTGCTACTTGTTTCGCGTATGTGTTTAGATCGCTTGGTGGAGACTATATTGTAGAGGAGCTTATCGAAAAGGCTGGCCTTGGATCTTGGGGTTTATTATTTCTTTTAATGGGAATGACATTTTTACTTGGATTTTTCCTAGATTGGGTTGAAATCACATTAATTATTCTTCCAATATTCGCTCCACTTGTGGTTCTACTAGATTTTGGTGATCATGTTTCACAATTAACTGGCCTTGACGGTCGTAAAGAAACTATGGTGTGGTTTTTAGTCTTGATGGCGATTAACCTTCAAACGTCATTTCTTACACCACCATTTGGTTTTGCCCTATTTTACTTAAAGGGGGTTGCTCCTCCTGAAGTTGCTACATTAAGTATTTATAGAGGTGTTATACCTTTTGTTATTATACAGTTAATAGGTCTAGGCTTCGTTATATATCAACCAGAAATGGCGTTGTGGCTGCCACGACTAATATAGAAATTAACAAAAGCCGCATCTTGATACGGTTTTTTTTAGGATAAATAAATGGATAAAATTGGGATCTGTGGTGCAGGTTTGATTGGAGCAAGCTGGGCAATAGGTTTTGCAAATGCTGGTTTTAAATGTTTTGTTTATGACGCAAATCAAAATAGTTTTGCAAAATTTAGGAAAACATCAAACAAATTAATTCAAGATTTACGTATAATTAATCCCGATATTGACGAAGTTAGCATAAATTCTAATATAAAACTTAACTGTAATATTGAAGAAATTTGCAATGGTTCTATGTTAGTTCAGGAAAGTGTAATAGAAGATTTAGAGCTTAAAAAAAAAGTTTTTTTACAATTAGATAAACTAACATCAGAAAACACTATAATTGCCTCATCATCATCTTACCTTTTAATATCTAGAATTTCGGAGCTTGTTAAACACAAGCATAGATGTATCAATGCTCATCCAGCATTGCCACCACATATTGTTCCATTTGTTGAAGTTGCTGGTGGGGAAAATACCGATACTAAAATTATTAAACAAGCTGTCTCAATATACAAAAAAGCCAAATATGCAGCTATAACTGTAAATAAAGAGGCAGAAGGTTTTATTTTAAATAGATTGCAAGGTGCTCTTCTTAACGAAGCAGTTAGACTACACGAAGGAGGGTTTGCTTCTATGGAAGATATCGATATAGCTTTAAAACATGCATTAGGTATAAGGTGGGCATTTATGGGTCCCTTTGAGATTATGGATTTAAATGCACCAGAGGGTATCAAAGATTCTTTTACTCGATATAGAAAGGGTATACAAAATTTAGCTAAGGAGCAAAATAGTGTTCCTGAATATTCAGAAGAATATTTAAATAAATTAGAAATGGATCAAAGAAATAGATTATCTTATGATCAAAGGGATAATAGAGTAGAAAAAAGAAATAAAATGATTGCATTAATTAGAAGGCTTAAATCTGAATTAGGAGAGGATATTTAAATGGCTAAAAAAGTAATTATCAGCTGTGCAGTAACAGGAGCGATACATACACCTTCAATGTCAGAGTTTTTACCTGTGACAGCAGAAGAAGTTATTGAACATTCATTGGCAGCACATGAAGCTGGTGCTGCTGTCCTGCATTTGCATGCACGAGATGAGGATGATGGCCACCCAACTCAAGATCCGGAAGAATTTCAAAAATTTCTGCCAACCATTCACAACTCTTGTAATGCAGTGATAAACATTACAACTGGAGGTGGTCCTCAAATGACAGTGGAAGAGAGAATGAAACCTGCAATGCATTTTAAACCAGAACTTGCTTCTTTGAATATGGGATCAATGAATTTTGGACTTTTCCCAATGCTCAAAAGACATAATCAGTTAAAATATCCATGGGAAAAAGAAATGCTTGAAAAAAGTAAGTATTCTCTTTTTAAAAATACTTTTGAGGATATTGAAAACATAATGACATTTGGGTATGAAAATGGAACTAAGTTTGAGTTTGAATGTTATGATGTTGGCCACTTATATAATCTCCATTATTTTCATAGAGAAGGTATGTTAAAAGGTCCTTACTTTATTCAATTTGTCATGGGAATAATGGGTGGTATAGGAGCAGATGCTGACAATTTATTA
This sequence comes from uncultured SAR116 cluster alpha proteobacterium, assembly GCA_902578805.1. Lineage (GTDB taxonomy): Bacteria > Pseudomonadota > Alphaproteobacteria > Puniceispirillales > Marisalimonadaceae > Marisalimonas. The sequence continues at coordinate 28,686 of CACHEH010000002.1, forward strand.
CATATGAAAAAAACAGCTGATAAATTATTTGGTGAAGTAGGTTATGAGTGGTCAGTTGTCGGTGCTGGAGCAACTCAAATGAGGATGAATGCAACTGGTGCTTCTTTAGGTTCTCATGTGCGTGTTGGTCTTGAAGATTCTCTATGGGACGGTCCTGGTAATTTAGCTAAGACAAATGCTGATCAAGTAAAAAGGGTAAGAGAAATATTAGAAGGACTTTCACTGGAGATTGCTACACCTGATGAAGCAAGACAAATGTTAGGGCTAAAAGGAAAAAATAATACTAACATAAACTAGAAAGTTAAAAATGAACTACGAAAAACTTCTTGAAGGTAAAAAAGCTCTTATAACAGCTGGAGCTGATGGGATTGGTTATGCAATAGCTAAAAGATTTGACAAAGCAGGAGCCAAAGTCTTTGTATGTGATATCAATCCTGAAGCTGTGAATAAAGTCAATGATGTTGATGATAATATTAAAGCAGTTGTATGTGACCTTAGGCAAACCCAATTGATCTCATCTATGGTTGAAGCCGGGTTTGATTACCTAAAAGAAATTGATATTATAGTAAATAATGCTGGGATTGCAGGAGAGACTGCTGGTGTTGGTGAGCAAACGCTAGGAGGTTGGCAAGAGTGTTTACAAGTTAATATTACTAGTCACTTTGAAACAATGAGACTAGTTGTTCCACGTATGAATAACGATGGATCAATTCTGTCGGTATCTTCTGTTGCTGGTAGAGTTGGCTTTGCTTACAGAATACCTTACGCAGCTACAAAATGGGCGGTTATAGGCATGGTTAAGAGTTTAGCAATTGAACTAGGTCCTCGGGGTATAAGAGCGAACGCACTTTTACCAGGTATTGTTGAAGGCGAGAGACAAAACCGAGTTATCGATGCAAAGGCTAAAGTTAAAAAAGTATCTTTCGAAGTAATGAGAGACGAAATTTTATCTGGTGCGTCATTGAATAGATTTGTAACTCACGAAGATTTAGCAGAGCAAGCTCTTTTCTTGTGTAGTCCCCTTGGGAAAAATATTTCTGGTCAAGCTGTAAGTGTTTGTGGGAATATAGAAAAGGCCGGATAAGTTTATTTTATAATTTCATCTAATATTGGATAGATATAAGTTTTAAATAAATCTGGATTTTCTGACATAGGAAAATGACCTATTCCTGGTATTATAGTTGCCTTAGATCCCTTAATTCTTTTTGCTGTTTCTAGTGTACGCTCAGGTGTACAAGAACAATCATATTCACCTGATAAAAGATATACTGGACATTTTGAAGTATCTATTAAATTTGAACGGTCGTCAAAGTCTCCGTCATGCCAATAAAAATAAAGATCTCCTTTGAAAACGCCGGGCCCTCCTTGCATATAATGCCATAAAGTTTCATGTCTAAAATTATTTGGACTCTGAGGTGCTATTTGTGAGGAAACAAATGCCGCTTGAACTAAACCACCATGAACATCTGGTCTTTGTAGCCAATCTAGATCATAATAAGGTTCAAGTTTGTCAGAACCTTCAAGTGCAATCACAGCTTTAAAGTAATCACAATGTTCTAGGGCTAGATGTAAGACTACTCTTCCACCCATGGAGCAACCCATTATAACTGGATCAATTAATTTATATTGCTTACAAAAAGACATTATTATTTCTTTATAAAGATTTGTAGTTAGTTTGTAGTCTTTCAATTCATAACCTTCTGGTGGGTTGGATTTTCCATGCCAAGGCAAATCAAAAACAATTACTCTATAATTATTTGTAATTCTTTTATCATTTAAAATATGTCGAAATTGTCTACCATCAGATCCGGCTGTATGTAGGCATAATAGAGGAGTTCCCTGTCCTGCCTCCTCAACATAAATTCTATAATTGTCCTTTTTTATATTTAAATTAAAATATCTTCCAATAATATCCTCAAAGTTCAAATCAGTCATGCTTATCTCTATTAGAAGCTATTAGATCTTTAAAATATTGAAGGTTTTGTATAAATGGGGTTAGGTTTCCATCTATATATATAATTTTTTTTGCAAGCATAGCAAAGATATCATGATAATCTCTGGGAGGTACCTTTAACCAATGTTTATTCCAACTATTCCTTTGTCCGTAAATTTTAAAAGTTCCACTTTGTGTTAAAATTTCTCTTTCCTTTATAGACAACACACTTCCGCTGAGGATTTCAAATAAATAATCTTTTTCTCCAATACCAAATGTGAAGGTAATATTTAACCAACGACCATTTTCAATTAATCTTTTATTGGAATTTATGTTGTTTATCCAATTTTCGATTGATAACATAATAATATTCTTTCCATTATGTAAAAATATAAATCTTTATAAATATTTTACAAAAGGAATCTTTGATATAAGTTTTATTATAGGGGGAGAAATGTTTAACATTAATAATTTTTTACATTTAGATGCTCTAAAACCAGCAATAGAATGGAAAGGTTTTCCAAAATACAATTTTGTAGGAGGACATATTGATGGTGATACTATTCCAGTGCAATCTATAAAAGACTCGCTCAATAGAATAATATTAAAAGAGGGAAAAAATTTAGCTAAATATGGACTGGAAAGTGGTCCTCAGGGCTTTTTACCATTAAGAAAATTTATATCTAATCAGTTACAAATTAGTTCCAAAATTAATTGCTCTGAAAGAGAGATTTTAGTTCTTTCTGGTTCATTGCAAGCTTTAGATCTTGTAAATCAGACATTTCTTAGAAAAGGAGATACAGTAATAATTGAAGAGGAAAATTATGGAGGAACTATTTCAAGGCTGAAAAGACTTGGTGTAAATATGGTTGGAATACCTCTAGAAAAAGACGGAATGAATTTAAAAATTTTAGAGCAAGAGTTGAATGATCTTCTGAAAAAAGAAATAATCCCAAGATATATTTACACGATTCCAACAATTCAAAACCCAACTGGAACAGTAATGTCTGTTGCTAAAAGAAAGCAACTAATAAAATTATCAAAAAAATATCAAATACCCATTTTTGAAGATGATTGTTACGCAGATCTTCTTTTTGAAAAAGAAAGACCCCCTGCGATAAAATCATTTGATAAAGAGGGTTATGTAACTTACTGCGGATCTTTTTCTAAATCAATTGCTCCTGCACTCAGAGTTGGATATTTAATTGCCAATTGGGAAGTTTTATCAAGAATATTACCTTATAAAACTGATGCAGGTAGCGGATCATTAGAACAAATGGCACTGGCAGAGTTTTGTAAGGAAAATTTTAATACACATATCAAAACACTAACAAATAAATTGCAAAAAAAATCTGAAGCTATTTGCAATGCTTTGGATAAATATTTTGGGTCTTCTGCTGAATATAAAAAACCTGATGGTGGAATTTTTGTTTGGGTTGATATGCATAAAAAAGTAGACACATTTCGTCTTTACGAATTGGCATTAAAAGATGGTGTGGCCATAAATCCTGGAAATGAATGGTCAATTAACAAAAGTGGTAGACATAAAATGAGACTTTGCTTTGGTAATCCTTCAATTAAAGAAATTGATGAGGGCATTAAACGTTTGGCTATAATATGTAGAAAAGAATTTGGAATACCCACAAAGATTGCGAATTTATAAATTTTTGTGAATCTTCATTATATGTAAAATGGCTTCTGAAAAATTTTTAGGGTCCTCCTGAGGTACATTATGGCCAATATTTGGAAGAATTTCATGTTTAAGATGACTTGAAAATTTTTGTTTAATTTTTGCAATATCAGATAATCCTGTCACCCCGTCTTTATCACCATCAATTGTTATAGTGGGTACAGAAATAACAGGCTGGTTAGATAATTTCTTTTCTATTTTTTCAAACCTTTTGTCTCCACATACTAGCCCAAATCTATGCTTGTAACTATGAATGACTACTTCTACAAAATCAGGATTCTCAAAAGCATTAGCACTTAAATTATATAAATTATTATTAATATTCCAAGTTGGTGACCAAGATTTCCATATAAATTTTATAAAATCATGACGTTGATTTAAAAGACCATTTCGTCCTCTTTCACTATGGAAAAAATATTGATACCATAATTTTTGTTCAATTTCAGGTTTAACTGGTATTGATGATTTTTTTATGTCTTGAATATTGTAGCCATTGCAGGAAACTAAACCTAAACATCTATTTGGATATAGTGCAGCAACTATGCAAGCTGCTCTGCCACCCCAATCATATCCTCCTAAAATTGCTTTATCTATTTTGAGTCCGTCCATAAGTTTTAACAAGTCAAATCCAAGTGCTGCTTGTTGACCTGAACGTAAGGTATCATTTTGTAAAAAAAATGTGTGTCCATACCCTCTTAAGTAAGGAATAATTATTCTGCAGCTTGACATTAATAACGGGACCACTTCTTTGTAAGCGTGAATATCGTATGGGAAGCCATGCAGAAGTATTACAGGTAAACCTTTTCTTGAACCCACCTCAAAGTAGCTTACGTTTAAATCCCCAGCATTTATATTTTTTAAATTCTTTATCAATTTTCATACAACATAAATTATTAATAATTTATAGGTAAGGTATTTATTGTCTTAACTCTTCCTAGCGCAAAATTTGTTTCTATTGATGCAATCCCTTCAACCTTTGTGAGTTCTTCTCTCATAAAGATTTCATAATTTTTTAAGTCAGTTGCAACAACTCTTAATAAATAATCTCTATTTCCAGTTACTAACCAACAATCCATAACAGCATCTAAAGATGTTATTTCTTTTTCAAATGATTTTAAAATTTGATCAGTTTGATTCTCTAATCTAACAGATACAAAAGCAGTTACTGGATAACCATAAGCAATTTCATCAATAATAGCTGTGTAACCAGCTATTAAACCTTTTTGTTCTAGGGTTTTTACTCTTCTTAAACAAGGAGAAGGTGACAAGCCAACTTTTTCAGCTAACTCAAAATTAGTTAATTTTCCATTTTGCTGAAGAAAAAAAATAATTTTTTGATCTATTTTATCAATATTGCTCAAAAAAAACCTATTTTAATATAATATTTTAATATTAAATTTATATTAGCATATAATATTAATTTAAGAAGTATTTTTATAATATTTAGTCATTCATTTCATTTGAAAGATGCTACTGTAAAGAAATGAGTGATGTTGATATTTTAAAAAAAATTGAAAAGAAAGTGTTGTGGCTTGCTTGTTGGATGATTCATAATGCAAATCACATTAGAGAAAATCAAGATGGCCTTAAAGTTGGTGGTCATCAAGCTAGTTCTGCTTCAATAGTTTCAATAATGACGGCCTTGTATTTCAGTATTTTAAGACCTGAAGACAGAGTTGCAGTTAAACCTCATGCAAGTCCAGTATTTCACGCTATTCAGTATTTATCTGGATTGCAAACTAAAGAAAAAATTGAAAATTTTAGAGGTTTTGGAGGTGCACAATCATACCCGTCTAGAACAAAAGATATTGATGACGTTGATATTTCGACTGGATCAGTTGGATTGGGTGTAGCAATGACAAGTTTCATTTCATTAATTCAAGATTATATTGCAAGAAAACAATTTTATAAAAATAAACCCTTAGGGAGAATGATTGCATTAGTTGGTGATGCAGAACTAGATGAAGGTAATGTTTATGAGTGTCTTCAAGAAGGTTGGAAACATGATTTAAGGAATGTTTGGTGGATAATTGATTATAACCGACAATCACTTGATGGAGTTGTCCATGAAGGGTTATCTGAAAGGCTAAGTTCTGTTTTTTCAGCTTTTGATTGGAACCTTGTTGTATTAAAATATGGTAAATTACAGGAAGAATCATTTAAAGAGCCTGGTGGGAAAAAATTAAGAAAATGGATTGATGATTGCCCTAATCAATTATATTCAGCTCTAATTTTTGAAGGTGGTGAAGCTTTTAAGAAAAGAGTTTTAGATGATATTGGCGATCAATCTGAGATTTCAAATCTGATCAATAAAAGATCTGATTCTGAGTTTTTAGAATTAATGTCAAATTTAGGAGGTCATTGTATTTCTACTTTATGCGAGTCATTTAATAAAATTAAGAATGATAAACCAACTGCTTTCATTGCATATACAATTAAAGGGTGGGGCACTCCATTAGCAGGTCATAAAGACAATCATGCTGGTCTTATGACGAAAGCTCAAATGAAAGATTTTAAATCTAAATTAGAAATTAATGATGGTGAGGAATGGAATAATTTTTCTGACGAAAAAAAACATTTAAATATAAATGAATATATAAAAAACTTACCTTTTCAAAAAGCAGGTCATAGAAAATTTGGTGGAAATAAAGTAGTAATTGATGAACCAATTTTGATTAATGATAATAAAATATCTACTCAAAGTGCGTTTGGAAAAATTCTAGATTCTTATGCAAAAAACAATACTGAATTTACCCAAAGAATTGTAACCACATCGCCCGATGTATCAGTTTCGACTAACCTTGGATCATGGATTAATAGAAGAGGATTGTTCAGTAGAAAAGATAATTCTGATATTTTTGAGGATAGGAAAATACCCTCTGCTCAAAAATGGATTTTTTCTCCAGATGGACAGCATATAGAGCTTGGTATAGCTGAAATGAATTTATTTATAATGCTTGGATCTGCTGGTCTTTCTCATGAGTTGTTCAATGAAAGATTATTCCCTATAGGCACAGTTTATGATCCGTTTATAGCACGAGGTTTAGATGCTCTAAACTATGCCTGTTATCAAGATTCAAGATTTATAATTGTAGGAACTCCCTCTGGTGTCTCCCTAGCACCAGAGGGCGGTGCACATCAATCTATAGGAACTCCTTTAACTGGTATAAGTCAGCCAGGCCTATTAAGTTTTGAACCTGCTTTTGCAGATGAACTATCAATTATGATGAACTATAGTTTCAATTATTTGCAAGATGAAAATGGGGGTTCAGTATATATTAGATTAAGCACTCGATCTATTGATCAACCATCTAGAGAATTAACTAAAGATTTACAAGATCAAATTTTAAAGGGAGGATATTGGTTAAAACAACCTGGTTCAAATCCTGAAATCATATTAGCTTATCAAGGTGTTATAGCAGCAGAAGTTATTGAAGCAACTGCTAATTTAGGAGAAAAATTTAGAGATATTGGGGTTTTAGCTATTACAAGTACAGATATATTATTAAGTAACTGGAAAGATAAACATTTATCTACAAATCAAAATAAAACTGAATCTCATGTTGAAAATTTATTAAAATATGTTCCAAGAGACACGAAGATTTTGACAGTAATTGATGGTCATCAATTAACATTATCTTGGTTAGGCTCTGTACTTGGTCATAAAGTAATACCTCTTGGAGTTGATCGTTTTGGACAAACTGGAAATATAAAAGAACTTTTGACAGAGTTTGGAATTGACTCAAGTAACATAAGTAAATTAGGCTTCAATTTAGCATAAGTAATTCTAAATAATAATATTAGGACTTATAAAGATAACTAAAATGATAAGTCAGCCTGAAAAATTAAGAAAAATTTTAAAAGATAAATACTTTACTCCTATACCGTCATGTTTTGATGCTTTATCTGCTAAATTGATTGAACAAGCTAATTTTGATGTAACGTTTATGTCAGGGTTCGCTGCGTCTGCTTCTAGGATAGGATCTCCAGATCTTGGGCTTATGACCTTTTCAGAGGTTTTTGATCAGGCTAATAATATCTGCAATGCGATTGAAATACCGATGATTGTAGATGGAGATACTGGATATGGAAATGCTATGAATGTACGAAGAACATTAAAGGAATGTTCCAAGGCAGGTTGTGCTGGCATCTTAATTGAAGATCAACTAGCACCAAAGCGTTGTGGTCATACACCAGGAAAAGACGTGGTTAATCGAGAAGAAGCGTTTGATCGGATAAGAGCAGCTAGTGATATGAGGAATGAAGGATATGATATTTTAATTATGGCAAGAACTGACGCCAATCACACTCACGGTCTAAGTGAGGCAATATCAAGATCACAAAAATTTTATGAACTTGGAGCAGACATTATGTTTATTGAAGCCCCAAAAAATATCGAAGAAATGAAAACAATCTGTAAAGAAGTTCCAGGTGATAAAATTGCTAACATCGTTGAAGGTGGCATTACACCAAATTTATCCATGAAAGAATTATCAGAAATTGGTTATAAACTTGCTGTGTACCCACTTACAGTTATGAGTTCAGCAATGAAAGCAATGACAAACTCGTTAAATTTGCTAATGAAAGATGAAGATAGGTCTGAGTTATTACTTGATTTTAGTGATCTAAGACAGAAAATTGGATTTGATGATTATTATGAAATATCAAGTAAGTACGAAACTTCAAAAAGAAGTTGATAATTTTTAGATGGGGAGAATTGTTTAATGAAGAGTTATCAGGTTGTTCAGTTTGGTGAACCTTTAGAATTAAGAGAATATGAAAATCCACAACCTAAAGGAGATGAAGTTCTTGTAAAGATTACAGCTTGTGGTGTTTGTCACAGTGATCTTCATTTGGCAGATGGTTATTTTGATTTAGGAGATGGAAAAAAAATAACATTAGCTGATAGAGGAACAAAATTACCATTTACGCCAGGACATGAGATTACTGGAACTGTAGTAGCTTTAGGTGAGAATGTAAAAGATATTAAAATAGGTGATTCTGGAATAGTATTCCCATGGATAGGTTGTGGAAAATGTGCAGCTTGTTTAGAAAATAATGAAACATTATGCGAGGCTCCTAAATATTTAGGTGCTCGTCTTGATGGAGGTTATTCTGATCACATAATTGTACCTCATAGTAAATATATAGTTTCTTACGGTGATATGGATCCTGCGCAAGCAGCACCATACGCATGTTCAGGTCTAACTGCATTTAGTGCTCTAAAAAAAATTCCTACAACTTCAAAAGATGATTGGATTATTATTATTGGTGCAGGTGGTGTTGGTATAAATGGTATTTTATTATCTCCTGCAGTACACAAAGCAAAAATTTTAGTAATAGATAATGATCCAGAAAAGAGGAAAAAAGCTATTGAAGCTGGTGCAAATGAAGCTTTTTCACCAGATGAAGAGATTGAAATTAGAAATAAAATTGGTATTGGTTCTGCGGCAGCAATAGACTTTGTTGGAAGACCAGAAACCACTGACTTTGGTCTATCATTAGTAAAAAAAGGTGGAATGGTAATTGTGGTAGGTTTGTACGGTGGTTCGCTAAAACTATCATTGCCATTGGTACCAATGAGATCTATGACGCTTAGAGGTTCTTATGTAGGAGAGTTAAGAGAATTAAAAGAACTTGTTGATATTATCAAAACTGGCAAAATAAAATTAATATCTGTAAAAAAACAAGGTTTAGAAACTGCAAATCAAGCAATGTCTGATTTAAGATTGGGCAAAGTTAATGGAAGAATAGTTCTAATTCCAGATTAGAAACATTTAATGATAAAAAAAGGATTGGATTATGAGTGAAAAGAAAAATATTACTGATGACCATCATCATTCACATGATCATGCGCATTCACATTTACCATCAGATCCTGAATTAAGAGTAAAAGCTGTAGAAACTTTGCTTTTGAACAAAGGTTTAATTGATTCTCAAACTTTAGATGAATTGATTGACACTTATGAGAATCGAATAGGTCCTAAAAATGGTGCAAAAGTAGTAGCTAAAGCCTGGGTAGATCTAGAATATAAAAAAAGACTTTTGAATGATGCTACATCAGCAATTAGAGAATTAAGTTACCAAGGAAGACAGGGTGAAAATATGGTTGTTGTTGAAAACACAACTGAAACTCACAATGTAATAGTTTGTACATTATGTAGTTGTTATCCATGGCCAGTACTTGGCATTCCCCCAACTTGGTATAAAAGTGATGAATATAGATCTAGAACAGTAAGAGAACCTAGAAAAGTTCTTTTAGAGTTTGGTTTATCTTTGGATCCAAAAGTTCAGATAAAGGTGTGGGATTCAACCGCTGAAATAAGATATTTGGTATTACCAATGAGACCAAAAGGTACTGAAAACATGGATGAAAGTAAACTTGCAGAATTGGTAACAAGAAATTCAATGATAGGTACTGGATTACCAAAGGAAATAAAATGAGTAGATTGCATGACATGGGTGGTCGTTTTGGTGATGGATCAATTCCTGTTCCAAGAGATAATGATAATGAAGTAACTAACTCTGAACCAACTTTCAAGTATGAGTGGCATGCTAAGGCATGGGCAATTACTCTTGCTGCTGGAGCTCTAGGTGAATGGAATTTAGATATTAGTCGTCATTATAGAGAGTGTTTGCCACCAAAAGATTATATTAATTTTTCTTATTACGAAAAATGGTTAGCAGCTCTTACTAACCTTTTAATAGATAAAAAACTTGTTTCGTTAGATGAGTTAAAAGAATATGTTTCTGCAGCAAAAAACGGAAGTTTAACAAAGTTTTCTAATAAAGACATCAAACTTGATCACAGAACTTGGTTGGCTAAAGATGTTCAAAAAACACTAGGTTGGGGAGGTCCTTCTATTAGAGACACCAATTTAAATCCTGTTTTTGATATAGGCGATAAGGTTATTACACAAAATTACAGTCCAAATAAAGATGTTAGTGGAGGTCATACACGATTACCAAAATATGCCATGGGAAGAGTTGGAGTAATTCATTCTTATAACAATAACCATGTTTTCCCTGATAAAAATGCCCATGGTTTTGGAGAGAACCCCTTACCATTATATACAGTGGAGTTTAAATCTTCAGAGTTGTGGGGAGAATTAGCTGAAAGTCAAAATGACAGTATACTTCTAGACTTGTGGGAACCATATTTAAAACTTTCACCAAATTAATTTTTAAAAAGATAAAGATGAAATCTGATTATAATTTACCATTCACGAATAAAACCGAAGAACAAATTGTTTTCCAAAATCCTTGGCATAGTCAATTATTTGCGATTACAGTTCAATTATCTGAGACAGGAAATTTTAGCTGGAAAGAATTTGTAGAAGTTTTTGGAGTTACCCTTAAAAAACAAAGATCTCTCTCTAAAAATTTAGATGGTAGCAATGATTATTTTTCTTGTTGGTTAAACGCACTTGAAGAAATTTTGATTATTAAGAAAATAAGTGATCAAGATGCTTTGATGTCATTAAAAGAAGACTGGACCCAAGCTTATTTGTCTACACCTCACGGGAAACCGGTAAATATTAAAAATAGGAGTGTTTAAATGTCAATTAAATGTAAAGCTGCAGTTATTAGAAATAATAAATTAACTGCCCCATATAAAGACTCTAAACCACTATCTATTGAGGAAATCAATATATCACCTCCTCTCGAAAATGAAGTTCTTGTGAAGGTTATGGGTGCAGGTCTTTGTCACTCTGACTTATCAGTTATTAATGGATCAAGAGTTATGCCACTACCATTAGTAATTGGTCATGAAGGTTCGGGTGAAGTGGTTGAGTTAGGAAGTGCTGTAAAAGACATAAAAGTTGGAGATCATGTTGCTTTTCAATTTTCACCTTCTTGTGGAAGATGTAGAAGATGTCTTGAAGGAAGACCTCAAGTATGTGAACTCGCAGCTGCTACAAAAGGTAAAGGTGATTTAATGTCAGGTGGAAGCAGATTGACTGATATGGAGGGTAATAGGCTTAATCACCATACTGGGATTTCATGTATGTCTCAATATAATGTAGTTGATAGAGGATCTGTAGTTGTAATTGATAAAGCCTTTAATATTGAAGATGCAGCTCTTTTTGGGTGTGCTGTTATGACTGGTGTCGGAGCTGTAATTAATACTGCTAGAATAAGACCTGGAGATTCAGTCGCAATTATTGGATTAGGAGGTGTAGGTCTAAATGGTATAATTGGTGCAAAACTAGCAGGAGCTGAAACTATAATTGCAGTTGATATTGATCCATCAAAATTTAGTAGAGCAGAAGAACTTGGCGCAACACATTGTTTTGATAGTAGAAATAATAATATGGTTGAAGAAATAAGGGATTTAACAAATGGTGGTGTTGACTATGCTGTTGATCTAGCTGGGGTAATACAAGCCATGGATACCGCTTATCAAATAATAAGATATGGAGGTTCTGTGGTTACTGCTGGTTTATCGCCTATAAATACTCAATTTAGTTTTAATCATAGTGATTTAGTTGCACAGGAAAAATCAATTTTAGGAAGCTATATGGGTTCATGTGTTCCTGTAAGAGATGTACCTAGATTTTTAAACTTATATAAACAAGGACGTTTACCAGTAGATAAGTTAATAGATGGTAAAATTACATTTGATAAATTGAATGAAGGTTTTGATAAATTGTCAAAGGGTGAGGTTGTTAGACAGATACTAGTGCCAAATTCATAGCTTTTATATCATCTTCCAATTTTTATAAAATATACTTCTAGTATTTTTTAATAAAAAACCCACAGATTTTAAAATCAGTTTGATTATATTGTCTAAATGAGAAGGTCTAATAATATCAATAAAAGCACAAAATCTTAAATCATCTTCTTCGTTAAAGCTTTGATGTATTAATGTATCATCAAAAATAAACAATGGATCAGACTTCCACTTATGAATTCTTCCGTCAGCTTCAATAAAAGAACCTTCCTTTTTAACTTTATTAAAATTATACAAAATGCGATAAGTCATTCTTAAAGGACCAAAATGTCTAGACGTTGAAGTCTTCTCTCTAAAAAGTGAAACACCAATGGTTCTTATATATTTATATTCGTTATTAAATTCTTCAATTGAATCGTCCAGTTCATATCCGTACCATTTATAAAATAACATTGTTCTATTGTCATTTGGATTTTCTTCAAATCTCTTTGCGATTTCTTTAGAATTTTTATCAAATAGCGAAATTACGTCATTGATTTCATTTTGATGACCTTGGGGAAGATCTTCAATTTTATAAGTATGAAGGTTTCTATGAGACAAAAGATCAGATAAAAGATTTAATGGTGATAGTAAAAAAGTTAAAAAACCTTTACCTATGAAATATTCTTTAATTAATTTTAGATCCATTGTTTTGTGTCTAGAGACATCAATTAATCCACATAAAATCCAGAATGGAAATATTGTCCATATTCCAATATTCATAAAAAGAAAAACAGTACTTAAAATTATGGGTATAAGTAAAATTAATTTAAAAATAATATCCATCAAAAACTTTATTTATAGTTAGTATTAATAAATTTATAATCTATAATTTTAAGGAATTTCTATCAACTTTTATTTAGATTGTTTGAGAAATAAAAATTTAATATTATAATAATTAATAACACTTATGGGAATTTAAAAATGCCTAGCTTTGATATAGTAAGTAAAATAGACATGCCTTCAGTTCAAAATGGTTTAGAGGGCGTAAAAAAAGAAATTAGTACAAGATATGATTTTAAAGGAAGCATGTGTGAGGTAGAGCAGCAAGAAGATAAAATTATAATTAAAGCTGATGATGATTTGAAAAGAAAGCAAGTTGAAGATCTTATTATTACTCACCTTACTAGAAAAAAAGTTGACACAGGCGCATTGGAATTTGAAAAACCAGAAGCTGCATCAGGTAATTCCATTAGACAAATTGTATTAATCAAACAAGGTGTCGATAGAGAAGTAGCCCAAAAGATTGTAAAGGCAATTAAATCCTCTAAAAGTAAAGTACAAACATCCATTCAAGGTAATGAAGTAAGAGTATCTGGCAAAAAAAGAGATGATCTTCAAGCAGCAATTAAATTAATAAAAGAATTAAATATTAGGCACCCATTACAATATGAAAATTTTAGAGATTAGAATTTTATTATTTTTGCTCTATGATCTCTACGACCCCACGAAGATGAATTGACTGCAGTAAAAAATTTAAGCAAATGATTATTAAATAAATCTGGCTCTTCTAAATTGATTGTATGCCCTGTTTTTGGAACTATTAACAAACCAGCTGTTTTAATAGTCCTTTTCAAATATAGACCTACTTCAAGACACATATCATCTTCATCACCATTTATGATTAGTGTTGGACAATTTATGCCACTTATTTCCTTTTCTAAAGAATATAAATTAGGTCTTTTATTTTGAACACCCAATAAAGTATTGGCTGAGCCGACAGGATCATGTTTAATTAGTTGGTCATTAAATAGTCGCCAACCTTTTGGATCTTTATTTTGAAATTGGACTCTAGAAGGACCTAAGGCATATTCTGATCCAAATTTATCCATTCCTTTATTTAAAATAATTTTTGCACTATCCAAAGAAATATTAGAAAAGTCTGCTTCTTTATTGAAATTAGTTTTGTTAACTGGTATGGCGCCATATCCACAACCAGCTATTACCAGACTTAAAACTCTATCATGAGCATTTATCCCTAAATGCAGAGTTGCAAAACCACCCATGGATAAACCGACAATATGAGCTTTCTCAATTTTCAGATTATCCATTACACTCAAAATATCACGCCATGCTCTTTCTTGGCTGTAACTGCTTTCATTTTCTGGAACTTCGGATGGTGGGTACCCTCTAGCACAAAATGATATACATTGATAATATCTAGCAAAATAATTAATTTGTGGTTCCCAACTTCTATAATCACCAGCAAATTCATGAACAAATATTATCGTTTCACCTTTACCAGTAGACTCATAAAATAATTTTACATTATCATCAGTTTTTATAAATGACATTTATAATTCCCCATTATATTCTAGTTAGGATATAATACTCAAAATCAATTCCAAATTTAGTTGGTTTTTTAATATGGATATTTATCACCATTTAAGTTCAGATTTTATTGCAATTTTAATTACATTAAAGTTAGCTATTGTTACTTGTTTTTTCCTCGCTTTAATAGGCACCCCATTAGCGTATTTTTTAGCATTTAAGTCAAAAAAGACCAAACCATTTATTGAAACAATTGTAACGTTACCACTTGTTTTACCACCTACAGTTATTGGCTTTTATCTAATTATTATTTTTAGTCCTGAAACTGCATTAGGTAAAATTTTTATAATACTAACAGGAGAACAATTAATTTTTTCGTTTTACGGTTTAGTTCTGGCTTCTATAATTTATTCTCTTCCTTTTTGGGTTCAGCCTCTTCAAGCTTCATTTGAAAAAATAGGAAGAGATACTATTAGGACATCTTATAGTTTAGGGGCTGGTCCATTAGATACTTTTTTTAATGTAATAATCCCCTTATGTAAAAAAGGATTTTTTACTTCTTTCATAATATCTTTTGCGCACACCCTAGGTGAATTTGGAATTGTTCTAATGGTTGGAGGTGGCATTCACGGTAAAACAAAAGTAATTGCTATTTCGATTTATGATCATGTAGAACAATTATCCTTTGGTAAAGCGCATATTTTAGCAGGTGGAATGTTAATTTTATCATTTATTATACTATTAACTCTATTTTATTTTAACAAAAGAACGGTTGTAAAAGTTAAGTAATGTCAAATTTGTCAGTTTTTTTAAATGGTAAAATTGGAAGTCTAATTTTAAACTTTGAGCATCATTTCCAAAATGACGGGATAACTATCTTATATGGTCCAAATGGATCAGGAAAATCTACAATTATTTCTGCATTAGGTGGATTTATTAATAATTTAGAAACTAGAATTTTTTTTAATGGAAATGAAATTCATGACATAGATAAATTTCCTCCTAATAAGAGGCAATTTGGAATAATGTTTCAAAATCCAATATTATTTGAACACCTAAGTGTTGAAGAAAACCTTGATTTTGTTACAAAAAGGAATCAAATAAATACTCAAAATAAAAGTTCAATAAGTAAAGAATATTTAATTAATCAACTTGAATTGAATTCACTTTTAAAAAGGTCACCTGAGAATTTGTCTGGAGGTGAAAAATTAAGAGTGGTTCTTGCTAGAACAATTTTAAAAAATCCTAATTATCTACTTCTAGACGAGCCTATGTCAGATTTAGATATAAAATATAAAGCTAAGCTACTATTTTTTTTAAAAGATTTTAATAAAAAATTTAAAATACCAATTTTATACATTACCCACTCAATTGAAGAAATAACACAAATTGGGGATCAAATTGTATTAATCAAAAATGGTAAGAAAATCGATAGTGGAAGTGTTTCAAATGTTCTTAATAGAAGTTCATTTGTAGATTTGACAGGCAAATTTGAGTCAAGTTCCATTTTAGAGGGGATAGTTTCTAGGCATGATCAGAACTTGCATATGACAACTCTTGATTTAAATGGACAAAAGCTTATTGTTCCTGGTTTGCCAGGTAAGTTAAATGATATAGTAAGAGTTAGGATCAGGTCCAGAGATATACTTCTTTCATCTTCACGTGTAAAGACACAAATCACTGAAAACGAATTGCAAGGTCTAATATCTTCGATTGAAATTGAAAAAAACTCAGCATTTACTGAATTAGTAATTGTATTAAAAAATTTCAAAAATAATAGAAAAAAACAAAAACTTAGAGCAAGAATAATGACATATACTCTAAAAAATAAGAAATTATTAATACATGATAATGTATTTATTTATGTAAGTTCGGTATCTATAGATCGACAAGCATATCAATCCAAATAGGTTATTTAGACTTTTTCAATTATAACAGCACTGCCTTGACCAACACCAACGCACATTGTACACAATGCGTATTTTAAGTTTTTTTCGATTAATTCTTGAGTCGCTGTAAGAACTAATCTTGTTCCGGACATGCCAAGAGGATGACCTAGTGCTATTGCTCCACCATTAGGATTCACTCGATCATCATCATCTTCAATACCAAGAGACCTTAAACTAGCCAAACCTTGTGCAGCAAATGCTTCATTTATTTCAATAATATCAATATCTTTAATTTTAATTCCAGCTATTTTAAGGGCTTTTAAAGAAGCTGGCACAGGTCCAATACCCATAAACGCTGGCTCAACTCCAGAACTAGCTGCTGAAATTATTCTTGCTCTAGGTATTAAATGATTTCGTTTAACTCCTTCTTCACTTGCAATTATCATTGCTGCCGCACCATCGTTAACCCCACTAGCATTTCCTGCAGTAACAGTACCATTATTTCGAAATGGTGTTGGAAGTGAAGAAAGTTTTTCGATTGATGTACTTCTAGGATGTTCGTCTTTGTCAAATATTAATATTTCACCTTTTCTTTGAGCAATTTCTACGGGAGTAATTTCTTTAGCTAATCTTCCATTTTCAATTGCAGCAAAAGCCTTTATTTGACTGGAAAGAGCCATTTTGTCTTGGTCATCTCTGCTAACTTGATATTTTTCTGCGACGTTTTCTGCAGTTTCTGGCATTGAATCTATACCGTAATTAGCTTTCATTTTAGGGTTTACAAATCTCCAACCTATGGTTGTATCATAAATTTCAGCATTCCTAGAAAATGCCATACTAGCTTTTGGCATGACAAATGGAGCTCGACTCATACTTTCTGCACCTCCAGCAATAGTCATATCTGCTTCATTAGACTTAATCATGCGTGATGCACTTGATATTGCTTCCATGCCTGAAGCACATAATCGGTTGAGTGTGATACCCGGAATTGAATGTGGAAGATCTGCTAAAAGAAGAGCCATTCTTGCGATGTTACGATTGTCTTCACCAGCTTGATTAGCATTACCATAAAAGACTTCTTCTAAGTTTTCCCAGTCAGTTTTATTTAATTTTTTTTTCAATGACATAAGAGGCAAAGCAGCAAGATCGTCGGTTCTTATCGAAGATAAACTTCCCCCAAATTTCCCAATTGGAGTTCTTGTTCCCTCACAAATAAAAGCTTCTGACATAAAATTTCTCCTAGGTAAATAAATTATTCAAAATATGAATAAATCGGAATGTCATTTGGTTTCCATTGTTTGAATTTTTTCATTATAGATGAAAAATCTTTGCTATCAATAATTTGATTAATCCACTTGTGCAAAAAAATAAAATTTAATTTGTCAAACCACTCTTGATCAACATTTCTAAATTGTCTGACAAATGGAAATATAGCGTAATCTAATATAGAAAGATGCTCACAATTGACCGATTTGTTGTTTTCTATGTAGGAATTTAATTTTTTAAGGAAGTATAAATTTTTGTCTCTATGTAAATATTGATCAACTCCAGAAATTCTACTTGGGTATTTATACTTATCTAAATTAGGTTTAAATTTATTATCAAAATCATCTAAAAGTTTTCTAACATCTTGATTTTCTAGTTTTCCTCTAGCAAGCCATTTATGTGGATCATTTTTATTTAAGGCCCAGTAAATTATATCCATACTTTCTTCTAAAACTTCACCTGAGTTTGTAATTAAAACTGGAACAGTTCCTTTTGGGGATAATTTTAAAAATTCAGATGGTTTTTCCTGTAACTTGATTTCTCTTACTTCAACTATTATTTGAGATGATCTTATGGCAAATCTTGCCCTCATCGCATAAGGACATCTTCTGAAAGTGTATAATACAGGATATTTTAGGTTTGTTTCCATTAAGTAATAACTTTAAATTACTTTTATATATTATTAAATCCTAATATTATTCGAAATAAAATTTATCTAAAAAAACTTATTTTTTGGGCTTCAAATCCATTAAGTTACAGATATCCTCATTATCTATATGACCTTGTTTTGTAAGCTGATAAACAGTGTTCCAAAGTGATGGAGGATAGTTTTGTCTAATATTTTTTATCATATGTAGAATATGTTTTTCTTTAAAAATATTTTCATTTTTTGACTTTCTAACTTTATCAAGTGGAAAGGGAACAATCTGCGCCATCTATATTTCTCCTATAGTATCTTAGAAGTTTGCAAATAGCTTGCCGATTTTAATTTTTAAATAAATAAATTTAATTTTTTTTTGAAAATTAATGTATAAAGGTTAATAGTAAAGGATAAAAAATGAAAGATATTAAGTCACCACGATCAACTAAAATAGTTGCAACAATTGGAACTACAACAGACGAACCAAATATAATCAAAAGTTTAATAAAAACAGGTGTAAATGTTTTTCGTCTTAATTTTAGTCATGGTAATCACGGAGACCATCTAAAAAGAATTACAAATATAAGATCAGCAGAAAAAGAAATGGATTGTAATGTTGCAATCCTTGCTGATCTCCAAGGACCAAAATTTAGAGTTGGAGCAGTAAAAAATGAATCAAAAGTGATCAAGGGGAGCACTTATATTTTTGACAAAGATCCAAAAATTGGAGATTTTGAAAGGGTAAATTTACCGCACAATGAAATTTTTAAAAGTTTGTCAATTGGCTCAAATATACTTATGGATGATGGAAAGTTACAATTTAAAGTAAAAGACATATCAAAAGATGAAATTAAAACTGAAGTTGTAGTGGGAGGAGTTATTAAAAGTAATAAAGGTGTAAATCTTCCAGATGTTGTATTAAATACAAGTTCCCTGACCTCTAAAGATATTGAGGATCTTAAATTTATATTAAATCAAGAAATTGACTGGATAGCTCTTTCTTTTGTTCAGAAATTAAAAGACGTACATGAAGTGAAAAAATATATTGGTGACAAAGCTAGTGTAATTGCGAAAATAGAAAAACCATCTGCTTTAGAAGAAATAAATGAAATAATTCAAGCATGTGAAGGAATAATGGTTGCAAGAGGTGATTTAGGAGTTGAATTAGCGCCTGAAGAAGTTCCAGGTATACAAAAAGAAATCATTCTTAAATGTAGACAAGCAGGAAAACCAGTTATTGTTGCTACACAAATGCTTGAATCCATGATCGAAGCACCATCACCAACAAGAGCTGAGGCTTCTGATGTAGCCACTGCTGTTTTTGACGGTGCAGATGCAGTTATGCTTTCTGCAGAAACTGCTGTTGGTTCTTATCCACTTGAGACAGTAAACATTATGGACAGAATAATAACGTCAGCTGAAAACCATATAAAAACACATCCAGGTGATGGCCCTCAAAATTTAAAAAGAGAAAATTTTATTTACAGTGCTGTGTCTAGTTCTGCAGTAAGTTTAGCTGAGTCAGTAAACGCAAAAGCTGTAGTTGCTTTTACAGCATCTGGAAATACGGCTTTCAGAATGTCTAGAGAACGTTCAAAGTTATTGTTAGTTGTTATGACACCTGAAATCAGTGTAAAAAGAAAGTTGTCGCTTCTATGGGGAGCTTGTCCTTTTTTTAGTAAAGTTCAAGGTTATGAAGCAGCAATACAAGAGGCGAGAGAAATTATAAAAATTAAAAAATTTGCAAAAGAAGGAGATACTATAGTGGTAGTAGCAGGAATGCCTTTTGGAATATCTGGTTCAACAAATTCGATTAGAGTTGTTGAAATTTAATTTTATTTTTTACCAATTCTTACTGATATCATTTTATCTGGATTGCTTGGGGGCTCGCCAACTGCCAGTTTTTCAACTGCTTGCATGCCCGAAACTACCTGACCCCATACCGTATACTGACCTGTTAGGTGACTGCAACCGTCAAAACATATAAAAAACTGACTGTCTCCGCTGTCTGGGCTCATAGATCTTGCCATTCCAACAGTTCCATACTTGTATTCATAATCTGAGAATTCAGCTTTTAAATTCTTTCCTGAACCACCAGTACCATTACCATCAGGATCACCTGTCTGAGCCATAAAGCCTTTTATAACTCTATGGAAAACAATTCCATTATAAAACCCTTGCTTAACTAATTCTTTAATTCTTTTAACATGGTTAGGTGCTATTTTTGGTAAAGTCTCAATTACAACTTTACCTTTAGATGTTTCAATTGTTATAAATTTACTTGAACTTGCAGTTGCTTTTTTTACTGGTTTTACCATTGTTACACACATTATCCCTAATATAATAATAAATAATCTTTTACACATATATCACTCTTTAATTTTTATATACGTATAAAGTTAGTTTATTTAAAATCAACTATTATTTTAAACAAGTGCATCAATTTGTTCATCTGTAAGATTTCCAGGCACTATTGTAATAGGTACTCTGCACTCAGTGCTACCTCTATTAATTACATAGTTTATCAAAGGGCCAGGATTCCCATGTTCCGTGGAAACGCCTAAAACTAACACTCTTATAGCTTTTTCTTTATCGATTAAATTAAAAAGTTCTTCATGAAGAATTCCTTTTCGAACAAATGTTCTAGGTCTAGGTGCCCCCAGCTTTTCACAATATTCACTTAATTCTAGAAGTAATCTTTTACTAGCTTGTTCAGCCTCTGCTTCCATAATTTCAGTCACACCACCCCAAAGCTGTCCTTCAATAGGTTCTATGCATCTAAATAATGCAACCTCTCCATTAGCTGTTGCGGCTCTTCTTGCAGCATAATATAGAGCTTGATGTAATTCCTTACTATCATCTGCTACAACTAAGAATAGTCTGTTCCTTCGTTTTGAAACTTTTGGCTTATTACTTAAATTTTTATCAGTCATTAATTCCTCATCAAACTTTTCTAAAAATTAGATTAGATCCCCAACCAACTAAAACTGCTAAAAAAACTGCAAAAATACCATATAAAGTAGAGTAATTTTGAGCTATATCATAAATTTCTGCACTAATACCTGATTTTGATACATTGATTGAATTAATTTGTTGTGAGACAAGTTTACTATTACGGTAGTGTAAAATCTTAACTTCAAACTGACCAATAATCACATTTGACGGTAATCCTAAGAATAATCTAAAAAGTGCGTCTTTATTCAAACTCACAGAATTCTCATTTATGCTCCATAAATTTGATTTCAGCATGTTTCTAGTAAGTGCTTTTCTCCATTGTTTTTCATTTTCAACTTTAATACCTGGTTGCATCCTTATATTCAAATTGTTAAGACCAATTTCAGATATTTTTTGAGTTTTTTTATTAAGTATGTCATCAATCTTTCTATTAGATGAAATACTCAAATATTTAGGCGTATTTATATAGTTTACTTTTCTTGTATTTACCCAGACACCAAGTATTTTTTCTTTTTTTTGAACCGTGACTAATCCTTTGGGTCCTGTAACAATTACAATTATATCATCGCCTTTTTTACCATCATAGGCACCAAATAAAAGTATCTTAGCACCTTGGAAATCTGTTGAAATTTTTACATTTTCTTGAGATAAATCTGCAACTATTTGATTTTGTGCAAATGTATTAGATGTCAGAATAGATACTAAAAAAATTAGATTAATATGAAAAAAAAATCTCATTTAAGCTTACCTACTAATTATGACTGAAAAAAGATCAGAAGGAACAGTAACTAAATCAATTAAAAGCTTTAAGCTTACTAAAATTATTATAGAAGATAATATCAACCTTAAATATTCGCCTCTTAAAATATTTGTAAACCTCGAACCTAATTGGACACCTATTACAGAACCTAACAATAATATTGTTGCAAGTACTATATCAACAGTTTGATTTTGAGATGCTTGTAAAATAGTTGTGTTTGCAGCAACAAAAATAATTTGAAATAAAGATGTGCCTACTACTAGAGATGTTGGCATACCCAAAAGATATATCATTGCTGGCACTATAATAAAACCACCACCAATACCCATTAAAGCAGCAAGAATACCAACTATAACCCCGATAAAAATAGGTAATAAAATTGAAATATATAATTTTGATTTCCTGAACCTAATCTTAAAAGGTAAACCGTGAAGCCAATTATGTTGATGAAGTTTACCCCTTGTGACTTTACCTTTTCTTGATCGTAAGATTAATCTAAGTGACTCTGAAAACATCAAAGTTCCGATAAGAGTTAAAAAAATTACATAGGATGATTTGATCACAAAGTCTAATTGTCCAATTTTACCTAAAAAATTAAATAAGATAACACCTATTGAAGAACCCACAATACCTCCAAGCAGTAAAACTGTGCCCATTTTAAAATCAACATTACTTCTTTTCCAATGAGATAAAACACCTGAAACCGAAGGCGCAACCAACTGGTTCGCAACAGAAGCTACCGCCACAGGTGGTGGTATACCCAAAAACATCATAAGTGGTGTTAAAAGAAATCCCCCACCTACCCCAACGAGTCCCATTATTAGACCAAGAAAAGCTCCGATACCCAAAATTGCTAAAGAATGTACTGGTTGTTCTGCTATAGGTAAATATATATACATAAAATTTTCAATATTGTTTCTTAAATCATGATAATACATTATTAATATTTAAAAAATAATTATTTGAACTTAAAATATGATAAAAATTGTATCTAAGGCCGATCTTGTAACATGTATCAATAAAGTTAGAAATGCAGGTGATAAAGAGCGATCAAATGATAAATATAAGCAAGCAAGTGTTCTAGTATTATTCATCAATGACGAAATCAAAAAAAACAGTTCAATTTTAATGATAAAGAGAAGAGATAATTTAAGAAAACATGCAGGCCAAATAGCTTTCCCAGGTGGAAAAAAAGAAAAAGAAGATTTAAATTTAGAAGAGACAGCAAAAAGGGAAACCGAAGAAGAAATAAATGTTTCTAGTAAGGAATACAATATAGTTGGAAGTTTCCCAAAATTTTTTACTGGAACTGGTTATGTTGTTACACCATTTCTTGGTATTATCAAATCTAATTCAGATTTGAAAAAAGTACTAAAACCAAATCTAAGTGAGGTGGAACAAATTTTTTCCCTGCCTATTAATTATTTATTATCACCAAAACATCATTTAAGAGAAAAAGCTCCAATTAACTCGAGCATGTCTATGACATGGACAATTAATTATAATAATAAAAATATTTGGGGGTTAACAGCAAGGGTATTAGTGACTATATCTGCAGGATTAGGTTTGAGGGAGTTTCCGCCATGCGACGATATTTAGTTGTACTTTTAGCAATAATATTTTCTATAGGTCTTTTTTTCTTAACAAAATATATTCTAAAAAAACTAACAAAAAATAATCAAATTTTTTACTCAACATTAATTAGTATTGTTGGGTTTTGTGTTTTTGTTATATTGTGTTTTATGTATTTTGAGTTAGATTCTTTTGATCCAAGTTACTCTTATCAACCACCCTCAATAATTGACGGAAAAGTTAAAGATGGTAATTTTTCTAAGTAAATAGGTATTTGAATAATAAAAAATAAATTTATAAATTTTTTTAAAATAGATCAAAATATTGAAGCTATTTTTAATCTTGCAGAGAGTATTGGTATTAAAATTTGGATTGTTGGTGGATCTTTAAGAGATTATCTTACTAATGAAAAAGTAACCGACATTGATTTTGTAATAAATGAAGATATAAAAAAATTCGTAAAAAAAATAAGTAAAAATAATATAAATGTAAATGAGACCTACATAAAATATAAAACTATATCACTTATAATAAATAAAAAAGAATATCATATAACTAGCTTAAGAAAGGATCTAATTTCTTATGGAAGATCTGCATTGGTTGATAATGCATTTAGTTTGATTGAGGATGTTAAACGAAGAGATTTTACAATTAATAGCTTATATTTAGACTCAGAAGGAAAGTTAACAGATCTGCTTAATGGAAAAAATGACCTAATTGAAAGAAAACTTGTCTTTATAGGCAATCCAATTGAAAGAATTGAAGAAGATTATCTAAGAATTATAAGGTTTTGTCGTTTTTCTGGAAATTTTGATAACAAAATGTCAAAAAATCTCAAAAAAGAAATTATTTTAAGAGTTCCTAAAATCATTCATTTATCAAACAAGAGAATTAGAGATGAGATCGATAAAATCCTATTAACTAAGAATTGTTATAAATGTTTTTTAATGATGACAAAATTAACTTTAGACAAATATCTTCTAATTAATAAAAATAATTTTAAAGAATCTGAAATATCTTCTGGATTTGTACTAAAAAACTTTGGAATAGTTGATTTTATTAAATTTAATGCAATAACTTTGGTACAAAATGAAAAATTAGATTTAATTTCTGTGATAATGATCCATTTATATGGAGAAAATTGTATTGATAAAATAATTAACAGGTTTGATTTAAATAAAAGAAAAATTAAGTTTTTAAATTTTATCAAACAAATAATTAATTTAAAAATTAACATTGAAAATAATTATTTGGAGTCACACGTAGTTAGAGAAAAACAGATTTATATCTTTCGATTAATTTGGCAACTTAGATGTGGTATAAATTCAAATAAACAAGGATTATTTAATAAAGATAGAATTCCATTTAATTGGTATAAACTTGCATTATTACATATTCTGCCATTTGAAAAAATAAAGAACGTTGATTTTTGGGATTTACAGTGGCCTATATTCCCATTAGTTAGAGAGGAAATAGTAAAATTAAAAAAAATAACGACTTATGGTGAAGTTGAAAAATTATTTTTTCAAGCTGAAAATTTTTGGGTAAACAACAATTTTAAAACTTCACAAAAAGAAATTTTAAATTTTTTAAGAAATATATAAGAAGATAAATAACATGTCTGTAAAAGTTAAAATGCTTAGAACTTTAAATGCTAAAGAATGTTTAGATGATAACCAAACATTAAAAAATAAAAAACAATTAGCAAGTTTATGGTTCAAAGAGCTTCGTAATAAAATTTGTAAATCATTTGAAGAAATCGAAAATAATAAATCTATAAAAAAACAAATTACTTTTAATCAAAAGTCATGGGAAAGAGATGGAGGAGGAGGGGGCGTCATATCAATTATGCATGGCAATATTTTTGAAAAAGTTGGAGTAAATATATCTACAGTACATGGTAAATTTTCTAGAGAGTTTAGGCAACAAATACCTGGTGCAGAAGAAAATGGTTTGTTTTGGGCATCTGGCATTTCTGTTGTTTCACATATGTGCAACCCCTATGTACCAGCTGCACATATGAATACAAGGATGTTAGTAACAGGTAAGGGCGATAAAAAAAAAATATGGTTTGGTGGAGGAGGTGATCTCACTCCAACCTTCAAGGATATAAAATCATCAAATATATTTCATCAAGAACTGAAAAATATATGTGATAAATACGATAATTCATATTATCCTAAATTTAAGGGTTGGTGTGACGATTATTTTTATTTACCTCACAGAGAAGAACCTCGGGGAGTGGGTGGAATATTTTTTGATTATTTGTGCAACGAAGATTGGGATAACGATTTCTCATTTATTCAAAGCATTGGTTTAACATTCTTGTCGTCTTATCTTTCTATTATTAAAAGTAGATTGAGTAAAAAATTTAATGATAAAGATAGAGAATTACAGCTTATCAAAAGAGGTCGATATGTTGAGTTTAATTTACTATATGACAGAGGGACAATTTTTGGATTGAAAACTGGTGGTAACACAGAAGCTGTATTGATGAGTTTGCCTCCAAAAGTAAGTTGGTATTAAATCCAAAAAAAATTTAATTCTTTTTTAGAATCATTATAAAAAACACTGGAATTATTTTTCTACAATGTTATATAAATAATATATTTATAAAGTGAGATAAATGCCCAAAAATTCTAAGTCAAAAAATAATAACGAAGGTAAAAGAGATTTCTTAATAATCTCAACTTATGCTATGGCAGGCATTGGTGCTGCATCTGTTGCTTGGCCTTTAATTGACCAAATGAATCCCGCTGCAGATACATTAGCATTAGCATCTACTGAGGTAGATTTATCTTCTCTAGAAGAAGGTCAAGCCATAACTGTAACTTGGAGAGGCAAGCCTGTTTTTGTACGTCATAGAACACCTGAAGAAATCAAGCTAGCCAAAGAAGTTTCTTTAGATGATATGAGACACCCTGAAACAGACGAGGAAAGGGTGCCTAATGAAAAGTTTATCGTTCTAGTTGGTGTTTGTACACATTTAGGTTGTGTTCCACTTGGTCAAAAATCTGGTGATGTCAAAGGTCAGTACGGTGGATGGTTTTGTCCTTGTCATGGATCTCACTATGATCATTCGGGAAGAATTAGAAAAGGCCCAGCCCCTACTAATTTAGAAATCCCTTCATATAAGTTTTTGTCAGATAACATTATTAAAATTGGTTAATTAAATATTTTATTTAGGAGTAATAATTGTCAAAGTCTAAATTTAAAAACCCTGTTGTTAAATGGATAGATCACAGGTTACCTGTATTTTCATTTATGGATCATGAGTTAAATCATTATCCAACACCAAAAAACTTAAATTATTTTTGGAATTTTGGTTCTCTTGCTGGCTTTGCTTTGGTAACAATGATAGTAACTGGAATTGTTTTGTCTATGAACTATACTGCTCATGTAGATTACGCTTTTGACTCTGTAGAGAGAATTATGAGAGACGTAAATCATGGATGGTTAATAAGATATATTCATATGAATGGAGCAAGTTTTTTCTTCATTGTAGTTTATATTCATATTTTTCGTGGACTTTATTATGGTTCTTATAAAGCTCCAAGAGAACTTCTGTGGATTTTAGGTGTGTTAATATTGTTACTCATGATGGCTACAGCTTTCATGGGCTACGTTTTACCATGGGGTCAAATGAGCTTCTGGGGAGCTACTGTGATTACTAATTTATTTTCCGCTATTCCACTTGTTGGTGAAAGTATAGTGACATGGTTATGGGGTGGTTTTTCTGTTGACAACTCTACTTTAAATAGATTTTTTTCACTTCATTTTGTATTACCTTTTGTAATTGTAGGTGTTGTAATATTACATTTAGTCGCATTACATCGTTTTGGCTCTAACAATCCAATTGGTATAGATGTAAGTGGTACACAAGATACTGTTCCGTTTAGCCCTTATTATACAATCAAAGATTTGTTTGGTTTAAGTGTATTTCTGTCATTTTTTGCAGCAGCAGTATTTTTCTTTCCTAATTTTATGGGTCATCCAGATAATTATATTGAAGCTAATCCCATGGTTACTCCTGCCCATATTGTACCCGAATGGTATTTTCTTCCTTTCTATGCGATTCTCAGAGCAATTCCAGACAAGCTCGGTGGAGTTCTTTTTATGTTTGGTGCCATTGCAGTTTTATTTATTTTACCATGGTTAGATAGATCATCTGTCAGATCATCTCAATTTAGACCTATATATAAGATTTTCTTTTGGATACTTCTATTAGATTGCATTTTATTAGGTTACTTAGGTGCTATGCCCGCCGAAGGTATATATGTTATATTATCAAGGATAGCTACAGCTTACTACTTTTTCCACTTTCTAATTTTATTTCCATTATTACCATATATAGAAAAAACTAAACCACTTCCAATTTCTATATCTGAACCAATCTTAGGGGGAGGATCTACTGCTTCCGCCTTTGCGGTGCGGGAGAAAAAATAGATGACCATAGCTTCATCAATTTTTTTTAATAATAATATTTTAAAAGTTTTTTTAAGTTTGGTTATAATTTCGTTATCTAATCTTTCATTTGCTGCTGGCGAAAAAATAATTTACCCACAGCTAAATTGGACTTTCTCTGGAATTCTAGGTACTTTTGACAGAGCATCTCAACAACGAGGGCTACAAGTTTACAAAGAGGTATGCTCAGGGTGTCATGGTATGAGACTTTTAGCGTATAGAAATTTAAAGTCAATTGGTTACAATGATGATGAAATTAAAGCATTTGCAGCAGAAAATAGCGTGAACACTATTAACGATGATGGTGAAGTTGTTGAGAGACCAGCTAGGCCGAGTGACAAATTCGTATCACCTTACCCAAATGATAAAGCTGCGAGAGCAGCAAATGGTGGTGCATATCCACCAGATTTATCGTTAATTGTAAAAGCCAGACCTGATGGTGCAAATTATTTACATGCTCTTTTAACAGGTTATGTAGACGCGCCTGCTGAAATAAATGTCCCTGATGGCATGTATTACAATAAATATTATTCAGGAAATTTAATTGGTATGCCTCAACCCCTTTATGATGATGGAGTTGAATATGCCGATGGAACTAAAGCTACACCTGATCAAATGGCAAAAGACGTCACAGCTTTCCTTGCATGGGCTTCTGAGCCTGAGATGGAAGATAGGAAGCGATTGGGTATATCAGTCATGCTATTTTTGTTATTATTAACTGCTTTATCTTATTTTGCTATGAAGCAGATTTGGGCTCCTATAAAAAATCAATAATTTAAGTTAAATTTTCTTCTAAAAATTTTAATGTTCTATCAAGTGCAATTCTTGCACAGGTCTTGTTATATTGGCTTCTATGGTCACAATTAAAACCATGGTCAGCAGGATAGGTGTATGTATGAACTTCAGGTCTTTTTTTCTCAAAAATTTTAACATTTTTTATTGGTATTCCCTTATCAAGTTCACCAAAATGGGTTAAAACATTGCATTTTGGTTTTAAATCTCCAAGTTTTGGAATATCCCCACCATAGTAGCAAACAGAAGCTGAAAGGTTGGAAGCCTCACATCCAACTCTCCAAGATAATGATCCACCCCAGCAATATCCTATTGCACCCACTTTCCCAGCCGAGGATACTACAGAAATACTAGCCTCTATATCTTTTAAAGCGTTATCATCACACAATGCTTTTAAGTCTCTTCCTTTAGATACACCTTTTTCGTCATAATTTAGAGTTATATTTTTCTCAATTCTGTCAAACAATGCAGGTGCAATGCATAAATAACCTTTGCTAGCATATAAGTCTGTTACTTCTTTGATATGAGTGTTTACACCAAAAATTTCTTGTATAATTACAACTCCTGCTTTTGGTTTCTCCGAAGGTTGAGAAATATAAGCTGAGAATTGATGATTATCTTTTGCTGTAATTTCTATAAAATCATTCATAACTTAGCTCCAATCAAACATTAAATCTAAAATGAAATACATCTCCATCATTAACTATATAATCTGCACCCTCGACTCTCATACGTCCAGCATCTTTTGCTGCTTGCTCGCTTTTGTAATTTAAATAATCATCATAAGATATTGTTTCGGCGCGAATAAATCCCTTTTGAAAATCTGTATGAATTATACCGGCAGCTTCTGGTGCAGTTGAGTTATTTTT
Source organism: uncultured SAR116 cluster alpha proteobacterium (assembly GCA_902578805.1). Taxonomy (GTDB): domain Bacteria; phylum Pseudomonadota; class Alphaproteobacteria; order Puniceispirillales; family Marisalimonadaceae; genus Marisalimonas. The sequence goes on from CACHEH010000002.1 coordinate 58,500, forward strand.
TATTGTCCATGCTCTTGTTTCTTTTGGTCCAACTGTAAAAAATGTGATTAGATCAAGAAGGCTGAATCCTGTTCTTATTAATCTGTTTAGTCCAGACTCTTCCAAATTTAAATCTTTGAGAAATTCTTTCTTTTCAGTTTCTTCTAAAATTGCGATTTCAGATTCTATAGAACCTGAAATTATTATAGCATCACAGTTTTCAGTTTTAGCTTTATTAAATATGTTCTTAGTAAAGTTATTTCCATCGGAGGCATCATCTTCACTTACGTTGCATGCATAAAGAACTGGCTTTGATGTGAGTAGATTAAAAGTTTTTATTCTTTTCTTTTCTACATCAGTTAAATTTGCCAAACGAAGTTGAATGCCATCAGATAAAAATTCAATTAATTTTCTCATTAGTACTAAATCATTTTTAGCGTCTATATCATTTGATTTTGCTTTTTTTGACAAGTTTTGAGTTTGTCTTTCTAAACTTTCTAAATCAGCTAACATCAATTCAGTATCTATGGTTTCAGTGTCTCTTAGAGGGTTTATAGTATTATCTACATGTGTTATGTCTGTATTTTCAAAGCATCTAACCACATGTATAATTGCATCAACCTCTCTTATATGAGATAAAAATTTATTACCTAATCCTTCCCCTTTACTAGCACCACTTACAAGTCCAGCAATATCTACAAATTGCATCTGTGCAGGAATGGTTTTTTGAGATTTAGCTAAATTAGAGAGTAAATTTAATCTTTTATCAGGAACAGATACAATGCCAGAATTAGGCTCTATTGTACAAAAAGGATAATTTGCAGCCTCTGCTGATGAGGTTTCTGTAAGAGCGTTAAATAAAGTAGATTTCCCTACATTTGGTAAGCCTACAATTCCACATTTAAAACCCATTTATGCACCTATACATTTTTACCACAAAAACTATTTTGGCTATTAATTAAAGATACAATCATTTCAGAAACGTAATTAATTGTGTTATCAAGCCATTTATCTTTTTCATTAGATGTAAAGTCAGAAAGCACCCAATTTGATATGTTTTCATCAATATTTTCTTCATACATTTTTGATGGTCGAGATACCCCAACCCTAACCCTGTTGTAGTTTTTACCAATCATTTTATCTATACTCTTTAGGCCATTGTGTCCGTTATGACCGCCGCCATTTTTTACTTTAACACGCCCTTGATCCAGGTCTATTTCATCATGTATTACATAAATGTTTTTTATATCAATATTATAAAATTCTTTAATTTCTTTAACAGCTACTCCTGAATTATTCATGAAAGTTATTGGTTTAAGCAAGGAAATTATCTCTTCGTTTAACAATGATTTTGAAAACTCAGATTTAAATTTTGTAGTGAAATTTGGAAAATTATAACTTTTCTTAATATTGTCTATTACTTTATATCCAATATTATGTCTATTATTAGTATAAGATTTTCCAGGATTCCCTAAACCAACTATTAGAAACATATTTAAAGTTAGAACTCATTTTCCACTAACACGTTATTAATTTTCATTTCCATCCTCTTTAGTATCTTCGTTATCTTCATCGGATGTTTCAGTCTCTTCTTCTTCAGAGTCTCCTAAACCTCCTCTTGGTGCAGCTATAGTAGCAACAGTAAAATCTCTATCTGTTATTGTTGGTGTGCATCCGTCAGGAAGTTCAATAGCACTAATGTGAATTGTATGGCCAACATTAAGGCCTTCTAAATCAACTGTTATTTTTTCAGGAATAGAAATTGCAGGACAGTTTAATTCTACTTGAGGCCTTACAACGTTTAATACACCACCTAATTTCAAACCAATACATTTATCTTCGTTTAGAAATTCAACGTTAATACCCACAGATACTGTATCATCTTTTGTAACTCTTAAGAAGTCAACATGTTCTGCTTCTTCTGAAACTGGGTGCTGTTGAATATCACGAGGTAAAACAAAATGTGTTTCATTATTAACTTCGATATTCATCAGTTGGCTAAATATACCAGGCTTATGCATCAATTGACGCCACTTATTAGCGTCAAGCGTTATAGGAATCGGCGATTGTTTATTGCCATAAATGACTGCAGGAACCAAACCTTCACGCCTTGCTACTCTGGCAGACCCCTTACCAACCTGACTGCGAGCTTCAGCTTTAATATCAATTGTTTGCATTTATTTTCTCCTTAAAATTTCTTTTGCCTCCAGGGGTGCAAAAGAATAAAGCATACATAACCTTTTAATTAAGAAATTTAAAGTAAATAATATAAAATTTATTCAAAAAGACTAGAAACAGATTGTTCCATGTGAACTCTCCGAATTGCTTCACCAATTATAGGTGCAATAGAAATTTGTCTTATATTACTCGACATATTTACGGCTTCTGTTGCTTTTATTGAATTAGTTGTAACAAGAGAATTTAAGGGTGAATTAGTTATATTACTCACAGCTGAACCTGAGAGTACCCCATGAGTTACATATGCGTCAACACTAACAGCACCTACATCAATAAGTGCTTGAGCAGCGTTACATATAGTTCCTCCTGAATCAATTATATCATCCACTATAATGCAGTGATGATTAGACACATCACCAATAATATTCATGACCTCAGATGAACCAGGTTTTTCTCTTCTTTTATCAATTATAGCTAAATTCGCGTTAATGCGTCTAGCAATTGCTCTAGCTCTAACAACTCCACCTATATCAGGAGATACAATGACAACAGGTTTGTTTTTATATTTGTCCTCTATATCTTTAACAAAAACTGGGGCGGCAAATAGATTGTCTGTAGGAATGTCAAAAAATCCTTGTATTTGTCCTGCATGAAGGTCCATTGTTAGAATCCTGTCTGCACCTGCTTTGGTTATAAGATTAGCAACTAACTTTGCTGAAATGGGAGTTCGAGGTCCAGATTTTCTATCTTGCCTAGCATAACCATAATAAGGAATAACTGCAGTAATTCTTCTTGCGCTTGCTCTTCTCAGAGCATCCAATGAAACAAGTAATTCCATCAAATTATCATTTGCAGGATAAGATGTAGATTGTATAATAAACATATCTTCACCTCTGACATTTTCCTGAACTTCGACAAACACCTCCATGTCAGAAAATCTTTTAACTTCAACTTTTACAAGCCTAGTATTAAGTGTTTTGGAAATACTCTCTGCTAAATTAACATTTGAGTTGCAAGATAATATTTTCATAAAATATTTGTCCCAAGTTAATTATGCTATTTAATAGCAGTCAAGTTAAAGTTATAGCAAGGAAAATTTATCTTTATTTATATAAAAATTAAAACAAACAACCCTAAAATCATGACAATTGAAAATATTATTAAATGTGGCATTTTAGTTATTAACCAAACCTATTACAGATATATGTCTTCCAGTTTTACCTTGTTGAGGAAAGTTATTGTGTGTGGATTTTCTGTGACTAAAAAACAAATTAGTTTTTTGGTAAGTATTCATATTGATATCTCCCAGATCACTAATCTTAGAATATTTTAAACTTTCTTTTAAAAGTAAAGGTAGATCAAATAGATATTTATCCTTTTGTACTTGAAATAATATAGAATGATTTTTTTTATAAAATTTAGTTTCTTTTACAATTGAGGCTACATCTTCTCTAATTTCATAAGATTCTTTATGAATTGTTGGACCTATGATAGAAATAATATCATTTCTTTTTGAACCTAAATCTTCCATGCTAGTTACTGTTGCTTCAATAATTCCATTTACTGCCCCACGCCAACCTGCGTGACACGCACCAATTATTTTAGAAATTTTATCATAAAATAGAATTGGTGCACAATCAGCACCTAAGATTGATAATCCAATACCTTTTAATTTTGTTACTAATCCATCTGCTTCGATATTATTAACTTGATTATCTTTACTATTAATCACAAAAACTTTAGATGAATGTATTTGTTTTAATTTTATTATCCCTTTTAATTTTAGTTCATTGCAAACTAATACTAAATTTTTTTCAACATCCCTTTCATTATCTTCAACATTGAAACTACAGTTTAGTGAATCATATGGTGATCTTGAAAACCCACCTTTTCTTGTAAAAAATCCATAGCTTATGTCATTAAATTTTAATTTCGGATGAAGTATTTTTTTAATGGTCATTATAAATGTTTCTTTTTATATTTATATCTAAATCAAATATCTATTTTTTTATTATAAAAAATAATCATGAAATACAAGCCAGAAAATATCATTGGTAATGACAAAATTTGTCCCATTGAAAAGTCAAAATAAACTAATCCAATGTGTCTATCAGGTTCCCTTAGATACTCTATAAAGAACCTAAAAGTTCCATAAAAAAATAAAAATGATGCAGTCAAAAATCCTTTTTTTTCAAAAAACTTAGATTTGTTCATTAAAAAAATCATTATAAAGAATAATACAAATCCTTCAAAAAAAGCTTCATATAATTGACTCGGATGTCTGGGGAGTTTTCCACCATTTGGAAATATAATACCAAAATAATGATTTGTTACTCTTCCAAAAAGTTCTCCATTTATAAAATTTGCTATTCTTCCAAAAAAAAGACCAATTGGAGTAACTACCGAAATAAGGTCAGAGAACAGTATGATTGGAATATTTGAAGTTTTACTTGAATAAATAATAGCTAATATTACTCCTATTAATCCTCCATGAAACGACATTCCTCCATTCCATATTTTAAAAATCTCAATTAAATTATCAAAATAGTATTCAGGATTATAGAAAATAACGTAACCTAATCTGCCACCAAGAATTATACCAATCATACAATTGCTAATTAAGTCGTTTATTACTTTATTTTCAATTTGAATTTTTTTAATTTTAATTATCTTTAATATAAAATACCAGCTTAATAAAATGCCTGTTATATAAGCTAGTGCGTACCAACTAACTTTAATTAGTCCAAAATCTATTGCTATAGGATTTATATCTGGGAATTGAAACATTTAAAACAACTTAAATATAATTTTAACAATCTATAAAAAATATCTTATAATAAAAAATATTTATTAATATAAAATTTTATTTTAAGGAAAATTAATGAAAAATTCTAAATTCTTTTTGAAAGATACAGCTTCTATAATTACTGGTGCGCTTTCAACTTTTGCGGATTTAAAGAAAGAAATTGATAATATTATAAAAAGTAGATTTGAAAAATTTATTAATTCCCAAGGTATTGTAAGTCGAGAAGATTTTGAAGCATTAATAGATAGACATGAAAAATTAAATTCAGAATTTATTTTATTAAAAACAAAATTAGAAAATAAAAATAGAAAAAATTCCTCTAAAAAGAAAAAGTAAGTTTTAGTTTAAGATAATCAATATATAGTATACAATTCTCATGTTAATAAAAAAACATACTATATATAGTTATAATGACAGACCACTTAAAAAACATAATATTTTCTCCACAAATATCGAGTGTGTTTCTCAAAAGTAATTGGATAATAAATATAGATCCCAAAAAAAAGTATCATTATTATTTTGTAGATGATATAGCAGATTATTATCTATATATTTATAATGTTAAAGATAAAATTTTCCTTCAGTTTATTTTAGATTTAGAAATTCCAAAGTGTAAATTAAATGAGTTACTTATATTAATTAATTTTGCAAACCAAAATTCAAAAACGGGTTATTTTGTTTTTGATTATAAAAAAAGAAAAACTAGATTTGATCTAATTATATCCTATTCTTCAATAATTGAAGAGAGATGCTTTAATGATTACCTAAAATTTAAATTAGATTTTACAAGTAGTTTATTTCACAATTTTGTATCAGGGTTTCATAATCTGATTTATGGAGAAAAAATTGATATTGCCTCTTTAGAATTATTATTTTTAGATAATGAAGGCTGTGCATGAAAATATTAAAAATGAAAAAGAATATAAAGATTTAGGAATTGTATGAAAAACATACTTTTATATGGATATGGAAAGATGGGTTCATCTATTGCAAGAGGTTGGAAGCTTAAAGATTTAAATTTCAATTTTTTTATAATTGAAAAAGTTTTATCTCTTAGAAAAATTGCTTTTAAAGAAGGTTTCAAAGCCTTTGAGAGTATTGAGCAATTAAAACAGTCTAAAAACTTTGACACCTTTGATATAATCTTCCTCGCTGTTAAGCCACAACAAATGAAAGATACTTTGAAGAATATTTCCAAATTTAATATAAGAAAATCAGTCTTTATTTCTATTGCAGCAGGACTATCTTTTTCTTGGTTTAGGTCGCGAATTGCTGAAGATATCAAGATTGTCAGAGCAATGCCAAATTTACCAGCCTCTGTAGGATTTGGAGTTACTGGTTTTTGTAAAAGTAATAATTTAAGTGAGGAAGAAGATAAAGAAGTTTTGGCACTGTTATCTGCTTTTAGTAAGACGATTTATTTAAACAACGAAAGTATGATTGACGACGTAACTGCAATATCTGGATCTGGTCCGGGTTATATTTTTTATTTAGTTGAAGTGCTTTCTCAAATAGGTATTGAAAATGGACTCCCAATAAAAGATGCAAAAATCATGGCTAAGGAAACTTTAATTGGATCTGCAAGATTAATTGAAAAATCTAATATTGATCCCAAAACACTTAAGGAAGATGTGATAAGTCCTGGAGGAACTACAGAGGCAGGTCTTCAAGTACTTGAGTCAAAAGTAAATGGATTATACCCTTTGTTTAGATCAACAATTAATAATGCTGTAAAAAGAGCAAAAAAGTTAAACTCTGATGGATAAATTTATTTTATGAAAACAGATGATCAAAATTATGAATTGAGATTGTGTAAGACTTATTTTTCTATTTTGGAATTTAATATGAAGGAAGAAGTAAGTTTAGATCAACTCTGTGAAAGAGCTAAAATTTCTAAAGAAGAAGCAAAGAAAATAGTTCCCAATAATTCATTAGACTATAAATATTTTTTTTTAAAGATTCTCATTTCACAACTTGATAAAGAAGTTTTGACTGAATTAAAAGAAGATATAGCCGATGATATTATTTCAAGCACTTACGACAAAATCTTAGAAGGTTTAGCATTAAGATTTGAAAAATATTTAGAATTTAAACAATCCTTCAAAATTTTGAGCAATAATACAAAACAAAGAGTTGAAGTTTTTTTTAATGTTTTTCAAGAAAATTACTTTTTTACAAATAGTCTTCTGAATTTGGTCGAGAGTGAAAAAAACTGTGGAATAAAAGCGTTAAAATCAATAGCTTTAAATATTATTTTTATGAAAGGACTAGAAACGTTCTTAAAAAATGAAAGTGCAGAAATTGACCCAGTAATTAGGAATTTAGACAAGTATTTAGGTGATTTTGAAGACGTTGGTCTTTTTATGGGTTTAATAAAAAAATAATCAAAGTGGTAATAGTAATCTAACCCTAAGTCCTCCAAGAGGGCTCTCTTCTAAAATCAATTCACCTCCGTGGTTCAATGCTGAATTTTTAGCAATAGATAGTCCTAGGCCCGTACCCCCCGTATTAATGTTTCTTGAATTTTCTAATCTAGTGAATGGCAAAACCACTTCATCTCTTTTATCTCTAGGTATACCAGGGCCATTATCATCTATAATTATCTCACTATGATCATCAAAAATTTGAATTTGTGCATTAGCTTTGCCCGCATACCTGATTGCATTTGTAAATAAATTTATTAGAGCTCTTCTTATAGATTGGACTTGTATTGGGAAAATAGGAATAGTATCTGTAGGAACAGAAATAGTAATTTTTTCACCGCTAGGATCAGATGTTTTAGCAGCCTGCTGAAGTAATTTGAATAAACTTGCGTCAACCATTTGTTCTTCTCTCTCATTTCTAGCAAATTCTAAGTAACCATCTATCATTTCTTCTAATTCAATCAATTCATTTTCAAAATCTTGTTTTATTTCTTTTTTTTCATCCATAACAGCTAACTGAAGTCTCATCCTCGTTAATGGGGTTTTCAAATCGTGGCTAACACCAGCTAGAAGAGAAGTTTTCTCTGAGATTTGTTTATTTATTCTGTGTCTCATGGCTTGAAAAGCTCTTCCAGCTATTCTCACTTCTGTTGCACCTTCAATATTATAATCATCTACTTTTCTACCAAAACCAATCTGACGAGCAGCGTTTGCTAGCCTTAAAATTGGCCTTACTTGTCCTCTTAAAAATATAATAGCAATAGAAAAGAGTATTACAGAAGAACCAATAGACCACATTATAAATGTAATACCAGTAGGAACGAATATACGCTTATTATCAATATGCATTCTAACAATTCCATTTGCTAATTGTATATCAACGTAAAACTGATTAGCGTTTTCAAGAGAAGATAAATAGAAGGGTTCTTTAATTCTTTCTTGTAGAGAGGATCTAAAATTTTCAAATTTAGCATTAAATGACTGATTTGGTTTTAAAATACCACCTTCTAACCAATAAAAAATGATATTAAAGTACTGCCTTGCTCTAACTGCCGACAAGGCTCTTTGGTCTTTTGATGGTTCATTTCCAAGTTCATCAATTAATAACCCTAAATCTTTAGCTAAGTTATTTGCCATATGTCGAGACACCCAATCCCAATGTCTTTCATAGAAAATAGAAACAGAAATAATTTGTACAAGAATAATTGGTACAAGAATAATAGATAACATCCTCCCAAAAAGACTTTTTGGTGTTATGTCGCGTAATCTCATGATACAATCAATTTAATATTCATCATTTTTATTCTCATGTGTTTGTAACATCCAGCCTATACCTCTAACTGTCTGTAAATAAATAGGATATCTTTGGTCAATTTCTATTTTTCTTCTAATTCTTGCTATAGCTACATCAATAGATCTTATTTCCATATTTCCACCAAGTGAATTGTTTATGTCTTCTCTTGAGAAAGGAGTATTTGGAGATTTGCAAAAACATTTTAATAATTTTTGTTCAGAGGTTGTTAGATGTACTGGAATGTCATTTTTATATAAGTTTTGTGTTTTTTGATTAAATGTAAATGGACCAAATCTCGTATTTTCTTTTTCACTAGATTGTTTTAAATTTTTACTAAACCTTTTAAGAATATTTTGGATTCTAAGTAATAGCTCTCTAGGTTCAAAAGGTTTTGTCATATAATCATCAGCGCCATATTCGAGTCCATCCAGTCGATCTTCGGGGCTAGACATAGCTGTCAACATTAAAGCTGGAATTGAATTTGTTAATCTAATTTCTTTTAAAAAGTCTAACCCATTTTGCCCGGGCATCATAATGTCAATAACTAATAAATCAAAATTTAAACTTTTCATAATTTTATTGGCTTGATCAGTATTTTCTGCATCTGTTACCATGAAACCATTATTTTCTAAAAATTGTTTAAGTAAAAATCGAATTTTTTGATCATCATCAATAATCAAAATATGAAAGTTATATTTTTTTAAGATTTGATTATACATTTTAAAATTAAACCCGATTATATTAAATCTAAAATTACTAAACAACTTAATTAATTACAAAACTTATTTCTTAATATTTGATATTTTAAAAATAATGTGGATTATATGTAATATGTAATTTTGGAGGTTTTTTTTTGGATAACTTATCTTTTGACGATCGTAAAGGTTTTATCTGGTATAACGGAAATTTAATGCAATGGAAAAATGCAAATGTTCATGTATTAAATCACGGTTTACATTATGCAAGTTGTGTTTTTGAAGGTGAAAGGGCGTACAAAGGTAAAATTTTTGAAAGTGAAAAACATACAGAAAGATTATTCAATTCTGCAAAATCCCTTGATATGCAAATACCATTTTCTCAAAAGGAAATATTAGAAGCTAAAGATATCTTATTAGAAAAAAACTCACTTTCAGAGGCTTATGTTCGACCAGTTGTCTGGAGAGGCAGTGAGATGATGGCTGTTTCAGCCCAAGCTACAAAAATAAATGTAGCAATTGCAGTGTGGGAGTGGCCGAGCTATTTTGATCCAGAACAAAAAATGCAAGGGATAAAACTAGATATTGCAAAATGGAAACGTCCTAGTCCAGACTGTGGACCTGTTCTTGCAAAAGCAGCTGGATTATATATGATCTGTACTTTGTCAAAACATGAAGCTGAAGCTAAAGGTTATAGTGATGCTTTAATGTTAGATTATAGAGGACAAATAGCAGAAGCTACGGGAGCAAATATATTCTTTAAAATGCCTGATGGGAAACTGCACACCCCAATTGCAGATTGCTTTCTTGATGGAATTACTAGAAGGACTGTTATGAAACTTGCTCAAGATAATGGAATTGAAATTATTGAACGTAAGATTATGCCTGAGGAAATGGCTGAAGCAGAAGAATGTTTTTTAACTGGGACTGCTGCCGAAGTTACTCCTGTACAATCAATTGGTGATTTTAAATTTAAGCCTGGTGAGTATTGTCTTAAATTAACAAAGGCTTATTCAGATTTAGTCAATGGGATTTAGAACAACATTCATTTCTGCCATTTTTTTAGTGCTTGATTGTCGTTTTCATTAAAGCTTACCCAATTCTTTTTATTATTATTTTCCTCTACTTTCCAAAATGGAGCTTTAGTCTTTAACCAATCCATTATAAAGTTACATCCATCAAAAGCGTTCTGCCTGTGTTTAGATGAAACACACACAAAAACTATTTGGTCGGAAGGTTTTAAATTACCTACTCTATGTATTACTGTTACACCTGTTAATTCCCATCTTTGAGAGCTTTCAAATACTATTTTTTCTATTTCAGACTCTGTCATACCAGGATAATGTTCTAAAGTCATAGAATTAATTATTTGATTATTCTTTTCGTCATATCCTCTTACAACGCCAATAAAGTTGACTATTGCACCAGTATTATTTTGATGTAGATTTTTTATTTCATCTGAAACATCAAAATCTTCATTTTGTATTTTAATTTTAATAAAAGGAAAGTTTTTGCTCATCTAACCTCCAGTAACGGGAGGGAAAAAAGCAATCTCGTCATTATTACTGATATTTGTATCAAAGGACGAATATGTTTTATTTACAGCAATTTTGATTAAATTTTTTTTCTCTAAAATTAAACTATATTTTTTATCTAATTCATTTAAATAGTTAATAAGTTCATTAACATTATTAATGTGATCTGGTAATACTATTAGTTCCTCAGATTTACCAACATGTTCTTTTATCCATGAAAAGTATTTTATAATCATAATTTATTCTCTATTAAAAAATTTCATAATTTTAATGATATATTGTAGACCTGTTATAAAGGTAATTATTCCAGCTATCCACAATAGAATATACGAAATTAAACCTAAAATCTCTATATTGTAAAAAAAAGTATTTGATCTCCAAACTAAAAAACTTCCACAAGCAATTAGTTGTATAGTTGTTTTCCATTTTGCTAAACGAGTTACTTCTAATGAAATTTTATATGAAGATATACTTTCCCTTAAACCTGAGACTAAAATTTCTCTTAAAACAATTAAAAGTGCAGGTAAGAATGCATAGTAATAATCGAACATGTTTTCTGAAGCTAGGGCAAAAATTATTCCAATAACTAATAATTTATCTGCTACTGGATCTAAGACTTTTCCAAAATTGGATGTTACGTTATATTTTCTAGCAAAAAATCCGTCAAAATAATCACTAATACCGGCTAAAATTAAAATTGGTGTAGCTATTAAGGCCCCAATTTCGTCCCCATATATGATTATTATAGGAAGTATTATGGCTGCCAAACTTCTGAATAACGTTAAAACGTTAGGTATGATTTTTAATATAGGATTATTTTTCTTCATTGATAGACATTAACGAGATTTTTAAGCTAAGACTATCTTTAAAATAAAACAGACTTATAAAAAATTGATTTTAGTTAAAAAAATTAAAGATTTTTTTAGCTATTGACTTATTGATTCCCTCAACCTTTAACAAGTCATTAATACTTGCTGTTCCAACTGCTTTTGCAGACCCAAATTCTTCCAGAAGAGATTTTTTTCGGTTTGATCCAATACCATTGATTTCATCTAAAGGATTCTTAAAAATATTTCTTTTACTTTTAATTCTGTGGCCTGCAATAGCATATCTATGAACTTCATCTCTTAATTTTTGGAGAAAAAATAATGTAGGATCATCTTTGTTAAATCTAAAACTATCAGAATTTTTTGTATAAAAATTTTCTCTACCCGCATCTCTTTTTATGCCCTTTGAAATTGCCAAAACTTCAATACTACTTATTTGTAAATCTTTAAGTACATTTAAAACTATGTTTAAATGTCCTTTGCCACCGTCAATGATTATTAAATCAGGAAATCCAGATGAATTTTTCCCTGCAAATCTACGTTTAATTACTTCCTTCATCATTAAATAATCATTATTATTTATAAACTCATCACTGATTTGTTTTGATGAGTTTTTATGCTCTGTTGAAATGTTATATCTTCTATATAATGACTTTAAAAAACCATCTTCGTTAAAAGCTATCATTGCACCTACGGGTGATTTTCCTTGATTATGTGAGTTATCATAAACTTCTAATTTTTGAATAGAATTTTTAAAGTTAAACGTTTGTTGCAAATTTTTAAGATTGTTTTTATTTGAAGATTTTTCATAGATTTTTCTATTTAAATTTTCTTCTGCATTTTTGAGAGTTGATTTTATAATTTCTAATTTTTTTCCTCTTTGAGGTAGTTGAATTTTTACTTTTATTTTATGCTTTTTATGCAAAAGCTCTTCAATTAGACTTTTATCTTTGGGATTTAAGTTAACCAAAATATTTTCAGGGGGAATATTTTTATCATAAAATTGACATATAAAGGCTTGCATAATCTCTTCTTCTAAAACTTCAGTACCATTTTTACCTGGACTAGGAAAATATGATTTAGAACCGTAATTACAACCACTTCTAACAATTGTCATTTGAATTACGACTTTATTTTCAATTTTTCGTAGCACAAGGAAGTCAACATCATTGACGTTTGGTACATTAATATTTTGACTTGCATTTACATCAGTAAGAGCTTTTATTCTATTTCTAAAAATTGCAGCTGCTTCAAAATTTTGTTTATCAGATGCATCATACATTTTTTTTATTAAATTTTGTTTTATCGACTTTGAGTTTCCTTGTAAGAATTTTTTTGCTTCGTTAAGATTTTCTTGATAATTTTCTTTTGATATTAAATTTACACATGGAGCACTGCATCTTTTGATTTGAAATTGTAAGCAAGGGCGAGTTCTAGATTTAAAAATATTATCATTGCAAGTTCTTAAAAGAAAAATTTTCTGTAGTGTTTCTATTGTTTTTTGAACAGTTTTTTTTGAGACAAAAGGTCCAAAATAATCACCCTTAATATTTCTTTGACCTCTATGTGCAGATAATTGAGGAAAAGAATGAGATAAATTGAATAAAATTGAACTAAAACTTTTATCGTCTTTAAGCAATATATTAAATATAGGTTCAAATTTTTTTATTAAATTAGATTCTAGGAGTAACGCTTCTATTTCTGAAGACGTAACGATTATCTCCAATTTAATAGTGTTTGCAACCATATAGCTTAATCTTGAGTTAAGTCTTTTTGGTTGAGTATAAAATTTAATTCTATTGTTTAAATTTTTTGCTTTTCCTATGTATAAATATTCACTATTTTCTCCAATCATTTGATAAATTCCAGATTTATTTGGAATTGTCAAAAGCTCATTTTTAATTATTTCAATCCCTTTACTCAGAGACGCTTTATTATTTTTAATCATTTAAAAATTTTCGCTTTTGATTAATTACATTTTAAATAATTTAATTTATTTCTTTTTATAAGATGAACTCGTTTTAAAATTTGTATTAGGAATTGCCATCAAACCTAATTCTTTTTGTTGTAATTTTTTTATCTCATCTCGTATTCTTGCTGCTTCTTCAAATTCAAGATTGCTAGCTGCTTTTTCCATTTCGTTTTGGAGATCTTGAATTGATTCTTTTAAATTTTTTCCTGTATTTTTTTTGTTTTTATTATCTTTATCATCATCATTATCACTTAGGTTTGCTAATATATCAGAAATTTTGCTAATAACTGTTTTAGGAGTGATATTATTTTTTAAATTGTAACTTATTTGTTTTTTTCTTCTTCTATCAGTTTCGTCTATTGCGTATTGCATTGAACCTGTAATTTTATCAGCATATAGAATTACTTTTCCTTCAACATGTCTTGCAGCACGACCAATAGTTTGTATCAATGAAGTTTTTGATCTTAAATAACCTTCTTTATCAGCGTCCAAAATTGCTACTAATGCACACTCAGGGATATCTAACCCTTCTCTCAAAAGATTTATTCCAATCAAAACATCAAAAACACCTAGCCTTAAATCTCTTATTATTTCAATACGTTCTAAAGTGTCTACATCAGAGTGAATATATCTGACTTTTAAACCTGCCTCAAACATATACTCACTTAAAGCTTCAGCCATTTTTTTTGTTAAGGTAGTAACTAATACTCTATTTCCTTTTTTTGATTGTTCCTTTGTTTCGAAAATAAGATCATCAACTTGAGTTTTTGTAGGTCTAATTAAAATATCGGGATCTACCAGGCCAGTTGGTCTCAGAGATTGTTCAACAAAAACACCGTTTGTTTTATTTAATTCCCATTCCCCAGGGGTGGCCGAAACATGAATAGTATTGGGTCTAAATGCTTCCCATTCCTCAAACTTTAAAGGTCTATTGTCCAAACAAGAAGGTAATCTAAAACCATATTCAGCTAAAGTTGATTTTCTTCTAAAGTCTCCTTTATACATAGCTCCTATCTGACTAACTGTGATATGACTTTCGTCAGTAAAAACAAGGGCGTCATCTGGTAAATATTCAAAGAGTGTAGGTGGAGGTTCCCCAGGATTTCTTCCTGAGAGGTATCTACTGTAGTTTTCTATTCCTGGACAAGTTCCAGCGGCCAACATCATTTCAAGATCAAAATTTGTTCTTTGTTCTAAGCGCTGTGCTTCCACCAATTTATTACTTTTATATAAAATTTCTAAATGACTTTTTAATTCTTCTTTAATAGACTTAATAGCTTCGTTTAATGTTGGTCTAGGTGTGACATAGTGCGAATTAGCATAAATTTTTATCGACTTTAATGATGTAAGTTTTTCGCCTGTTAGAGCATCTATTTCAAATAATTCTTCAATTTCATCTCCAAATAGAGTTATTCTCCAGGCTACAGTTTCTAAGTGTGCAGGAAAAATTTCAACTATGTCACCTCTAACTCTAAAAGTGCCTCTTACAAATGACATATCATTTCTTGTATATTGAAGTTCAGTAAATTGTCTCAGCAATGTTTGTCTAGGAATTTGTTGACCTTTTTTTAATTCAATTGTCATTTTTGAATATGTTTCAACTGAACCGATACCATAAATACATGATACAGAAGCAACTATTATTACATCCTTTCTTTCAAGAAGAGCCCTTGTAGCAGAATGACGCATGCGATCAATTTGATCATTAATACTAGATTCTTTTTCAATGTATGTATCGGATCTTGGAACATAGGCTTCTGGCTGATAATAGTCATAATATGAAACAAAGTATTCAACTGCATTATTTGGAAAAAAATCTTTCATCTCTGCGTATAATTGTGCGGCCAATGTTTTATTAGGTGCCATTATCAATGAAGGTCTATTTAGTGAATTAATAATGTTTGCCATTGTAAATGTTTTACCAGAACCAGTTACCCCCAACAATACTTGATCTTTTTCATCATTTTCAATTCCAGAAACCAATTCTTTTATAGCCTCTGGCTGATCTCCTGTAGGTGTAAAGCTTGAATTTAAACTAAAAATGGATTTAGAGGGTATAATTGTATTATTTTCAATTTTTTCAATATTATTCATATTAATAGATTTTGTGATTAGATATTTGAAGTAATTATATATATCAAATAATAACTAATTAATTAATAAAAAAGATGTTAGTCTCAAATAAATTGTAGTAAAGCTAAATGGTAATCATATATTGGAGTAGTTAAATGACTTTTATTTCTGACAGTTTAAATAGGATTAAACCTTCTGCAACAATGGTTATAACTGCAAAAGCTACTCAACTTAAAAGAGAGGGGAAAAAGGTCATTGGTTTATCATCTGGAGAACCTGATTTTGATACACCTCAACATGTTAAGCAAGCCGCCATTGATGCAATTAATAGCGGATATACAAAGTATACTAATATAGAAGGCATACCAGAATTAAGACAATCAATTGTAGAAAAATTCAAAAAGGATAATGATTTAAATTATGATGTAAGTAACGTCATTGTTGGAACTGGTGGAAAACAAATTTTGTTTAATGCTTTGATGAGTTCTTTAAATAAAGACGACGAAGTAATAATTCCAGCCCCTTATTGGGTTTCCTATCCTGATATGACATTATTAGCGGGTGGTAAACCAATATTTGTAGATTGTTCTTCAGAAACTAACTTTAAACTTACTGGTGAAGCTCTAGATAAGGTAATAACCAAAAATAGTAAATGGCTAATACTGAATAGTCCGTCTAATCCAACCGGATCGTGTTACTCCATAAGTGAACTAGAAGAGATCGCAAATGTAGTTAGAAAACATGAAAATTTATATGTAATGACAGACGATATTTATGAATATATTGTATATGATAACTTTAAATTTTATACTTTGGCGCAAGTTGCACCTGATTTAAAAGATAGAATTTTAACTGTTAATGGTGTTTCTAAAAGTTACTGCATGACTGGTTGGAGAATTGGTTATGCAGCTGGACCATCATTACTAATCAAAGCTATGATTAAGATTCAGGGTCAATCAACTTCTAATCCATCATCTATTTCACAATATGCAGCTTTAGCTGGCATAAGTGGAAGTAAAGAATTCTTAGATCCTTGTTTAAATGCATTTGATGAAAGAAGGCATTTTGTTGTTGATAAACTTAATAGTATAAGGGGTATTTCTTGTATTTTACCTGAAGGAGCGTTTTATGCTTACCCTAACGTGTCAGGTTTAATAGGTAAGAAAACACAAAATGGAAAAATCATCAACAATGATGCTGAAATTGTAGAATGGCTTTTAGAGTCCGCCGAAGTTGCTGCAGTACCTGGGGTGGCTTTTGGTCTAGAACCATATTTTAGAGTGTCTTACGCAACCAGTTTAGAAGTTTTAAAAGAAGCAATGAACAGAATCGAAAAAGCTGTCTTAACTCTTTCTTAAATAATGGAGTTTTAAAATGGCATTTTATAAAATAAAGAAAGTTTGGAAATTAAAAGATAATAAAGTTACTTCAGAAAACTTTTACAATACTAGAAGAGATTTTTTAAAAAAATTAGGTGCAGGCTCATTATTTTTACCTGGTACATCTTTTATTTCTCGTCCTGCTTATAGTTCGCTTTATCCTCCGGAAGTGAATAAGTCTTATACAATCAGCAAACCCCTAACTCCTGAAAGTTTAGCAACTACTTATACAAATTTTTATGAGTTTGGATCAAGTAAAAACATTTGGAGAAGGGCTTCCCAGCTTAAAACTGAACCGTGGACGTTAACTATAGATGGGCTAGTTAACAATCCATTAATAATTGATATAAATGACTTACTAAAAAAAATTGGTGGTATTGAAGAAAGAGTATATCGTTTCAGATGCGTAGAAGCTTGGTCAATGACAGTTCCATGGGCAGGATTCCCTTTAAATAAAATTTTGTCCTTGGTTGAGCCAAAAACTAGTGCTAAATTTTTAAAGTTTGAAACTTTTTTTGATCCTAAGGTTGCACCAGGTCAAAAACAAAAATGGTATCCGTGGCCATATCAAGAAGGTATTACAATCGAGGAAGCTAAAAATAAACTAAGTTTTTTAGCTACTGGGATATATGGGAAAAAGTTGCCAAATCAAAATGGTGCTCCTATACGTCTTGTCTTGCCATGGAAATATGGTTTTAAGTCAATAAAATCAATTGTAAAGATAAGTTTCTTGGCTGAAAGGCCTATTGGTTTATGGGAAAAACTTGCTCCAAATGAGTATGGTTTTTGGGCAAATGTTAATCCTAAAGTTTCTCATCCTAGATGGTCTCAAGAAACAGAACAGCAGTTGGGCATTGATGGGAGAATACCTACTGTTAAATATAATGGTTATGAAGAGCAAGTATCCTACTTGTACAAAGGATTAGAAAAAACTTTGCAGGATAAACTCTTTAGATAAACATGGTTTGGTTTATGAATGATAAATAAAGCCAAAGTTGCAAATAATCATTTTAATTTAGGTGATTCCTTTTATCATATTGCCACACCAGCAAAGTTTCCTCGTCACATTTTAAGATTTAGAAATGATAGAGCTGCTAAATTACTTGACTTAGACCAATTAAACGATAATGAGTGGATTAAATATTTTGGTAAATTTGAAAAACTTCCCGGGTGTCTTCATAAGCCATTAGCATTAAAATATCATGGCCATCAATTTGGTTATTATAATCCAGACTTAGGTGATGGAAGAGGGTTTCTGCTAGCACAATTTATGGATAAAAATAATATTTTATGGGATTTGGGAACAAAAGGTTCTGGGCAAACAAAATATAGCAGAGGAGGAGATGGCAGGCTTACTCTGAAGGGAGCTGTAAGAGAGTTATTAGCAACTGAATTTTTGACTGCTTTAGGTGTGTCCACGAGTCAAACTTTTTCCATTATTGAAACTGCAGAAGAATTGCAAAGAAATGATGAACCTTCTCCAACAAGATCAGCAGTTCTTGTAAGAAGAAGTAATAGTCATATTAGGATAGGGACGTTTCAAAGATTAAAATATCTCAATGAATATGATAATATTGCTTTATTATTGAATCATCTTAGAGAAATTTATTTTACAAATATAAAATCCAAAAAAAATATAAAGTCTATAGCTGAAAACATATTCTTAGAAAGTGTTAAAAGAATAGCAAAATCAATTGGCAGGATTATTATCTCAGGTTTTGTTCATGGAGTTTTAAACACAGATAATTTTAATGTTACTGGAGAAGTTTTTGATTATGGTCCCTGGAGATTTATAGAATTTGCAAACAGCTCTTTTACAGCGGCATATTTTGATGAATATGGAAGATATTCTTTTGGAAGGCAACCTGAGGCCGCATTATGGGCACTAACACAGTTAGGAAAAAGTTTAGATGAATTTGTAGATGAAAAAACAATTATTGAAATTTTGAACCAATTTTCCAAATACTTTCATGAGTCATTAAAAAAGCATTTTTGTTGGAGGATGGGAATACAAGATATTGATAGTAAAAATCTAAATAAAATAATGACAATATTATTAAACGAAAGTGAAAAGAATAAAATTGATTACGCTGATATGTTCTATGATTTCTATGGAGGAAGGGATTCAATTATAGATTGCATCAAAACTAATTATGGAAAAAAATATAAAATTAATGAATTTTCAAAAATTGTTGATATTTTAAAGGAAACTCTTCCTGCCGAAGGTATTTTAGAAAAGAAAAGTCAGTTAGATAATAACAGACAAAATTTGTTAATTGGAGAAGTAGAGCATATTTGGAGAGAAATTGATCAAAATGATAATTGGCAATTACTTTATGAGAAGATCAATAATATTAGAAAAATTGGTCATTTACTGGAATCCGAAAAACTTGTTTACTTGTAATATAGTAATTTTATTTGTTTGGAGTTTACTTTTTTCAAATTGAAACAAATCACCTTCAAAGCTTTTTGCAACACCTAACTTCTTAAGATTTTCTATAAATGATAAAATTTTTTTATTTTCTTTAGAGAAATTTGAAATAAATAAAGGTATTGGAAGAGTTGCTGTTTCTGAAATCATGTTAACACTATCACCTGTAACTATAGCGTAATCGGTTACTTTTAGAATTTGTGGATAAGGATTGAGTTGATTTGGAAAGAACATTTTATAATTTCTTAAATTTTTTGAAAACATAACATCTAAAATTTTTATAGCTTTTGGTGGAGTTCTTCTAGACACAATAACTATTAATTGTCCATCTATAGATTTAACTCCTTTTATTACCTTACTACATAGATCATAATATTCACTATTTTGAGGTATATATTTTTTGCTGTTTCCTCCAACCATCAATAAAACCAAATAGTTTTTTACCTTAGCTTCATTAAATTGCGATTTATTTAAATTTCTTATGTCATCATTGCCAAAAAAACAAAGAGCACCTTTGGTTTGGATTATATTTCTACCCTTCAGCCCGTCATGTTCTGGAACTAATAATAAATCAAAATATTTAAGTGATAATTTTGGGTTTTGAATATGAATTGTTTTAACTTTGTTTTTTAAAATTTTTTTTAAAGCAATTGATGTCCCAGACATTCTTCTTCCAGTTGTAATAATATAAGATGGTTTAAAATTTTGTTTTATTATTTTATTTAAAGAATATGGCAAATATAATTTTCCCAATAAAGGAAATTTTTTTAATAAATATGGAGGGTTAAAGTGAATTAATTTGAAATTATCATTTAACATTTTTGCTAGAGCAATTGATTGATTTTCCATACCCTTGGTGCCATCTGATATTACCCAAGTTTCATTTTTATTTAATGTCTTTATTTTTACCTCTTAAGATCTTAATTATAGTTCTAAATTATTTTGTGAAATAAAATTGTGTAATTTTAGGCCATATATTAATATTATTACAAAAATATATATTTATTTTAAAGAAGTATTTATTAAATGAAAAATGAAAAATATAAATTAGATAATATTGATTTACAAATTCTTAATGTTTTACAAAAAAATGGAGAAATTAGTAACGTACAACTGGCACAAAAAGTCAAGATTTCACCTCCATCTTGTTTAAGGCGCGTAAAGTCATTAGAAAATAAAAATATAATATCGGGTTATAGTGCTCTGGTAAATCCAAAAATGTTAGGATATAATGTAACTGTGTTTGCTTATGTTGGACTTGAAAGTCAAGCAGAAAATGACCTACAAACATTTGAAAATTACATATCTAAATTTCCTGAGGTTAGGGAGTGTCATATGCTAATTGGAGAAGTTGACTTTTTGTTAAAAATTGTTGCAAAAGATTGGGATGATTTTCAGTCTTTTTTAACAAAAAATCTGACTCAGGCCCCAAAAGTAAGTAATGTAAAAACGTCATTAAATATTAGAAGTGTTAAAAATTTACCTGGGATCCCCTTTGAAACTATGATTTAGGTATCTCAATGGATAAAATTTCGTAATACTTGGTACCACTTGGTGTTGTAACTGCGACTGACATGCCTTCTTCTTTTCCTATTAATGCTCTAGCAATTGGTGAGGCTATAGATATAAGACCCTTTTCAAGATTTGCTTCATAAGGTCCTACTATTTGATAATTTGTTTCTTGGTCATTTTCTTCATCTATTAATTTAACCTTAGCCCCAAAAGTAACTGTTTCACCAGTCAACTTGTTAAAATCGATTATTTCTGCTCTGCTAGTTACATCCTCAAGTTCTGTAATACGACCTTCAATAAATGCTTGTTTTTCCTTTGCGGCATGATACTCAGCGTTTTCTTTTAAATCACCATGTTCTCTAGCTACAGAAATTGACTGTATTACTTGAGGTCTCTCAATTTTCTTTAAATTATCTAGTTCTAGCTTAACTCTTTCTAATCCAGAAAATGTAAAAGGTACTTTGTCCATAGATTTAATTCCATTAATACAAAAAATTAAATATAATACAGAAATATATTTTATTCAAAATATGATTGAAGAGATTTGATATTTAATTTTGAACTCTTTAACGCTTTTATAGCAAGAGTTGCTGCGTTAGCACCTTGGATAGTAGTATAATAAGGAATTTTATTTAAAAGTGCTGTTTGTCTTAAAGAAAAACTATCTTTAATAGAATTTCTTCCTTCTGCTGTATTAATTACAAGTTGTATCTCTTTGGACAACATTGCATCAACTGCATTTGGTCTTCCTTCTATTACTTTTTTGATATATTGAGTTTCAATTTTATTCTCGTTCAAATATTTTGCAGTTCCTGAGGTTGCACATATTGTAAAACCTAAATTTTTTAAATTATTAGCAATATTCACGACATTTTTTTTATCGCTATCTTTTATAGAGATGAAGACTTTACCCTCTAAAGGTAAATTTATACCTGCCCCAAGTTGACTTTTTGCAAAAGCTTCTCCAAAAGTTAAACCTATACCCATTACTTCACCAGTAGATTTCATTTCGGGACCAAGTATGACATCCGTACCAGGAAACCGTGCAAAAGGAAAAACCGCTTCTTTTACAGAAATGTGGTTAACTTTTCTATTTGATAAATGAAAATCAGTTAATTTTTTACCAATCATTATTTGAGATGCAATTTTGACAAGTGGAATTCCACTTGACTTAGCAACAAAAGGTATTGTTCTACTTCCACGAGGGTTTACTTCTAGTATAAATATTTTTTTACCTTGAATTGCAAATTGTATATTAATGAATCCTATGACATTCAAAGATTTTGCCAACTTTTTTGTTTGTAAAATTATTTTGTCTATTATTTTTTTATCAAGAGTTTGTGGAGGAAGAGCACATGCAGAATCTCCAGAATGTATTCCTGCCTCTTCTATATGTTCCATAACGCCTGCAATGAATGTCTCATTACCGTCAGAAATAGCATCTACATCAATCTCTACTGCGTTTTTTAAAAAACTATCAATTAAAACTGGATTATCGCCAGAAACTTTTACGGCTTCATTTATATATGTTTGTAATTGATCTTGGTTATGTACTATTTCCATAGCTCGACCACCAAGGACGTAACTAGGTCTTATTACTACTGGGAAACCAATTTGTTTTGTAATCTTGGAGGCTTCATCTTTACTACTTGCCACATCATTTAATGGTTGATTTAATTTCAAGTTTTGTAATAATTCCTTAAATCTTTTTCTATCTTCAGCTAAATCTATTGCCTCAACTGATGTTCCTAAAATTTTAACACCAGCCTTTTCCAGACTTTTAGCAATTTTGAGTGGTGTTTGTCCTCCTAATTGAACAACCACTCCAATCACTTTGCCATTTTGACTTTCCTTTTCAATAATAGAAAAGACATCTTCATAATTTAGAGGTTCAAAATATAATTTTTCTGAAGTATCATAGTCGGTTGAAACAGTCTCTGGATTGCAATTAATCATTATTGTCTCAAACCCAATTTCAGATAAACTGTAAGCTGCGTGAACACAGCAATAATCAAATTCTATACCTTGTCCAATTCTATTAGGACCGCCACCAAGAATGACAACCTTATTTTTATTTGTTGGATAGACCTCACATTCATTATTCTTATTTTGTTCATAGGTGCTGTAAAGATATGCAGTTTCTGAAAAAAATTCTGCTGCACATGTATCAACTCTTTTATAAGATGGAAAAACATTGAACTTTGATCTAAGATCACAAATGTTTTGAACATTAATTTGAGTTATTTCAGAAATACGTTTATCAGAAAATCCCATAGATTTAATATTTCTTAAAAACATCTCATCCATAACATAATTATTGCTTCTTAGATATTCTTCAACCTGAACTATACCTAAGATCTGCTCTAAAAACCATTTGTCCCAACCAGTAACATTTGAAATTTCTTCAATAGAAATTTTATGTCTTAAAGCAGATGCTATTCTTAATATTCTTTCTGGAACCTGTTCAGCTAACCAGCCTGATATATTATCTTTAAAATTTATATTTTCTTTTTGATCTGGAAAACAAACATCATTAAGACCAGACAAACCGGTTTCAAGAGATCTTAAAGCTTTTTGAAGAGACTCCTGAAAAGATCTGCCAATAGCCATTGCTTCCCCAACTGACTTCATAGAGGTAGATAAAAAATTATTTGATCCAGGAAATTTTTCAAAAGTAAAGCGAGGAATTTTTGTAACTACATAATCTATTGTTGGTTCAAAACTAGCGGGTGTAGATTTTGTAATATCGTTTTGCAATTCGTCTAATGTATATCCAATAGCAAGTTTTGCAGCAACTTTAGCTATTGGAAAACCAGTTGCTTTTGACGCTAAAGCAGAAGATCTACTTACTCTTGGGTTCATTTCAATTACAATTAACCTACCATTTTCTGGATTAAGGGCAAATTGTACATTTGATCCTCCAGTATCAACGCCAATTTCTCTCAAAATTGCAATACTTGCATTTCGCATCTTCTGATATTCTTTATCTGTTAAAGTCAAAGCTGGGGCTACAGTAATAGAATCACCTGTATGAACTCCCATTGGATCAACATTTTCAATAGAACAAATTATTATACAGTTATCTGCATTATCTCTTACCACCTCCATTTCGTATTCTTTCCAACCCAGAAGTGATTCTTCAATGAGCACTTCTGTTGTAGGAGATAATTTTAATCCATTAGTAACAATTTGAAGAAACTCTTCTTTATTATAAGCAATGCCACCGCCTTCACCTCCAAGAGTAAAAGATGGTCTGATTATTGCTGGTAAACCAACAAATTCTAAAGCAGAAATAGCTTGATCAATATTTTTTGCAATTTGAGCTCTCGCAGACTCTAAACCAATTTTATTCATACTTTCTTTAAACAATTCTCGGTCTTCTGCCTTATTTATTGAATCGGGTTTTGCACCAATAATTTCAATATCGTGCTTTCTTAAAATACCAGAATTGTATAAATCTAAAGTTGCGTTTAGGGCTGTTTGACCTCCCATCGTTGGTAGAATAGCATCTGGCTTTTCAATTTTTATGATTTTCTCAATAGTATGTTTTTCTATCGGTTCAATATATGTAGAATCAGCCATAATTGGATCAGTCATAATTGTAGCAGGATTGGAATTTATTAGTATAACTCTAATACCCTCCTCTTTAAGTGCTTTGCAAGCTTGTGCTCCAGAGTAATCAAACTCACACGCTTGTCCAATTACTATAGGGCCTGCTCCAATAATTAAAACTGACTTAACATCTTTACGTTTTGGCATTTTTTGTTTCTATAATTAATTTTAAAAATTCATTAAACAAATAAGATGATTCAGTTGGCCCAGGAGAAGCTTCTGGATGATACTGAACTGAAAAAATTGGTAATGATTTATGCCTTATACCTTCTATAGAATTATCAAATAAAGAGATATGCGTTACTTCTAAACAATTTGGAAGAGAATCTAGGTCTATTTGATATCCGTGATTTTGGCTTGTAATTTCTACTTTATTTTTAAATATATTTTTGACTGGATGATTTGCTCCTCTATGACCTTGAGGCATTTTATTTGTTTTGGCTCCAAACGATAGTCCAATTAGTTGATGACCAATACATATTCCAAAAACAGGAATTTTAAGTTGAAATAGATCACTTAACAGTTTTCTACATTTCATTTCTGTTGCTGATGGATCTCCAGGACCATTTGATAAAAAAATACCATCTGGTTTGAAATTATTTATATCATCAATTGAGTCATTTTCTGAAAAAACATTAACTTCTGCATTTAAGTTAACAAGATGTCTCAGGATATTTTGTTTTACACCAAAATCTATTACAGCAATTTTGGGATTAAAGTTTTCGAAATTAAAAACTTCTGACGATATTAACTTATGCACGTGTTCGTTAAACTTGTATTGCTTTTTTGTAGTTATAGATGATGAAAGGTTTAATCCATCCATTTTTGGATGCTCTTTTAATTTATTTTTTAATTCATCTATATTAAAATTCCCACTTTTCTCATAAGATATAATTGCATTACAGCTTTTTTGTTTTCGAATTATTTTTGTTAACAATCGAGTGTCAATACCAGAAATACCTGGTATATCATTTTTAATTAACCATTTATTAAAACTGATCTCTGATCGCCAATTAGACTCATTAGTTGGGTACTGCCGAACTACAATACCTGCTATGGATTTAGTATTTCCTTCTAAATCAAATTTATTAGTACCTATGTTACCGATATGGGGGAAAGTAAAAGTAATGATTTGTCCAGTATATGATGGATCAGTAATTATTTCTTGATAACCAGAAATGGAAGTATTAAAGCAAATTTCACCTAAGCATTTTTTTTTTGAACCAAATGATCTTCCTAAAAAATATGAACCATCATCTAAAATTAATATACTATCTAATTTATCATTTTTATTTATTGAATTTAGATTAAATGGTATATAGCCTTTATCTATAAACTTATTATTAATATTATCCATTATGTACCTTTAGGTTTCTAAAAAACTGGTTTTTAAGATAAATATTTATTGAGTTATTTGGATTAAATAATAAATAATTTTTGCACAAAATTTTCATTAAGATGTAATTAAATTGTATTACTATCTACGTCAATAAATTTTAAAATTATTTGATTAAAATTTTATATATTATGTTATCAATCTTTTAAAATTAGTTTTGGTAAATTAATATCAACATATGTTATTAGGAAAAATAAATGAATATCAGAGAAAAAGTTTCAAAAAATTTAAAAGAATCAATGATTAAAAAAGATACTAATTTAGTCAGCACTCTTCGATTGATACTGGCAGCTATCAAAGAAAGAGATATAATATCTAAAGGAAAAGGACATAATTCAGAAATTAATGACAAAGAAATTATTTCCTTACTTCAGACTATGATAAAACAAAGAAAAGGATCAATTGAGTTGTATGTTAAAGGCAACAGAGTAGATTTAGCAAAAAAAGAAGAACATGAAATTGAGATAATCTCGAATTTTCTGCCAAGCCAACTCTCGAGGCATGAGATTGATGAAGTAATTAATAAAACTATTAAATCGTCTGAATTTAATTCTATAAAAGATATGGGGAAAATAATAAAGATTATAAAAGAACAATATGATGGAATGATGGATTTTGGTTACGTCAGTAAAGTTGTCAAAGAAAAACTCTCTAACTTATAGTATTTAATTTATTCAGTTAATAAGAACAATTATGGATTTAAAAGAAGAAATCAAAAATTCAATTAAACTTTCTGAAGTTATAGGAAAACACTTAATTCTGAAAAAACGCGATAATAATAATTACGTAGCTCTATGTCCATTTCACAAGGAAAAAACACCTTCTTTTAACATTTCAGATAATAAAGGTTTTTATCATTGTTTTGGTTGTGGAAAAAATGGAGATATTTTTAATTACTTAATGGACACTGAAAATTTATCTTTTGTAGAGGCGTTAAAAAAATTAGCTGACTATGCAGGAATAAATATAAGCAAGCAAAATTATTTTGTAGATCCTAAAATTGCAAATCATTTTAACCTTTTGAAAAGAGTCTCTGAATCTTACATAAGTAATCTAAATGCTCCATTAGGTGAAAAAGCCAGAAACTATTTACAAAAAAGAGGTTTTAATGAATCAATTATAAAAAATTTTAATTTGGGATATTCTGGTAATTTAAAATCTAACCAGCACTTAGTATCTACTTTGTTAAAAGAAGGATTTTCTGTAAATGATTTTATTGAGGTAGGTCTGGTAAAAAAAAATGATAATAAAGATTTAATTTTTTTCTTTCAACAAAGAATTATGTTTCCTATTTCAAATAACTCAGGGAAAATAATTGCATTTGGTGGTAGAATTTTGGGAGATGGACAACCAAAATATTTAAATTCTCCAGAAACCTCTTTATTTCTAAAAAGTAGTCAATTATTTGGAATTTTTAATGCTAAAAAACTTTTGCATAAAAAACGTTTTATAATTTGTGAGGGTTATACTGACGTCATTTGTCTTCATTCTCATGGGTACCCTGCTGTTGCTTCTCTTGGGACAGCATTAACAGATAATCAAATAGAAAAAATTTTTAATATAGTTGACGAAGCTTTTTTAGTTTTTGACGGTGATATTGCTGGAAAAAATGCTACCGAAAGAGTTTTCCAAAAATATCTTCCAAAACTGAAACTGAAAAAAAAAATAAAATTTATATTTTTGCCTGACAAGCTTGATCCTGAGGAATTTATAAAGAATTATGGATTGGCAGAATTTGAAAATCTTTTGGATAAAGCAATAGGAGCTTTTGAAATGCTATGGTCTCAGGGTTTAAAAATCATAAGAAAAAATGAACCAGAAAGTTATGCATATTCCTGGAATTATTTAAGAACAAAAGTTAATGCTATTGAAAATAATAATATTAAACAAGCATATCGTGATGAAATAGAAAAAAGAATTAGAATTTTCAGAGAACAAAATAAAAACATACATATTAAAAAAAATATTTTAAGGCCCAATGTTCAAAAATTATTTTCAACAAAAAAAAATATGCCGAAGACAGGAGTTGAAATTAGGATTGGTGCTATTATTTATATAATGTTAATCTATCCTAAAATATGTATATTATTTGATGAGAAATTATCACTGCTTGATTTAAAAAATAAAAATTTAAATCATATTAAAAATACGTTACTTACGTTGGTTACAAATTTTCCAGAAATAAGTTCTGAAGATTTAAAGCATCAAATGGAAATTGAAGGTTTTACTGTTCAAATTAATAATTTTATGCAAAGTAATTATTCAAAAAGATTAGATTATGATCTCGACAACTTAAATGAAGAAAATATAATTAATATTTTCACCGAGTTATTAGGTTTGTTAGATACGAATAAAATTTAGTATTATGAAAATTGAATATAATTTAAAATTTTTACATAGTGGGTTTATTTATGCTGGCCAAAAATGAAAATAAAAACAAGAATTCTAAATTAAGTAATGATAGTCCTATTTTGGATCTTAATAAATCAGCAATTAAATCTCTAATAAAAAAAGGGAAAGTTAATGGCTTTGTAACTCTTGACGAGTTAAATCAGGCTTTACCTCCAGGTGAATATACCTCAGAACAGATAGAAGATATTCATTCAGCAATTAATGATATGGGATTTAATATCATAGACCAACAAGAAGAAACTTCTTTAGAAGAAATTGAAGATAAAAATGGTGGCAATCTCTCTGATGAAGAAGGAGCCAGGTCTGATGATCCAGTTAGAATGTACCTTAAAGAAATGGGTTCTGTCGAACTTTTATCTCGAGAGGGAGAAATATCCATAGCAAAAAGAATTGAAGCTGGTAGAGAATTAATGATAGGAGGTATTTATGAATCTCCATTAGCAATGAGAGCTTTTCTAAAATGGAGAGATGAAGTTGATGATGGTACAATGTTATTGAGAGATATAATTGATTTAGAAACAACTTATTCCAGAATAAATGGTGGAGCTAATGAACCAGTTTTAGTAAATGAAAGTTTAGATAATCTTAAACTGAATCATTTAAACTCACAAATTGACACTAATAAATTAGAAAACAAAAAAAATGACAGTTTTGAAGTTGAAAATAAAAAAATCGATGATTCTGATGATATTGATAAAGATGAGATTGAAGATAACAACGATAATGAAGATAACGACGATAATGATGACGATGAAATAAATCTATCATTAGTAGCAATGGAATCTGAAATTAAAGAACAGATTTTAGAAATGATCGATGAAGTTGCAAAAACATTCAAAGAAATACTTACTCTAAGTGAAAGGAGGATTGCAAGACTTAGGAAAGGTGAAGTTTTAGTAGCGCGTTCAGAAAAAAGGTTATTAGAACTAAGGATTGTTTTAATAGAACAAATGGAAAAAATTTATCTTAATAACAATAGGCAAGAAGAATTAATTGATCAAATGTATGGTTTAAATCGACAAATTACAAATGTTGAAGGGAGCTTATTAAGGCTTGCAGAAAACTCCGGTATAAAGAGAAAAGATTTTATTAATAGCTGGGTAGGAAATGAGATAAATCATAATTGGGCAATAAACCCGGGTAAAACAAAGCTTTGGGAAAAATTCACTGAAAATAATAATGATGAAATTATTAGAATTTGCGACCAGGTTTTTGATTTTGTTAATAATGTCAGTATGCCAGTACAGGAATATAAGAAACTTATTCAAATTATTCAAAGAGGAGAAAGAGAAGCTGCTCGAGCTAAAAAGGAAATGGTCGAAGCAAACTTAAGGTTAGTTATATCTATCGCAAAAAAATATACAAATAGAGGGTTACAGTTTTTAGATTTGATTCAGGAAGGCAACATCGGTCTAATGAAAGCTGTGGATAAGTTTGAGTATAGAAGAGGTTATAAGTTTTCAACTTATGCTACTTGGTGGATAAGACAAGCAATAACAAGATCTATCGCTGACCAGGCTAGAACTATAAGAATTCCTGTTCATATGATTGAAACAATAAATAAACTTGTAAGAACATCAAGACAGATGCTTCATGAAATTGGAAGAGAACCAACACCAGAAGAGTTGTCAGAAAAAATTTCAATGCCACTTGATAAAGTTAGAAAAGTATTAAAAATAGCCAAAGAACCAATTTCTCTTGAGACACCTGTTGGAGATGAAGACGATAGCCATCTTGGAGATTTCATTGAAGATAAAATGGCGGTTCAGCCTTTAGAAGCGGCTATTCATGCTAACTTAAGAGAAACGACTACAAGAATATTAGCAAGTTTGACACCAAGAGAAGAAAGAGTTTTGAGAATGCGTTTTGGAATTGGGATGAACACTGACCATACACTTGAAGAGGTTGGACAACAGTTTAGTGTAACTAGAGAACGTATAAGACAAATAGAGGCTAAAGCTTTACGTAAGTTAAAGCATCCAACAAGGTCAAGAAAATTAAGGTCTTTTCTTGAACATTAAGTTACACACTTTAACTACTTGCTCTTTACATACTCAAATTGTACTTGTATAAAACATTTATATATCAAAAAAGGCCTGTAGCTCAACTGGTTAGAGCCCTCCGCTCATAACGGAGTGGTTGGGGGTTCAAGTCCCTCCAGGCCTACCAAAACATAATAAATACATTCAGATTTATACTATTTTTTCTTTGTAATATAACTACAATAGAGTCAATATAATTTTAACTTATTTACAGGATTTGATTTGAAAAAAAAATATGAAGATTTGAGAAGTTATAGATGGTTTGCTCCAAACGACGTTAGATCTTTTGGTCATAGATCTAGAGCTATGCAAATGGGATTAGAAAGAGAGGATTGGGAAAACAAGCCTATTATTGGTATTATTAACACATGGTCTGATATTCAGCCATGTCATATGCACTTCAAACAAAGAGTTGAAGATGTAAAAAAAGGAATTTATCAATTAGGTGGTTTCCCAATAGAGCTTCCAGCTATTTCTCTTGCTGAAATGTATGTGAAACCTACAACAATGTTATATAGAAACATGTTGTCAATGGAAGTGGAGGAACTTATCAGATCTCATCCAATTGACGGAGTTGTTTTGATGGGTGGTTGTGATAAAACCACCCCTGCTTTAATTATGGGAGCGATATCCTTAAATTTGCCAACAATTTTTTTACCAGCTGGACCAATGTTAAGGGGAAATTATAAAGGTAAATTTTTAGGAAGTGGTTCAGACGGTTGGAAATATTGGGATGAATTAAGAGCAGGAAATATTTCTCAAAAAGATTGGGAAGAAGTTGAGACTGGTATTGCTAGATCCTATGGACATTGTATGACAATGGGAACAGCAAGCACAATGACTGCTATCGCAGAAGCAATGGGTTTATGTTTACCTGGTGCTAGTTCTATTCCTGCTGCAGACTCTAATCATATTAGAATGTCAGTAAATGTAGGAAAAAGAATTGTTGAGATGGTATGGGAAGACTTAACTCCAAGAACTATCATAACAGAAAACTCTGTAGAAAATGCTGTTACTGTAGCTATGGCAATGGGTTGTTCTACTAACGCTATTATTCACTTGATAGCTATGGCAAGGAGAGCCAGTGTTAATTTAACAATGGATGATCTAGATAAAAAGGGAAGAAAAATTCCTTTAATTGCAAATATAAGACCTTCTGGAAAAGACTATTTAATGGAAGATTTTTATTATGCTGGTGGTATTTTATCTTTGATGTGTTCTTTAGCAAGCCATCTTAATTTAGAAGAAATAACTGTATCAGGTCTGAAATTATGTGAACTTATTGATGGAAAAGAAACGCTTAATCAAGACATAATTCGGCCTTTAAATAACCCAATCTATAAAGAAGGATCACTGGCTGTTTTAAAAGGAAATTTAGCTCCAGATGGTTGTGTTATTAAACCAGCTGCATGTGACAAAAAATTTTTAAAACATAAAGGTCCAGCTATAGTTTTTGATAGTTATCCAGATATGAAAAAAATTATTGATAGTGATGAATTAGATGTGACAGAAAATCATGTGTTAGTTTTAAGAAATGTTGGCCCTGTAGGGGGACCAGGAATGCCTGAGTGGGGAATGATGCCAATACCAAAAAAGCTTCTTAAAAAGGGTGTGCGAGACATGGTTAGAATTTCTGATGCAAGAATGAGTGGAACTAGTTATGGTGCTTGTATTCTTCATGTTGCTCCAGAAAGTTATGTGGGTGGTCCATTATCATTGTTAGAAACAGGAGATATTATAGAGATAAATGTGGACTTGAGGTCAATAAACATGCTTGTAGATGAAAAGACTTTACTTCAAAGAAAAAAGAAAGTTAAAAAAAATAATCCGAAAGCTGGTAGAGGATGGTTATGGATGTATAGTAATCATGTTCGCCAAGCAAATGAGGGTTGTGACTTTGATTTTTTAGAGAGCGATTTTGGAATTTCTGCGAAAGAACCTGATATTTTTTAGAGATTAAAAATGTTATCAAATGAATTAAAAAAAACTTTTTCAAACGCAACTGTAGCAACAATTTGTACTGCTTTATTCAAAAAAGGACTAAAAAATCAATTTATTCAAGGAGTTTCCCCACTAAATACAAAATTATCAAATATGGTGGGATTAGCTTATACAGTAAGATATATTCCAGCAAGGGAAGATCTAAATAGTATAGAAGTGTTTCAAAATCCAAAACATCCACAACGTTTAGCTATTGAGGAATGTCCTAAAGATTATGTCTTAATTTTTGATAGCAGGAAAGATCCAAGAGCAGCATCAGCAGGTGCTATTCTAGTTACAAGATTAATGGTAAGAGGATGTGCAGGTGTAGTGACGGATGGTGGATTTAGAGATTCAGATGAAATAAAGAATTTGAATATTCCAGCTTACCATAATAGACCATCATCTCCAACTAATCTTACTTTGCACCAAGCTATTGACATAAATATACCTATTGGTTGCGGAGATGTTGCAATTTGGCCAAATGATTTAATTGTTGGCGACAAAGAGGGTGTTGTTGTGATACCAAATGAAATAATAAAAGAAATTTCTAACGAAGTTAAATCTATGACAATATATGAAGATTATGTAATAGATAAGGTTCAAAAAGGGGCAACAATTAGAGGCTTATATCCATTAACCGATGAAAAAGAAAAAAAAATATTTGAAAATTGGCTAAGGACTAAAAATGGTGATTAGGTTTTTGACGAGGTTTATATGGATAAAAAACAAATTAATATAAATGCTTCAAAAGCAGTGCTCTTAAATGATCTGGATAACATTGTTATTGCAATAAATAATATGAACGCCTATCAATACTTAGAAGATTTTGATATTACATTAGATTCTCCAATACTTTCAGGACAAAAAATTGCTAGATTAGATATTTCTAAAGATAGTCCGATTTATAAATATGGTACGATAATAGGTTTTGCAGATACAGATTTATTAAAAGGCCAAGTTTTAACAAATTCAAATGTTGTGTTTAAAGAATTTGGACGAGAACATGAATATTGCTCGAAGTATGTGCCAACCAGATTTGTAAATTCTTCAAGTGAAAGAACATTTACAGGTTTTAAAAGATCAGATGGACGCGTAGGCACCAGAAATTTTATTGCAGTTGTGTCAACAGTTAATTGTTCTGCAACTGTTGTACATGAAATTGCATCTTATTTTACCCCTGAAAAACTCACTAATTATCCTAATGTAGACGGCGTAGCCGCTTTTAGTCATTCAACTGGATGTGGAATGGAATTGTCAGGTGAACCTATGAATTTGTTAAATAGAACTCTAGGTGGGTATATAAGTCATCCAAATGTTGCTTCATCTTTAGTCGTTGGTCTTGGTTGTGAAAGGTGTCAGGTTGGAGGTTTGTTTTCACACCAAAGACTCTCAGAAAATGAAAATTTAAAAACTTTAGTAATGCAAGAAAATGGTGGCACTACTGCAACAATCAAAGAAGGAATAAAAATTGTAGAAGGTATGCTAAAAAAGGCTAATGAGATCTTTAGAAAAGAAGTCCCATTATCTAATCTTATGGTAGGTCTTCAGTGTGGAGGATCAGACGCTTTTTCTTCTATTTCTGCTAATCCTTCCTTAGGGAAAGCTGTTGATATACTTATTAGTCATGGTGGTACTGCTATTTTATCAGAAACACCTGAAATATATGGCGTCGAGAATACTTTAACCGCAAGAGCTGTAAATTCTTCGGTAGCAGAAAAATTATTGGACCGTGTAAATTGGTGGAAGAATGTTTACGCAGTAGGTCGAGATGTACAAATAAATGGAATAGTTAGCCCAGGAAATCAAAAAGGCGGTCTTGCAAATATTTTAGAAAAATCTCTAGGATCAGCTATGAAAGGTGGAACAACAGGTTTAATGGAAGTATATAATTATGCAGATAGAGTCAATGAAAAGGGGTTTGTTTTTATGGACACACCTGGGTTTGATCCTGTTTCAGCAACTGGTCAGATAGCAGGTGGAGCAAATCTAATAGCATTTACTACAGGTAGAGGTTCATGTTTTGGTGCAAAACCAACTCCTTCAATAAAATTAGCAACTAATTCTTCTCTTTATAAAAAAATGTATGAAGATATGGATATAAATTGTGGTTTAGTTATTGACGGAGATAAAGATATAGAAGAAATGGGCAAAATAATTTTTGAAGAATTTATTTGTTTTGCTTCTGGTAAAAAAACAAAAAGTGAAATTTTAAACCTTGGTCGCCATGAATTTGCGCCTTGGCAAATTGGAATAACAGGTTAGTTTTTCATATAAAATTTTAAAAGATAGACTCTTATTGATGAGGCAAGTGAAGTTTTTCTGTTAAGGTCAATTTTAGTAATCAAAGTTTCTAGGGAACACTTTCGTTCGTTTGAAATAATTTTTAAGGCATCCCAAAATTCTTTTTCTAAAGATAAAGATGTCCTATGTTTATTTATAGTTATAGATTTTTTTATTAACATTTTTTTATTTTAATTGAAATAATGCAACTAATTCAACGTGTGCAGAAAATAAAAATTGATCAATTGGTTGCACCCATTTTAATTCATAATTACTTCCAATTAATATTTTGGCATCTCGTACAAAAGTTGCAACATTACAAGAGATACTTACTATTATTGACACGTTTGATTTTGCTATATTCAAAAATTGCAATTTTGCACCTGAACGTGGGGGGTCAACTATTATTGCGTCATATTTTCTGAGTTCATCTAATGTCAAAGGAAAATTTTTTAAATCTCTTACTTTTGTTTTGACTCTGTTTCCAAAACTTTCTTTTCTAGCGGCAATATCCAGAGATTTTATAGCCTCTTTGTCTATTTCAAAAGCGTGTATTTGATAAGATTCTTTTAATAATGGTAAAGTTATCGTACCACTGCCACAAAAAAATTCACAAATCAGTTTTGTTTTTTTATTCTCATTTAATCCCAGCATAACGCTTTCAAGAATCGCATTTTCTCCCTCTATAGTCGCTTGAAGAAAGCCACCTGGAGGAGGAAAAGTAATAGAGGAAAAAAATTTGTTAGATAAACTTGATATGTCTGTTGTAAATAGAAGTTCGTTGGTATTATCTTTTAATTTTCTATGAAATCTAATAACTGAATTTTTTGAGAGAGCATCAACAAAGATATTTAATTTATGGTAATCTATTTTATCTATACCACTTATGAGAAGATCTATTCCATTGTCTAGAAGATTTGCGTGAACATCAATTTCGTCACCTACACCAAGAAGTCTGTGTAATGGTTTTTCTAAATCATGAATAAATCTTTGGAGTTTTGTCTCAATAATAAGACATTCTTCAATTTTTGTAATAAATTTACTACGGTATTCATTAAAACCAATTATTGTATTAGACTTATATTTTTTTGCTTTGAATTTAGCATGTCTACGACTTTTTATTGAAGATGTTTTAATTTCTTTGATAATTGTTGTTGGCGATATTTTTAATATTGGTAGCGAAATTTTATCAAATTTCCAAGAAGCATAATCTTTAAAATTCCAGTGCTGAAGTAAGCATCCACCACATTGAAAAAAATGTTTACATTTAGGATTAACTCTTTTCGGTGATGCTGATTTTATTTCCACCAAATCAGCTTTTATACCTTGAGAAGTGGAAAGAGTTGGTTTAACAACGATTATTTCGTCAGGTAAAGTAAAAGGGATAAAAAAAGTATAATTATTCACCCTATAATTAATTTCAGTTGTTAAGTTAGATACACCTTCACCCCTAGATCCAATATATTTGATTGTTAAAAGTTTGTTATCTATATTTTTTTGTAATTTTTCAAACTTACTCATTTTGAAAATATTTTAGAACATTGCCATAAAATTTTACCACTTATATTCAAAAGATTTGCATTAATTTGGAAAGGAGAAAAATCATTAAAATATGGTTTTACACTTAATTTACTATGACTAAGTTTACTGAATTCAATGGTAGCAAGAAAGTAATTTTTTTTATCATTTAATAGATAAATATCAGGTTTAACAAATCTTTTTATACTTATATCTACAATAGTAGTTATCTTGCAATCTGATAAGTGAGTTTGAAAATAATATAAATTTTTTACATCAAAAAAATTTAAGCCAAGCAACAATTTTTTTGAAAATGATATTTGGTTTAAATTATCAACTTTATTTTCTATATTTCTTAGTATAAAAAATTCTTCTTGCGATGAAAGATTTTTTAACCAATTTGGTATCAATTCATTTACGTTCACATCAAGCAATTCAGCTAACAAATATCTATATTCTTCAGGAAGAACTTTAGGAGTTCCTCTATAGAGATATTGTTGCAAATAAGCGTCATTTTTTTTTATATTTCTTGATAAATCACGAAGATTATAGTTCTTTTTCTTTATTAAATTTTTAATTTTCTCTCTGACATCGTCGTTTTCACCACTAGTCTTATTATTTACTTCTTCTGAATTAACAATCATCTTATTTAGATCTTTCAATACTTTCATTAGCTAAGCCGATTAAGTTATCTTTAATTATTGTATCGGGTAATTTTTCAAGACACTTGATAGATTTAGAAATAAACTCTTCAGTTCTTTTTTTGCATTCATTAAATATATCATATTTATTAAAGATGTTAATTGCATTTTCAAAATCATTGGGCTCTTGATTTAGTTCTTTTAAAGTCTTTATCCAAAACTGCTTTTCTTTTGGATTACTTTTTTGCCAAGCCAAAATAACAGGTAGTGTGGTTTTCCCTAATTTAAAATCATCTCCTAAGTTTTTTCCCATTCTATTAGGTGAATTATTAAAATCCATAAGATCATCAACAATTTGAAATGTTAATCCTAGATTGAAACCATACTCGTAAGCAGCATTTTGTTGTTCAACATTACCTCCAGCAACAATAACTCCACTTTTACATGAGGCTCCAAACAATTCAGCTGTTTTTTTGCCAATAACTTCAAAGTAATCTCTAACACTAGTTTCTGGTTTGTTAGCAATTTGTATTTGTTGAAATTCTCCCTGAGTTATTTTGCAAGATGCACTTGCTAAACTTGATAAAGCTTCAATTGAATTAGTTTCCACCATAAGTTCGAAAGATTGTGCAAATAAAAAATCTCCAGCTAAAACACTAAATTCGTTACCCCAAATTATATTAGCAGTTTTTTTACCTCTCCTTAAAATTGATTCATCTACTACATCATCATGTAACAAAGTAGCCGTGTGAATAAATTCCACTGCCGCAGCTAATAAGATTGGTTTTTTTGAATTATCATTGAATTGAGCTGCCATAGCTAATGTTAAAAGTGGACGCAATCTTTTACCAGAAGCATTTATAAGGTGTTTTCCAATATCATTAATAAGAGGAATTGACTTATTAAGTCTACTTATAATTTCCTGATCGACAGCCTTCAGGCTTTGCATTAATGAGTGCCGTAGTTGTAAAATGCTTTTCTCATAATTTTCTGTATTTTGTTCAATCATAGCATTTTCCAAAGGTTAACAATTGTATTATAACTTGCTTATTTTATATATAAAACATTTATATAATTTTAATTAAGGAAAATTTATGTTTACCAAAAACTTTACTGTTGATAAAATTTTGAAAGGTAAAATACAAATAAAACAGTTGAAAAAAGGGTTTAGATATGGATTTGATGCAGTTTTTTTAGCAGCATTTGTTAATGGTTATTTAAAAAAATTAAAGAAAAAAAAAATTTCATTGGCAGATGTTGGGTCTGGTGTGGGTACAATTAGCCTAATTATAGCTTATCTAAATGATAAAATTAAAATTACGGCTATTGAAAATAATGATATTTACTTAGAAATTGCAAATGAAAATATTTTAAGAAATAATTTTCAAAAAAAAATTAATTTAATGCAAGGTGATATATTTAATATTGATAATGATTTAATGAATAGATTTGATATTGTAGTAACTAATCCACCATTTTATGATCAACAACAAAAAAAATCAGAAAATGAACTTGATAATTATGCTAAAAGAATAATCAATTATGAAAGTTGGATTGAAAACTCAGTTAAATTACTAAAAGATAAAGGTATAATTTTCCTGATTATTCCAACACAACTTCTTGAAAAATCATTGAAATTTCTTGGTACAAAAACTGGATCTTTCAAAATTTTTCCTATTTGGCCTAATCAAAAAAAGTCTTCTAAGCGATTGATACTTATAGCTAAGAAAGGTGGTGCCAGTCCTACTGAATTGATGTTTGGAGTAAGATTATTGAACAATAAGGGAAAAGTAACGAAAAAGGCAAGAACATTTAGTAACAATGGCATTTTTAATTTTTTATAAACAATTTATTTAAGAAATTAAATAAATGTTGTATTAATCTAAAAATTAAAAAATAACAAAATTGACAAGTATAGGAGTTTAAATGAGTTTTCTTTCTTTTTTTAGAAAGTCACAAAACGTTTCATCTATATCATTAAGTGGAATAATTGCTCCAAATATGGGTAGAAGAAAAGGGTTAAATTTGTATGAACTTGATAAAGTTATTGAGCAAGCTTTTTCAGTTAGAAATTTGAAAGCTGTTGTTTTGCAGATAAACTCTCCAGGTGGGTCGCCCGTTCAATCTGAAATGATATCTAAGCGTATAAGAGATTTATCTGAAGATAAAAATATACCTGTATTAGCATTTGTTGAGGATGTAGCTGCCTCTGGTGGTTATTGGCTTGCGTGTGCAGCTGATGAGATTTTTGCAAGTAAGGCATCAATAATTGGATCAATTGGTGTTGTCTCATCTGGCTTTGGTTTTGATAAAGCTATCAAAAAAATTGGAGTTGATCGCCGTCTTTACACATCTGGTGAAAATAAAGCAATTTTGGATCCATTTTTACCTGAAAATAAAGATGATATTAAAAGGTTAAAAGATATACAAAAAGAATTACATAATCAGTTTATATCATTTGTAAAATCAAGACGTGGAAGTAAAATAACAAATAAAAACAAAGATTTATTCACAGGGGCTTTTTGGTCAGGCGAAAAAAGCCTTGAACTAGGATTAATAGACGATTATGGAGAAATGAAATCTGTATTAAAACAGAGGTTCGGTGAAAACGTAAAAATTAGAGAGTTCGCACCCAAGAAAAAACTTTTTGGTTTTAGTAATTTATTTTCAGGGGCTTTAGATATTTTTATAAATAAAATTGAAGAAAGAATTAGTTTTAAAAAATTTGGATTATAAAATGATGCTTTCAGTAGGTAAAATTTTTTGGCTTATTATAATATTAATTGCAGTCTGGTATTTATTTAAAATAATTGAAAAAAGAAAACTTAACACAGACAAAAACAATCCAAAAAAACAAAATGACCATATAAATAAAAAAAATCTAGATGCATTTAAATGTGATGTTTGTGGATTGTGGAGTACTGGAAAAAAGTGTAATAACAAAGAGTGTATTAATTCTTAATAAATAAAAAATTTATCTTCAAAGCTTTAGGTCTTTAATATTATAATTAGCTTAAAATAAATAAATCATATGAGTGTAAATAATTCGTTTCAAAAAATTATTACTAGCCTTCAATCATTTTGGATTGACCAAGGTTGTGTTTTATTACAACCATATGATTTAGAAGTAGGAGCAGGTACATTCCATCCAGCAACAGTGCTTCGAGTTTTGGGTCCAGATCCAATTTGGAAAGCAGCATATGTTCAACCTTGCCGAAGACCAACTGATGGAAGATATGGAGAAAATCCTAATAGACTTCAGCACTATTACCAATTTCAGGTCATTATTCAACCATCTCCTGAAGATATACAAAATTTATATTTAGAGAGTTTAAAATTCATTGGCCTTAATCCTAAAGATCATGACATTAGATTTGTAGAAGATGACTGGGAAAGTCCAACTCTGGGTGCCTCGGGGTTAGGGTGGGAAATTTGGTGTGATGGAATGGAAATAAGTCAATTTACGTACTTCCAACAGGTAGGTGGTATTGAGGTAAAACCTGTTGCAAGTGAAATTACTTATGGCCTTGAAAGATTAGCTATGTTTATTCAAAAAATTGAAAATGTTTATGATTTAGATTGGGATGGTATAGATAAAAAAAAGGGTGGTAAAACATACGGTGATATTTTTTCACAACAAGAAAAAGAATTTTCTGAATATAATTTTGAAAAATCTCAGACATCTTTTTTATTTAAGCAATTCAATGATGCTGAAACTGAGTGCAAAAATTTATTGGATGATAAGAAAAACTTTTTAGCGCTACCTGCATATCATCAATGTATTAAAGCAAGTCATATTTTCAATTTATTAGATGCAAGAGGCGTTATTTCTGTTTCAGAGAGACAATCATACATCTTAAGAGTTAGAAATATGGCTAGATCTTCTTGTCTTGCTTGGATGGGTAAATTAAATGAATAATATGGAAAAAAATAGAGGCAATTTACTTTTAGAGTTTTTTTCTGAGGAAATACCCGCAAGGATGCAATCAAACTCTGAAATACAATTACAAAATTTGTTCGTAAAGTCTCTAACACAAAGAGATATAGCTTTTGAAAGTTTTAAAACTTTCAGTGGTCCAAGACACCTATCAATTATAATTAAAAATATTGAGTTAGAGCAAAAAGATCTAGAAATAGAAAAGAGGGGGCCAAGATTTGATGCTAATCAAAAAGCAATTGATGGTTTTCTAAAATCTAATCAATTAAAAAAAAATGAAATTATAATAAAAGAAACAAATAATGGGAAATTTTATTTTCATTCTCAAATGATCAAAGGTAAAAAAACTTATGAAGTTTTACCAGATATAATTAATGAAATAGTTAATAGTTTTGTTTGGCCCAAAAGTCAAAGATGGGCTAATACAGACTTAAAGTGGGCAAGACCTCTTAGAAACATTGTTTTGCTTCTTAATAATGATGTTGTTAAAGGTAAGGTAGAAATAGGAAAAAATGTTTTTTTAAACTTTACTAATTTTACTTTTTCACACAGATATTTTGATAAAAAGATTGTTATAAATAAGATAGAAAATTATGAACAATTGTTAGAAGAAAATTTTGTAATTTTAGACAGAAATAAAAGATTAGACAAAATTATCAATGACACATCATCTTTACTTGATAAGAGAAAATTTAAATTGGTTAATGATAAGTTTTTAATCGAAGAAGTAGTAGGTCTTGTAGAGTATCCTAATATTCTTATTGGTTCAATCAGTAAAGAATTTATGAAACTTCCAAGAGAAGTTTTATCAACAGCAATGCGAGTACATCAAAAGTATTTTTCAATCACAGACAAAGAAAATAATTTAGAGTCAAAATTTTTATTTGTAGCCAACAGCATTAAAGAAAAGGACAGGGATTTTAGGGTTATTGAAGGAAATGAGAGAGTTTTAAAAGCTCGTTTATCTGATGCCAGTTATTTTTTTGAAAATGATATTACAAATACATTTGAAAATTGGAATGAAAAACTTAAAAATGTTTTGTTTTATGAATCTCTGGGATCAATACATGATAAGATCATACGAATGTCCAACATTTCTAAAATTTTTGCAAAAATGTTTGGGGTTAGATTAGATTTAGCTAAACAAGCAGCCATTTTATCTAAGGCAGATCTTGTCTCAGAAATGGTTACGGAATTTCCTGAACTTCAAGGGATAATGGGTGGGTATTACGCTAAAATAAAAAATGAACATGAAGAAGTTGTAAAAGCTATTTCTGAACATTACAAACCTAAGGGTGTTTCTGATGATTTACCAGAAACAAAACTTGGATCTTTATTATCAATAGTTGATAAGATTGATACTTTGGTAGGTTTCTTTTCTATTGACAAGAAACCGACTGGATCTAAGGATCCATTTGCTCTTAGAAGAAATAGTTTTTCAATTGTTCAAATCTTGATTAATTTTAAAATTAATCTGTCACTAAATGAACTCCTTGAACCATCTTTAAAAGAGTATGGTTGTTCTTCACATTCAATAAAACAAAACTTAATTGATTTTATGATTGATAAATTAAAATACGTATTTTCTAATAAAAATAATAGAATGGATGTAGTTAATTCAGTTTTAAATACAAAAATTGTAAATGACTTACCAATAAAAATAATTTCAAGTAGAATTGATAGTATAAGTAAATTCACTAAAATTAATGATTTCAAAATTTTTCTAGCAAATCACAAAAGAATTAATAATATTCTTAAAAGTGAAAAATTTTCTAATGATGCAGAATTGCAAATAAATCCAAAAGTTTTTGACACCATTGAAGAAGAAAATATATACAACCTATCCAATTCTTTTTCAAAAGAAATTATTAAAAAAAGTATTTGTGAAAAATCTCAGGATTTTTTGATAAACTATTTAATAAAAATGAATGAGCCAATCTCATTATTCTTTGATAATGTAATTGTTAATCACAATGATTATGATATAAAAATAAATAGATTAAATCTATTGAAAAACTTACATAATTCGATATCAAAATTTTCTATTTTTGAGTTAATAGAAGATTAATCGGTTTTAACACCTAAGCCTGAAAACCTTTTATTAAATCTAGCAACTTGACCACCAGAATCTAGTATTCTGTGTTGACCTGTCCATGCAGGATGAGATTTAGGATCAATATCTAATTTAAGAGTATCTCCAGCTTTTCCCATCGTAGATCGTGTTTTATATTTACTACCATCTGTCATTATAACTGTTATTTCGTGATAATCAGGATGAATATCTTTTTTCATATTAAGCTCGTAAATTATTGGGCTTCATATATCTACAATCAAAATTATTTTATATCAAGTTATTTTATAATTTTAATACGTTTTAAAAATTTTTTTTCAAATTTCCAGAAATACTCAAATTCACCAAATAATGTAGCAATTAAAATTAAAATTAATTGATAAATAGGAATTATAATTAAAATTCTAAAAAGGATATATAAAGGATAATTATTTAAATTATTTTCTAGATCTAAGGCTAACAAAATTGGAGATGAAATCCATAGTGCTAAAGAACCACTCAAACCAAATACTAAAAAAATTACAAAAAGATGTAATTTAGATTTGGCGTTAAATTTTTTTATTAAATCTTGGATTAAGGTTTCTTTTCTCATTTGAATTTTGTATTTTGAGTAATTTTCATTTCTATTCTTCTATTTTTCATTCTCGCAGATTTTGTATTATCTTCATCAATTGGTTGAAAGCTTCCATATCCTGAAGCAGATAATCTGCTTGGTTCAATACCTTGCTTTATTAAAAATCTTAATACGGACAAAGCTCTTTTAGTGGATAATTCCCAATTATCTTTATAAGTTTGTCCTTTCTTAACTGGCAAACTATCAGTGTGACCTTCAATTTGTAAAATCCAATCTATATCCGTGGGTAAAGATTTTTCAATTTCCATTAGAGTTGCAGCAAGTTTTTGCATTTCTAGTTGTCCTTCATCACCTAGTTCATCAGAACCTAAAGAAAAAAGGACTTCGGATTGAAACACAAATCTATCACCAACTATTCTAATTTCTTTTCTACCTTTTATAAGTTCTCTTACTCTTCCAAAAAAATCTGATTTAAATTTTTCTAGTTCTTCCACTCTTCTTGCTAGGGCAGAGTTAACATCTTTACCTAAATTTAATGTATTAACTTTCTCTTTCTTATCTTTAGCTTTGTAAGCCGCAAGAAGTGTCTGTAATTGAGAAAGTTTATTTCTTAAATTTATTGATGCATTAATAAGCTTGTTTATCTCTTCTTTACTTGAAGATATAGATTTATCCTTAGATTTTAATTCTAAATTTTTATTATCTACTTTTTTTTCTAGACTTGAGACTTTATCTCTTAATTCAGACGCATCTTTAATTTTATCTTCTAAAACTTTTTGTAAGTTTATAATTTCACTTTCATTTAAAGCAATAATATTTTGTTTGCCCCGAATTTGTTCCTGATATTCTTTGGTTATTTCTTTTTCTCTAATTAGTTCATCTTTAATATCAATAATTTTGGTTTCTAATACTGATAATTGTGTTGTAAGTTCAATTGTAGT
The DNA here is from genome assembly GCA_902578805.1 of uncultured SAR116 cluster alpha proteobacterium. GTDB lineage: Bacteria > Pseudomonadota > Alphaproteobacteria > Puniceispirillales > Marisalimonadaceae > Marisalimonas. Next base: position 103,011 of record CACHEH010000002.1, read on the forward strand.
ATCTCTTTCCAACGAGAGTAACTGACCTAATTCAATTAAATTATTCCTTAATTCCACTAATGCTTCGTCTTGTCCACTCATTTTTTGCGATAAAAAAAACTGTGACAACACAAAAATCATTAATACAAAAATTATAACCATTAAAAGACTAGACAATGCATCTACAAATCCTGGCCAAGTATAGTCTATTTGTTTTTTTCTAATTTTATTTTGAATCATTAAAAAACTCTATAGGAAATTTTCATTTATTATTTGTTATTCAGTTTGCTAATAGATTTTTCGATATTGGATAATTGTTTAGCAATTGACCTCAATTCTAAAGTTAAATTAGACTGAATTTCAGATATTTTCCCTGTATTTTCTTCCCCCAAATTTTTTAAAATTGACGAAATTGTTGTTAAGTGATCTTTAACATTTCTATCTTCATCAAGTTTATCTACTAATCTATTAAGTACAATATTAAGTTCATTAATATTTTCTGTAATTCTAACTCTCTCATTTTCATTTTGATTAGCTCTTTTGGCAACCAATGCTAGATTTTCAACTGCAACTTCACTTAAACCTGAATTACCAAGCTCATTTGTAGTAAAAATAGCCATTTGTGATAGCCAATCCTCAAGTTCATTAAAAAATCTATTACTAGCTTGTCCCACTTGCAGATCTAAAAAACCTAAAATTAGAGACGCAGCTAAACCAAACAAAGATGACGAAAAAGCGGTAGACATTCCATCAAGTGGAGCGCTTAAACCTTTTTGAATTTTCATAAATAAGCTATTTCCTTCATCTGAAATATTATTAATGTTAAAATCAATGGTATTAATTACTCCAGATACTGAAGAAATAGTTTGTAATAAACCCCAAAAAGTCCCTAATAACCCTAAAAAAACAAGAAGACCAATCATATACCTTAATATTTCTCTACTTTCATCTAATCGAGATGAAACGCCATCTAAAATTGTACCAAGGGAATTCGCAGATAATGATGGATTGTCCTTTCTGTTTTCCGTGAGAACAGCAGCGACTGGGGCAAGAAGCGTTGGTTTAATTTTTAAAACCACATTAGCTGGCATCAAAGTGTCTTTTCTTTTTATAAACTTAAGCCATTTAGCTTCTTTACTTAAACGAAAAGTTTGACGGAAAGAAAAGATTATTCCCAAAAAAAATGTACTTATTATTACGCTGTTAAGGATTATATTACCTTCAAAGGCATTTCTAAGAGGCTCAAACAAAAGGGTAATTAAGACTATTACTATAATTAATAAGAATAACATTCTAAAAGCATATTTATTTGGATCTGTCATTTTGGGACCTTCAATAATAAAATTAATCTTAAAAAAATTTATGATAATCAAACATTAAAACATGACTTTTTCATGACACAAAACATTTATTATAATTTTAAAACTAGTCGATGTTATTTATTTTTTTTAAAAGCTCTTTATGTAATGCTGGATTAGCACCTATTAAAAAATCAGACGTTGTGTCATAAGCACTAACGTATTTACTATTAGTCAAATATCCTCCAGCTTCTTTAATTAAAAGTTCTCCACATGCAATCTGATATTTATTCAAGTTATTAGCAAATAAACAATCAACTTTACCAGATGCCAACCAGGCAAAACTAAGAGCTGAAGATCCAAATGCTCGTGTAACAGAAGAAGATTGAGAAGCAATTATGTTAATTTTATCAAAATAATTTTTAATATTAGATGATAAATTGGTATTTTCTTCATCAAATATTGAAAAGACACAAGATTTTAAATTATTTCTTTTTGAAACTCTTATTCTTCTGTCATTTTGAAAAGACCCCTTACCTTTTTCTGCAAAAAATATTTCATCTCTTATAGGATCAAAAATTACTGTAGACAAAATTTCGTTATTATATCCAACGGACACAGAGATTGCAAAGTGAGGTAATCCATGAGAAAAATTAAATTGGCCATTAAGTGTATCTACTATCCAGTAATATTTATCTTTTATGTTTCCAATATCTTCATTAAACTTGACTTGCCAATCTGGTCTTGATTTAGTCAAATCATTGAGTAAAGAGTTTGATATTTTACTTTTTGTTTTTGAGACAAATCTGTCCAGGGAATTTGGAGAAACCTGTAGGTTTTCTATTTCTCCAAAATCTCTAACTACGCTCCTTGTTACTTTATTCAAAGAATGAAAAATTACATTTAAAAGTGGTGATTTGTTACTCATTATCACTCCAAATTAGAAAAAATTAGAAATTACATTAATTAAATTTTTGCTTTTTCTATGTACGAACAATCAGAGGGTCTTACTACTATTTTTGTTCCAACCTCAATATGTCCAGGAACCATTACTTTTACGCCATTTTTTAAAATAGCTGGCTTGAATGATGAAGACACAGTTTGACCTTTTATAACAGCGTCTGCTTCAATAATCTCCTCTATACAACTATCTGGCATAATAACTGAAACAGGCTCATCATTATATATATTAATAATAACGTTCATGCCATCTTGTAAAAAAGCAGACTGGTCTCCAATCATATCAACATTTATACTTAGCTGTTCAAAGGTATCATTGTTCATGAATATAAGATCTTCATTTTCCTTATATAAAAAAATGTGTGGAGTTTCTTCAAGTATAACTTTTTCAATGCTTTCAGATGATCTAAAACGCTCGTTTAATTTAGTTCCATCTTTTAAATTTCTTAATTCTATTTGAGCAAAAGCTCCTCCCTTCCCAGGTTTAACGTGACTTGTTTTAGTTGCTACCCATAATCCATTCTTATGCTCAATAACATTTCCAGGTTTAATTGTATTTCCATTAACTTTCAAATCAATTTCCTTTATAAATATTTATAATTTGGTTTAAAAGAGCTATTGCTTCGGTATATGGTCTTTGAAAAGAATTTCTTCCGATAATTGATCCACTTGCACCACCCAAATATAATTCTCTAATTTCCTCCAAAAGATTTTCTTTATCTTTAGATGAACCACCGGAAAAAACTACAAGTCTTTTTCCATTAAAACAAGACTGAACGACGTGTTTTATTCTTTCACTTAGTGAAGAAATTGGAATATTTTCTGATAGATATACCTTTTTAGCTTCACCTTGTTCAATATAAGAAGTAGGAGGTTTAACTTTAATTATATGTGCTCCAACTAGCGCTGCCATATGCGCGGCATAAGAAACTATATCAATAGCAGTTTCTCCATCTTTACTAATATTTCCACCTCTAGGATAACTCCATACTACGACAGCTAGACCTGATTCTTTTGCTTCGACAGCCATTTCTTGTATATCAGATATCATATCCAAGGCCATCTCTGATCCAGGATAAATTGTAAAGCCAACTGCAGAACACCCTAGTCTAATAGCTTCACTCACTGAACCAGTTAAGGCTTGTGATGGAGCAGTTTTTTCATTTGATAAAGAATTTGCACTGTTTACTTTCATTATTAAAGGAATTTGACCTGCAAACGTATCAGCTCCAGCCTCCAGCATACCTAATGGTGCAGCGAAAGCAGAAAGTCCCGCATCAATTGCTAGTTTAAAATGATAATGAGGATCGTATGCTGGTGAATTTTTGGCAAATGATCTAGTAGGGCCATGCTCAAATCCCTGATCAACTGGAAGTATAACTAACTTTCCAGTTCCACCTAATTTTCCAGACATTAAAATTCTAGCTAAATTTGCTTTTACACCTGGATTGTCACTCTCATAATAACTTAATATTCTCTTAATATTTCTTGTAAATTTCATATTGAATATTTCCTCGGATTTAAATAGATAAATAGCTATATATATAAACTATAATAAGTATCTATAAATTTTAATTTTATGAATTACAATAAAATTTGTCTATTATAAACTGGATCTGCTATAATATAATTATGTGAATGTTATTATATATCGAGTGATGATTTATGAAAATTGATGAGAATAATATTATAGAACTTAAGAAAATTAGAGATTTAAAAGAATCCTTTGATAAAAGTATGAAAATACTTGAAAGTCATATTGCTGAAAGTATTACTAATAAAGAAAAACTTAATTCTATTAAAAGAGATTTAAAAGAGGCTAATGAAAAATTTCTTGAGGCTGAAAGATGTTTAGATGATTTGAAAGTTGATCTTGAAAACCCACCGGTTAGTTAAATATAACAAGTCTAATAAGGTATGAAATGTCAGAAACTGTAACTGTTAAGATTGAAATAAATGGGGTTGTTTATCCAGTTTCTTGTATGGTAGGTGAAGAGAACAGACTTATTGATTCATCAAAAGAGGTAAATAAAGTTATTGCGAGTTTGTCAAATGTTTCAGAAACAATTAGTGAAACAAGACTATTAGCTATGACATCTTTAATTCTAGCTGACAAATTGATGGTTCAAGAAAATACCTCTTACAACAATAATCTGGATGAACTTATTAATTGGCTAGAAAAAGCTACTGAAAGAATGAATAAAGTTGCAAAATTACTTGAAAACAAATAAATTTCAATTGTGAAAGCTGAATTTTCCGTTAGGAACTTTAATCCTTGGGGCCATAAGTATTCTAAGGGAACCGTCACTGCTTTAGCTTTGGTTAAATTAAATGGTGCCCACCTGTTCAACAGGCAACATAGGATAACTTATCCAACGACTTTTTGGCTTTCATATTAATATAGAGTTTTAAATGAAAAATACACTTAGAATTGTTGCAAAAAAAAAAGAACAAACTTTAATTTAGGATTAGAGGCAAAGGCTGATTTTAGAAATAATATCTACATATGTTTAAACAAGATTTTTCTTTCAAACAAAAATATTGAAACCGCCAGTTTATACTTTCCAATAAATAATGAGATTTCACCATTTGATTTCATTAATTATTTACAAAAAAAAGATGTAACGCTTTCTTTACCTGTAGTAGATACAAAAAAAAAATCAATGAATTTTAAGAAATGGATACTTTTTGATAAATTAATAAGTGGTCCATTTGGTACTATGGAACCTCCCAAAACTCAGACATCTATTTTGCCACAAATTTTAGTAGTTCCAATGCTTTCATTTGATAAGGAATTGTATAGACTAGGTTATGGTGGTGGATATTACGACAAATCAATAAATATTTTAAAAAAACACTTTAAAAAAGAAAGAAAGTTTTTTATTACAATTGGTCTTGCTTATAGCATGCAAGAAGAAAAAAAAATACCTAAAGAAAAGCATGACATGAAATTGGATTACATTATCACAGAAAAAGAAGTGTTATCTAATTTTAATCAAAAAAAATGTTAAAGAAGGTTTCATGAGAGTTTTATTTGTTGGAGACATTGTAGGAAGAAAAGCAAGAAATTTTGCTCAAAAGAAAATTGTTGAATTGAAGGATCAACTACAACTTGACGCTGTTATTGTTAATGTAGAAAATGCAGCTGGAGGATTTGGTGTTACACCTTCTATTTGTAATGATTTTTTTTCAGCTGGCGCTGATGTTCTTACAACTGGAAATCATATATGGGATAAAAGAGAAATTATATCTTACATCTCAAAAAGCGATCGGTTGCTTCGCCCTTTAAATATGATCAAAGGAACACCTGGATTAGGAATGACTATCATCAAAATAAATACTGGCACTATTGGTGTTGCAAATATTATGACTAATTTATTTATGGCTAGAACTGACCCCGTCTTCGAAAAAATTCCTGATATAGTTAAATATCTTAAATTAAATGAAAATGTTAATTTTTCATTAGTTGACGTGCATGGTGAAGCTTCATCTGAAAAAATGGCTATAGCTAATGCTCTTGATGGAGAGGTTTCTGCAGTGGTTGGAACTCATACACACGTACCTACTGCAGATCACCAAATTTTGGATAAAGGAACAGCGTATATTACAGATGTTGGTATGAGTGGAGATTATAATTCTATTATTGGAATGAATAAAGATGATGCTCTCAACAGGTTTTTACATCCAAACAATAAAAAAACTAGACTTGAAGTATCATCTGGGGAGCCAACTTTATGTGCTGTTGTAATTGAAACAAGTGCTAATGGTTTGAGTAAATCAATAAATCCTCTTAGATTAGGTGGTAAGTTAGAACAAGTATTTTTAAAAACCTAATTTTTAATTTTATTGGAGTTATTTAAATGGCAGGTCACTCGAAATTTAAAAATATTATGCATCGTAAAGGAGCTCAAGATGCAAGGCGAGCAAAAAAGTTTGCAAGACTCACAAAAGAATTACAAGTAGCTGTTCGAGGAGGCACAGATCCTTCAAGTAATCCGAGGTTAAGGTCTGCTCTTGCTGCTTGTAGATCGGTGAATATGCCTAAAGATAATATTGAAAGAGCTATTAAAAAAGCAGAAACTGGCCAATTATCAAATCTTGAAGAAATAAGATATGAAGGTTATGCAAACGGTGGAATTGCGCTGATTATTGATGCTGTAACAGATAATCGAAATAGAACAGCAGCTGAAGTAAGATCATCTTTTACTAAATACGGTGGGACTTTGGGTGAGACTGGTTCAGTTTCTTTTATGTTTAACAATATTGGTCAAATCATTTATAATAAAAATATAAAAAGTGATGAAGATATTTTTGAGATTGCAATTGATGTAGGAGCAGATGACGTCAATTCTGATGAGAGTAATCATGAAATATTTACATCTGTTAATGAGTTTAATAATGTTCGTGAAAAGCTGGAAAATTTATTAGGCATGCCTGAGCAAGCACAAATCATATGGCAACCAGAAAACTTTGTTAAGATAAATGATCAAAAGAAAGCCATATCAATTTTAAAGCTTTTAGAAACTCTTGATAGCTGTGAAGATGTTCAAGGAGTTTATAGTAATTTTGATATTGATGACGAAATAATTAATAAAATTAACATTTAAAAGGGTTTAATTTGAGAGTAATAGGTGTAGATCCTGGTTTAAGGCATACAGGTTGGGGAGTTGTTGAGTTTAAAGATAATAAAATTCTTCACATTAAAGATGGATCCATATCACCTTCAACTAAACTTAATGATGGCAAAAGATTACTTGAAATAAAAAACCAATTACTAACAATAATTAATCAATATAATCCTAATATGTCTGTAATTGAAAAAATATTTGTTGGATCTGGATCAATCAGCAGTTTAAAGCTTGGAATGGCAAGAGGTGCATCAATGATTGCACTAGCCGAGGCTGGATTGATTGTAAATGAGTTATCTCCAAAGTTTGTCAAGAAGACAGTAACCGGTTATGGAAGTGCATCTAAAGTACAAATTAAATCAATGATCGAAAAATTATTAAATATTGTTCCCAAAAATGAAGACAGTTCAGATGCTTTAGCAATTGCGATTTCTGGTCAACATATTGGTTATGATAATAAACGTTCTTTTTCAAACGGGAGTGATGGGCTAAATTTAGCAATTGCAAAAGCATTACTTAAAGAGGAAAATAAATAATAATTAAAATTTTAGAAATTTAAGGAAAGACATGATAGCTTCTCTTTCAGGCACGTTAAAGTCGATATCAAAATCAGAAATTGTTTTAGAAGTAAATAGTGTAGGATATCTTCTTAATGTCTCTTCTAAAGTCATATCTTCTTTAGGTAATATTGGTTCAAAATTGAATATGTTCACTGATTTACAAGTTAAAGATGATAAAATTGTAATGTATGGTTTTTTTAACCAAATTGACCAGACTATTTTTAAATTATTACAATCTGTTCAAGGCGTTGGGCCAAAAGCTGCACTTTCTATTCTTTCGGCACTTACTGTAGAGGAACTAATTTTAGCAATTTCAACAGGTGATAAAGCTATGATTTCAAGAGCAGAAGGAGTTGGTTCAAAGGTTGCAGGTAGGATAGCCACAGAATTGTTGGAAAAAGTATCTAATATTAATCTTATGAATATAGATAAAAATATAGATATCGTTGAAAGTTCTCAAGAAAATTTAAATTTAGTAAATGAAACTAATCATAATGACACTCAAGTTGTAGAAGATGCTATTTCTGCTCTAGTTAATCTTGGCTATAATAGAAGCGAAGTCTTTTCAATAGTAATGAAAATTAAAAAAGAATTTACTTTGAAACACGAAAGTAAAGACTTTACAGTTGGTAATATTATACCTCTAGCGTTAAAAGCTTTAACTCAGGTGACTAAATGATTGATGATAATGAAATAGATGAAAGGTTAGTCAACTCAGATGTTATTGATAATATAGAATCTAATGATATTAGCCTCAGACCAAGACGTATTTCTGAATTCATAGGTCAGCCACAAGTTCAAAAAAATTTATTAACATTCATTACAGCGGCTGAAACTCGGAAAGAAGCAATGGATCATGTGCTTTTATATGGACCACCAGGACTAGGTAAAACTACACTTGCACAGATAATTTCTATTGAACTTGGTGTAGGTTTTAGAGCCACTTCTGGCCCAATTATCAACAAAGCAGGTGATTTAGCAGCTTTGTTAACAAACTTAAAACCTAAGGATGTTTTATTTATAGACGAAATACACAGACTTTCTCCAAATATTGAAGAAATTTTATACCCAGCAATGGAAGATTTACAATTAGATTTGATTATAGGTGAGGGGCCCTCCGCAAGAACAATCAAAATTGATCTACCTCCTTTTACATTAGTTGGTGCAACTACTCGTTCTGGTCTTTTAACAACTCCTTTAAGAGATAGGTTTGGTATCCAAATTAGAATGGAATTTTATAATCCAAATGATTTAGTTAAAATACTGCTAAAGCAGGCTGAAAAGTTAGAGGTCATTTTGCACGAAAGTGGTGCTTATGAGATTGCTAGAAGATCTAGAGGAACTCCCAGAGTTGCTGGAAGATTGTTGAGGCGTGTGAGAGATATTCTTTCCGTTTCAAATACAAATATTATAGATCATAAATTTGCAGAAAATGCTTTATCTCAGTTAGATGTTGATTCATCAGGTTTAGATGCAATAGATAGAAAATATTTGAAAGTAATTATAGAAAAATATCACGGTGGACCTGTAGGCTTAGATACTTTGTCAGCAACACTATCCGAGCAAAAAGATATGATTGAAGAAGTAATTGAGCCATATTTATTACAGCGTGGATTAATTCAGCGGTCCTCTAGAGGACGGTTTGTTTCAGCCTCAGGATGGAGACATTTAGGTTTAAGCCCTCCCAAAAATGCAGTGGAACAGATTGATCTGATAGACACATCTAAGAATTAAATTTATGAAATCAATAAATAAGCATCTTCAAAATCTTGACGGAATAATACAAGGTAACGAACATCATTACTATCTTAGAGTATATTATGAAGACACAGATGCTGGTCAAATTGTATATCATACCAATTTTTTAAAATATTTTGAAAGAGCGCGTACTTCTTTGTTGAATTTGTTAAATATAGATCAAGTAGATTTGAGAAAAAATCACGATATAAATTTAGTTGTAAGAAAAGCTAACTTAATATGGCACAAACCAGCATTATTAAATGATACAATATTAATAAAAAGTTGCCTTAAATATGCCAAAAATACGAGTATAACAATTAATCAACAGGCATGTCGTTTTTCTAGCATGAGGGGAGAAAATCAATTACTAGTATCGGGCACAATTCAAATAGTAGCAATCAATTTAGATTTTAAGGTAAAAAGAATTAATCAAATTTTGAATTGTAAATTTTTTCAAAATAAATAACTAGAATTTATGAGGTTTAAAAATGAATTCAGATGTTAAAACAGAAGTAATATCAAGTGGTCCTGATTTAACTATATTAGGACTTTTTTTTCAGGCAGATCCCTTCGTAAAAGGTGTTATGTTCCTTCTTATTTTTGCATCCATATGGTGTTGGGCAATTATAATTAATAAATATCTACTCTTAAGAAATGAAAGAAAATTGTCTATGGAATTTGAAGATATATTTTGGTCAGGCGTAAATTTAGATGAATTATACCAAGAACATTCTGAAAACATGAATAATTCTCAGGTAAGAGTTTTTATAAGTGGGATGAGAGAATTTAATAAAATTAACCAAAGACAAACTTTATCTGGTACAAAATTAAAGGATTATTTCCAAAGAATAAATAATTCTATGCATATTTCAATTAGTAGAGAAATTGAAAGATTAGAAAAAGGTATGAGTTTTTTAGGTTCAATTGGCTCTGTGGCGCCTTTTATTGGATTGCTAGGTACTGTTTGGGGTATCGTTAACGCATTTCAATCTATAGCAATTAGTAATAATACGAGTCTTGCAGTTGTTGCACCTGGAATAGCTGAGGCTCTATTTGCTACAGCACTGGGTTTGCTTGCAGCTATACCAGCTGTTGCAGCATATAATAAATTTTCAAATGATTTAGAAAAATTATCTAATAATTTAGAGTACTTTTCTATTGAATTTTCAAATGTTTTATTACGTCAAGTCGAAGAAAACTAAATGTTAAATCGCATAAATAATAGAATGCATAAAAAAAACAGAGTTATTAGTCAGATTAATGTAACTCCGTTTGTTGATGTTATGTTAGTTTTGTTAATAGTTTTTATGATTACTGCACCATTATTAACAGTAGGAGTTTCTGTAGATCTTCCAAAAACCAAAGCTTCACAATTAAACCCCAAAGGTGATCCGATTATTATCAGTATAAAGAAAAATGGTGAATTATATATACAAGAAAGAGAGATTGATATTCTTCAATTATTACCTAGGCTTAAAGCCATCTCTTCTGGAAACAAAAATCTTAGGATATATGTTAGGGGTGATAAAAATGTTCCATATGGTTTGGTTTTAGATACAATTGCAAAAATTAAAAGTTCTGGTTTTAAGAAGGTTGCCTTAGTAGCTAAGTTGCAAGAAGGTTAAAATCATGATTAGGTCGACTTTTATTTCTTTTGGATTACATTCTCTTCTGCTTACTTTAGCTTATTTTGGCTTGCCAACTTTGAAAGCAAAAGAGCCTATTGAACTGCCAATTGATATTGTAGAAGAAACACCAGTGAGCACAAAAACTTCTTTAAAATTAGGAAATCAACAGGTACAAAAATTTAAACAACAAAAGAAGGAAATTGTAAAAGAAGAAAAAAATAAGAAAAACCCGCCACCACCTCCTCCTTTACCAACAAAAAATATAATTGAAAAAAAGAATTTAGCACTAAAAAAAGAAAAAGAAATCAAAGAAATTGCGACATTAATTAGGAAAAAACCCAAACTTGAAATTCAAAAGAAAAAGAAACCTAAGCCACCAAAGATTATACATAGACCTGAAATAATAAAAAACAAACAAAAACAAAATTTAGCTAAAGGTATTCTAAAAACACTTTCAGAACCAAGGCCATCAGAAGATAATAGTAAAAACGTTAAGATTAAAAATAATAAGGAAGTTTTAAAAAAAATCAGAAATATTATTGGTAACTCTAATCGGCAAGTAAAAGAAACAGACATAAAATTAAGTCAAACAGATATAAATAAAATACAAAATCATGTTAAAAAATATTCTAATTTTTCTTACGCAGCTAGTCAGGTAAAAACAATTATACCTCTAAAAATTAGTGCAATTACAGATGGTACTGTTAAAAGTGTCAAAATTCTTGATAAGTCCTCATATAAAAAAGATAAATTTTATAGAGCAGCAGCTGATGCTGCAAGAAGAGCTGTTCTTGACAGCTCACCTTTACCTTTACCTAAAGGTATGGAAAAAGAGTTTGAAAATTTTATTTTCGACTTTGATACATCTTTTATAAGAGATTATTAATTGAATTTTTTTTCAATTTTGCCATAATCCTGCCTCATAACATAACTAGTTAAACAGTTGATCATCAAAATTTCGAGGTTTCTTTTGTACAAAATTTCTAATTTATTTATTTATAAGTTTATAATTTTATTCTTATCATTTTTTAATTTACAAGCATTTGCTGAAGATTTGCGGATTAAAATTAATTCTGGTCAGGTAGAACCACTCCCAATAGCTGTAGCAAATTTTACTGGTGAAGAAGAAAGATCAAGTAAAATTGGAATGCAAATTTCTACTGTTGTTTCGAATAACTTAGTTGCTTCAGGACAGTTTAAGGCTATAGAAAGCGCAGCTTTTATAGCACCTCCAACTAATCCTTCTGTCAGACCTAATTTTACAGATTGGACACCTTTAGGCATAAAAGCATTAATTACTGGTTCGGTTAAAAATATTAATGATCAACAAATTGAGGTAGAGTTCAGATTATGGGATGTAATTGCTGAAACTGACTTAATAGGTTTAAGACTGTCAGTCAATTATAGAGCATGGCGTAGGGTAGCACATATTATTTCTGACGAAATTTTTGAAAGATTATCAGGTGATAGTGGTTATTTTGATACAAGAATTGTTTATATATCTGAGTCAGGGCCTCAAAACAAACGAATTAAAAGGCTCGCAATAATGGATCAAGATGGAGAAAATCACCAGTTTCTGACTGATGGAAGTTTTTTAGTACTTACTCCAAGATTTTCCCCTACTTCTCAAGAAATTACATATCTTGCATATTTTAAAAATGAGCCAAGAGTTTATATTTTCAATTTAGAGACAGGCCAGCAGGAATTGCTAGGATCATTTCCGGGCATGACATTTGCTCCCCGATTTTCACCCTCTGGTGAAAAAATCATAATGAGCCTTGCTGACAAAGGTGTTACTGACATTTATACTATGGACCTAAATAATCAAGAAGTAAAAAGGCTTACTGATAGTCCTTCTATAGACACCTCTCCAAGTTTTTCACCAGATGGTAAACAAATTATATTTAATTCTGACCGTGGAGGTACACAACAATTATATGTTATGGACTCTAATGGACGAAATGTTAAAAGAATTTCATTTGGCAAGGGAAGATATGCAACACCTGTGTGGGCACCTAAAGGAGAATTGATAGCATTTACTAAAATGCTTAAGAATAAATTTTATATTGGCGTAATGTCTCCAGATGGGTCTGGAGAAAGATTATTGGCACAAGGATATTTGGTTGAGGGACCAACTTGGGCGCCTAATGGGAGGGTTCTTATGTACTTTAAACAAGAAGCTCCAGTTGACGATGGAAAAAGCACTAATGTTAATCTATTTAAAATTGACATTACAGGATTTAGAGAAACTAGAATAATTACACCTGGTGATGCATCAGACCCTGCCTGGTCACCATTATTACCTAATTAAAACCAGAGATTAAAAAAAGTTGTGTTTTGAAGTTAATTGGGGTAGTGTCAACGAAATTTGTAATGTAAAAATATTAATTAAAGGCAAGTTTTAAGGAGTTTGAAATGAATAAAAAAATCATAGCTTTTATTGGAGCTTTATCATTACTTTCGGCATGTGAGACTGCTTCACAAAAGGTAGTGACTAGTACATCCGCAGCTTCTGGTAGTGCTTCAGCTTCAAGCTCTGTTGATAAAAAGAAAAGTTTATTTGCAGCTGCTAAACAAACTGCTGCTGACAAGCTAATTGCAGTTGGTGACAGAGTATTATTCGATTATGACTCTGCTAAATTAGACTCTAGCGCAAAAATACTTTTGGACGCACAATCAAGATTTTTAAGAGCCAATACAGATCTTAATTTTATAGTTGAAGGTCATTGTGATGAACGTGGTACTAGAGAATACAACTTGGCTTTAGGTGAGCAAAGAGCTACTGCGGTTAGAGATTATCTTGTTATACAAGGTATTGATCCTGACAGAATTAAAGTGATTTCTTATGGAAAAGAGAAACCAGCTGTAGTTGGATCGAATACAATGGCTTGGTCTAAAAACAGACGTGCCGTTACCATAATAGATTAATTTTAGTTAATTTATTTAATTACTATTTGATACAGTATTTATGGGTATTTTAATATTTAAACAATTAAAGATATTTGTCTTTATTCTATTTTGTTTGTTGTCGAGTTTGGCATTTTCCCAATCAATTGATGGACTGAAAGAAATTGTAAAACTTCAACAGGACAAAATTTCTAGTATAGAAGATAATCTTAAAAAACTAATTGGATCTGTAGAAGAGCAGTCAAATCAGAATAAATCTAATCCTAATGCCCAATTAATTGAAAATCAGATAAATGAAATTAATCAAAAATTAATATTATTAGAAAACAATATAAAAAATATAACAAATTTATCTTATAATTTAGATTTTGCACTCAAAAGAATAGAACGTTATTTGGAGTTATCTTCAATACAAGAAAAAGATAATACTAAGAATGTGTCAAACCTTAATAATAAAAACGAATATAAGATTGATAAAAAACCTGAAATAAAACAAGAAAGTTTAAATACAGATACAACTGGTGTATTGGGTTATATTAAGGAAATTGATAATGAAAATTTAAAAAATACGAAAAAAGTTGTAAATAATCAGAATAAAAAAACTGATGCCGTTGCTCTATTACCTAAAGGAACAGCCGAAGAAAATTTCAATTACGCTTTAGACCTCGCAAGTCAGCTAGATTTTGAGAATGCTGAAAAAGCCTTTAAAGAATTTTTAAAAAAACATAAAGAAAGTAAAAAAGTTGCGGACGCACAATATTGGTTAGGAAGGGTATATTTTGCACAAAAAAAATTTGAAGAGGCTGCTATCGCTTTAGCAGAGTTTAATAGCGTTTTTCCAAATGACTCAAGGTTTCAAGAGACAACATTATTAATTGCAGAATCTGCAGTTAATTTTGCGCCTAAGGATCAGTTATGTGATATTCTTAAACAATCATTAGAATTTATGGTTAATCCATCTGACAAATTTGTAAAGAGAATTAATATATTAAAAAATGAGAAGCAGTGTACAACTGGATGATCCTAAACTTCGAAACTCATTTCACTAAAACTTTAAAAAAAATTAAAAATAATAATTATAAATTTATTCTTGGTTTATCTGGCGGCATTGATTCTATGGCTTTGTTACATTTACTGAAGAATTTTATAGATACTAATAAACAGTTTGAGATAGATTTGATAACAGTAATTATTGATCATGGCTTAAGGAGTGTGTCTAACGAGGAAGCTTTAAAAGTAAAAAAAATATCCCAAACGCTTGGTTTTAAGACACAAATTATTAAAATTCAAAAGTGTAAACCCAATGGTAATATTCAAAATTGGGCTAGAAAACAGAGAAGAGATATTTTATTTGAAATGTGCACAAACTTAGCTGCAAATTTAATTTTAGCCCATCATTTTGATGATCAAGCTGAAACTATATTTATGCGATTACTAAAAGATTCTGCTATTGACGGGCTTTCGGGAATGAATGAAATTATTACATGGAACGGCATTTTAATTTTACGACCCCTAATATTTTGTAAAAAAAAACAAATAAAAAAATATGTTATAAATAATGAAATTACTTATTTTAAAGACGCTTCGAACTATGATTTAAAATTTGAGAGAGTAAAGACTAGACTCCTTTTAAAATCAATTAAAAAACATGTATGGCCAAATATTTCTTGTGATCTTAACTATTTCAGTAACTTAAATTATAAATTATTGAAAAAAATAATTTTTATTTTTAATAGTTGGGGAAAACATAATATTTTGATGAACAAAGGTGGAGCCGTAAGGATAAAATACGAAAGTTTGAAAAAAATATTAAATAATTCTCAATTATTTTCTATTAGAATTATTGGAAAAATTATTCAAACAATTGGAGGAAATGAATATCCTCCAAAAAGAAAAAAAACATTGAATTTAATATCATCATTAATTAACGGAAAATTTCAAAAGCAGTGCCTGGGAAATGTGTGTATAATTCTGTCTAGAGGGTATTTATATTTTTTTAGAGAAAATAGAAATTTAAATTTTGATATAAATATCAAAGAAAATAGGTTTTATATTTTTGATGGAAGATTTTTGGTTTTTAGTTCAATTCCAGGCAAACTTATTAAAAATGAAAATCCCAATCTATCCACAATTGATAATAAAAATCCTTTTTATGAATACATTATCCAAATAAATAATACGATTCCTTACTTAAAAACTCTTGAAGGTAAGACAATCAAACCCCATCTTAATATCATTAATCAAAATTCTATTATAAATGATTATCAGAAAAATGATTCTTTTAGCCTTTACCTCATTGATAGAATTTTGGTATAACTACTTTTTATTCGATAAAGGAAAATAATGAATAACTTTGGAAAAAATATAGCGGTTTGGGTTATAATTTCACTTGTCTTAGTAGCAATATTCAACGTGTTTCAGGGAGGGTCAACTAAAACCTCAGGTAACGCAATTGCTTATTCTGATTTTTTAGCAAGAGTTAATTCTGGAGAAGTTAGAGAAGTAAGTATTAAAGGAGATAAAATTTATGGGGCATCAAGTAGTGGAGTTCCATTTTATTCATTCATACCTAAAGAGGAAGAATTAGCAAATAAGCTTTCCGAAAAAGGAATAAAAGTTACTTCAGAACCAGATGAAAGTAGCATGCCTGGTATACTTTCTGTTTTGATATCATGGTTTCCAATGTTATTGTTTATAGGCGTTTGGATCTTTTTTATGAAACAAATGCAAGGTGGTGCTAAAGGAGCAATGGGATTTGGCAAATCGAAAGCTAAACTTCTAACAGAACATAGGGATAAAGTAACATTTAGAGATGTTGCAGGTATTGACGAAGCTAAAGCTGAGCTGGAAGAAGTTGTAGAATTTTTGAGAGACCCAAGTATATATCAAAGACTTGGCGGTAAAATTCCCAAAGGTGTGTTGCTTGTTGGACCTCCTGGAACAGGAAAGACTTTACTTGCCAAAGCTGTAGCAGGTGAAGCTGGTGTTCCTTTTTTTACTATTTCAGGTTCAGATTTTGTCGAAATGTTTGTTGGAGTTGGAGCTTCTAGAGTTAGGGATATGTTTGAACAAGGTAAGAAAAATTCACCTTGTATTATATTTATTGACGAGATAGATGCAATGGGAAGACATAGAGGTGCTGGTCTAGGTGGAGGCAATGACGAAAGAGAGCAAACATTAAATCAACTTTTAGTCGAAATGGATGGATTTGAAACTAACGATGGTGTGATTCTAGTTGCAGCAACAAACCGTCCAGATGTGCTAGACCCAGCATTATTAAGACCTGGTCGATTTGATCGACAAGTTGTTGTACCAAACCCTGATATGATTGGTAGAGAAAAAATTCTTAAAGTACATATGAAAAAAGTTCCACTATCTTCGGACGTTGTACCTAAAACATTAGCAAGAGGTACACCTGGTTTTTCTGGCGCTGATCTTGCTAATCTAGTTAATGAGGCAGCATTATTATCAGCCAGGAAAGGCAGAAATAATGTAAGCATGGTTGAGTTTGAAGAAGCGAAAGATAAAGTCATGATGGGTTCTGAAAGAAGATCAATGGTAATGACTGAGGAAGAAAGAAAACTTACAGCTTACCACGAAGCAGGACATGCTGTGGTTGCCGCTTATTCGCCTGCAAGCGATCCAATACATAAAGCTACTATTATTCCTAGAGGTAGAGCACTTGGTATGGTAATGAGATTACCTGAGGGTGATAGAGTATCGATGGCTAAGGACAAACTTTATGCAGACCTAAGAGTTGCATGTGGAGGTAGGATAGCAGAAGAAATGATTTTCGGCAAAGATAAAGTAACCACTGGCGCTAGTTCTGATATTAAAATGGTTTCAGATATAGCTAGAAGAATGGTTACAGAATGGGGTCTTTCTGAGAAACTCGGATTTTTGGCTTACGAAGCTAATGAACAAGAAGTTTTTCTTGGAAGATCAGTTTCTCAACAAAAAAATTTGTCAGATAATACCGCATCTATTGTAGATGAAGAGATTAGAAGGATAGCAGATTCTGTTTACTTAGACGCCCAAAAAATGTTAAAGAAATATTCCAAGCAGTTGAAAAGGGTGGCTGAAGCACTTCTTGAGTACGAAACATTAGATGGAGATCAAATTAGAGATTTATGCAAAGGATTAAATATTTCTATAAAGAAATCTGATGAAAAAGATGATGCTCCTAAAGCAAAAAAACCTAAGAAAAGGGCTGGTATTCCGTCAACTACTTCTGCTAAGCAGACAATCGTTACAAATGAAATAGATAATTCATAACATTTAGAGTTTCATAGGTGAGTGTATGGCTTTTATCAAAAAAACAAGATATCTTTTAGCACCACCATACTGCAAATCAGTTGAGACTTTCATAAGCCCAATACTCAGTTCACCATCTGAACTTTTAGATGGTTTAAGGCTAGCAGGTGGTTGGAGATACTTTAAGAATTTAAGGGTGATTCAAAAAAAAAAGATCATTTAATTGAAGTTCAATTGTCAACTCAAGAATTATTGAAACTTGCTAAAAAGCATAGCAACATTTCTTTAACTGAAGCTGAATATCAAATAAATAATTTAGTAAATAAGAGATTCCCTTTTGTTAAGCTTGACATGTCAATACCCCACATAATGGGTGTAATAAACATAACACCAGATAGCTTTTACAAAACTAGCCAAATTAATAATCTTAATAAACTTAATAAAATTTTTCGTGAAATGATTAATAATGGAGCTTCTATTATTGATGTTGGAGGTGAATCAAGTAGACCAGGGGCAGAAAAAATTTCAATTTTTGAAGAAAAAAGTAGAGTTATTGATCCAATAAAACATCTTAAAAATTACAAAGAAGATTTTTTGATATCACTAGACTCACGAAATTTGTCAACAATGAAGAAATGTCACAATCTCGGTGTCGATATTTTCAATGACATTACTGCATTTAAGGCAAAAAATAAAATTGATTTTATTAAAAAAACTGCCAAACCCATAATTATAATGCATATGCAAAAAGAACCAATAAATATGCAAATAAATCCTACATATAGTTTTGCTCCTATTGATATTTATAAATTTTTTTCAAAAAAAATTATTGATTTAATTGAGGCAGGTGTAAAAAAATCAAATATTGTTATTGACCCAGGCATTGGTTTCGGAAAAACTTTATCTGATAACTTAAATATTCTTAAATATTTAACACTTTTCCATGGTCTAGGTGTCCCAATTTTGATTGGAATAAGTAGAAAATCACTTATTAGAGATCTTGTTATGGATGATTATAAATTACGTGGAAAAAATAAAAAGGACATAAGTCCAAGTAAAAGGTTGAGTGGCTCATTAGCATTTGCTATTTATGCATACATGTGTGGAGTTCAAATATTAAGAACGCATGATGTATTTGAAACAAAACAGGCTTTGATATGTCAACAGTCGTTAGATTTATAGGATAAACATGATCCAAACAACATTTAATAGTAATCAAAGATTATTTGGTACTGATGGTATTAGAGGCACAGTAAATAAAGACAAGGTGACTGCGTTAATGGCTGTAAATTTAGCAATGGCAGCGGGGGAATATTTTTATGGAAGGGCAGGAACCAAAAGATCACGAGTCTTAATTGGGAAAGATACTAGACTATCTGGTTATATGTTAGAACCCGCACTAGTTGCTGGGTTTACTTCTGTTGGTCTTGATTCTATAACTACTGGGCCGCTCCCCACTCCAGCAATTGCTCATCTCACAAGGGTTCTAAGATGTGACTTAGGAGTAATGATTTCAGCTTCACATAACCCATATCAAGATAATGGGTTAAAATTGTTTGGTGCTGATGGATTTAAATTAAATGATGAAGTTGAAAATGAAATTCAATCAAGAATGATTAATGGCCCTATACTTGCCAAGTCAGAAAATTTAGGCAGAGCAAGAAGAATGGAGGATGCAATTGGAAGATACTCTGAATTTGTCAAACAAGTACTACCCAAGCGTGAAGACTTAACCTCTATGAAGGTAGTATTAGATTGTTCTAATGGTGCATCATACAAAGTTGGTCCAGAGGTGTTATTTGAACTTGGAGCAGACTCCGTTATTATTGGAGTTGAACCTAATGGTAAAAATATAAATTTTGATTGTGGTGCAATGCATCCAGAAAAGATGGCAAAAATTACAAAACAAGAAGGGGCAGATTTAGGTATTGCTCTTGATGGAGACGCAGACAGAGTAATTTTTTCAGATGAAAATGGAGAAATAATTAATGGTGATCAAATTATTGCAGTTTTAGCTAGAGAAATGCAAAAAAACAATGAATTAAGTGATAATCAGGTTGTTGGTACTTTGATGTCTAATTTAGGATTAGAAAATTATCTAAATACATTAAATATTTATCTACATAGAACAAATGTAGGTGATCGTTATATTTTGGATAAAATGATAAAATCTAATTCCAAACTTGGAGGAGAGCCATCTGGACATATATTACTTTCTGAATTTGCAAAAACTGGTGATGGGTTGTTAACTGCAATTAAAATATTGTCTCTTCTTAAAAAATCTGGGCTAAAAGCCTCTGAATTTTTAAGACCATTTAATCCCATACCCCAGTCCTTAAAAAATCTTAAAAATATCAATAAAAATGTTCTATTAAATCAAAATATAATTAGTTTAGTTGAAAAACAGCAGGAAGAGCTAGGAAAAAAAGGAAGAATTTTGTTGCGTCCTTCTGGAACAGAAGATTTAATTAGAATAATGGTTGAGTGTGCTGATTTAAATCTTTTAAAATCAATTACTGAAGTCATTTCCAGAGCTATAATCAAAGAAAATGACAATAAGTAGAGTAAGTAATTTATCTAAAACTGTTCTGGTTATTGCAGGATCTGACCCTAGTGGTGGAGCTGGCATTCAGGCGGACTTGAAAACGCTTACATCTCTTGGAGTATATGGGATGACAGCAATAACAGCACTTACTGAACAAAACACTAGAGGTGTTTCAGGAATATTTGAAATTCCTTTAGATTTTGTAATTAAACAAATTAACTGTTGCTTGTCCGATATTGGAGCCAACGCAATTAAGATTGGTATGATGCATAATGCAGAGTTGATTAATGGGGTATATGAAGCACTCAAACAGAATGAAATAATAGGAAATAAAAAAATTAAAATAGTTCTTGATCCAGTAATGGTAGCCAAAGGCGGACATAGATTACTTAAAAATGATGCTGTAAATGCATTAAAATATTTTATAAATGTTACTAATCCTATTTTAACACCTAATATTCCTGAGGCAGAAATATTAACAGGAATGAAAGTTGAAAATTTTAAAGATATGAAAGTTGCTGGTGAGAAAATATTAAACCTTGGTGCAAGTTATGTTATTTTAAAAGGTGGTCACATGAACACCCCAATTATGACGGATTTATTAATAGGTGAAAAAGTAACATATCAAATTAAAACCAAAAAAATAGTAACCAATCATACACATGGAACTGGGTGCACAATGGCATCTGCCATAGCAGCAAGTTTAGCTAAATCTTATAATATTAAAAAAGCATTTGATAATGCTCACTTTTATGTAAACCAAGCTATTGTTAAGTCACCAAAATTTGGTAATGGCCATGGTCCAATTAATCATTCTTTTAATATTAAGTAATTTGTTGATTAGCTATTTTAAGTAGGTTTTTATACCATTTATAAACAGGGTCTTCATAATTTAATAAGTTACATGAACTACAAAGATCGACCCATTTTAAATTTCCAAAAAAAATACAATCTTCTATTCCAGGTTTATTACCAGATATATAACCATTATTAATTATTATTTTCCTAATTGGATCAATTGATTTTCTAAATTCTTCAATAGAAGATGAAATATTTGGAACAAATTTTGTAATTGATCCATTTATTCTTTCTTCTCTAGTTTTTACATAGTAATCGATATCATCTCCTTCTAAAACATTTGGTATTTCATGTGCAATTATCTTAAACAAGATTGGTAATAACTGTCTTGAAGTCCATAAATATAAAAAATATGAAAAATTTTTTGATGAATTATTAATAAATATTTTTTTCTGAGGATAGTTTTCGTTTAACCAATTAATTATATTCCACGAATCACAGACAAAGCCATCTTTATGATCTAGTATAGGTACTAATTTTTGTTTAGAGAATGAAATTTTATCTTTATCAGTGAATCTTACAGGAATAGTTTCGAATTTTATTTCATTTTGAATAAGACATAGCTTTGTATTCCAACATGGAGGACTAAATCTTAGATCATTTTTGCCTGATAAATCGTATAACTTAAGCATTTATTTTATGGATCCTTTAATTGTATTGACTTTTGAAAAATAACCTTTATCAAAATGAGCGGGCAGTTGCTTCCCAACAAGCAATAATATTTTATGAGGTTAATATGACAAGACCATTAGTCAAGCCAATTAATCCAGAATTTTCATCTGGACCTTGCGCCAAAAGACCTGGTTGGTCTTTAGACGTATTACAACAAAGCTCACTAGGTAGATCCCACAGACATAATGATTGTAAAAATAAATTAAAAAAAGTAATTGAGCTTTCAAAATCAATATTAAATATTCCTAATGATTATTTAGTAGGTATAGTACCTGGATCTGACACAGGTGCTATAGAAATAGCTATGTGGAACCTCCTAGGTGCAAAACCAGTAACAATGTTAGTCTGGGATAGTTTTGGTGCAGACTGGGCTAAAGATATTCAATTAGAATTAAAACTTGAAGATATTAAAATTATAAAAGTAGATTATGGAAAATTACCCAAATTAAGTAGCTTTGATTTAAAAGGTGACATAGTATTTAATTGGAATGGTACTACAGCAGGTGTATGTGTTCCCAACGGAGATTGGATAAATAATTCACGTGATGGTTTAACGATATGTGATGCAACTTCAGCTGCTTTTGCAATGGATATTGATTGGTCAAAATTAGATGTAGGTACATTTTCATGGCAAAAATCTTTGGGAGGTGAGGCTGGCCATGGCATGATCATTCTTTCTCCAAAAGCTGTTCATAGAATAAACACACACAATCCTAAATGGCCAATACCAAAATTGTTTCAATTAAAAAAAAATAATGAGATTAATTTAGATATTTTTTCAGGTTTAACAATAAATACACCGTCAATGATTTGTGTTGAAGATTTTTTGGATGTGCTGAATTGGTCTAAAGAAATAGGGGGGTTGGAAGAGTTAATAAGAAGATCAAAAGATAATTTAAATATTATTAAAGATTGGGTATCTTCATCTACATGGGCCGACTTTTTGTGTGAAGACTTAACAAACTTATCTAACACATCAATATGTTTGAAACTCACAGACCCTAAACTTATTTCACAATCCCTAGAAACAAAAAATATTATAGAAAAAAATATAATTAAGTTTTTAGAGGAAAATAATGTGGCATTCGATATAGGGAGTTACAGATCTGCACCTCCTGGGTTAAGAATTTGGGGTGGACCTACAGTTGAAAATGACGACATAAAAAAACTACTACCTTGGTTGGATTGGGCCTACCATAAATCATTAAGTGATCTAGATATTTAACTATAAATTGAAGGTTGGGAAATGCCAAAAGTTTTAATTAGTGATAAATTAAGTGAATCTGCAGTAGATATTTTTAAAAAAAATAAAATTGAAACAATTTACAAACCAGGCCTTAGTCATGATGAATTGCTTAAGAAAATTAATAACTACGACGGACTTGCAATAAGATCAGCTACAAAAGTCACTGAAGAAGTTTTTAGGAATGCAAAAAATTTAAAAATTGTAGGCCGTGCTGGTATTGGAACAGACAATATTGATAAATTAGCTGCAACTAAAAATGGTGTAATTATTATGAACACACCATTTGGGAATGCCGTTACTACTGCTGAACATGCCATAGCTCTAATGATGTCACTCGTTAGGATGATACCGCAGGCTGATAGTTCTACCAAACAAGGGAAATGGGAAAAATCTAAATTTAATGGTACTGAAATAAATGGTAAGTATTTAGGTTTAATTGGTTGTGGAAATATAGGATCAATTGTGGCCAGTAGAGCTTTAGGTCTAAAAATGAAGGTTTTGGCATTTGATCCGTTCCTTACACATGAAAAAGCTTCTGAATTAGGTGTTGAAAAAGTAAATTTGGATTACTTACTGAGTAACTCAGATATAATATCTTTGCATACACCTCTTACTGAAGATACTAAAAATATAATTTCATCAGAAGCAATTAGCTTAATGAAAAAAGGGTCACGGATAATTAACTGTGCAAGAGGAGGTTTGGTTGACGAAGTGGCTTGTAGAGCAGCACTAGAAACAGGTCATTTGGCAGGTGCTGCTTTTGACGTTTTCACAGAAGAGCCTGCTAAAGAAAATATTTTATTTGATGCTCCTAATTTTGTAGCAACCCCACATTTAGGTGCAGCTACAATTGAAGCTCAAGAAAATGTTGCTATTCAAATAGCTCAACAAATGTCAGATTATCTTAATACAGGAGCTGTAGTAAATGCTCTAAACTATCCTAGTGTATCTGCAGAGGAAGCACCAATCCTAAAACCTTATGTTAGGTTAGCCTATCTAATGGGTTCATTTTTAGGACAGGTTTCACAAGAGGGTATATTGAGCGTAAAATTAGAATTAGAAGGTAAAGCATCAAATCTTCTTGACGTACCCTTAATGGCAAGCGCATTAGTAGGTATTTTAGAGCCTTCATCCGCTGCTGTTAACAATATAAGCTCAGCATCAATTGCTACTAGTAGAGGTATTGACTTATCAACAATTAAGCATGAAAGAAGGTGTGATTATGAAACTTTGCTCAAAATTACTATTAAACATGATAATGGTGAAAGAACAATTTCAGGCACTCTAATTGCTGGTAACAAGCCAAGAATTATTAACATACAAGGTATTTCTATTGAATCAGAATTTCCAAAGAGCGCTTTATATCTAAGAAATTATGATAAACCAGGTTTCATTGGTGATTTAGGTAATAAATTAGGAAATAATAACATTAACATTGCTTCTTTTCATTTAGGGCGTCGAAGTGTAGGAGGAGAAGCGATAGCTTTGGTAGAGATAGATGGAAATGTAGATGAGAAAATTATTTCTGAAATTAGAAATTTACCTCAAGTGGCGAGAGTAAATACTATTAAGTTTGAAGGTAAATAAACTAGTTATTCTTTTAAATATTTGTTAAGAACAAATAAATCTTTAGTATATATGAAATGTATTTTCTATTTTAGGTGCTTAGAATGACTAAATCACAAAATCAAAAGGGATTGTTACCTGCAGGATTAAGTGATATTCTTTACCCCAAAGCTCAAGTTCAAGCAAAAAAAATTGAAAATTTGCTGGATGTGTTTTCTAATTATGGCTATTTAAGAGTTAAACCTCCCTTAGTTGAATACGAAGAAACTCTATTATCTGATGGACCCGGAACAATGTTAAAGGATTCTACTTTTAGAATTATGGATCCTTTATCACAAAAAATGATGGCATTAAGATCAGACGTTACAGCTCAAATATCTCGAATAGCTTCTACAAGATTATCTCACTTAGCACGTCCACTCAGATTATCTTATTCTGGAGATGTTTTAAGAGTAAAAGGGGATAGTTTTAATACTGAGCGTCAAAAGACACAAGTTGGTGCGGAATTAATTGGCTTAGAGAATGAATTTTGTGATGCTGAAATTATTCTCATTTGTTTAAAAGCACTTAAATCCATTAATATTGAAAATATTACTATTGATATAAACTTACCTTTTCTAAGAGAGTATTTATTAAAAGATCTTTCATCATCTCATAAAGAAGAAATTAATAAAGCAATAGATTTAAGAGATAAAAAAAGTTTAAAAAAGTTTAAATTTAAATATTCTCAAATTGTACTAGATCTAATGGAATATTCTGGTGATTATTTATTTGCTACTAATTTTTTAAGTAAGTTAAAGTTAGAAGGTTTTATTAATGATGTAAGAAACTATTATTTAAGAGTTATCGATATTGTTGACAAGAATGATTCATCTATCAAGATTTCAATTGATCCGCTTGAAAACAGAGGTTTTAATTATCACACTGGTCTATCCTTTACAATTTTTTCTGAAAACTTAAAAGGTGAAATCGCTAAAGGTGGAAGATACAAAATTTTAAATGGTGAAACAGCAATTGGATGTACGATTTATACTGAAAAAATTTATTCTAATTCAAAATCTAGTATAGATAAAAGTCTAGTCTACTTACCGTATCTTAATTTAAATGACGCAGATCACATTATAAGTAAAGGTTACAGAGTTGTTTTCGGTAATAACTTAATCTCTGATCTAAAAAAAGATGCTTTTAATTTAAAATGTCAATTTATTTGGGAAAATAAAAAGATAGTCAAATTAGAAAACTAGTCAAATAATAAAAAGTTTAAGGAATGTTTTATGAGTAATGTAGTTGTTATTGGAACACAATGGGGTGATGAAGGTAAAGGTAAAATTGTTGATTGGTTATCAGAAAAAGCTAATTTAGTTGTTCGGTTTCAAGGTGGACATAATGCAGGGCATACTCTAGTTGTTGACGAAAAAATTTTTAAATTGTCTCTGTTACCAAGTGGAATTGTTAGAGAAAATACAATTGTTTTGATTGGTAGTGGAGTCGTAATAGATCCTTTCCATCTAAAAAAAGAAATTGATGAATTAAAAAATCAAAATATTAAAATATCTTCTGAAAATCTTATTATTTCAGACTCTGCTTTTTTGATTTTACCCATTCATCAAGTTATAGACCAATTAAGGGAAAATGAAAAAAACAGCGAAAAGATTGGAACTACAGGAAGAGGTATTGGTCCATCCTACGAAGACAAAGTTGGTAGAAGAGGTTTAAGAGTATGTGATCTTTATGATAAAGATGAATTATCTTTAAAACTTTCAAAATTATATGCTTTTCACAATATATGGTTAAAAGCAATGGGTGAACAAAAACTTGATCCTGAAAATATTTTTGAAAATCTTTGGGATATAGGTCAGATGCTAAAATCTTATGTTCAACCTTCTTGGCTTTTGATCAATAAATTTAATCAAAATATGTCTAATATACTATTTGAAGGCGCTCAAGGTACCTTTTTAGATATAGATCATGGTACTTATCCTTTTGTGACTAGTAGCAATACTACCGCCTCTCAGGCAGGCATTGGGGTAGGTTTAGGTCCAACAGAGATAGATTATACATTAGGCATAACTAAAGCCTATACTACAAGAGTTGGATCTGGTCCTTTCCCTACAGAAGATAAAGGTGAAGATGGTATTGCACTTGGAAAAAAAGGACATGAATTTGGAACAGTTACTGGTAGACAAAGACGATGTGGGTGGTTTGACTCAGTTCTAGTTAGACAAGCTGTGTCTTTATCTAGTATTAAAGGTATTGCATTGACTAAATTAGATGTTTTGGATGGATTTAAAGAAATTAAAATTTGCACTGAATATCTTTTAGATGATAAAATTATAAAATACCTACCTTCATCCGAAAAACAACAAACTCGTGTAAAACCTATTTATGAAACTTTAAAAGGGTGGAAAGGAAGTATAGTTGGGATAAGAAACATAAATGATTTTCCTAAGGAGGTTAAAACTCTCATTAGAAGAATTGAAGAACTTATAGGATGCCCTGTAATATTAATTTCAACTAGCCCTGAAAGATCTGATACAATATATTTAAAAGATCCATTCAATATAGATTAATCATCTTTGAATTCTATTAAATTAAGTTCTTTGGCCCTATGTTTGACTGCAGCTTGTAGTTTTTCAAAGGCTCTTGTTTCAATTTGTCTAATTCTTTCTCTACTAACTTTATATTCCTGAGATAGGTCTTCCAATGTTCTAGGATCATCAATCAATCTTCTCTTCACAATGATATCTTTTTCTCTAGGTTTTAGATGATCTAGAGCTTCGATTACCATTTTATTTTTTATGTTTTTTTCTTCATAATTTTCATATTGGGCTTCTTGATTATCTCTATCATCAGTTAATAAATCTTGCCATTCAGCCTCTTCACCATCATTGCGACTAATTGGTGAGTTCAATGAATGATCCCCTCCTAACATTCTTCTATTCATACTAATAACTTCATCACGTGAAACATCAAGAGTTTTAGCAATATTATTAACTTGTTTAGGTGAAAGGTCACCATCTTCTAATGCGTTTATTTTACCTTTAATTTTTCTTAAATTAAAAAATAATTTTTTTTGACTTGCTGTCGTACCAATTTTGACTTGTGACCAGCTTCTTAAAACAAATTCTTGAATCGCTGCTTTAATCCACCACATCGCGTAAGTAGCCAATCTAAAACCTTTTTCTGGATCAAATTTTTTAACAGCGTGCATCATTCCAATATTACCTTCAGCAATTAGATCGGCAATAGGTAAACCATAACCCTTATAGCCCATAGCTATTTTTGCTACCAGTCTTAGATGACTTGTAACAAGTTTATGTGCAGCTTTGGTATCTTGTTTTTCTAACCAATCTTTAGCAAGTATATATTCCTCACCAGCCTCCAACATTGGAAATCTTTTTATCTGATCTAAATATCTTCCCAAATTATTGTCTGGTGAAACTAATGACAGCTTCATGTTATCTACATTACTCAAACTACATCTCCAGAATTCATTTCTTATATAATACTTTTTTATATAAATTTAAAGTCTTTAAAAAAATTTGTATTATATCTTTAAATTATTAATAAGTGAAGTAATATCTTTAGGCAAATTGCTAGAGAATTCCATATATTTGTTGGTAATAGGATGTGCGAAGCATAATTTACTAGCATGGAGAGCTTGTCTACTAAAAGATTTAACGAAATTATTTTTTTCTTTAAGAAATTTATTTGTGAAATTTTTACTCCTTAATGGTTTTCCATATAAATCATCCCCAATGATACTATGACCTAAATCTGACATGTGAACACGAATTTGATGTGTTTTACCTGTTTCTAACTTACATTCTACTAGACTAGCAAAAGGTGGGTAAATATCTAAAATTTTCCATTTTGTTATAGCTCTTTTTCCTTTTTGAACAACAGCCATTTTTTTTCTATTTATTGAAGATCTTCCAATAGGTTTTTCAATAGTACCTTTGTTTTCAGGCTGCCCCCACACTACAGCATTATAACGTCTATCTAAATCATGGTTATGAAATATTTTACATAATTTTGAGTGTGCTAATTCTGTTTTTGCAGCCACCATTACACCACTGGTATTTTTATCTAGCCTATGAACGATTCCAGGTCTTTTAACACCACCAATACCTAAAAGACTGTCTCCACAATGATAAAGTAAAGCATTTACTAATGTTGAATTAGGAGATCCTGGTGCGGGATGCACCACCATACCTGCTTTTTTATTCAAAACTATTATAAAATCATCTTCATAAACAATTTCTAATTTTATATTTTCAGGTAAAGGAATAGAAACAGTTGGCTCAGGCAATAATAATTGGATTTTTTCACAGTTTCGAACTTTAAATGACGGATTATCAACAATTATACCATCAACAGTAAGGTTTTTTTCTTCTATTAAATTTTTAATTCTACTTCTTGAAAATGAAAAATTCTTTAAATTTAAATGTTGTTTTGTTTGATCACTTACTTTAATAGCTTCAGTTATCCAAGTATCAAGACGTTCAAAAGGTATGTTAAAATTTTTAACTAGGAAAGAGATTTTTATAGGTGTTGTCATGTCAAATATATTTAACTCCAAAACAGATAAAAAATCCTCTATAGTTGCTAATATAAAGGTTATAAAAATTATTGCTATTATTTTAGGTTTACTAATAATTTTAGGTTTAATTCTTTTTTTCTGGGGTGTGGCTAATAGTTTTAAAAAAATAAATAACAGTCAATCAAACATAAGTAGGCCTATTCAAATAGATCAAAAATTTGATAAAGAAATTGATTTATACGTACCTAAGAATGCTCAGCTAATATCATCTTCACTGGGGGAAGAAAATCAAATTTTACTAAGATATCTTCACAAAGGTAAAAATACATTAGTAATTTTAGATATTAAAACAAAGAAAATAATGTCTATAATAACTTTAAACAAACGTGGTGAATATTTTAATTTTAAAATTGATTAACATTTAAGTATATGAAATGACAAAAAATAAAATTTTTATTGGAACTGACACAGTTTCGGGTATTGCTCCTCAGTTATTTGAAGCAGTATCAAAAGCCGCTGAATTAAAAACACCACCTTACGGAAATGATGTTTTTACAAAAGAATGTAAAAAAGTTGTAAAAAATATCTTTGAAAAAAATGATTTAGAAATCATCCCTATGTTTTCTGGTACAGCCGCTAACTCCTTAGCTTTATCGTCTTTTCTCAGGTCTTATGGATGTGTTATTTGTCATAGCGATGCACATATCAATAAAGATGAAGGAGGAGCACCAGAGTTTTTTTCTGGTGGTGGCAAATTAATTACTATCTCAAATTCACTAGGACGTATTAAAGCTCAAGATCTTCTGAATAAAATTGATGAAATAAAGTTTAAAGGGAAATCAAGCCCTGTTATATCAGGTGTATCAATTACACAACTAGCTGAAAATGGAACTTTGTATACACGAGGCGAAATAGAAGCAATTAGTAAAATTTGTAAAAGAAATAACTTGTATCTTCATATGGATGGAGCAAGATTTTCAAATGCGATAGTCTCTCAAGAATTAATATCTCCTGCAGAGGCTACATGGAAAGTTGGAGTTGATTGTCTTTCACTAGGTGCTACTAAAAATGGTGCCATGGCAGCAGAGTTAATAATATTTTTTAATAAAACATTAGCTAGAGAAGCAAGACATCTTATTAAGCAAACTGGACATGTAATTTCTAAAACTAGATTTGTTTCAGCTCAGCTAAATGCTTGGTTTAAAGATGGTTTGTGGTTAGAACTAGCTAAGATAGCTAATAAAAATGCTCTATATCTGAGCCATAAATTATCTGAATTCAATGATTTTAAAATTTTATATCCAACACAAGGCAATGAAGTTTTTGTAAAGATGAGTAATTTATCATATAATAATATTATTAAACTGAACATAATTCCAAATTTATGGAACAAAGTTGATAAAGATAATTTAGTTGTGAGATTTGTAACTTCTTTTGAAACAACTGCAAGTCAGATAGATGAGATTATTTACAGATTGAAAACTTATTTTTGACTACATTCCATAATTTAAATTAATTGCTATATCAAGAAATATTGATTTTACTTGAGTAATTAAGTCTTTCTCAAAGGTAAAGGCAAATTTACCTATATAAGAGTATCCCAAAAATAACGGTAAAAGATATATTCTAAGCATCAAAATTAGCCAAGCTACATAAATTGGTATTAATGGCTTTACAATAAAACTAGGTGTTATTTTATTAGCAATATTTAGAATTGGGTAAGCAAGTTTGGTTATAAAGCGGTATAAAACAAAATTACTTTCTTCTCTCAAAAATAAATTTAAGATAAAATTAATTAACAAAATTATCATTAAGCATGCTAAAAAATAATCAAGAGAAATAAGCCATATAGGAAAATTATTAATCATAAAAATATCATACTAACAAATTGTATAAATTAAAAAATCATAATTTAAATTATATATTTATTAAAGCCAAAAAAACTTTTAATACTAGTTATGTTATATACATAAATATAACTCTGAGGTAATAAAATGAATAAACCACAATATATATATACAATGTATAAATTAAGTAAGTTTTACCCTGGGGGGAAACAAGTAATTAAAGATATGAGTCTATCTTTCTTACCAGGAGCTAAAATAGGAGTTCTAGGAGGAAATGGAGCAGGTAAATCATCTCTATTAAAAATAATGGCAGGTGTTGATGATGAATTTAATGGAGAGGCAAAATTAGCTGATGGAATAAAAGTAGGATATCTAGCTCAAGAACCAGAACTAAATAGTAGTTTAAATGTTTATGAAAATGTTATGGAAGGGATGGCTGAAGCAAAAAAACTTGTTGATGATTTTAATGCTATTTCTCTAAAATTCTCAGAGGATTTAACTGATGAAGAAATGGATAAAGTAATTGCAAAGCAAGGTGAGTTACAAGAACAAATTGATAATATGGATGCATGGGATTTAGATAGAAAAGCAGAGATAGCAATGGATGCATTGAGTCTTCCCCCAGCTGAGTCAAAGATAGATCATTTGTCTGGTGGCGAAAAAAGAAGAGTTGCTTTAGCTCAATTACTTTTATCCAATCCTGATTTTTTGTTGTTGGACGAACCGACTAATCATTTAGATGCTCTTTCCGTCTCTTGGTTGCAAAGATTTCTACATGATTTTCCTGGCACTGTTGTAACTATAACTCATGATAGATATTTTTTAGATGAAGTAGCTGGCTGGATTTTAGAATTAGATCGTGGAGAAGGTATTCCCTATAAAGGTAATTATTCTGGTTGGCTGGAGCAAAAGCAAAAGCGACTTGAACTAGAAGGTAAAGAAGAAGAAGCCAAAAAAAGAAAAATTAAAGAAGAATTAGAGTGGATAAAGTCAGCACCAAGAGCAAGACAAGCAAAGTCAAAGGCTAGAATAACATCTTATGAAGAATTAGTATCAAAAGAACAGAAAAAAGAATTTAATATTGGAAACCTTGTGATACCACCAGCACCTAGACTTGGTAATGATGTAATAACTTTCAGAAACGTTAGTAAGTCCTTTGATGATAAATTAATAATAGATAATCTTAGTTTTAAACTCCCTCCGGGAGGAATTATAGGTGTAATTGGAGCAAATGGAGCAGGTAAAACTACCTTATTTAGATTAATAAATAAAGAAGAGGAACCAAATAGTGGAGAAATTTTAATTGGTGAAACTGTAAGTTTAAACTATGTTGATCAATCAAGAAATGATTTAAAACCAGAAGAGAATGTATGGCAGTCTATTAGTGATGGACTAGATGAAATACAAATAGGTAAAAAGACTATTCAAAGTAGAGCTTATGTTGGTCAATTCAATTTCAAAGGTTCTGACCAACAAAAAATTGTAAGTCAGTTGTCTGGTGGTGAAAGAAATAGGGTTCATCTAGCAAAAATGTTAAAAAATCCAGGGAATGTTTTACTTTTGGATGAACCAACTAATGACCTTGATGTTGATACACTAAGAGCATTAGAAGAAGCAATTCTTGATTTTTCGGGATGTGTAGTTGTAATTTCACATGATAGATGGTTCTTAAACAAACTTGCCACACATATTCTCGCGTTTGAGGGTGGAAGTCATGTGGAATGGTTCCAAGGAAACTACCAAGATTATGAGTTAGACAAAAAGAGAAGATTAGGTGAAGAAGCGCTCAATCCAAAGAGAATAAAATATAAACCAATATTGAGGTGATTTACTTATCTTTACTCATCTTCATTAACAATATGTCAAAGTCACCTCTGTTTTTTCTTAAAACAGATACAGTTTCAGCTTTTTGTGAACTTACTAATGATATACCTTCTATTTCTAAATCAAGAATAAGAAATGATCCATTTTTGTTTGCAGCTAATTTCCATAAAAGATTCACATTAGGCTTCTTCTTATTTGGGTCTTCAATTATTCCTCTCACATAAATTAGTTTCTTACCACGTTTTTCAGACTTTGTTGGCTTATAAGATAATGTTGCTAGAGTGTTAAGATGTTCTTCAATAGCAAGAACAATTTGATTTAGTAATGCTGTTTTATATTTTTCTCTTTGTGTTTCTGAAGCCTTTTTCCAAAAAGTTCCAGTTGTGGCTTTGCACATAAAATCTAGATTAATATATTTTTTTATTAACAATGTAATTTTTTTAGATCTCTCATCAGGTTCTAGTTTTATAGTGCTAATAGCATGTTTTTGAGCCTCTATAATCATTTGTTGAATAGTAGCTTCACTCATTTTTAAATTATCTGAAAAAGATTTAGCAATATTAACGTAAAAAAATAAAAAAATTAAAAGCGTATAATTTAAAAACTTACTCATTTTTTCTAATCCAAAAGCTTTTCAAACTCAGCATCCAAGTTGTTATTTTTATTTTCAATATAATTTTTACTATAAATCTCATTGCGTCTATTTTGAAGGTAAATAGTCCTAACTTTGATATAAGGATCAGTTGAAAGATAAATATTATCAATTGTTTTTGACATTTTACTTCTTTTGTCAATCATGTTTATAGGAATTTCAGCTAAATACAAATCATCAATTGAATTAGGAGATAAAGTTGACATGTTTTGTCTGTCTAGGATTGTTCCAGTTAAATCCCTGGTTGTTTTTGGTCCAATAAAGGGGACCATCAAAAAGGGTCCTTCTGAAACATATAAACTAGCAAGAGTTGATCCAAAATCTTTCTTTTTAATAATGGTTTCACCTTTATCTAAATCATAAAAGCCTAAAGTAAGTCCATTTAATAAAAACTTAGCAGATGCTAAAATCGTATTTTCCATATCTGTTTGTAAAGCACTGTTAATTATAGTGCTAGGTGTGTCCATCCATTCAAGATGATTACTAACACTTGATCTGATTTTAGTAGGAATTTTTTTGACATAAGTCTTGCTAATAGGTGATATTATTTTCTGATCTACATATTTGTTAAATTGAAATACATTTCTATTCATTTTTTCGAATGGATCTTTGTTTTCAGACACAAGCTTAGTAGAACTAGAACACCCATTTAAAATAAATGCAGCTATTATGAATTTTATAAATAAAAATTTATATTTTTTTGTCATTAAATAAACACATATTAATCATTTATATTAAATATTTATTATTATTTATTTGTTAATTTTGTACAAGTTAAACCATCAATATGTTACAAATATGTTAATATTACTCTTAAATTCTTATCAGAAAATATAAAAATTATGTCTCAATTTTATAATCATCAAGCATTTGTAGACCTAAATGATTCTCAAAAAGAGGCTGTAAAAAATCTTGATGGTCCTTTATTAGTACTTTCTGGTGCAGGAACAGGAAAAACCAGAGTTCTTACGGCAAGATTAGCTAACTTATTATACAGTAATAAGACTAAGCCATGGAATATTCTTGCGGTAACTTTTACTAATAAAGCTGCAAAAGAAATGAGGACTAGACTTGAAAGTTTAATTGGGCCATCAGCGAATTCGGTGTGGTTAGGTACTTTCCATTCAATAGCTGCTAGAATATTAAGAGAAAATGCAGAAGTTGTAGGTCTAAATTCAAATTATACGATAATAACTCCAGATGATCAGATTAGGCTTCTAAAACAAATAATGATTGATCAGGATATTGACATTAAGAAATTTACTCCAAAAGCAATGTCTAACTTAATTAGTTCTTGGAAGGATAATGGCTTTAAACCAGATGACATAAATCAATCTTACAATGATTTTTTTGCTAATGGTAAAGCAATAAATATATATAAAACTTACCAATCAAGATTAGTAACTTTAAATTCTGCTGATTTTGGTGATTTACTGTTATATAATTTAACTATATTTTCGGAACATTTAGACATATTACAAAAATATCAATCTAAAATTTTATATTTCCTAGTTGATGAATATCAAGATACAAATACTATTCAATATTTATGGCTTAAATTATTTGCAAATAAATCTCAAAATATTTGTTGTGTGGGTGATGATGATCAATCTATTTATGGTTGGCGTGGCGCACAAGTCGGAAATATTTTAAAATTTGAAAAGGATTATACTTCAGCGAAGGTAATAAAATTAGAAGAAAATTACAGATCAACTGGCCGAATATTAGAAGCTGCCAACAGTATCATTTCCAATAATAAAGAGAGGTTAAGTAAAAAACTTAAAACATCTTCTGGGGATGGAGACAAAATAGATCTAATTTCTGTCTGGGATGGTGTTGAGGAAGCTAAAATAACTAGCTTAGAAATTGAAAATTTACACTCATGTGGTTTTAGATATGACCAAATTGCTGTTTTAGTTAGAGCAGGGCACCAGACTAGATATTTTGAAGAAAGATTTGTAGATATTGGTATTCCATATAAAGTAATTGGAGCAAAATTCTACGAACGTTTAGAAATTAGGGATGCTTTAGCTTATTTGAGAGTTGTTCAACAACCTAACGATGATTTAGCTCTAGAAAGAATAATAAATGTTCCAAAAAGAGGATTAGGTACAAGTACAACCAGCTTAGTACACTCATACGCAAAAAAAAATAATATTTCTTTTTTTTCAGCTGTTCAAAATTTGTTGTTGACTGATGAGTTAAGACCCAATGTAAAAAAAACATTAGAAAATTTAATAAATCAATTTATTGACTGGAATAATCATAACAAAGAGATTTCTCATACAGACTTGGCTTTAAAAGTACTTGAAGAATCTGGGTATATAGGTCACTGGCAAAATGAAAATTCGATTGAAGGCGAAGGTAGATTAGAAAATTTAAAAGAGTTGATCAATGCTATGAGTGGTTTTGATAATTTATCAGGGTTTTTAGAGCATATATCATTAGTTATGGATGGAGATAATGAAGCTGAAGCAGGTGAAGTTTCTTTAATGACTTTACATGCGGCAAAGGGACTTGAATTTGAGGCTGTTTTTCTGCCTGGATGGGAAGAAGGTATGTTCCCAAGCCAGAGATCTATTGATGAATTAGGCTTATCAGGCTTGGAAGAAGAAAGAAGGTTAGCTTATGTAGGAATTACGCGTGCAAAAAAAAGACTTTTTATAACCTTTGCGGCTAATAGACAAATTCATGGCTTATGGCAAGGGTCAATTCCATCAAGATTTATAAGTGAATTGCCAAAAAAGATTATTAATGAAAATATTGAGGGTAATCTTGGAGCAGATGTATCGAGCTATAATCAAATTGATTTTGATTTATCATCCAACAATTCATCATATGGACCAGGATTTCTCAGAGCAAAACAGAACGGAATCAGAAGTCTTGATGTTTATAAAAATTCTCAATTTGAGAAGAGTGTATCAAGCTCCAATTTAAATCTTAGTGTTGGCCAAAGAGTTTTTCATCAAAAATTTGGCATGGGTCTTATTATTTCTTCCGATGGAGATAAACTGAATATAAATTTTGATAAAGCTGGAGAAAAGAAAGTAGTATCTAGTTTTGTTAAAATAATAGAATAATACACTTAGTTATGGATTTGTGGTCAATTAGAATTACTGTAGAGGATGAGTTCAAAGAATTATTTTCTGAATATTTTGAAGATTTTGATGGATATTTGTCATCTAGTTTATTTCAGGATAAATACTTAAACAGCAAATACATTAAAGGTAAATCTTATAATTTTATAACGAATAAATTAGGTGAGTTTCATCAAAACAAATACTGGATATTAGAAATCATCCTTAATATAAAACCTGACAAAAAGTTAATAAATACCAAACTAAATTTACTTGCTAAACAATTTAAACTAAATAAATTTTATGATTTTAATGGAAAAAATAATCATAAAGGTTTTTTAAATAAAATTTATATATCTAAAATTATTAGTAAAGATTGGCTAAAAGAAAATAGGTCATCATTTCCGTCCATAAATATTGATAACTTTTACATTTATGGTTCTCATATTAAAAAAGAATGTTCTGAAAATAAGATACCAATAAAAATAGATGCGTCTTTTGCATTTGGAAGTGGATCTCATGAAACTACAAAGAGCTGCTTAAATTCCTTAACTTATTTATCAAAAATTTATAATCCAAAATCAGTGTTAGATTATGGTTGTGGAACTGGAATTCTTGGAATAGCATCAAAAAAAATTTTTAAAAATAATAAAATTACCTTTGTTGATATTGATATAAATGCATTAAAACTAACAAAAGAAAATCTTAGATTAAATAATATTATTTCTAGAGAAATCTTTCTTTCTAAGTCAAATACAATGAATAATTTCAACAAAAAAAAATATTATGATTTAATTTTTGCTAATATTCTTTTTGGTCCTCTTATAAGTTTAGCGCCTAGACTTAAATTTATATCAAAACCAAATTCATTTATAATTTTATCAGGGCTTTTAAGAAATCAAATCACAAATATAGTTAATAAATATAAAATGTTTGGATTTAATTTAAAAAAAAAGATTATTATAAATGGGTGGGGAACACTAATAATGAGACGTCAATTTTAATTAAAGAGTAAAGTTTGAGTGCAAAATTAAAATTACTAATGAATAATATGAAGTTAAAAAAACTAGATGCTTTATTAGTTCCTAAAGCTGATATGTATTCTGGTGAAGAAGTTCCAGATGATGAAGAGCGTTTAAAATATATTACAAATTTTTCTGGTTCTGCTGGGTATGCAATAATTTCGGCTAATTACGATGTAAAATCAGTTATTTTTAGTGATGGTCGTTATGAAATTCAATTAAAAAAAGAAGTTGATCAGAAAAATTTTGATTGTTTGAATGGTGGTTTTAAAGATGTTTGTTTGTTCTTAAAGAAAAATGAAAAAAAACTTAAAAATATTGCAATTGATCCTTGGCTATTAACACTAAAGCAATATGAATTATTAAAAAGTTTTCTTAAGGGTTCAAAAACAAGATTTGAACTTGTTGATAAAAACTTAATTGATGAAATATGGGTCAAAAAAAAACTTGTTGTAAAAAATAAAATCTTTAAAATTCCTGATCATATTAACGGTGAGATTGTTTCTTCAAAAATTCATCGTCTAAAAACAATAATAATCAAAAATAATTGTGAATTTTATATATTATTTAATCCTGCTGGTCTTTCTTGGTTGCTAAATTTCAGAGGAACAGAATTAAAATATACACCAGTTACTAGGTCTTTTTGTGTTATTTCAAAAAGTGGTGAAATTTCTATTTTTACAAAAAATGATTTAATTAAAAAAAAAATTGCTAAAAATAAGTTAATAACAATTTATAAATTAGATAATCTTTC
Source organism: uncultured SAR116 cluster alpha proteobacterium (assembly GCA_902578805.1). Lineage (GTDB taxonomy): Bacteria > Pseudomonadota > Alphaproteobacteria > Puniceispirillales > Marisalimonadaceae > Marisalimonas. The sequence goes on from CACHEH010000002.1 coordinate 141,571, forward strand.
TAATTTTTTTAGAAGTCTTAAAGATAAAAAAATTCTTATAGACCCAAACCTTTTACCTTTAAAAATTTATAATATTTTAAGGGAAAATAATTTATCATGTAAACCCATTAATTGCCCAATAGATAATTTTAAAACTATTAAAAATCCGCAAGAACTAAGTGGATTTAAAAATTCTCATTTAAAAGATGGTCTAGCAATACTAAAATTTTTATTTTGGTTTGAAAAAAATGTTTGTTCTAATAAACTCACCGAAATATCTTTGTCTCAGAAACTTTTTGAAATTCGTTCATTAGAAAAAACATTCATTTGTGAGAGTTTTGCCACTATTTCAGCATTTGAGGAGAATGGTGCAATTATTCACTATAAAGCAAATACTACCTCTAATAAAAAAATTGATAAAAGTAGTCTGTATTTGATTGATACAGGTGCTCATTATTTAGATGGAACTACTGACACAACTCGTACCCTTTTGGTTGGTAAGGCTAAACCAGAAATGTTAGAAGACTATACTTTAGTTTTAAAGGGACATATTGCGATTGCTACTGTATCTTTTCCTAAAGGTACTCGTGGAAGAGAATTAGACACCTTAGCGAGGGTTGAGTTATGGTCTAAAGGTAAAGATTATGCCCATGGAACAGGCCATGGAGTAGGGCATGTGTTAGGCGTACATGAAGGGCCAATTTCTATTTCTAAAGCATCTGAATGTATAGTTGAGCCTGGCATGGTGATTTCTAATGAGCCAGGATATTATAAAAAAGGTGAGTACGGTATCAGGATTGAAAACTTAGAATTTGTTAAAGAAAAGGCTAACAAAAATTTTTTATGTTTTGAAAATTTAACTAGAGTTCCTTTAGAATTAAATCTTATTAATAAGCAGATGCTGTCATCGTTTGAGATAAATTGGATTAATAATTACCATATGAAAGTATATAAAGATTTATCAAAATTAATTGATAAAGATGATAAAGAATTACTTTTATTTTTGAAAAGAAAAACATCAAGCATTTAAACGTCAATTGTTTTTATTATTTCAACCCACTCATTTTCATTTATTATAGGTATGTTTAATTCTTTTGCTTTTTTTGCTTTGGATCCAGGTTGTTCACCAACAATTACATAATCTGTATTTTTAGAAACAGAGCTACTAACTTTTGCTCCTAAGTTGTTTAGTTTTTGTTTTGCCTCATCACGGCTCATGGTATCTAATGTACCAGTCAATACTACTATTTTGTCCTTATAGGGTGAATTAATTAATTTTTGTCCAACATTTTCAATTTTTATATAATTCAAGAGTTCTTTTAACATTATAAGATTTGAGGATGTATTAAAAAATAAGATTATATCCTCAGCAATATTCTCACCAATTTGATCAATTGAGACAAGATTTTGGAATGAATCAGATAACTTATTATTTGCTTTTTCCATTTCAGTACAAAAATTTTCAAAAGAATTATAATTTAAAGCCAATAATTTAGCATTGTTTTCACCAATTTGTTTGATCCCTAGAGCATAAATTAATTTATCTAGTGGAATTCTTTTCTTTGAATCAATAGATTTTAAAAGATTAGAAACCGATAATTTTCCCAAACCTTCACGTTTTTCTAATAATTCTTTATATTTATAAATTTTAAAAATATCACTAAAATCATTTATGATTTTTTCTTTGAAGAGCATGACTATTAATTTGTCCCCTAAACCTTCAATATTAAAAGCATTTTTGGAAACAAAATGCTTTAATTTCTCAACTGTTTGAGAAGGGCAATTGACCCCAGAAAGACATCTTCTAATTGCTTCACTTTTTGGTTTATACGTTTTGCCTCCACATGATGGACAAAAATTAGGTGGAACGTAAACTTTAGAATTGTTTTGTCTTTTTTCTTTTATTACTTCAGTAACTTGCGGAATAACATCTCCAGCTCGTTGAATTTTTACAATGTCTCCTACTCTAATATCTTTTCTTGAAATTTCGTCTTCGTTATGCAGTGTTACATTTGAGACTAGCACCCCCCCAACTTTTACAGGTTTTAATTTACCAACTGGTGTAAGAGCACCAGTTCTGCCAACTTGTGTTTCTATATTTAAAAGTTTAGTTTCTACTATTTCAGGGGGAAGTTTGTGAGCAATCGCCCATCTTGGCGATCTAGACAAATTTCCTAACCTTTCTTGTAAAATTCTATTATTCACCTTGTATACGAGACCATCAATTTCGTAATCTAACTTATTTCTTTTAGATAACATCAAAGAGTAGAATTTTTTAATATCTTCAATTCTTTTTGCTCTAAAGTTTTCTTGGTTTGTATTGATGCCCATTTGTTCAAATTTTTTTAAAAGGTCAAACTGAGTTTTAATATTAAAATCATTGGTATATTCACCCACGGAGAAGGCATAAAAATTTAACTTACGCTCTTTTAAAATATTTATGTCTTTATGTCGTATTGATCCTGCTGCGGCATTTCTTGAATTAGCAAAAACTTTTCTATTTTTTTCTATTTGTGACTTATTAAGTTCTTCAAAATTAGCTTTTTTCATAAAGATTTCACCTCTTATCTCTATGAGGTTTGGATAATTACCATTTAACTTATGTGGTATATCTTTTATAGTCTTGACGTTATCAGTTACTATTTCGCCTACCTTACCATCTCCTCTAGTCACAGCATTAAATAAATTTCCATTTACATAAAGAAGTGATATTGACAGACCATCAATTTTTGGTTCACACATAAAATCTAACTGAAAATCTTTTTTTAAATTCAAAAATTTTAGAGTTCTCTCAATGAAATCATTCACGTCTTCGAAAGAAAATGCATTAGTAAGTGAAGTCATTGGTTTTCGATGATTATATTTTTGGAATTGATTAGAGGTTTGTGAGCCAACAGTTTTTCGTTCTAAAAACTTAAACAAAGGATTTTCAATAATTAGAGTATCATATTCTCGACAAAGTTTATCATATTCAAAATCAGAAATTTCAGGATTATCCTCGAAATGATATTTATTATCATGAAAGTCAATCTTATTTTTTAATTGATTTAATTTATTGAAAATTTTTGTATCCATTAGCCTAATTATCCAATAGTTTCAGAGCGGCTTCTCTAGCTTCATTTGTTATGGCTTGTCCAGAGACCATTCTTGCTATTTCTTCAACTCTTTCATTTGTGTTCAATTCAGTAACATTAGAGAGTGTTTTATTTTGAATATTTTGTTTTTTTATAAGGTAATGATTGTGTCCTTTAGATGTGACTTGTGGAGAATGTGTTACCACCATTGTTTGATATGTTTTTCCTAATTTAGCCAATCTTAGACCTACAGCATTTGCAGCTGAACCACCGATACCAGAATCAATTTCATCAAAAATAATTGTTCTATTTTGCATTTCAGTTTCAAGTACAACTTTAATAGCAAGTAAAAATCTTGATAGCTCGCCGCCAGATGCAATTTTGTTAATTGGTTTTTTATCCATTCCAGTATTTGTTGAGGCAAAAAATATGACCTTGTCAATTCCATTTATAGAAGAACTCTCAAAATCAATTTTTTCAAATTTAATTTCAAAATTTGCATTTTCTAATTTTAAGTAAGGTAATTCTTGGTTGATTTTCTGAGACAATTTAATTGCTGATTTTTGTCTGCTCTCCGATAAAATTTTACTGTTTAATTTAAAATTTTCTTCAGCTTTAATATACTTATCTTTGAGATCGTTTAAGTTTGAGCTGTTTTTATTAAGTTCTTCTAACTTGTCCTCTAATTCTATTTTTATTTTAATTAGTTCATCAACTTCACACTTGTGTTTTCTTGCTTGTGAACGTAATTCGTGTAGCCTATCGTCAATCGTTTCTAAGTCATCAGTCTCATCATTTAAGTCTGTGTCTTTTTTATTTGCAAATCTCTTTAATTCCTCAATTTCTGCTTTAGTTCTATAAATTGAATCTAAGGCTTCATTTAAATTAGGTTGTTGATAAGATTTGAGATCATCAAATTCCTTTAATAATTTATTTACTAAATCTTCTAAACCGTTTTCATCTTCTATAATAGATTTGGCTTTAATTAAAGTATTATAAATTTTTTCACGGTTAGTTAATAATTGTTTGGCTTTATTTAATTCTGTTTCTTCCCCAGTTTTAGGATCCAATATAATAAGTTGATCTAATGAATCTTTTATCCATTCACTATCATCATTTAATTGCTGTTCTTTTTTCTCTGTCTCATTAATTAAAGTTTTTAATTTTTTCATTTCATTAAAAGAAAATTTAGTATCGTGAATTAACGTATAATGATTAGAATATTCGTCTAAAATTGATAGATGAGTTTTTATATCTAAAAGACCCCTATCTTCAAATTGACCTTGAATTTCAATTAAATAGTCAGTTATTTCTATAAGAGCATTTCTTGTTATAATGGTATCATTTACTAGGCACTTTGATTTTCCATCTGCTTTAATCTGACGTCGAATTATTAGTTCATCTTCAAATACTATGTCATATTTTTTTATGATATTAATTACTGGATGTTTTTCGTGAATTTGGAATATCGCTGTTACTGATGCATCAGTTTCCCCTTGTCTAATTAAATTAAAATCAACTCGGTTTCCTATAATTAGCCCCAAGCTATCAAGTAAAATTGATTTACCCGTTCCAGTTTCTCCTGTTAAAACTGAAAGACCTTTTTTGAACACTATTTTTATTTTTTCTATAAGGACAATATTTTTGACAATTAACTCTTTAAGCATTTTCTTAATCAAAAATATTTTTTAAATAATCTATAATTGATAACTCATAATCTTTAGTTTGAGCAAGATTAAGATTATTTTCAAATAAATTTTTACTTAGATTTGCCCATTTATTATCCGGAAAGTTGTATTTAAGAATTGCACTACTTTTGATAGCTTCTTCTTTTAAGCCTATTATTAAAAAAGCTTCGGATAATCTATAGAGTGCTTCAGGAATAACAGAAGTATTTTGATAATTTTGCAAGATAAATTTAAATCTTTTTATCGAACTAGCTGGCGCACCTTTCTTTAAATAAAATTTTCCAATATTTAGCTCATTTCTTGCAAGTGAGTTTTCTAAAAATTGAATTTTTAGCCTAGAGTCTTTACCATATTTAGTATTTGGATATTTTGTCTCTATTAATTTAAAGTTGTTTAAAGCGTTGATTGTTAAGCCTGGATCTCTTCCTTCTGTTGATATTTGTGAATAATAACACATAGCTAGCAAATAGTGAGCATATTGAGTTAATTGCCCTTTAGGGTTCATTTCTATAAAATCATTTAATTTTATTATGGCTTTTTTGAGCTCATTATTTTCATAAAGAGTGTAAGCTGACATAATTTCAGATCTTGAAGCTAATGAAGAAAATGGATAATTTAAAGAAATTTCTTCAAAATTTAAATTTGCTTTTTTAAAATCACCTTTTTGAAGAGAAGTTAAACCAACTGCGTACATCTCTTTGTCAGATAATTGTGAGTTATTTTCTGGTTTATTAAAATTACTGCAACTTGAAACTAATAGTGAAATAAAAAACATTTGTATAATAATCAAATATTTTTTTTTGTTATTATGCATAATTAAAATTTTCTAAATCAGTATCTAATTATATTGTTTTATTATTAATAATCAGATTTGTATACAAAAATTTATTATCCATTAAGAAAATACTAGGCTACGTTAGTAATATTTTGTGAAGAGTTTTCATCCTTAATTAAATTCAAAAATTTATCATTGTTGTTTTCTATATCAATAGATTCTATTTTATAATTACCTCGGTATTTCAAGATTTCTCTAACAAATTTTTGATTTAAATTATGTCCAGGGGCAAAACAACTAATTTTACCTACCAATGGCATTCCAAGCAAATAAAAATCACCGATACAGTCTAACGCTTTGTGTTTAACAAATTCTTTATCTAATCTTAATCCATCAGGGTTTAATATCTCATATTTATCTACAACTATGGCATTGTTAAGGTTCCCTCCAATAGCCAGGCCAGCTGTTCTCATTTTTTCAACATCCTCTGAAAGAGTATATGTTCTAGCCATGGACAAGTTTCTAATAAAATTTTCTTTTGAATGTCGATAAAAATATTCTGAGTAACCAATAATAGTATTAGGATAATCGATAGAAACATTAATTGACAATTCATTAGAAGGTAAAATGGAAATAAATCGATTGCCATCTTTAACTTCAACTTTTTTTGTAATTTTAAGAAATTTTCTTTTTTTGTCTTGAGTTTTAATACCTGCTTTTGTAATTTTTTTTATATACTCGTTAGAACTTCCATCTAAGGCAGGTAATTCTGGGGCGTTAATTTTAACGAGCACATTATCTAAATCTAAAGCATTAAATGCAGCCATTATGTGCTCAATTGTTGATACTGATACGCCTTTATGATTCGCAATTTTTGTACATAAACTTGAATTTACAACATTATCGATAACGGCTTTAATTTTGTTGTTTTTAATAATATCAGTTCTTTCAAAAATAATACCTGTATCAATGTCTGCTGGTTCTACACTCAATGTTACAGCTCGACCATTATGTACCCCAACTCCAGAAAAAAGAATTTTACTTTTTAATGTGTTCTGATTTGATTTATTATTAATAACTATTCTATTAACGAAATTCATATCCAATACCTCAGAGTATGTTTATAACTCTTTTATATTAAATACAAATCACATATAATTACGAAATATTTCAAAATATATTAATTTGCTTGTCTTCTCAAAAAAGCTGGTATTTCTAAAACTTTTTCGTCAACTTCCTTACTTTCCTGTTCTATATCTGTAAGATCTATCTGATGATTTATTGGTTCACTTTGATTTTTATCGTTGAACAAGTCAAAGTTCTTCGATTGATCATCTGTTTCTTTGATATCTTGATCAAGATCAAAATCCAATTTCTCTATGTTCTCATTTTGTGATTTTGGATTTTGAAAGATATTATCAGAATTTATATCAACATCACTTAATTCTTTATTTCGCAAAATATTATCTTCATCATTTAAATTAGGATCTATTTTTACTTCATTATTTTTATTATTCCCAAAGAAAGATGAAACACGATTAAACAAAGATTGTGGTTTGGTTTCAGTAAATTTATTTTTAGGTTTATTCATAAAAAGGGTTTCAAGATCATTTTTTTTATTTTCAGGTTCTGAGAAATTTTCATTCTTTTTTTCGATTTTTTCTTGATTGAACTCTAACTTGTTTATTTCTGTTTCTAAATCAGTTTGGTCAATATTTGAATTTTCCAATATTTCAGCCGAGTCTCTAGAAAAATTTGTTTCAAGATTATTGTCATAATCTTCTATGGCTGAATTTATATTAAGACCATTTGATATAATTTCATCTTCAAATATCTTATTTTTAGAATCATTCATATCTTCTTCTTTATTAATTCCGGTTGCAACAACAGAAACTTTAATTATTCCCTCCAAATTATTGTCAATAGATGATCCAAAAATGATATTTGCATTTTCATCTACCTCGTTTCTGATTTTACTCGCTGCTTCGTCAACTTCAAAGAGTGCCATATCAGGCCCTCCTTGAATGTTAAGCAAAATCGATTTAGCCCCTTTAATATTAGTGTTATCTAATAAAGGATTATTGAGAGCAGCTTGGGCTGCATTTTTTGCTCTGTTTTCTCCTGAACTCTCTCCAGTACCCATCATTGCTTTGCCCATATTTCCCATCACTGTTTTTATATCAGCAAAATCTAAATTTATCATTCCTGGATTTGTAATTAAATTAGTAATACCGCAAATACCTTGATAGAGTACATCGTCAGCCATCTTGAAAGCTTCAGCAAATGTTGTTTTTTCATTAGCGATCTTAAAAAGGTTTTGATTTGGTATTACAATAAGAGTATCAACGTGTTCTTTTAATAATGATAAACTATTTTCTGCCACCTCCATCCTTTTCCTTCCTTCAAAATCAAAAGGTTTAGTCACTACTGCAACAGTTAAAATCCCTTTCTCTCGAGCAGCCTTAGCTATAACAGGTGCAGCTCCGGAACCAGTCCCTCCACCCATGCCTGTAGTAATAAACAACATATTAACATCACTCAATTCAGCAATTATTTCTTCAATAGATTCATCTGCGGCTTTTTTACCAGTTTCAGCATCAGAGCCTGCTCCAAGTCCTAATGTTATATTTTTACCAAGTTGAATTTGCCTAGATGTTAAGCTTCTTGACAATGCCTGACCGTCAGTATTAGCTACTAAAAAGTCAATATTTTCAATTTTTTCGTTAATCATTGTATTGACCGCATTGCCTCCAGCACCTCCAATTCCAATTACTGATATTTTAGGTTTAGTATCATTTATATTCTCTGGGATTGTTATATTAAGTGTCATTATCGTCTCCTTACTTAGTTGCTATTGAAGTTTAAAATTACAAATTTTGATCAAACCAATTTCCTATTTTTCCGAAATAATTAAATATTCCTGCATTATATCCTTTTTGGTTAAATACTTTTTCTTTTTCTAAGCTTTTGATAAGCAAGCCAGTTAAACAAGCAAAAGTGGGTGTTTGTACAATTTCTGGCAGATCAATTAAACCAATTGGTCGTCCAATTCTAACATTTGATTTAAAACAGTTTGAGGCTAATTCACGAATATTATTCAGATTAGCTCCTCCACCGCATAAGATAATCTTGTTAATATTATTTGGTTTAGATTTTATTTGACTTAATCTTTCTTCAACTAGCTCAAAAATTTCTTCAACCCTAGGTTTAATTATTGCAGTTAGTACTGATTTTGGGATTTTTTGAGTTACTATTTCACCTTGATCAGAAATTATTGGAATATCCAAGTTTATATATTCGTCAGTTTCCTTAGCTAAGGTTGACCCGTGTAATATTTTTATTTTTTCAGCATCTTCTGATTTTGTTCCTAACCCTCTTACTATGTCGCTCGTAATATGTAATCCTCCGATTGGAATTGAATCTGAAAAAATAATTTTATTATTTAGGAACACCCCAATACTTGTAATATTTGCCCCAAGATCAATTACGACAGCACCGTTAGTTTTCTCATCTTGAGTCATAGTTGAAATACCTGAAGCTTCTGAACATATAACGAATTTTTCAACAGATAAGTGGCATAGATTTACAGCACTTATTATGTTCTTTATTGTAGATTTTTGGCCATATATATAATTAACTTCGACTTTTAATGAATCTGTAAATATTCCAACCGGATTGTCTACTGAAGTATTATTATCCAAATAATACTTAATTACGGACGAAGAAATTAGTTCATAATTATCAATTTGAGTAAAATTTTTATTTTTAAGAATTTTAAAAATATCATTTTTTTCAACCCTGCCATTTTCTATTTTTAAATGATTTCGCGTAATTTTGGTAACAGGTCTTCCTCCAGAAAGACTACATATTACATTATTTATGGGGAAGCCTGCCATACTTTCAGCACCTTCAACTGCTCGGGCAATTGAATTAGCAATTTTTTTCATGTCAGTTACATTGCCATTACAGATACCGAGAGAAGCATGCTGTCCAAATCCTAAAGCCTTTATTTGGACGTCATTTGTTTTTACTGAAGTACCAATTAAACAAGATACTTTACTATTACCTACATCAATGACAGTAAATATATTTTTTGAATTGTTTATACTACTCATAACAGTCATCAGTTTCTCTTTTCAGAAATAAGCTTTTTGTCTACATTTATTTTACCAAGGATTTGGTCAGGTTTTCTGAGATCTATCTCTATAAGACCAATGTTTAATATTTTAAAGTTTTCATTAAGAGTTATTACTTTTTGCAGTGCCTCTCTTGTATTTTTATAAGGTAAACGGATAGTTAATCCTTGTTTAAAATGAATATCCCACCTTCTTTGGTTGACGAATGTGAAAGACCAAATGTTTTTTGCGAAATCTTTATTTAAATTTACTATTTTTAAAATTGAACCAATATTTTTTTCTGCATCTTTACCATTTACAATTGGAAGGTGGTTCTTAAAGTAATTTAAATTTTTTGCTAATATCAAATTACCAGATTTAGATATTAATCTATTTCCAAATTTATTTTGCAAAATAGCAATTGGCTCTTTTTCAGTTAAAATCACTTTAATAGTGTTAGGATACACTATCTCTATAGATCCTTTTTTAACCCAGGTAATATTATTGATTTCATCGTAAACGTTTTTAAAGTTAATACTAAAAATATTGATTTTGTTGTACGAGCTTATAATTTTTAAAATTTCATTTTTATTAAGGTGATTTGTACCTTTAATTTCAATATTTTTAATTACAAAGCCGTTATTGACTAAAAGTTGGTTAAAAAACTCAAATTTAAATGAAGTGATTATTTTATTTAAATTTAAGAAGAAATAAAAGGTGATTAAAAAAATAATTAAAATTATTAAATTTTTTTTATTGAGGATCTTTTTTGAGAATATATCTTTTTTTATTTCATTATTAAAGTTATTTGAATAAAATTTAGATGTTAGCATTCGTAACTTGCCTCCCCTATAATTACTTCAACCATATCGTCCATATTAAGGCCGCAATATGATGCTTGTTCAGGGCTAAGTGATGTTTTTGTCATTCCTGGTTGGGTGTTTAATTCAAGCATATATAATTTTTCTTCATTGGTATCGTACCTAAAATCACTGCGTGAAATTCCTTCACAACCAATGATCTGATGAGCTTTTAAGGCCCATGACATAGCTTTGTTATAAATATTTTTTGGAATATCAGCAGGAATTACGTGAAATGAACCGTGTTTATCATATTTGGCACTATAATTGTAAAATTCTTTTTCTTCATTTGTAGTAATTTCAGTAACACATAAGGGATCTTCTTTTAAAACTGTTACAGTTAATTCTTTTGAACCAACATAGGTTTCAGCCATTAATTTTTTATGAATAAATCTATAATTATTAGGAATTTGATTTCCTTTTTTTATAATATTTACACCAATTGAACTCCCACCTTTAATAGGTTTAACCACAAATGTTCCATCATGATCTACTTCTAAATGTTTACCATTCTTATTAATTGGTAATGTTTTAGGAAAGTAAATTGGATCATTCGAAAACTGAGTAGCATTTGTTATAATTCTTTTAAAATTAATTTTATTCATTGCAATAGAAGAGGTTGCCACGCCTGAATGTGTATATGGTATTTTAAGTAAATTTAATAAACCTTGTATTGAACCATCTTCTCCAAAATCTCCATGTAATGCATTAAAACAAAGGTCTGCCTTAATTTTGGCTAAACTAGCAATATTAATACCTGAAATGTCAACTTCAGTAATCTTGTAACCTATTTGTTTTATTGCTTTTGCGCATTCAGCTGCAGTCAGGAGTGAAACCTCTCTTTCAGAGCCATTGCCTCCTTTTAAAAGTAGTACATGTATGTTTTGGTAGGTTTTCATTTTTTTCCTACTATTTCTATTTCCCAGTTAAGTTTAATCCCAGAATTTTCAAATACTTTTTGTCTTACTTTTTGACCTAATTCTTCAATTTGTTGAGCAGAGGCTTTTTTAAGATTAATAATAAAATTACAATGTTTTTCTGAAATCATTGCATCACCATTTTTTAGACCTCTACATCCTGCTTGATCAATAAGTTGCCAAGCTTTGTTGCCAAAAGGATTTTTAAATGTACTACCTCCTGTTTTTATTCCTAATGGCTGTGATTCTTTTCTGGATTGTATAATTTTTTTCATCTTTTCTTTTATAAATTCATGCTTACCAAATGAGGTCTTGAAGCGAGCTGATAAAAATATCCACTTAGCTTCAAGTCCTATTTTTCTGTATTCCATCTTTAAATCTTTTTTAGAAAATATTTTATATTCACCATTATGATTTATTGCTTTTACATCTATTAAAACATCTTTAAATTCAGATCCAAACGCCCCAGAATTCATTTTTATTCCGCCACCAATCGTACCAGGGATTCCAATTAAAAATTCAAGTCCTGTTCTGTTATGTTCTCTAGCAAAGCGAGCCACTTCTGCGTCAATTGCACCACAATTAGCTGTAATTATTCCGTCTGCATCAATACTTATTTGATTTAACTTCTTTGTAATTAGGGTAATACCATTTATTCCATTATCCCTTACTAATAGATTAGATCCTGCGCCAATTGTGAATACCTTACAGTCCGCAGGTTTTTCTTTTAAAAATTTTTCAATACATATCTCTTCTTCAGGTACGAAAAGAATTTCGGCATTACCACCAACTCCAAACCATGTGTATTTTGCTAGTCTATGTTCTATATAAACATTATTTAAAAACTTATTTTTAAATGTGTTTGTTTTCATTTTTTAATTCTTCTTCAAGGCTATTTGCTATTTTTGTTATTGAACCTGCGCCAAGACAGATTATTAAATCACTTGGTTGTATTATTTTTATTAATACTTTTGCTAAATGACTCTGATCTTTAATGTATAGAACATTTTTATGTCCATAATTAGCTAGTCCATTTTCTAAATTATAACTTTCGTAATTTTTTATAGGTTTTTCACCAGCAGGATAAACATCAAGAAGTATGACATGATCTGCATCATAAAATGATCTACAAAATTCATCAAACAGATCCCTAAGCCTGCTATAACGATGAGGTTGAAAAATTGAAATTATTTTATTTTCAGGAGTTAGCAATCTTGCTGCCGCCAATGCAGAGTTAATTTCTACAGGATGGTGACCATAATCATCGATAATAGTTGTATTATTATAGTTTCCAACTCTTTGAAATCTTCTTTGAACCCCAGTAAAATTTTTCAGTGTATTTTTAATTTTTAAAAGTGGTATTTTTAATTCTATTCCAGTTGCAATTGTTGCTAATGCGTTTTGGATGTTATGAACCCCAATCATTGAAAATTCTATATCATAAACTTTATTTTCGTATTTTTTATTATTTGAAATATTAAGGGAAAAGCTCATTTTATTTTTTTCATATAAAATATTAGTGGCTCTTATGTCTGCATTGGCTGACAATCCGTATGTAATTACTTTTTTATTCTCTAACTTTGATATTAATTTTTGTGTTCTAGCATTATCTATACATAAACAAACAAACCCATAAAATGGTATTGAAGAAACAAAATTATAAAATGCATTCTCTAAGTTATCTTCCGTTTTGTGGTAATCTAAATGTTCTAAATCTATATTGGTAATAATAGCAGCAGTTGGATTTAGTTTTGTAAAACTTCCATCGCTTTCATCTGCTTCCACAACCATCCATTCACCATTACCAAGTCGGGCATTACTATCAAGTGAGGAAATGATTCCTCCATTTATTATGGTTGGGTCCATGCCATTTTCTTCAATCATCTTTGCTATTAACGAGGTGGTCGTGGTTTTACCATGAGTGCCAGCTATTGCAATTGATTGCTTTAAACGCATTAGTTCTCCTAACATTTCAGATCGATGTACAATTGGAATAAACATTTTTTTTGCGGCGATAAATTCCTCATTTTTCTCTGAAATTGCAGTTGAAACAACAATGATTTTAGCATTGATAATATTATTTTTTTTCTGGCCAATAAAAACTTTAATGCCAAGCTTTTCTAATCTATTGGTATTGTTACTTTTACTTAAGTCACTTCCTTGAACTTGATAACCAGATTGGTGTAATATTTCTGCGATTCCACTCATACCAATTCCACCAATACCAACAAAGTGAATAATTCCAAGGTTTTCTGGGCTTTTTAACATACTTTACTCCGCCCTACTTTTGGATTATTTATCATTTTTAAAACTAAATCTGACAAATATTCTGAAGGTGTTTTATTTTCTCTTAAATTTAATAATTTATTTGATAGGTCGGCGATTTTTTTACTTTTTTTAATAAGTTGTTTTTTGTTTTTTAAAATGTTTTTTAATAATTTTTCAAAATCATTTTTATCATTACTATTTTGATCAATAACCCAACCACAATTATTGTCTTTGAAAAATTTAGCATTTTCATATTGATGATTATCAAATGAATTTGGAAGAGGAATAAATATTGCAGGTTTACAAGAGGCCATTATCTCAGCAACGGATGATCCTCCTGATCTAGTAATTATTAGTTGTGCTATCTCAAATTTTCTAGAAATATTATAAAAAAAAGTAGAAACTTCTGCTTCAATTTTATGAACTCTATAATTGTTTTTTACTTTATCTAAATCTTCTATTCTTACTTGCTGAATAATCTTGATTTCTTTCCTAATGTTTTCTGGAAGTGAACAAATTATTGAGGTTACTTGTTTTGAAAAAAAAGAAGCACCAAGACTTCCTCCGTATATTAAAATTGTGAAAGGTTTATCTGAAATTAAATATAAACAATTATCACCAATTTCTTCAAATTCTTGTCTTACCGGATTTCCAGTGAAAATTGTGTTTTTGACATTTTCAATGTTTTTTGTTTCTAAGAATGACAATGCTAATATATTTGAAATTTTACTAAGCAATTTGTTCCCTCTACCAACAATAGCATTTTGTTCATGGATAATTGACGGAATTGTACAAATTTTAGCTGCTAATATCGGAGCTACTGAAGGGTATCCCCCGAAACCTATAGCTAAATTTGGTTTTTGGGAAACTATTATTAATAATGATTTTAATAATGAAATTAAAATTTGAAATAATGAAATTATTTTATAGATTAATTTTTTATTGCTTGGACTTTTAACATTGTGAGTAAATATTTTAAAATTTAAAGTTTTATTCTCAAAGAAATTCTCGTAATATACCCTTCCTCTCTGGTCAGTAATAATAATAAACTTAAAATTTTTCATTTTATTAATTAAAGATAATGAAGGATATATATGTCCTGCAGTCCCTCCAGCAACAAGCATTAAAACTTTTTTTCTCTTATAATTTGTCATTTCAAAATTTTTCATAAATTTCTTTTCTAAATGGCTGTAAAGAGTTGTTTTTTTTGGTTAAAGATAAAATTATTCCTGCTGTTATAGCTGAAGCTAACAAAGATGAGCCTCCATAGGAGAGAAACGGTAAAGTCATTCCTTTTGTAGGAATAAGGTCAGTGTTACTTGCCATGTGGATCAATGTTTGGAAACCGAATTGGAAAGCAAGTCCTCCTACAGCTAAAATAAAAAAAAGGTTATTATTATAAATTGTATAGTAAAATGATCTAATGATTATAAGACAATAGATAATAATTATAACACTACATATTAATGCGCCATACTCTTCAGCAGCCACAGCAAAAACAAAATCAGAATGGGCATCGGGTAAAGATTTTTTATAAAAACCCTCACCTGGACCTTTGCCCCAAAAGCCACCAGACTCAAAAGATTGTAAAGACTTAGATACTTGGTATGTTTTCCCTTCAATAAAATTGTCTATTCTTATTTTAACATGATTAAAATGATGGTAAGAAATAATCATAAAAATTGGAAAAGCTAATATAAGAAATAAAATAATTATTAAGGGTATTCCAGTAATGAATAATTGAAAACCCCAGGTAAACATCATTACGATGGTCATTCCTAAGTCAGGTTGTAATAGTAATAAAGTTGATATTAAAGTTATTGAGGCTATTGACCACATCCAACCAGGAAATTTTGTTTTTTCAACCCATAAAGATAATAGCCAAGCATTAAAGACGACAAACAAAGGCTTACCTATTTCACTTGGCTGAAAACTTAAATTTCCTAAATAAAACCATCTTTGCGCTCCTTTTATTTTTTCTCCTTCAAATAAAATTACAAAAAGTAATAAAGTAGTTACAATTATACCTAAAATACAAATTATTTTGGTTTGTCTTTCATTTAATACAGAAAAAAATATTATAATAGGAATGCTTAATGCACCAAACAACAAATGTCTTACAGTGAAATAATGTGATGGGATATTAAGGCTTTCGGCAAGATGCTGGCTGGCGGCCATGACTAAGAATATACCAAACAAAATTAATATAAAAAATGAAGTCAATAAATATCTATCGATTGTCCACCACCAAAGTGCAAGGTTAGATCTATCTGAACGTGAGATTTTCATTTTTTTAACATTTCGTTTAATTGTTTATTAACTATTTCTTTAAATTTATTTCCTCTCTCTTCAAAGTTTTGAAATTGGTCAAAACTAGCTGCAGAAGGAGACAACAAAATCACATAACTTTTTAAGTTGGATGAAGCAGCTATATCTAAAGCTAGCTGGGTTGCTTTATCTAATGTGAAACAATGGTGCATTGATAAATCTTTTTTAAACTTTAAAATTTCTTTGCAAAAAAAATTAGTAGATTTCCCTATTAAAAAAACTTCTACAACTTTGTCTAAAAATTTTTTAGATTCTCCAATTCCTCCTGACTTCGGTTGTCCTCCTACTATCCAAAATATATTATCGAATGACTGAAGAGCAGCTGCAGTAGATTCACCATTTGTTGACTTACTATCATTTATAATTTTAATTCTTTTGGAGATATGTATTGGTTCCATTCGATGAGGCAAGCCTCTAAAATGTTTAACAGCTATTTTGATTTTTTCATCAGTTATATTTAGATATCTTGCCATAGATATTGCAATAGATCCGTTGACTTGATTGTGTGATCCTATAAGGTGGTGATTGTCTTTAATATAATTTAAAAATTCGCTATTTTTAATTTTTATTACATTTATACATTTATACTTTTTCTGTTTTATTGTTTTATTCAAAAGTTTATTATTAGCATTAAAAATAAATGCCCCATTAGTTTTTAAAAAATCTAAAATTTTCAGCTTTGAAAGTTTATATTTATAAAAAGTTTCATGGTAGTCTAAGTGGTCAGGAGTAATGTTAGTTATTGAAGCAAGATCTAAACTTAATTTTTTTGCACCATCAAGTTGATAACTTGACAGTTCGAGAATTATAACTCCATCTTTCCCTGGATCTTTAATTTCGCATGCAGGAAAACCATAATTTCCACCTATGACACATTTTATTTTGTTAAAATTTAGTATGTGGAATAATAGTGCTACAGTTGTAGATTTCCCATTAGTACCAGTTATTCCAATTATTTTAGCTTTTGGTTTTGTTTCTACAAATAAGTCAATCTCATTAATAATCTTAACTTTATTTTTTATTGCAAGTTGAATTGCATTATGTTTATGTTTTGAATTTATAGGAATCCCAGGACTCACAATTATAGTTTTTAGAGTTTTCCAAGGCCAAAATTTATAATTTTTCCAACTATTTTTTCTAATATGGTTTGGTTTATTTTTTTGGTCATCAAAGATATATAAATTAGCTTTTGAACTTAAAAGTATTTTGGCTGCAGCCAAACCAGATAATCCAGCCCCTAAAATTCCAACATCTTTATTTTTATAAGAACTAATTTCTATCAATTTATTACCTTAGTTTAAGTGAAGAAATTCCAACTAATGCCAAAATAACCGCAATTATCCAGAACCTTATAACTATTGTAGCCTCAGCCCATCCTTTTTGTTCAAAATGATGGTGTAATGGTGCCATTCGAAATATTCTTTTACCTGTAAATTTATATGACAAAATTTGAACTACTACAGATACTGTCTCTAACACAAAAAGACCTCCAATTATAATTAACACTAATTCATGTCTTGCTACTGAAGCTGTTACACCAATTACTCCTCCAAGTGATAATGAACCAGTGTCGCCCATAAAAACCATAGCGGGCGGAGCATTAAACCATAAAAATCCCAGACCTGAACCTATAATTGCACCAAGAAATACTGTAATTTCACCAACCCCAGGAACATAATTTAATTGTAAATAATTTGAAAAATTTATATGTCCAACTACATAAACTATTACTGCAAATGAAGCAGCAGCAATCATTACTGGTACAATTGCCAACCCGTCTAAACCGTCTGTCAAATTTACTGCATTTGACGAACCTACCACGACTAAGATTGTAAATGGTATATAAAATACTCCTAAATAAAGAATACTATCTTTGAAAAAGGGGACAGATAATGTATTTTGAAATTGTTCTGGAGTGTTTTCTGAAATTAACCAAGCTGCAAGAAACGCTATAAAAATTTGAGGTATAATCTTCTGATAGCTTCTTAGACCGTTGCTTGTCATTCTTGACACTTTCAACCAATCATCTATGAGTCCTATTATACCAAATAATAAAGCTATTCCTAAAACAATCCATATGTATATATTATCTAATCTAGCCCACAAAATTGTTGATATTACAAAGGCTAATAAAATTAACAATCCTCCCATGGTTGGCGTGCCGGCTTTAAAAATAATATGATTCTTAGGTCCATCAATTCGAATTGGTTGACCTTTTTCCTGTACTTTTTTTAAAAGTGATATAATAAATGGACCAAATATGAAGCTTATTAATAAGGCGGTTAATAGGGCTCCAATTGTCCTAAAAGTTATATAATTAAATAAATTTAGAGGTTGAAAGTAATCAGTATAATTTAACAAAAGTTCAGGCAGCACTTGCATTCTCCTGTATAATGTCCTTGAATATTGGTACAAGTCGCCAAAGACCAGTACCATTAGACCCTTTTAAAAGAATTATTTGATTTGGTTTAACAAATTGTTTTATATCGTTTATTAATTGATCTATCCTATAATATGAATGACAATTTAATGTTACTTTTAATTTATCGTTTATCTTTTTTGAATAATTTCCTAATGTTAAAAGCAAATCAGGTTTGATTTTTTGTATAATTGGAACAAGCTCTAAATGCATTTGTCTTGAATGTTTACCTAATTCAAGCATGTCACCAATTATGATTACCGTCTCAAATTTATGTAGTTTTAGTTTTAGTTTGTTAAAATTGTGAAGAGCAGCTTTCATTGAAGCAGGATTGGCATTATAGCTGTCATTTATGATAAAAGTTTTTTCATTTTTATTAAAATTAATTGTAAGTCTTTCTCCTCTTCCCGATAAAGGCTTTAGATCACTAATAAGACTATGAACTTTTTTTGGTTCAAGTTTTAATTCTTTTATAATTGCAATAGCCGCTATAGCGTTCTCAGCTTGTGTAATGTTTAAGTATTTCAAATGCCAATTTTCTATTTCGTCATAAAAAATTGTAGATCCATCTTTTTCATCAATTATCCTTTTTATTCTTGTGTTTGAATTTTTTTTACTTCCATACAAGTGTATCTTCGCATTTACCTTTTTAGCCTCAATTATTAAAAATTTTTTCCAAATATTATCAGAATTGATAATAGCGATACCATTACTCTTTAGACCTAAATAAATCTCACTTTTTGCTTTCGCAATCTCTTTTTCATTTTTAAAGTTTTCAATATGTGAGCTTGATACATTTGTTATTAATGCAATATTTGGTTTTGCTATTTTTGATAATACCCTAATTTCTCCCGGATTGTTCATTCCTAATTCTAGAACACAAAAATCACAATTCTTAGGTAATCTAGATAATGTTAGCGAAAGTCCAATAATATTATTATTATTACCAAACGTTTTATGAGTTTTACCAAATTTTTTTAGCGCTGTTGACAATAAATAGTTAGTACTAGTTTTTCCACTACTACCTGTTATGCCAACTGTAATTCCATTAAACCTGTTTCTCGCAAACTTTCCAATTTCTATTAAAGCTTTTTTCGTGTCTTTTACAAACAATCCATTATACTTTTCAGCTAACTTAATATTCGAAACAAGTACTCCACATGCTCCTTTTGAAATCGCAGTTTCTATAAAGTTGTGGCCATCAAATTTATCTCCAATTAAAGCAATAAATAAATCTCCAACGTTAATAGTTCTTTCATCTATGCTTATTCCCTTGATATTATCAAAATTTTTAAGAAAATTAGACGTTGGATCTGATGCTTTACAAGCTGTCATTAAGTCACATTTTGTCCATAATGGCATCAAAAAGTTTCCCTTACTTTTTCAATATTTTTTATAGTCTCTTTGGCAACTGTATAATCATCAAAAGGAAGTGTTTCTATGCCAATTGTTTGAGAGGTTTCATGTCCTTTGCCAGCAATTAGCAAAAAATCATTTTTCTTTAATTTTGAAATAGCATAGTGTATTGCCTTATTTCTATCTGCTACCTCTTTAGCATTTGGACAACCCTTTAAAATATCTTTTCTTATATTTACAGGAGACTCAGTTCTCGGGTTATCGTCAGTTACTATGACTAAATCAGAATTTTCCTTTGCAAGTTCTCCCATACTTTTTCTTTTTTCTTTATCTCTATCTCCTCCACAACCAAATAATGTTATTATTTTTCCTTTGGCGATTTCTCTAATTGATTTGAGAACATAATTTAATGCTTCTGGAGTGTGTGCATAATCAATTACAACCATTGATTTATTATGAGTAACAGAAATCATCTCCATTCTACCACGGGCGGGTTTGAGATAACTTATTGATTTGAATATTAAATTTGGGTCTATTCCTAGTGCGATGCAAATAGAAGCGGCCGCAACAACGTTATAAGCTTGAAATTTTCCTATCATCCCAATAGTAGAATTATAAATCTGATTTTTATATTCTAATATCAGATCAATATTTTGGTTATTCTGTTTTATTGAATTTATTTTAATATCTGCATCTAAACTTTGTCCATATGTATAAATAATATGGTTCTTATTTTTTATCTCATTAATAAGTCTTTTTCCAAACACGTCATCAATGTTAATCGCTATAGCAGAATTATTCTGTAATATTTCAGTAAAAAGTCTCTTTTTACTGTAATAATAATTTTCAATATTTTTGTGATAATCAAGATGATCGTGTGATAAGTTAGTAAATATAGCTCCTGAAAATTTTACTCCATCCAGTCTGAATTGATCAAGTCCATGAGATGAAGCTTCTAAAGCTAAATGTGATATACTTTCATTTTCTAATGAATATAATTCATTATACAAATCATCAGGATTAAATGTGGTAAGATTATATTTTGAAGATCTAATTAAACTTTTGTTAAGAACGTTCTCAATTTTTATTCCTAGGGTGCCCATTGATGCAGCTTTCCATCCTGCTTGAACCCATAATTGTCTACAAAATTCAACTGTAGAAGTTTTACCATTTGTTCCTGTTATTCCAATAATTTCTTTAGGTTGTTTTTGATAAAACGAAGCAAGTAGTTCAGTATATATGAGTCTTGTAGATAATTTGTTAGTTGAAATAATATCTTTATTTTCAGATTTATTAGCTACTATGAGAAAGGCACCATTTTTCTTTGCTTCTAATATATAATCTGATCCATCAAACTTCTCACCCTTTATAGCTACAAAGATATAATCCTCTTTGACTTTTTTGCTATTTTCTGAAATTCCATTCACATTATGATTAAGCAACTTATCAGGAATATTTTTAAATAATTCTAGCAAAATTTTGTTTCTTGAAATTAGACTTCTAAACAACATGTTATAAGTTTGCTCCATTGTTTTTACCTCTTATCTTATAATTGAAGAGATTTTTATAGAATTTTGATGAATTTTCTAACTGAGGCTTAATTCCTAATATTGGAGCAATTCTTGTAACCAATTCTCTTACCACAGGTGCCACAACCCATCCAGCGGTTCTGTAACCATTTGAAAATTTTTGACCTTTAGGGTCGTCAATCATAATAGTTATTATAAATTCGGGATTGTTCATTGGAAATGCTCCTGTAAATGTTACTATATTTTTATTTTTAAAATAACCTCCAGTTGGATTAATTTTTTCAGCAGTTCCTGTTTTCCCACCAACTAAATATCCAGTACTTTCTGCTTTCTTTGCAGTACCATACTTGTTGCTGACTACTAATCTCATGATACTTTTCATTTTTGTTGATGTTTTTTGAGAGATAATTTGTTGGTTATTTTTTTTTGATTTGGCAATAATTAAAGTTGGATCAACTTTAATTCCATTATTAACTAGTGTCGCAGTTACAGAAGCAAGATGCATAGGTGTTATTGAGATTCCGTGACCATAAGAAATTGTCATTGTAGTTAAAATTTTTTTATCCATTAGTACTTGAGGTCTTCCTAGTTCTGGTAACTCTAACTCAAGCTTATTCATCAACCCTAATGATCTAAGATATTTTAATTGAATAGATGGCCCAAATTTTTCTGCTATTTTTGCTGATCCAATATTGCTAGAATGGACAATTACCTCTGGAATATTTATAGAATAACTTAAAGGATGAAAATCAGTAATGACTCTAGAAGAAACTCTTAGAGGTTTTGATACATCAAAAACTTCATCCTCGTTTATCAAATTACTTTCAAATGCTATTGCTGCAGTAATTAATTTAAGGGTTGATCCAAGTTCATATATTCCTTTAGTAGCTTTATTGAATAATGATCTATCTAATATAGAATTATAATTATTAGCGTTATAATCAGGTAATGAAACAATTGAATATACTTCACCATTTTTTGCATTCATGACGATTCCAGCACCACCTTCAGCTTCAAATTTGTTAATTTGGTTCGATAGCAATTTTTTGGTTATATGCTGAATTCCACTATGTATTGAGAGATTAATATTTTTACCATTCTGAAGTTGGGCATTAAATTTTTTCTCTATGCCTGCAATTCCTCTACCATCAACGTCTGTTCCGCCGAGAATATGTGATGCAAGAGTGTTATTAGGGTAAATTCTTTTAAGTCTTTTTTGAATTATTAAACCTTCTATTCCAGCTTGTAGAAGTCGAACATATTCTCTAGGTGAAATTTCTCTTAATAA
The DNA here is from genome assembly GCA_902578805.1 of uncultured SAR116 cluster alpha proteobacterium. Classification (GTDB taxonomy): domain Bacteria; phylum Pseudomonadota; class Alphaproteobacteria; order Puniceispirillales; family Marisalimonadaceae; genus Marisalimonas. The sequence goes on from CACHEH010000002.1 coordinate 164,167, forward strand.
GCTTATATATTTTTTATTGGTATTTAATTTTTTTAATAAATATTTTTCGTTTAATTGAGGAAAAATCTGCAGTAATTTATTAATAGTTATACGCTTATCCAAAATCTTTTGTGGATTTATGTTTAGACTTAGTGTGTTAATTGTTGTGGCTAAAATCTTTTTATTTCTATCATAGATATTTCCTCTTAAACTTTCCTGAAAAGTATTAGGTTTAATATCTTTATTAGCTATTTTTGAAATATTATCTTTTTTTATGCTAGCAAGTGATATTGTCCTGTATCCTACTACGGTAAACAAAATTACTAATAATAAACTGCAAAATAGTAATTTGACTTTTCTAGCTCTAGTGCAATTATTCTTATTCAAATAAAGATCAAAAAAACCAAGAAATTTCATTTAAGTTCACCATTATTTAAATTTTCTGTTACATTTGCTAGATCTTGTAAATTCCAAATATCTGTAGGGAGAACTTCTTTCAATCCTAATTTATCTAATGCGATTTTTTCTATTCTTTCAGGACGCTTTAAATAGCTAAGTTCAGCATTTAATATATTAAGATCTGATTGAGCGTCATTAATATTGTTTTTAATTTGAGAAAGTTCGATTTCTTTTTTTGTAATTAAATGTTTAATCTGATAAAGGGATATTGCTACAAACAATATTACAAAAACAATCAAAAGAGATGGATACCTTATCATTTAATTTCTCCAAATGAAGAATTATAAGATGTCCTCCTAGCTATCCGTAATTTAGCTGATCTAGATCTATAATTGAAGTTAATCTCTCTTTTAGACGGCAAAATTGGTTTCTTTGTCAAAATTTCCAAGCTTGGTTCCTTTTTAGGAAGTTCAGGTAAATGCCTTGACAAAGATTTATTATTTAAACAATTTAAGAAAAATTTTTTTACAATTCTATCTTCAATTGAATGAAAGGAAACTACAGCTAATTTACCTTTGGGCCTCAATACTTTTTCTGCGGCTATAAGTCCTTGTTCTAACTCTGTAATTTCATCATTGAGATATATGCGTATTGCTTGGAAAGTTTTTGTAGCTGGATCTGTTTTACTGTGCTTTATGGGAATAGCATCTCTAATAATCTTTGCTAATTGTCCAGTTGTTCTAATTTTACCTACTGACCTTTCAAGAATAATATTTTTTGCGATTCTTTTAGAAAAAACCTCTTCACCTAATTCAAAAATAATATTAGCAAGAGTGTTTTCTTCAACTTTATCTAAAAACTCTTCAGCTGTAGGTCCATCGCATGACATTCTCATATCAAGGGGGCCGTCAAGTTTAAAAGAAAATCCTCTATCCTTTGTGTCTAATTGTGGACTCGAAACCCCCAAATCAAAAACAACACCATCTACTTTGTATATATTTAATTCATTTAAGAATTTATCTAACTCTGAGAATTTTCCATTCTTAAAATAAAATCTGTCTGTAAAAGATTTTTTTAAATTATCTGCAAAAATTTTAGCTAGGGGATCTCTATCAATAGCAATTACTTTACAATTTTGTTTGTTTAAAATAGCACTGCTATAGCCACCCAATCCAAATGTTGCATCCACATAAATCTCATTTTTAGTCAAAGATAAAGCATTTATTACCTCATCTAGTAAAACTGGAATATGTTCAACTTTATCAATCATGTGAATTTTGTTTACTCATTTTTTTTTTTAAAATTAATTTAGGTGGACCGTTATCTCTCAAAATTTGTTGAGATTTCGTGTATTGGTTTTCATAACTAGTAGGAGACCAAATATAAAATGACTCTCCTATACCCATAAAAACTGCTTTATCGGAAAGACCAGCAAAGTTCATTAGAACGTCTGGGATAACAACCCTGCCATTTATGTCAAATTTGATTTCAAAGGAATCCGCCATCATCATCCTTAATACAAATGCATCGTCTGATAGAGCATCTAACTCATCAATAGCATCTATATATGTTTGCATACGAGCAGAAGTTGTGCCCTCTATGCAATTAAATTGAAGACTTTTAAATAATATTAGACTCTCGTTAGACTTTTCTAAATTAACTCTAAATGATGCCGGAATAGATACTCTACACTTTAAATCAATCTTATTATGTGAGGTTGATAAAAACATTGATTTTAATATCCTAAGTCCAAAATAATTAAACTGCACAAGTTCTGAACTTTTAATTTAGTTTAATAATTGTCTAAACAATAATTATCACTCATATGGGATAACATGGGATTATATGGTAGTCAATGGGAAAATATCCCTAATATAGTTCGAATTTTATAAATTTATTTACTTATTAAATGTGTCAGAGAGCAATAAGCCGGGTTTTGTATCAAAAATTTTGACTGTAGTTATTAATCTTGAAAATTTGTTACCAAATTTTTCTAGCGACCTACCCAAGAAACTTTGTAGAAATTCAAAATGTGTTTCTTCTATTTGGCCTTGCTCTAGGTGGGGTTTTCCAAGCCATTTTTATTGCTAAAAATGCGGTGCGCTCTTACCACACCATTTCACCCTTACCAAATTGGCGGTATATTTTCTGTGGCACTTTCCCTAGGGTTGCCCCCGCTGGAGGTTATCCAGCACCTTATTTCTATAGAGCCCGGACTTTCCTCTTTAAAAAGCAACTACATAGCTCTCTGACAAAAGTAAGATATAAGTTATTAATTTTAGGTCAACATAAACCTTACTTTAATAAATTGTTTATTTCGTCATTTAAAATTTGTAATTCAAGCCATCTATTCTCAGATTCATAAATGATTTTTTTAATTTTTGTTATTTCAATAGCTACTCTATCAAAAGTTTGTCTGTCATTTTTAAATAAATCTTTATCATTTAGAATACATTCATATTTTTTGAGTTTTTTCTCTAGTTTTGAAATTTTTAAGGGCAGCGTCTCCAAATCATAAGAATCTTTAAAGCTTAATTTTTTTTTGTTAGCTACTTTTTTTAGTAATATTTTGTTTTTTAGGTTTTTGTTTTTTACATTATTATTTACTACATCTAATTTTGATAGCCCAAATTTCTTATAATAATCTGAGAAATTTCCTTCATGCTTCACAATTCTATTATTGTTTTCAAATACAAGAAGTTTTTCCACAGTCTTATCTAGAAAAAATCTATCATGACTGATAATTAACACAGTGCCGTCATAGTTTTTGATGGTCACTTTTAACAAATTAAGGGTGTCAAAATCTAAGTCGTTAGTGGGCTCGTCTAAAATTAAAAAATTATGTTCATTTAAAAATAATTTTGCCAGTGATAATCTTACTTTTTCACCACCTGAAAGTGTTGAGTTATTCTGAAAACATTTTTTTTTATCAAATAAAAATTTTTTTAAATACGATAAAACATGTATCTTTTCACCCATAAAATCCACATGATCTCCATTTTCAGCAAGTGTACTCCATGGTGTTTTGTTTAGATTTATATTTTGTTTGTTTTGATCAAAATACTTAACATTTACGTTTTCACCAAATTTTATTTTTCCAGTATTGGGAGAATATATTCCTTGTAAAATTTTAACTAGGGTAGTTTTCCCTGTACCGTTTGCACCTATGATGCCTATGCGATCATCTCTTCTGATTTTCAAGTTTAAATCTGAAAAAATGTTTTCATTTTTATCATCTTCTTTATAAGAAAAAGATAAACCGAATGTTTCAACTATATTTAATGCGGAATCATTTGTTTTATTAATGATCATATTTAATGGATTTTTTATTATTTCTTTTGTATTTTCATAGTTTTTATAGAGCTTCTCAAAATTTCTTAATCGTCCCATATTTCTTTTTCTTCGCGCTGTTATTCCATCAGTAGACCACTTTTTTTCAGATCTTATTTTTTGTTTTAATTTATGAGATTTAATTTTTTCAACTTCTATTAATTCATTAATCCATTTTTGAGAGTTTTCATAGGAACCTTCTCGTTTTAAAATTTTTGTTTTATGTATCCATAAAGTTTTTGTAGATATTTTTTTTAAAAACTCCTGATCGTGGCTGACTATAATTAAAGTTTTTTTCAAAGATAATAGCTTTTTTTCTAACCAGTATATTGTTGGTAAGTCGATGTGGTTTGTGGGTTCATCTAATAGTAATAATTCAGACTCACTAATAATTAATCTAGCAATGTAAATTTTACGAATTTCACCACCAGATAATTTATTTTTAAGATTAATTTTTTTTAAATTTAATTCTTCAATTACTTCTTTTATTTTGGATAAATTAGGGTGTACGTTGTCTCCAGACAAAAACTCTAAAAGATTACTAATATTCGGTTCGTGAGGATCTTGTTCGAGATAGTCTATTTTTAAGTTAGGTGCTATCCAAATACTACCTGCGTCACATTCTTCTTTATTTTTTAAGAGGCGTAATAATGAACTTTTACCACATCCATTTTTTCCTACCAAAACAATACGATCAAATTGATGAATTGAAAAATTTACATTGTCTAATAAAACTTTATTAGATTTAGACATTTTAAAGTCTTGAAAAGTAATTAATGCTTTAGGCATTTAAATCATACTTTTCATTTTTAATTAAATCCCATGCATTATTTATTTCTTTTAGTCTATAAGTGTTATTTTCTAATATATCTAGGGGTATCCCTTGAGAAACTAATCTGTCGGGATGATGTTTTATTGCAAGTTTTTTCCACTTTTGTTTGATTTTTTCTAATGGAGTGTCTCTTGTAACACCCAGCGTTTGGTATGGATCTATATACTTCTCTAGTTTAGAAGAACAAATTCTTTCAAAATCTTGGTCTGAAAAACCAAAAATATTACTAACTTCTTTCAAATATATTTTTTCAAGATTCGTTATTTTTCCATCTGCTTTTGCTATAATTACCAGCAAATTAAGAAGCTCTTCTAATACAGAAGAATTATTTTCTAATAGATTAGATATTTGTCTAGCGTAAACTTCAAAACCATCCGTTGTTTTTTTTGCTTGATCCCAAAGTCTTGCAACATTTTTAATTTCTCTATGTGGGACGTTAATTTTTTTTTTAAAGGCTTTTATTTCACTTTTAGTAACTTTACCATCAGCTTTAGCCATTTTAGCCGAAAGAACAATTACTCCAATGGTAAAACCAATTTGTTTTAATGCAATGTCCTTTGGGAGTTTTTGTTTTATTTTAAACTTATCAAAAGCATGTCCTGCCGCCCCACCGAGTAGCGCACCTATTGGGCCTCCAAACGCAAATCCAGTTGTACCACCAATAATTTTACCCCAAATGGTCATAATTTATCTATTACAATTAAGATTCACTACGTTCAAGAAAATTAAATTGGATTAGGTTAAAATTTATGTATAACATATTTTTAAATAAGTGTTATTAGGGAATTATTTTTGATGGAAGAACATGATTTTACAGGATTAAAATGTCCTCTTCCTGTTTTGAAGGCAAAAAGAGTATTAAAGAATTTGGCTAATGGAAAGAAGATTGTTTTTATATCAGATGATCCAGCAAGCCCTCTAGACTTTACTCATTTTTCAGAAAATGAAGGTTATGAAATTTCAATTAAAAGTACAACAAAAGGTATTCATTATTTTACTATTTATAAGTATGAAACTTAGAATACTGGGAAAATAGGGGATGATATTTTTAAGATCTCTTTTATTTAATATTCAATTCTATTTAGGCACGAGTATACTGGTAACCATTTGTCTACCATCTCTTTTATTTCCAAGAGAAGTGGTGATCTTTGTAAATAAAATTTGGTGTTCCATAATGACTAAAGGAATGAAATGGTGGCTTAGTACTGAAATAAAAATTATTGGAGAAATTCCTTCCAAAAATAGAGTTGTCATTTATGCAATTAAACATCAGTCTGCTTGGGAAACTGTTTTTTGTACTGATCTATTTTCAATGCCATCAATTATATTAAAGAAAGCGTTAATATTTTTACCAGTGATTGGATTATATTTCTTAAAAGCAGGGGCTATTCCTATATCAAGGGACCAAGGTTTAAATGCACTTAGAAGCATGGGTAGAAATGCACAAAAAGCAGTTAAAGAAAATAAATCAATGATGATTTTTCCTCAAGGCACCAGGGTAAATCCAGGTATTTCTTCAAAAGAGAAACCTTATCTACCAGGAGTATTTTTCTTATATTCTCAAGCAAAAGTACCTGTAATTCCTGTAGCTCACAATGCAGGATTATTATGGCCTAAAAATAGTTTTTTAAAATATCCTAATAGACTAAGATCAAAATCTGTTACTATTCAAATTCTTCCTGAAATTCAACCAGGTTTATCAAAGAAAGAATTTTTGACAAAATTAGAAAATATTATGGAAACTGCTTCAAACAGACTAATAAAGTTGGAGAAATAGATGGATGGTTCTTATAAAAAAGATAGAAACAATAAACAACTCAATGTTCTCGGTGGGGGCCTTGCACCATGTATATCTTTGAAAGATAAAAATGAAATTATAACGGGATTTTATCGAGATAATTGTTGTAATACTGGTCTGGATGACTTTGGTTTGCACACTGTTTGTTGTGTAATGACAAAATCTTTTTTAACATTTTCAAAATCAGTTGGAAATGACTTAACAACTCCAATACCCGAATATAATTTTAGCGGTCTAAAAGAGGGAGACCATTGGTGTCTTTGTGCTTCAAGATGGCAGGAGGCGTTTGAGGCTGGTGTGGCTCCTAAAGTAATTTTAAAATCAACTAATATTGCAACACTTTCAGTAGTAAAATTAGAGGATTTAAAACAATATTCTAGATAATTCAAGGAGATCAATAATGCATTTAGATCAAAAAGTGATAGTTACTTGTACAGATAATGATACTAGAAGCAATGGTAAAATCATTAGAATTTTTCCAAATGGGATAGATATAGAAGTCTCCGATACAATTATTAAGCTAAAAAAAACAAAGCCTAATTTATATGTTGGATCAATGGCTGGATTAGAATTTATTGTAAAAACTTAATTTTACTACTAATTAATTTTAGGCAGTATTTCTACAACCTTATCTTGTTTGTTTTCTATTTGTTTCATACCAGCAACGTTAATAATACCGCCTTCAAATACAGCAATTTGCTTGTAGAGAATATCACCAGATAGAACACCATTTTCCATTATTACAATGCTTTCAGAATTTATCTTGCCATTAACATTTCCACTTACAATTAACTCTGATGATTTGAGTGTACCCTCAACCACACCCTTTTCATCAACTATTATTTGATCAGCTGAAAGTTCACCAATAAACTTATTTCTTATTAAGATTGATCCTGAGGTCTTGTATTTCCCTTCAAAAACTCCATCACCATCTAATTGAGAGCAAGTTTCTAAATTCTTAACCTTATCTTTTAAAGGGGAAGAAATTCTACTAATTTTGATCATGATTTACTCCTTGGTGTGATAAATTATTCCCTTTAACTAAAGTGATCAGCAATAAAAAAATATAACCAATTGAAAAATATATATATTTAGCATAGATTTTGATGCTTAATTAATAAATTTTTTTAAAGAAGAGAATCAGTTTCTATAAATAATAAAAAAGCAATACTTGAGGTACAAAACATGATCCAACCCTTTTATGCTAGCTCTGCAATAAATCGCCACGGAAACTATAGAAATAATAAAACTTTATTGAATAAAATAATTATTGAAAAAGATACTAAATTTATCCCGTTCTATAACGGTAAAAATCTATTTTTAGAAATTAATAAAAACATAACGCCTGTTATTTTTAATAAAATTCAACTTGATGAATTTTTCCCAAATGGAATAGAAGATACAATTTTTTTAGGCGTAGCACATACCTTAAATTATATGGGTGTAGACCTAAGTCTACCTAATCAAAAGTTTGAATGTTGGCTAAAAGAAAATCAAATCATTATTGATGATTTAAGAAAATATGGTCCAATTATAAATGATATAGAGGCATCATTCCTAGCTCTTTCTAATGGAATGTTTTTTTGGCAAAATACTCATAAATTCTGTGGTTCATGCGGTTTTCAAAACTTTTCAACAGAGGGAGGTTTTGTGATGAAATGTTCTAATGATAAATGTGGTAAAAGTCATTTTCCAAGAACCGATCCGGCGATAATTACACTTATTTCTTTTCAAGATAAAGTTCTACTAGGAAGGTCTCCTAGATTTCCTGATGCTATGTATAGTACATTAGCTGGTTTTGTAGAACCTGGTGAAAGTCTTGAGCAGGCACTTGAAAGAGAGGTTTTTGAAGAGGTAGGAGTAAAAGTAAAGAATATTAAATATTTTAATTCACAACCTTGGCCTTTTCCTGCATCTTTAATGCTTGGTTTTTTTGCGGAGGCGGTAAACAAAGAAATGACAATTGACTATAACGAAATCGAAGATGCTCATTGGTTTTCAATTAATGAATTAAAGTCTTTGGAACATCCATTCATTAGTGGAGGTTTCAAATTACCAAGAGTGGACTCAATCGCGCGCAGATTAGTTGACACATGGATCAACAGATTTAACTAAATTTTTACAATTACAATCATGATTTTTTCTCCAATTAAAATAGGTAGTCTAGATGTTTCAAACAGAATTGTTGTTGCGCCCATGTGTCAATATTCTGCGAATAATGGTGTAATGACCGATTGGCACACTCAGCATCTCATGCAATTAGGTTATTCTGCAGCAGGTTTAGTAATGGTTGAAGCAACTGCAGTGGAGGAGGTTGGAAGAATTACTCATAACTGTGTAGGAATATATAATGAAAAATGCATCCAATCTCTAAAAAAAAATATTCAATTAGCAAAATCAGTTGCTCCCAATCAATCATGTTTTGGAATTCAATTAGCACATGCTGGTAGAAAAGCTTCTACTCAAAGACCTTGGGAGGGAAGAAGTTCTCTTACAAAAGATGAAAATCCTTGGAAAACTATATGTCCATCACCAATACCTTTTCAAGAAACTTGGCATGTTCCTCAAGAAATGAAATTATCAGATATAGAAAGGGTTAAAAAAAAATTTATTTCTGCTTCACTAAAGGCTGTTGAAATTGGATTTGATTTAATAGAAATTCATGGAACACACGGTTACTTACTTCATCAGTTTTTATCTCCAATTTCAAATAAACGTAAAGATAAATACGGAGGTAACTTAGAAAATAGAATGAGATTTCCACTTGAAATTTTTTCTTCAATCAAAGATTGCCTTCCTAAAGATTTTCCTCTTGGTATGAGAATTACTGGTACAGAATGGGAAAATAATGGGATTGATGAAAATGAAGCTACTATGTTCGTGAAAGAATTAGAAAAAATTGGATGCCATTATGTTTGTGTCTCTAGTGGAGGAAATACACCTAGTCCAAAAATACCTACAGGACCTCATTATCAAGTTCATCTTGCAAATAAGATAAAAAAACATACTAAGATGGTTGTTAGAACAGTTGGAATGATTACAGATCCCATTAAAGCTAATAATATTATTATCAATCAAGATGCTGATATGGTAGCCATGGCTAGAGCTTTTTTATCTAATCCAAGGTGGGTATGGGATGCAGCTAAGGTTCTTAATCATAATATAGAAGTTCCTCCACAATATGCTAGAAGGATATAACTAATATTATTTTTTTTTGTCAGTTAGAATGTCAACAAGGGATTTTGAATGCTCAGGAGAAAGGTTAAGTTCTTTTCTTAATTTTTCAATTTTTTTTGCCTCATCATCACTTATAACTCCATCACTTAGAGCCTCATTTATTTCAGCTTCTAAAATAGCGGCTCTTTGCGCCCTTTGATTTGCAAAAGCAGAAGCAACTATACCTGTTAAAAGTGCGACTGTGCATACTCCCATTATAGCTGTGAAAGCTCCTATAACTTTGCCTAAAGGTGTAACAGGTGATACATCACCATATCCAACTGTTGTAAGAGTAATTAAACCCCACCACATCGTTTCTGGTATTGAACTAAATTTTTCTGGTTGGCTCTCATTTTCAGCAATATACATCAAAGAACTAGATAAAAATAATGCAATAATCATAAGGTATAATGCAGCACTAAAGGATCTCCAATCAGCCTTTATGGCAGAAAAAAAATCTTCAATGGCTGAACTGTAATTGGATATTTTTAATAATCTTAATAATCTCAAAACTCTAAGCCATCTTAAATCTAAACCACCAAAAAAATAGGGAAGAATTGATGGAATAACTGCTAAAAAGTCAACAAGACCTGTAAAACTAAAAATATATTTTAAACGTTTTACAAAACCAGAAGAATTACCAAGATCTTGCCTTGCAGGGGCAGACCAAACTCTTAAAAGGTACTCTATACTAAAAATAACAACTGAAAAAATCTCAAATGCATAAAAAGTATCTTTGTAAGATTCACCAATATCTTTTACAGACTCTAAACATACCGCGGTAACATTTAGAAGAATTAATATGAATAAAATCATATCAACATACTGACTTGGCTTATCAGATAAATTACCTTTAGATAAGAGTTCGTTGGTTCTTTTTTGAATTCTTAAATACATGATTACGCCTAGTAATTAAAAATAATTATTAAAACTTAACTTATATTTAAATCTAATACAGCAATTTATTTATGGAGTTGCTGCAGTGAGACCACCATCAACTATTATTTCTGTTCCTGTAATATATTTAGCTTCGTCAGAGCATAAAAATAACACAGCATAAGCTACATCCCAAGATTCTCCCATTTTTCCCATTGGGACTTGATCATGTCTTCGTTTCACAAATCCTGTATAATCACCATCAGCATATTTGTTTGCTAACCTCTCAACTAAAGGAGTGTGCATTAAACCTGGAACCACACAATTGAGCCGAATATTCTTTTTTGCTTCAATTACAGCTGTTGTTTTTGTCATTTGTATAAGAGCGGCTTTTGAAGCACTATAACCTACTTGTGGTTTTCCAACATACCTTAAACCCGCAACAGATGATATATTTACGATGGATCCACCTGAATTTTTTTTCATAATTGGGATTACAAATTTAATACAAAAATAAGCTGTATCTAAATTCAAAGTAAATTGTTTTTGCCATGTAGGACTGTCAATTTCTACTGGTCCTCCAGGTTCAGATTGACCAACAACATTGACTAAAATATCTATTTTTTTATGTTTTCTTTCTATTATCTCAAAAATTTTTTTTACATCATTCTCATTGGTCATATTTACCTTATAAAATGTAAAATCGTTACCTTCTTCTTTAATAAAATTAGCAGTGTTTTTACCTGCTTCTTCATTTATATCAGTACCAAAAACTTTTGCACCCTGACGCGCTAGAAGTGTTGAAATTGCGCGGCCATTGCCAAAACCTCTGCCAATAGAGCCACATCCGGAAACTACTGCAATTTTATTATTTAGATTAAGCATTAGATAAACCTCTAGCAGTTTTATATAATAGTATTAACATAAGGCATTTAATTTACAAGAAAGTATAAATCGTAATGAAATTTTCAAAATTAGTTGCAGATAGATATGCTGAGGAAATTGATCTAGATTTTTCAATAATCCAAGAAACAGAAACTCTTAAATCTATTTTATCAAGAAGAAGTATAAGAAAATTTTTAAAAAAGCCAATATCTAAAGAACTTCTAACTTTACTTTTAGCTGCTGCACAATCTGCTCCGTCTAAATCAAACCTTCAACAATATTCAATTTTAGTAATTCAAGATCAAAATATTAAAAATGAAATATCTAACTTAATAGGAAATACCAAGTGGGCACTAACAGCGCCAATATTTTTTTTATACCTTGCAGATATAAGAAGAAATATAATAATAACAAATGATAGAGGATATGAGCATAAAAATAACAATGTTGACACTTTCATGAATGGTGTAATTGATGCTGCTTTATCTATGCAATCAACTATATGCGCATCAGAATCTTTAGGTCTAGGAGTTTGCCCAATTAGTATTATTAGAAATATTATTGAGGAGGTAAAAGTTATTTGTAAATTACCTAAAGGAGTTTTTCCTATTGCAGGTTTGGCTTTGGGTTGGCCTGATCAAAAGTCAAATGTGTCTATAAGATTATCTCAAGATATTGTAATACACTTTGATAAATATGACGAAAAAGATTTAATTCAAAAAATAAATAAATATGACGAAAGGGTGTTTAAAAAAGATCCAATTCCAGAAAATAAGCAACGTCACGTTGACCTTTATGGGGTTGCAAAAAAGGGGACGTGGTCAGAAAATATTAGTAGACAATTATCTGTTCCAGAACGAAGTAATTTCAAAAATTGGTTAAATGAAAATGGATTTAATCTTGAATAATATTATCCAAAATCTTCTTAAATAGCACTTCGTTTTCATACATTATCCAATGACCTATGTTAAATTCCACATGAAATCTGACTTTAGGATTTATAGATCTCAGTATTGTCATTCTATCCTCTAGATAAATTCCTACACTGGCATCTTTTTCTCCCCAAATTACGTACAGTGGTATATCTTGTTTTTTTAATATTTGAGCTAAAGTATCAGTTGCTGAAATTGGTCGACTTTTAATGCGGTGAGCATCGGTATTTTGTTTTTGCATGTGGACTGCAAAGTCGTCAATTTTCTTTGGATTATGAAACATTAGAATTTCAAGATTTGTTTTATGAGCATTATAAACTTCTTGTTCAGTCATCTTTGAGTGTCTAGGTATCATAGTCTTCATTTCGCCTCTTTTGGCTCCTAAACCTCCAGGCCCCACCAAAATTAATTTTCTGGGGGATAGTTTTCTTTTAATCAGTTCGTAAGATAAGTGTCCCGCAATTAAACCACCGAAGGAAAAACCGCATACCAAAGGATTATCATTTGTTGAGATTAATTCATATAAGGTTTCCGCCAAATTAGATGCAATTTTTTCTGGTGTATGGGGTAGTGCCAAATCATCTGATTCTCCAAAACCCGGCATGTCTGGGATCAAAACATTGAAATTTTTAGAAAATGGTATTGCTTGTTTTATCCAATGTTTCCAACTTCCATAACCACCATGCAAAAGAATTAGAGGTGTCCCCTTACCCCAAGATCTCCAACATATTTTACCACCATTAGAATTTAATAATTTTTTTTGGGAGTTTTTTTCAATCTCAGATAAATAATTAGTATATTTGTTAAAATTAAAATTATTTTCCATTAATTACCTCAACGATATCCTCAAAGACTAATAATTTTTTTTTTAAATATTAACAAGCATTTTATTGATCTCTTAACATTTAATAATATAAGATGAGACAATAAAGAAAATACTTGGTAATGGAGAACACCTAATGCCACATTTACCTGCATCTGATGCATTGTCACATATAAGAGTTATTGATCTTACTAGAGTTAGATCAGGTCCGACAGCGGTTAGACAACTTGCTGATTGGGGAGCAGACGTTATAAAAGTAGAGGCTCCAGAAAGTGTTGAACCAGATGGCGCGTTAGGTGCATCAAGGCACACTTCTGATTTTCAAAATTTACATCGTAACAAAAGAAGCATTACTCTTAATTTAAAAAAATCTGAGGCTATAGAAATTTTAATGAAATTAGTAGAAAAGTCAGATGTGGTAGTTGAGAACTTTCGACCAGATGTAAAGCAAAGACTAGGTATTGACTACGAGATATTAAAAAAAAGAAATCCTAGAATTATTCTTGCTAGCATATCAGGATTTGGTCAGGATGGCCCATATGCACATAGACCAGGCTTTGATCAAATCGCTCAAGGCATGGGTGGATTAATGAGTATAACTGGAGAACCTGGAAAGGGCCCAATGAGAGTTGGTATTCCAGTAGCTGATTTAACAGCAGGATTGTTCTGTGCAATGGGAATTCAGACTGCCCTTATAGAAAGAGAAAAATCTGGTCTTGGTCAATGGGTAAACACATCATTATTACAAGCTCAAATTTTTATGTTAGATTTTCAAGCCTCCCGGTGGCTTTGTGATAATAATGTAGCAGGACAGGCTGGTAATAATCATCCAACTAGTGTTCCCACTGGAGTTTTCAAAACTTCAGATGGTTCAATTAACTTAGCAGTTGCGGGTGAAACAATTTGGAGACGTTTTGCTGAAGCAGTTGACAAAAGAGATTGGCTGGAAATGGAAGAATTTAAAGATGCAAGAAATCGATTAAAAAACAGAGATTATCTAAATAGCTTAATTGAAGAACTAACCGTTACTAAATCGTCTAATGAGTGGGTTAAAAAATTAGAAAAGGTAGGCGTTCCCTGTGGTCCAATCAATTCTATAGATAAGGTTTTTGATGATCCCCAGGTAAAACATCTTGGCATAGCTCAATCTGTAGATACAATTCCTTTTGGTGAAACGGAATTAGTTGGACAACCCTTTAATTTGTCTCGTACTCCTAGTAGTTTGAAGCAACGTCCACCAGAAAAAGGTGAACAAAATAGCGATGTCCTCAACGAACTGGGTTTCAGTAATAAAGAACTTAATGATTTAAAAAATCAAAATATTATTTAATTTATAGGAATAATCATGACTGAAGAAAAAATGTTATCTCGAACACAAGAAAGTGTAGGACATATTATTTTTAATAATCCAGAAAAACATAATGCTGTATCTATAGAAATGTGGGATGCTCTTGAAAAATTTCTTAATCAATTCAGAGAGGATAAAAATATCAGAGTTGTTGTTCTTGAGGGGGCTGGAGGTAAATCATTTGTTTCTGGAGCTGACATATCAAAATTTGATAAAGAAAGGAGTACAAAAGAAGCTGTATTAAGCTATAACAAGCGAACACATAAAGTTTATGAACTTCTTGAGACATTTCCAAAACCAACAATAGCGAAAATTAATGGTTACTGTATTGGTGGTGGACTAAACTTAGCTGTGTGTTGTGACATAAGAATTTGCTCTGAAAAGTCAATATTTGCAATGCCTGCAGCAAAATTATCTCTTGGTTACCCCTTTTCATCAATAAAAAGGTTGTTTGATATAATGGGACCTGGAATGGCTAAACACTTTATGTTTACTGCTGAAAAAATCTCTTCAAACGAGGCTGTTTCTTGCGGTTTGGTTCAAAAGCTAGTTGTTGAGGAAAATTTAGAAACCTTTGTGAATGATTATGCTTTTACAATTTCTAAAAATGCTCCTTTAACTATAAAGGCAATGAAACAAATAGGTATTGAAATTTTAAAAAATCCCTTAGAAAGGGATTTGTCTTTATGTGATCAATTAGCGTCCGCTTGTTTTGATAGCGAAGATTATAAAGAAGGAAGAAAAGCGTTTATGGAGAAAAGGACGCCAAACTTTCAAGGTTTCTAATCTTCATATAGGATTATAATATTTGACAGCATTGTCATGAAATAGACATTTGATTTCATTTTGTGCCATATCTGCTGTGATTTTTTTAAAACCATCATAAATTTCATCAAAACTAGCCCATAAACCATCAACAGGGAAATTAGATGCAAACATGCATTTTTCATATCCAAAAATATTAATAGTATCTAATATTATATCTTTATTTAATTCAACAGTCCATTTTTGACCAGGAACACAAATACCAGAAATTTTTATAGCTGTATTTGGTTGTTCGGCAAATTCTTCTAAATTAGCTTTCCATTGATCTAATCCATCAAAAGATCTATCTGAAGGAAGCCCTGTATGATTTAATATAATGATTGTATCAGGAAAATCTTTTGCTAATTGTGTTGCATCATTAAGATGCCACCATGGAGTTTGTAGATCGAAATGTAGTTTGTATTTTTTTAATAAAGAATATCCTTTTCTAAAAACAGGATCATTTAGTGACCCCTTTATATTATCAAGTTTAATATTTGGATGCTTACTTGATTTAGGCTTATGCCTAATACTTCTTGTAAGATCAAACTTAGACTGATTTTCTAGCACTTTTTCAATATCGTTTCTGTCAAACCATGCTTGTGCAACTAAAGCATTTGGAAAACCAGTCTTTTCATATAATTTGTGAAGCCATTCAGTTTCACCTATAGGGTCATCTGGATCCCACTCAGTTTCCATGTGTATTGTCTTTACAATATTATGATTTTTACTAGCTTCAAAATAATCGGATGTTAGAAAATTTTTACAAATAGATTTATAATCACCGTATCTAAATGATATTTGCTTATTTGGGTTCAACCAAGGGTTCTTTTTTAAACTTAAATCCCAGAAGTGATGATGAGCGTCTATAATTGGTAAATCTTTCATCATTAAATTCTTAAATTTTTTTTGATTCATATAATTTTACTAAAGATGTTCCATCTAAGTTTTCTTTTGCGCTGTTTGTCAAAATTGTAAATAATTTTGTGGTTAGTGAAGACATAGGTATTGGTGTGTTTTTAGTTTCAGCTAATTTTGATACCATTTGTAAATCTTTTAAAATCTGTGAAGCATATCCTTTGGGTGCAAAATCTCTATTTACTATTCTAGGAAATAGATCTTTTAACAAATTAGATCCTGCATGACCGTCAGAAAGAGCTTCTGGGATTTTGCATGCATCAACATTCCAAGCTTTAGCAAAGGACGCTGCCTCTGCTAATATTGCATAATTATTTAAAACTATTATTTGGTTAATCATTTTTACTATTTGACCAGACCCAGTTACGCCGAAATAAGTAAATTTTGAAGATATTGCTTCTAAAATAGGTTTAACATTGTCTACAACTTTTTCGTCACCACCTACCATAATAGCAAGGTTACCCTCTAAGGCTTTATCGGGGCCACCGGAGACTGGCGCGTCAATCCATGACGCTCCTGTTTTTTTATTTAGCTGATTAGCAAAATTAATTGTTTCGTTTACTAAGGTAGTGGACAAATCCAAAATAATAGTATTTTCATTAGCATTATTAATTATACCATTTTTTTCAAAAACTACTTCTTTTACACTTTCTGTTTTATCAACACATAAAATTATTATGTCATTAAATTTGGATATTTGAGAAGCATTTTCGATTAATTTGATATTTGACATTTTTTTTAAAGGATCTAGTTTTTCTAAATTTTTGTCATATGCTTCAATTTTATAATCTAAGTAAGAAAGTCTTTTGACTAGAGATAGGCCCATTAATCCTATACCTATAAATCCTATATTTAGATTATTCATTTTAAACTCGTAAAAATTGTAATTTATTTATACATATTAAACTTAAACAGAGACGTTAATAGCATCAATTTTTAAAATTATATATTTTGAAACTATAAGGCAAATTTTTCCGGAACAAAGACTGCCATGATAAATAATGTAAAACTAGGTATCTTCATTATAATCCTCTCAACACTATTCTTTGCTATCATGGATGGTGTTTCAAGATATTTAGCTGATACTTATAATGTTTTTGTCATCAACATGATTAGAAGTTGGGTTCTAGCGTTGTTAGTTGTTTCTATTAGTCTTAGAAACAAAAATGGTATTGCAAAAGTTTTAAAAACAAAACAACCTTATATTCAGCTAATTAGAGGATTATTACTCACAAGTGCTATTCTCATAGGAGTTTATTCATTTACCAAGCTTGGCTTAGTCCAAACACATTCGATACTTTCCTCTTTCCCATTGATTGTAGTTGCTTTTTCAGGACCAATATTAAAAGAAAAGATTGGTATTCAGCGATTTTTAGCAGTAATCTTTGGTTTTACTGGCGTTATAATAATATTGGATCCTACAAATTATATCCTGAGCTTTGACGCAATTTTACCTGTTGTAGGTGCTTTTGTTTTGGGTTTTTATTCAATTCTTACAAGAAAGGTTTCAGAAACAGACACATCAGAAACAAGTTTTTTTTGGGTTGCTATTGTCGGTTTCGTTGTTATGACAATTGTTGGACCATTTTACTGGGAGCCAATCTTATTAAATGATTGGGGTTGGATGGCATTGTTATGTGTTTTGAGTACTGCTGGTCATTTTCTTTTAATCAAGGCTTATGAAAACGCAGAAGCCAGTATCCTTCAGCCATTTACATATTTTCAGTTGTTCTTTGCATCTGTTGTAGGAATATTAATATTCGATGATGAAATAACCATGTCAATTATTTTTGGAGGTAGTATAGTTGTTGCAAGCGGAATTTTTGCAGCATGGAGAACACACATAAAAAGCAAAAATAATTAAAATTTATTTTTTTATTAAATGATTAATCGATATAGGAGGTTTAATTGAATAAAACTATTTTAATTACTGGTGCCAACAGAGGTATTGGTTTGGCGCTAACAAAGTTCTGTCTTAGTAAAAATTTTCACGTTGAAGCATGTTGTAGAAATCCAGACACCTCTGATGAACTAAATAGATTATCAATTAATAATACTCATCTTAATATAAATAAAATGGATGTTACTAGTACCAAAAGTATTTTGAGTGCTGCAGAAAATTTTAAAAATGAAATTGACATCATTGTTTGCAATGCAGGTGTTAATAATGGTAAGGGAGACATATTTAGTGAAGAGCATAATGAAAATGCTATTATGGAAGTAATGATGGTAAATGTTGGTGGACCATTCTTAACAATTCAAAATCTTTATAAAAACCTTAATAAAAAATCTACATCTAAAATTGTTATTATTTCTTCTCTAATGGGAACTCAAACGCATCTCTCAAAAAATGCTCCTATATACAGAGCTTCTAAGGCAGCCGCTAATAATTTAATGAGAACAATATCAAATCATTTCTTAGATGATAATATTATTGTGTCATCATACCATCCAGGGTGGGTAAGGACTGATATGGGTGGAGTTAATGCCGATTTATCAACTGAAGAAAGTGCAACTGGGTTAGTGAATCATTTTTTAAATTTAAAAAAATCTGATTCTGGAAAATTTTTTAATTATGATGGAAGACCACTTCCATTATAGAAGTTTGTTTTACATTTTAACTTTTGGTTAATAAAAGATTATGAATAACTTTATCTTTAAAGAAATAAGTTCAAAAGAAGAAATGAATAAATCCTATGCCATCAGAACAAGAGTTTTTTGTGAAGAACAAAAAATATCTAAGGAAATAGAGTTTGATAATTTAGATCACCTTTGCGGTCATTTTTTAATTTTTGATGGTGTAAAAGCAATTGGAACAGCAAGAGTTCGTCAAAAAGAAAAGGGTCTTCTCAAAATTGAAAGGGTAGCGGTTTTAAAAGAATTTAGAAGATTAAAAGTAGGATCAATTTTAATTAAAAATGTTATCAAACACTATTTGCACTTGGATTATAACAAATCTATCATTTTACATAGCCAGGTTGCAGTTGCAGATTTTTATAAAACTTTGAGTTTTTCTGCTTATGGAAATGAGTTTTATGAGGATGGGATTCCTCATATAGCAATGAAATATGTTAAAAATTAAAATTTTTAAGGTTAATTTTTTATGAAAAAAAAAATTAAAATAGCAATAGTTGGAACAGGATATTTTAGTAAATTTCATTTTGACGCATGGAAGAGATTAGGTGTAGATGTTACTGGAATATGTTCTTTAAATATTGATGAAGCTAAAAAACAATCTTATAGATTTAAAAATTGCAAAACGTATAAAAAATTTTCAAAAATGATAAATGATATTGAACCAGATCTTGTAGATATTATTGTTCCCCCGTCAAAACACCTTGAATTAATAAGAATTGCCGCTGAGAAAAAAATAAATATTATATGTCAAAAACCATTCACTAATTCTTTGACGCAAGCAAAAAAAGCTGTTGAAATTGCAAAAAAAAATAAAATCATAATTGCTGTTCATGAAAATTTTAGATTTCAACCTTGGTTTAAGAAAATTTTTAAAATTTTAAAAAGTAATCTTTTAGGTGAATTGTTTCAAGTAAGTTTTAGAATGCGTCCAGGTGATGGGCAAGGTCCAAATGCTTATCTCGACAGACAACCTTATTTTCAAAATATGAAAAAATTTTTGATACATGAAACTGCTATTCATTTTATTGATTTGTATAGATATTTTTTTGGTGAAATAGAAAGTGTCTATGCTTCCTTATCTCAATTAAATGAAGTTATTGCTGGCGAAGATTGCGTTACTGTAATTTTTAAATTTAAAAATGGAATCAAAGGTATTTTTGACGCAAATAGATTATCTGATCATATTGCTGAGGATAGAAGACTTACAATTGGTGAAATGATTGTTGAAGGATCAGATGGCACAATAAGGTTGAATGGTGATGGCAAAATATTTTACAGAAAATTTGGAAGTAACAACGAAAAATTAGTTAAATATAAATGGATTAATCGAGGATTTGCAGGAGATAGTGTTTATTTTTATCAAAAACATGTTTTAAACCATTTCCAGAAAGGACAAGAATTATCTAATAGTGCCGAAAATTATTTGATGAACATATTGGTTGAAAATTGTATCTATAAGTCAGACAAATTAAAAAAAATGATATATATATAATTTGAGGAGTATTACATGAGTTATGTTGCTGAACTTAAACAAATTTTATTTTTTGAAAGTATTATATCGCAGATAATAGTATCGTCTTTTCTTGGAATTTTTCTAATTTTTTCTCATGGATATTTTTTTCGATATTTATTTAATAAACATACGATCTTTTTATCGTTAATGTTACCAGCTACTATTTTAGTTGTTGTTACAGTAATTAAAACAAATATTTTTTTAGCATTGGGTATGGTTGGTGCTTTATCTATAGTAAGGTATAGAACTCCAGTAAAAAGTCAGTATGAATTAGCAATTTTATTTGCACTTATTGCAATTGGTATAATTGTTGGCGTCAATAGCGTTTACGGAATTTTATTAACATTATTCTTATCATTAATACCGCTTATATACTTTATTTCAATCAATTATTTTCCAATTCTAAAAAAAATTGACTATGACTCGATGTCTGAAGAGAGAATTTCAGTATCCATGATAACAAAATATGATAATTCTGATGATGCTTTTAATAAACCAATCAAAGGCTTTCTGGTAAGAAAGGATTCAGATATAGAAAATAAAGAAATATCATTTCTTTTTTCTTTTGAAGACATAAAAAGTGCTCTCGAATTTGAAAAAAATGTTAAAAAAAGAAAAACTTTAAAAAGTATTTCGATTTCTAAATGATTACTTCATTAGATAGATACAAATTTATATTGTATTTCAAATTTATATTTGGAGTAATAATTGGTTTTTATATAAATCCATGTTTTTCAAAGAATATAGAGTCACAGTATGATGTTATAATACCAGACGAGATTTTGTTAAATATTCAAGGGAAGTCACTAAAAAAATATGCAACTTTTTTAACAAAAATTAGTGAAGATAAAACCGGACTTATTCATCCAAATTTTAAAAATTCGTTCAATATTTTTTTAACATCTAAAAATCGATTTAACAAAAATTTTACTATAAAAGCTAGAGCAAGAATAACTGGTGATTATGATGATCATATAAATATACGAGAAGGTATTTCTTCACTCATGATAAGGTTAAAAAAGAGTAATTTAGGTGGAATAACCAAATTTAGACTCTTGTTACCAGTTACAAGAAATGGCAATGGTGAAATTTTTTGGTCGGTTCTCATGGAATATTTAGGTTTCCCTGTTCCTTACAGAAAAATTGTTCAAGTTTATTTTAATAATGACAAAAAAAAGATACCAATGATTTTTTCTGAAAGAGCAGAAAAAGAATTTTTAGAAAGATTTGGGTTTCGTGAATCCCCAATTATAGAAGTGGACGAAAGACAAGAATTCGCAAACAGATACTGGAGACTAGATCCAAAAAGATGTTTAGGAGATTACATTGAAAATAAAAAAGCCTGTAAATTTAATGACGCGCCTGAACATTTGCCTTACAAAATAGAGAACGAAAATTTTTTAAAAAATATTACATCAGTTGAAATATTTTATAGAGGAATAATATCCTTACTAGAAAAAGAAGAAATAAATCAGTTTAATGAATATTTCAGAAATCTTAATATCAAATATGCTAAGCACGGTTTGGGAAGAATAAATGAGAAATATATATATAACCCAATATTTCACAACAAAATACCGATTTACGTTGACGGTATGGTAAAAATTCCTGAATGTAATAAAAAGGTTAAGACCAATAAATTACCTATTTCTTTTCAAAAAAGTTTTAAAATACTTGAAAAAGTTTATGAACTTAGATCCTTGGGAAAAACTTTTACAAATAATATGAAATGTGTAGTCGTAGAGGTTTTAAATATGCAACAAAAAATTGAATTCAAACTCAAAAAAATTGACAGTCAACTCAACTATGATCTTATTAATACTAAGTCAAAATCATTCTTTAAACCCGTATTGAATCGTCACAACATATCTGCACCAATAATTCATTTATTGAATGATTTCAAGAAAGCTATGTATTGTGACACTATTTATGAAATAAAAGGTAAAGGTTGTAGTTCGTTGAAATTTAGCAAACTAGTTGATGCTTTGGCTGGTAACCTACCTCCAAAAAATTATAAAGAATATGAATTATTTCCAATAATATCTATTACAAAACCAATTAAAAAAAATGAGATGATACAGGAAATTTCTCTAAATAAGTCAACTGAAAACATTTATGTAGAAAATAATCAGATAAAGTTTTTTAAAGTTAAAAGTTTCAATTCTGACATCAATATATATTTGTCGTCTCAGAATTCACAAATAGTATTTTATAATTCGCAAATAAAAAATTCGAAAATAAGTATATTTAGACCTTCAAGAGTGTTCAATAATAATAAAATTAGATACAATTATAGGCTTCTTACTGGATGCTTTACCCTAATTTCTTCTATTATAGAAAACACACACTTATATTCAGAAAAAAGTAATTGTGAGGACGCAATTAATTTCATTGGGGTTAATGGAAAAAATATTTCAAGTCGTATTATTGACTCTTCTTACGATGCTCTTGATGTGGATTTTTCTAAAATTACTCTTTCAAAAATATTTATAAATAACTCTGGCAATGATTGTATAGATTTTTCTTTTTCAACCTTTAATATTAATAACTTAACTGCTATCAATTGTAATGACAAAGCCCTAAGTGTTGGAGAAAAATCTATTGGTATAGTTAAAAAACTAAATCTTAAAAATTCAAAAATTGGTTTTGCTGTTAAAGATAGTTCAGAACTAAATCTTTTAAGTCCTATAGACAAACAAAACGTAAGCACTTGCGGAATGTTGTATAACAAAAAACAAGAATTTGAAGGTGGGCTATTAAAATTTTATAAATCAGATAATTGTGATGTTTTGATAGATGATTTTTCATTTTACAATAAAAACGATAATCTAATTTGTAAGTTTGTATCAAATAACAAATATTTTAAGAGTTGTGTGACCAAATCTAGATTGATATTAAACAAAAAAGAATTTTTTCCCAAAAAAGCCGTTATAAAATTAACTAATTTAAACGGAGCTTATAATGATAATGAAAATTCTGTAAATATTAAAAATTGTACACAAAACTCAAATTTATGTAGTTTTAAATTCATCAAAAATTTTAGTTTTAAAAATGGTTTAAGGATTACGATCTCAGATCCTAAAAATAAAAAAATTATTTTTTTTAATGACTACATTAAACCCTAGGATAAATTGATGAAGAGATTCGAACAAAAGTATTTATTAGATTCTATCAATATTAATAATGTTTTAAAACAAATTAATGCTAAACCAGTTCACAGTAGCAGATGGATTAATTCAATTTATTATGATACCAAAAACTTTATCCTTTATAATGATAGTGTGGAGGGAACCGTTCCGAGAAAAAAAATTAGATTTAGATGGTATGGACAAAATAAAAACATAAATAAAAATAATCAAAATGGTACCATAGAAGTTAAATCGACTTTTCAATTTCATAGAGATAAATCTAGTATAAAAGTTGTTAATGTTTCACATAAGGAAATTAATTTTGAATGCAATAAATTATTAGGTTTAAGCTGTTTTCCGGTGACACAAGTAAGTTTTTATCGAAAATATTATGAGGCCCCAAAAAAAATTAGAGTAACTATAGATAAATCAATAAAATTTCAAAACTTTGGAGATAATATTAAAAGAAATTTTTCACTGTACCCTTATGATGTTTTTGAGATAAAAATGCCTATTGAAAATGATGTTTCGTCGATACAATCTATGTTAGGTGACAAAAACACTCGGTTTTCAAAATATTGTTTATCTATTGAAACTTTAAAAAATATTAATTTAAATTTATAATGGTGCCGGCTGGGGGACTCGAACTCCCGACCTGATGATTACAAATCAACTGCTCTACCAACTGAGCTAAGCCGGCACTGATCAGTTAAATAATAGATATTTAATTGATAAACAAGAACTTATTTAATTTTTTATAATATTTTTTTGTAATTGAAACATAGCCACTGATGCTGCGTTTGAAACATTTAATGAATCAGCTTCAGTGTTAATTGGTATTTTAATTAAACTATCCACGTTTTCTCTAGTTAATCTTCTGAGACCTTTTCCTTCAGAGCCAAGTATTAAAGCAATATTACCTGTTTCATTTTCAAGTTCGTCAATATTTTTTTTGCCTTCTCCAGCAAGCCCATAAATCCTAAAGTTAAATTTTTGAAGTTTTTTTATTTCTCTTGACATATTCGATAATTCTATGATTTGTAGTTTTTCTACAGCACCAGAAGATGCTTTAGTTAATGCGGAAGTTTCTTGCGGGCTATTTCTTTGAGACAGCCCCAAGCCATCCATTTTAAATGCTAATGCAGACCTAATAATAGCGCCAACATTGTGTGGATCAGAAACCTCATCAAGTAGAATAAGCCTGATTGGAATTTTATTTTTAAAACTATGTAAGGATAAAAATTCATCCATTGATAATTTTTTAAGAGGTTCTGCTATTAACACTATATTTTGATGAGGTTTGAAATTACTAATTTCATCCAACTCTGCTTTGGATTTTATTTTAATATTCAATTTTAATTTTAATTTATTAATTTTTTCTTCCCATTTTGAATGGTATTCACTTATTGTAATAAGGTAATGAATTTTTCTATTTTTATTTTGGAGCGCAGATAAAGCAGCATGGTTACCAAATATAGGTATTTGATTATTCTTTAATAAAATATTTTTCGGTTGAAAAATTTTCTTTACTCTAATCTTTTTTGTTTTTTCTATTGCCGGAAAAAATTTTTTTTGTTTTTTTTTAATTTTTCTCTCATTCAACATTTAAATATTAATTATTTGATTTTTTCATTTACTTTCTATAAAAACTTTTCTATTTCAATCTGCTAGTGTATATAACATATCAAATTTATTAATATAAGTAAGTTGAATTTTAAAAAACAAAATTTTTATTTTGGTGGGGTGGCCGAGTGGTTAAAGGCAGCAGACTGTAAATCTGCCCGCATAGCGTACGTAGGTTCGAATCCTACCCCCACCACCACAAAATTGAAATGATAAATTTTAAAAGAAAGGTCATAAAAGATGTCTAAAGAAAAATTTGATCGTAGTAAACCACATGTAAACATAGGTACAATTGGTCATGTAGATCATGGTAAAACTACCTTAACAGCAGCAATTACAAAAGTCATGGCTGATGCAGGTCGTGCTGACTTTTCTGCTTATGACCAGATAGACAAAGCTCCTGAAGAAAGGGAGAGAGGTATTACTATTTCCACTGCTCATGTTGAATATGAAACAGAGAATCGTCATTATGCACATGTTGATTGCCCAGGTCATGCAGACTATGTCAAAAATATGATTACTGGCGCTGCTCAAATGGATGGTGCTATATTAGTTGTTAATGCTGCAGATGGTCCTATGCCACAAACTAAAGAACATATTCTTTTAGCTCGCCAAGTTGGTGTTCCTTCTTTAGTTGTTTATATGAACAAAGTTGATCAAGTTGATGATGAAGAATTATTAGAATTAGTTGAGCTAGAAATTCGTGAGTTATTAAGTAGTTATGAGTTTCCTGGCGATGACATCCCTATCATTAAAGGTAGCGCGTTAGCAGCACTTGAGGGTCGTGATGAAGCTATTGGTGTCAACTCAATTACGGAGTTGATGGCTGCGGTAGATTCTTATATCCCTCAGCCTGAGCGTGATAAAGATAAACCTTTTTTAATGCCTATTGAAGATGTTTTTTCTATATCAGGTAGAGGCACAGTTGTAACTGGCCGTGTTGAGCGAGGTATTATTAAGGTTGGTGAAGAGATAGAGATAGTTGGAATTAAAGAAACAGCCAAGACAACATGTACAGGGGTTGAAATGTTCCGTAAGTTACTGGATTCTGGTGAAGCTGGTGACAATGTTGGAGTTTTATTAAGAGGAACAAAAAGAGAAGAAGTTGAGCGTGGTCAAGTATTATCTGCACCTGGCTCAATAAAACCTTATTCTAAATTTAAAGGTGAGGCTTATATTTTAACAAAAGATGAAGGCGGCAGACATACTCCATTTTTTACTAACTATCGTCCACAATTTTATTTTAGAACAACTGACGTGACTGGTGCTGTTGAATTACCTTCGGGAACAGAAATGGTAATGCCTGGAGATAATATAGCAATTTCGGTAGAGTTAATTACCCCAATTGCAATGGACGAAGGACTTAGATTTGCGATCAGAGAGGGTGGAAGAACTGTAGGTGCTGGCGTTGTATCAAGTATTGAAGCTTAATTAGGAAAAAATATAAGTTTGATCCTGAGAAAAGAGTTATTATTTAGGAGTGTAGCTCAATTGGTAGAGCACCGGTCTCCAAAACCGGGGGTTGGGGGTTCGAGTCCCTCCACTCCTGCCAACATAAAAATTTATAAATAATAATTATTAGCTTTGACTTTAAAAAAAAAAAAATGTAAATAATCATTTTTGTTCTTGCATGAAAGGCTTCCCATGGCTAAAACAAATCCCGCACAATTTGTAAGGCAGGTCAGACAAGAAATAAGAAGAGTAACTTGGGCAACAAGACGAGAAACAATGTACGCCTCTTTAAGTGTCTTAGTTATGGCTTTAATAGCATCTTTGTTTTTTCTTTTAGTTGATCTTTTGCTTTCAAGTACAGTTGAATTTTTGTTAAGTCTTGGTAATTAAGAGTTGTTATATTTAATTTTGTTTTTTATCATTGGAAATTGTGATGGCTAAAAAATGGTATGTAGTTCACGTTTTTTCGGGTTCAGAAAAAAAAGTTTGTCAGAGCATCGAAGAACAAATAGTTACAAAAGATATGGGTTCTCTTATTGAAGAAGTTTTACTTCCTACAGAAGAGGTTGTTGAAATTAGAAGGGGAGCTAAAGTACAAACTGAAAAAAAGTTTTTTCCTGGATATATATTAATAAAAATGGAAATGACCGATGAAACCTGGCATTTAATTAAAGGACAACCGAAAGTAACTGGTTTTCTTGGATCTAAGGGGAAACCAGTTCCAATAAGCGAAGCAGAAGCTAATAGATTAATCGATCAGATAAGCGAAGGAATTGATCGTCCTAGATCAAGTGTAATTTACGAAGTAGGTGAAGAAGTAAGAGTTTCAGACGGCCCCTTTCAAAGTTTTAATGGGTTAGTTGAAGAAATTGATGAAGACAAATCAAGATTAAAAGTAGCTGTATCTATTTTCGGCAGATCAACACCAGTAGATCTTGAATATAGTCAAGTTGAAAAAATATAATAAAAGCAACATACATATGTTGCGGAGGATAAAATGGCAAAGAAAATAGATGGTTATATCAAATTGAATATCCCAGCTGGTGGAGCAAATCCATCTCCTCCTGTTGGACCAGCACTAGGTCAAAGGGGTGTAAACATTATGGAGTTTTGTAAAGCGTTTAATGCTTCCACTGAAACTCTTGAAAAAAACATGCCTATACCTGTTGTAATAACTGTTTTTTCTGATAAAAGTTTTAGTTTTATTACTAAAACTCCTCCAGTTTCATATTTTTTAAAAAAAGCAATTGGAAAAGATAAAGGTTCAAGTGAACCTGGAAGAGTAATTGGTGGTTCAATAAAAATTGAGCAAATTAGAGAAATAGCTGAAAATAAAATGAAAGATTTAAATGCCTCTAGCATAGACGGTGCAATAGAAATGGTAAAAGGATCTGCAAGATCAATGGGATTTGAAGTTTTGGAGTAGAATTATGAAAAAAGGAAAGTATATTTCTGATTTGTATAAAAATATTGAAAATAAATCTTTTAACGTAAAAGATGCTGTTAATTTTTTTGTTGAAAAGAAAAGAGACAATTTTGACGAAACTATTGAAATATCAATGAATTTGGGAATTGATCCAAGGCATGCTGATCAGATGGTGAGAGGTGTAATCTCTTTACCTAATGGAAACGGAAAAGAAATGAAGGTCGCTGTTTTTGCAAAAGATAAAAAAGCTGAAGAAGCTAGATCAGCTGGGGCCGACGTGGTTGGTGCAGAAGATTTAGCTGATGACATGCAAAAAGGAAATCTTAACTATGACAGAGTTGTATCTACTCCAGATATGATGGGTATTGTAGGAAGAATAGGAAAGATACTTGGTCCAAAAGGATTGATGCCAAATCCTAAACTTGGAACAGTTACTGCAGATGTAAAAGCAGCAGTTGAGGCTGCAAAATCTGGTCAAATACAGTATCGTGCTGAAAAAAATGGTATAGTACAAGCTGGTATTGGCAAAATAAGCTTTGGCTCAGATAAATTAATTCAAAATGTTAATTCCTTTATTGAAACAATTAAAAAGGCTAGGCCCTCTGGGGCAAAAGGTATTTTTATAAAAAAAATATCTATCAGCTCAACAATGGGAGTTGGTATTAATATAGATATATAACCAAAGTTATATATTTATTTAGAGGGTATTTAGATTTTATTATCCTCTGTCAGTCTAAATTAGACTGATCCTGTCCAAGACTGTAGGTGATAATTTCTTAATATCCTACATAGACAAGGAAGGCAATTAATTGCCTATTTTGGTAGGACGGGCCGTGGGTAATTTATTACCTTAACTGCAACAATCGTTTGGACTGACTTGTCCAAACTAAAAAGTGGAGGCATATCGGTGAATAGAAACGAGAAGACCGATTTAGTCAAAACCTTGCGACATACATTTGAAGATTCAGCTTCTATTGTGGTTGTTCATTGTGTGGGTCTAACTGTCGCAGAAAGCACAGATCTTCGAAATAAAATGCGTAATGATAATTGTTATTTTAAAGTCACTAAAAACAAAATTACACAATTGGCATTAAAAGACACAAAATATCAGCACATGGACAAAATGTTTAGTGGACCCACAGCTATTGGTTCGTCTAAAGATCCTGTAATGGCAGCAAAGGTTTTGGTGGATTTTGCTAAAGAAAATGAAAAGTTAGTTATAATTGGTGGAGGTTTAGAAGATAAACCGCTAACCAAACATGACGTGGAAGCTCTAGCTAAGCTTCCTAGTCTAAATGACCTTAGAGGTAAACTTGTTAGTCTTCTTCAAGCTCCGGCTTCAAAGATTACAAGATTAACAAAAGAACCATCGACTAAGGTACTAAGAACTATTTTACAAAAATCACAACAACAATAATATTAATCTTAGGAGAAAAAAATATGGCAGATTTACAAAAAATAGCAGATGATTTGAGCTCATTAACTGTATTAGAAGCGGCTGACTTGGCAAAAATATTAGAGGAAAAATGGGGGGTTTCAGCCGCTGCTCCTGTTGCAGTTGCAGCTGTCGCAGGTGGTGAAGAAGCATCTGCTTCTGCAGAGGCAAAAACAGAATTTTCTGTTTCATTGACTGCAGTTGGTGATAAAAAAATCAATGTTATCAAAGAAGTTAGAGCTGTTACTGGTTTAGGACTTAAAGAAGCAAAAGATTTAGTGGAAGCTGCGCCTTCACTAGTTAAAGAAGGTATCCCGGAAGCTGAAGCTAATGAAATTAAAGGCAAACTTGAAGAAGCAGGTGCTTCAGTCGAGATTAAGTAACATTTATTTTATACAAAATAATATATACAAGCTTAATTTATTTTAAGCTTGTTTATTAATACAGTTATGTAGTTGTAAATTTTTTTTGATTAAAAGGGATCATAAATGTCAGTTCAGCAGAGTACTTTATTGAATAGAAGAAGAAAAAGAAGAACATTTGGTAGAATTAGTGAAGTTGCTAAAATGCCTAATCTAATTGAGGTACAGAGAAATTCATACGAACAATTCTTACAAATGTATATTCCATCAGATGAAAGAATTGATGTGGGTTTACAAGCTGTGTTTAATTCTGTGTTTCCCATAAAAGACTTTGTGGGTAGATCCATGCTCGAATTTGTTTCTTACACTTTAGAAAATCCTAAATACGATGTTGATGAATGTCATCAGCGTGGGTTAACTTATGCCTCACCACTGAGACTAACTTTAAGGTTAATAGTATGGGATTTAGACTCAGACACGGGTGCGAAATCTATAAGGGATATGAAAGAACAAGATGTTTACATGGGTGATATGCCACTTATGACACCTAATGGTACTTTTGTAGTTAATGGTACTGAAAGAGTAATTGTTTCACAAATGCATAGATCGCCAGGTGTATTTTTTGACCATGATAAAGGGAAAACACATGCCTCAGGAAAATATCTTTTTGCAGCAAGAGTGATTCCTTACAGAGGCTCATGGTTAGATTTTGAGTTTGATCCTAAAGATATATTGAATGTTAGGATTGATAGAAAAAGGAAACTACCATGCACTACCTTTTTAATGGGTTTGTTGGATGATACATCAGAGAAATATCTGAAGGAGTGTATAAAAAATAATTACGAACCTGATAGAGATAAGCTTATTGGTATGACGAGGGAAGACATATTAAACTATTTTTACGAATTTCAAATGTTTAAATTTGACGAAAATAAATGGATAACAGACTTTTTGCCAAATAACTATAAAGGTCAAAGGCTTAATTTTGATCTAGTTGATGCAAAAAAAAATAAGGTTGTTGCTAAATCTGGTGATAAAATTACACAAATAAACATAAAAAAACTATTAGATAATGACCTTAAATCAATAGTAGTGCAGGAACAAGAGCTAATTGGAAAATATTTAGCTGAAGACATTATCAATGAAAATACTGGTGAGATTTATGCTGAAGCTGGTGACGAAATTACAGAAGATTTTATTAAAATATTTAAGATTAACAACTTAACTAATTTGAAAGTTTTATCTATAGATAATTCATCTGTTGGACCTTGGATAAGAAACACTTTAGCTTTAGATAAAAATACCACTAGAGAAGAGGCTTTGGTTGATATTTACAGAGTTATGCGTCCAGGTGAGCCTCCTGCACCTGAAACTGCCGAAATTCTCTTTAATAGCCTGTTTTTTGATGAAGAAAGATATGATTTATCCGCTGTTGGAAGAGTAAAAATGTCTGCTCGGTTGGATCTAGAGGTCGATGACTCTATCAGGGTTCTCAGAAAAATCGATATCCTAGCCATTGTTAAAGAACTCCTTTCTCTTAAAGATGGACATGGCGAGATTGATGATATTGATCATTTAGGAAATAGAAGAGTAAGATCTGTCGGAGAATTGCTTGAAAATCAATATCGTGTTGGTCTTTCAAGAATGGAAAGAGCAATTAAAGAAAGAATGAGTTCTGCTAATGAGATTGAAAATTTAATGCCTCAAGATCTTATAAACGCAAAACCAGCTGCTGCTTCACTCAGAGAATTTTTTGGTTCAAGTCAATTATCTCAATTTATGGATCAAACCAATCCGCTATCTGAAATTACACATAAAAGAAGAGTTTCAGCACTTGGACCAGGTGGATTAACTCGTGAACGGGCAGGTTTTGAAGTAAGAGATGTACATCCAACTCATTATGGAAGGATATGCCCTATTGAAACTCCTGAAGGACCAAATATCGGATTAATTAATTCATTGGCAACATTTGCTCAAATCAACCAATATGGATTTATAGAAACACCTTACAGAAAAGTTCAAGACGGTAATGTTACAAATGAAGTTGTTTATATTTCTGCAATTGAAGAAAGTAAATTTACGATCGCTCAAGCTAATGCTGAATTAGATAATTCTAATAACTTTACTGGCGAATTATTACCAGTAAGAAAGGGTGGGGATATTGGACTAGCTAATCCAGGAGATATTAATCTTATGGATGTTTCTCCAAAACAATTAGTTTCCGTAGCTTCAGCTCTGATCCCATTTTTAGAAAATGATGATGCGAATAGGGCTTTAATGGGTTCAAATATGATGAGGCAAGCTGTACCCTTAGTGAAATCAGAAAGTCCCCTTGTTGGAACCGGCATTGAGTCAACTGTTGCACAAGATTCAGGCGTTACATTAGTTGCTAGAAGGTCAGGTGTTGTTGATCAAGTGGATGCAACTAGAATTGTAATTAGAGCCAACACTACAGATGAGTCTGATGTCAGTCCCGTTGACATATATTCGTTATTAAAGTTTCAAAGAAGTAACCAAAATACTTGTATTAACCAAAGACCATTAGTTCAAGTTGGTGATTTAATAAATTATGGTGATATTATTGCTGACGGACCAGCTACTGAAGATGGTGAGTTAGCTCTTGGTAGAAACGTCCTTGTCGCATTTATGCCATGGAATGGATATAATTTTGAAGATTCAATTCTAATTTCTGAGAGAATAGTAAAAGATGACGTATTTTCGTCAATTCACATTGAAGAATTCGAAGTGATGGCTAGAGATACTAAGTTAGGTCAAGAAGAAATAACTCGTGATATACCTAATATTGGTGAAGAAGCCCTTAGAAATTTAGATGAAGCTGGAATGATATACATTGGAGCAGAAGTTAGGCCTGGAGATATAATGGTTGGAAAAGTTACCCCCAAAGGCGAAAGTCCAATGACCCCCGAGGAAAAGTTGCTGAGAGCTATTTTTGGAGAAAAAGCTTCGGATGTTCGAGACACATCTTTAAAAGTACCGCCTGGTGTATCTGGAACTGTTGTTGATGTAAGAGTTTTTTCAAGAAGAGGTATTGAAAAAGATGAAAGAGCAAGAGCAATTGAAAGAGCTGAAATTGAAAGATTTGCAAAAGACCGCGACGATGAAAAAGAAATACTAGAGAAAGGCTATTACGGTCGCTTAAAAGAATTAATTACTAATCAAAAGGTTAATAGTTCGTCAACAAAAATAATAAAAACTGGTGAGATTATATCTAATGATATGATAGATAATCTTTCACGATCAGAAATAAGATCCATTTCAGTAGACAATGAAAAAATTCAGAAACAAATTGAAAAGTTATCTAATCATTTCGAAGGTGTTATAAAAACCTTAGAGAACAGGTTTAATGATAGAGTAGATAAACTTCAAAGGGGAGATGAATTGCTTCCTGGTGTTATGAAGATGGTTAAAGTTTTTGTTGCTGTAAAAAGAAAATTACAGTCCGGTGATAAAATGGCTGGCAGACATGGAAATAAAGGTGTGATTTCTAAGATTATTCCATCAGAGGATATGCCCTATTTGGATGATGGCACACCGGTTGATGTGGTTTTAAATCCATTGGGAGTTCCGTCTCGAATGAATGTTGGCCAAATATTAGAAACTCATCTAGGGTGGGCCGCCGCAGGTCTAGGAAATAAAATTGGGAAGATGTTATTTGATGATAAAAACACAAATGATGGAAATATCAGAAAATTTCTTTCACAAATTTACGGTGATAAACAATATAAATCTGATTTTTCTAAACTTGATAACCCTTCTATTCTTCAACAAGCTCAGAATCTTTCTAGAGGTGTCCCTATGGCAACCCCTGTTTTTGATGGAGCAAGTGAAACAGATGTTAGAGAAATTTTAAAATTAGCCGATTTAGACGAAACTGGGCAGGTCTGGTTAACTGATGGTAGAACTGGAGAGGTTTTTGATAGAAAAGTGACGGTAGGTTATATTTATATGTTAAAACTTCATCATTTAGTTGACGATAAAATTCATGCAAGATCTATTGGGCCATATTCACTAGTTACTCAACAGCCTCTAGGTGGCAAAGCTCAATTCGGAGGTCAAAGGTTTGGTGAGATGGAAGTATGGGCTCTTGAAGCTTATGGAGCAGCGTATACTCTTCAAGAAATGCTTACAGTTAAATCTGATGACGTTTCAGGTAGGACTAAAGTTTATGAGTCTATTATTAGAGGAGATGACGATTTTGAAGCTGGAATTCCAGAATCATTCAATGTTTTAATTAAAGAATTAAAGTCATTGGGCCTTAACGTTAACATGGATTTAGTAGATTAATAAAAAACATTTCATAAAAGATTGGAAACACAAATGAATGAACTTATAAACACATTTGGGCAAACAGGATCAACTCAAAGTTTTGACCACATAAGTATTTCTATTGCTTCACCTGATGCAATTAAAAGTTGGTCGTTTGGTGAGATTAGAAAACCTGAAACAATAAACTATAGAACTTTTAAACCTGAACGTGATGGACTTTTTTGTGCTAAAATTTTTGGTCCGGTTAGAGATTATGAATGTTTATGTGGTAAATATAAGAGAATGAAATACCGCGGCATTATTTGTGAAAAATGTGGCGTTGAAGTTACTCTTTCTAAAGTGCGAAGAGAAAGAATGGGACATATTGATTTAGCTGCTCCTGTTGCTCATATTTGGTTTCTTAAGTCATTACCATCAAGAATAGGATTGCTTGTCGATATGACACTAAAAGATCTTGAAAGAGTTCTCTATTTTGAATATTTCATTGTAACAGAACCTGGTCTTACGTCTTTAAATAAAGGTCAACTGCTTAGTGAAGAAGATTACGAAAACTCTCTTGATGAGTTTGGAGATGAGAGCTTTGAGGTGTCGATTGGTGCAGAAGCTATAAAGAAAATCTTAGTTGATATGAATCTTGAAGAAGAAGTTGTAAAAGTTAGGGAAGATCTTGCTAAAACAGGATCAGAAATAAAAA
Source organism: uncultured SAR116 cluster alpha proteobacterium (assembly GCA_902578805.1). Lineage (GTDB taxonomy): Bacteria > Pseudomonadota > Alphaproteobacteria > Puniceispirillales > Marisalimonadaceae > Marisalimonas. Next base: position 198,864 of record CACHEH010000002.1, read on the forward strand.
GAAAAAAACTAGTAAAGAGGCTAAAACTTATAGAATCATTTTTACAATCAGGAGCAAAACCTGAATGGATGATCCTGGACGTTATTCCTGTTATACCACCTGAACTTAGACCATTAGTCCCATTAGATGGTGGTAGATTTGCCACCTCAGATCTCAATGATTTGTATAGACGTGTTATAAATCGTAACAATCGCCTTAAAAGATTAATTGAACTAAGAGCTCCTGACATTATTATACGTAATGAAAAAAGGATGTTACAAGAATCTGTTGACGCCTTGTTTGATAATGGTAGAAGAGGTCGAGTTATAACTGGAGTTAACAAAAGGCCTTTAAAATCTCTTTCAGACATGCTTAAAGGTAAGCAAGGAAGATTCAGACAAAATCTTTTGGGTAAAAGGGTTGACTATTCAGGAAGATCAGTGATTGTCGTTGGTCCTGATTTAAAGTTGCATCAATGCGGTCTTCCAAAAAAAATGGCTTTGGAGCTATTTAAGCCTTTCATATATTCTAAATTGGAGCTTTATGGTTTAGCAAGCACTGTTAAAGCTGCTAAAAGGATGGTCGAAAAAGAAAGACCAGAGGTTTGGGATATTTTGGAAGAGGTAATAAGAGAACATCCTGTTATGTTAAATAGAGCTCCGACTTTACATAGATTAGGTATTCAAGCATTCGAACCAGTTTTAATAGAGGGTAAAGCAATTAATTTACATCCTCTTGTTTGTACTGCATTTAATGCTGATTTTGATGGTGATCAGATGGCAGTTCATGTTCCTCTTTCCCTTGAAGCCCAACTAGAGGCGAGAGTACTTATGATGTCTACTAATAATATACTTTCACCTTCAAGTGGTAAGCCTATTATTGTTCCATCTCAAGATATAATTTTGGGATTATATTATTTGTCTATGATAAGCAACTCTCAAAAAGGTGAAGGTATGGTTTTTTCATCACCAACTGAAGTTTTAATGGCACTGGACAGTTCACAAGTACATTTACAAGCAAAAGTAAAAGTAAGAGTTGATATATTTGACAACGAGGGAAATAAAACTACCAAATTAGTTGATACTACTCCAGGAAGGGCAAAATTATCAACATTACTACCTGCACACCACTCTGTTGATTACAATACAATAAACAAATTGATGACAAAAAAAGAAGTTACGGATGTAATCGATTATGTTTATAGACATTGTGGCCAAAAAGATACCGTGATTTTTTGTGATAAATTAATGGCAATGGGTTTTAAGCATGCCTGTACTGCTGGTATATCCTTTGGTATATCTGATCTTGAAACACCTACAGCAAAAGTTGAATTAATGTCAAAAGCTGAAAAACAGGTTAAAGACTTTGAACAACAGTATCAAGATGGTTTAATTACTCAAGGTGAAAAATATAATAAAGTTGTTGATGTTTGGTCTAAATGTTCTGACGATGTGGCTGCTGAAATGATGAAAAATATTTCAACTACTAAGACTGGAGAACCAGTTAATTCTGTTTGGATGATGGCACATTCCGGGGCCAGAGGTTCTGCAGCTCAAATAAAACAATTAGCTGGTATGCGAGGACTTATGGCAAAGCCCTCCGGAGAAATTATAGAAACCCCTATAAAATCATCATTCAAAGATGGTCTTAATGTTCTTGAATATTTTAATTCCACACATGGAGCTAGAAAAGGTTTAGCTGACACAGCTTTAAAAACAGCAAATTCTGGTTATTTAACTCGAAGGTTGGTTGATGTTGCGCAAGATTGTATAGTTACTGAAGAAGATTGCGGTACTGAGAATGGTTTTGTAATGAGGGCAGTAATTGAAGGTGGAGACATTATAGAACCTCTTGCTGAAAGGATCTTGGGTAGAACCACAGCAACAGAAATTGTAAATGCCAAAGATAATTCAATTATCATAAATAAAGGTACGATTATTTCAGAAGATGATATTGAAAAAATTGAATTAGCGGGCATTGATCAAGTTAAAGTAAGATCTGCACTTACATGTAATACACAACCAGGAATATGTGCCGCATGTTATGGAAGAGATCTAGCAAGGGGTACGCCTGTAAATATTGGTGAAGCTGTGGGTGTAATAGCAGCTCAATCTATCGGTGAACCTGGCACACAACTTACTATGAGAACTTTTCATATTGGTGGTGCTGCTCAACGTGGTGCTGAACAGTCCAAAATTGAAGCACCTTTTGATGGTAAAATTCGTCTAGATAACACTTCCTTAGTAACGACTGATGAAGGTAGTGAGGTTGTTCTTTCAAGATCTTCAGAGATGATCATTTTGGACAACCAAGGAAGAGAAAAAGCACGATATCGACTGCAATATGGATCGAAATTATTACAAAAAGATGGAACTGAAGTTAAGGCAGGTGAAATATTAGCTGAATGGGACCCGTATACTATACCTATCATAACCGAAAAAGAAGGAACGGCCCACTACGTTGATCTTGTTGAAGGTGTTTCAATGAGAGAAATAATAGACGAAACTACAGGTATTGGTAGCAGAGTGGTTATGGATTGGAAGCAACAACCTGGAGGATCTAACCTTCGTCCACGCATAACTTTGAGAGATGAAAGTGGCGAAGTGATAAATTTACCAAACGGCTTAGAGGCCAGATATTTTATGTCTATGAATGCTGTATTGAGTGTTGAAAACAAGAGTAAAGTTAAAGCTGGATCTGTTTTGGCCCGGATACCTCGTGAAAGTTCTAAGACAAGAGACATTACAGGAGGTCTACCTAGAGTTGCTGAACTTTTTGAAGCAAGGAAACCAAAAGATTTTGCAATTATCTCAGAAAGTGACGGTGTAGTTGAATTTGGAGCTGATTACAAAGCAAAAAGAAGGATTAGGGTAGTTCCACAAGATAGTGAAACAGATCCTGTTGAATACATGGTTCCAAAAGGTAAGCTTTTAGCCGTTCAAGAAGGTGACTTTATAAGAAAAGGAGATATGATAATTGATGGTAGCCCTGTTCCTCACGATATATTAAATATTCTTGGAATTGAGGCTTTAGCAGATTATTTAGTTAAGGAGGTACAGGATGTCTACAGACTGCAGGGTGTTAAAATCAACGATAAGCATATTGAAGTTATAGTAAGACAAATGCTACAAAAAATAGAGATAACTGATCATGGTGATACAACTTTTTTAAACGGAGAACATGTAAACAGGTTAGAATTCAAACGTGCAAATGAACAAGCATTAAAAGATAATCTTGAACCTGCAAAAGGTGTGTCTGTTTTACTTGGTATAACAAAGGCTAGTTTACAAACAGAAAGTTTTATATCAGCGGCTTCTTTTCAAGAAACAACTAGGGTGTTAACTGAAGCAGCTGTATCTGGTAAATCTGATATGCTATCAGGCCTAAAAGAAAATGTGATAGTTGGTCGGTTGGTTCCTGCAGGCACAGGCTCTATTGTTAACAAATTGAGGATGACTGCTCATCGGAGAGATAAAGATATATTAGAAAATATGAAAAATGAAGAAGATTTCTCTATTGATGAAAATGCAGATAAGGTTGAATGATTAAAAACAAAATAATTTATTTATTTTATATTTTTATTCTTGACCATTTTGTTAGTTAGGAATACAATTCGCAAACTTGAGTTCTGGTTGTAATTTTAATTAGACGCTAGCTCATTAATCAGTTTACTTCTAATGAATTATAAATCTCATTAGTTAAAAAAAGGAATAATATATGCCTACAATTAATCAGCTGATAAGGCATGGAAGAATTAGGCCAACTAATAAAACCAAAGTGCCTGCAATGCAGTCTTGTCCCCAAAAGCGTGGAGTTTGTACTCGCGTTTATACAACTACACCAAAAAAACCTAATTCTGCGCTTAGAAAAGTTGCTAGAGTAAGGCTAACTAATGGTTTTGAAGTCACTTCTTACATTCCTGGTGAAGGTCATAACCTGCAAGAGCATTCAGTTGTAATGATACGAGGTGGAAGGGTTAAAGATCTACCAGGTGTTAGATACCACGTTATCCGTGGAACCTTGGATACTCAAGGTGTTGCGGATAGACGTCAACGACGGTCAAAATATGGCGCTAAACGACCTAAGTAAAGGATAATTTTATGTCTAGAAGAAGAAAAGCTGAAAAAAGAGAAGTTATGCCTGATCCAAAATTTAATGACAAGATTGTTTCAAAATTTACATCCTGTCTTATGTACGACGGTAAACGTTCTACTGCTGAAAAAATTGTTTACAATGCCTTTGATTTTATTGAAAAAAAAGTTGGATCTGAGCCTATAAAAGTATTTCATGAAGCGCTTGATAATGTTCAGCCACAGCTTGAGGTCAGGTCTAGGCGGGTTGGGGGAGCAACATACCAAGTGCCAGTTGAAGTGCGATCTGATAGAGCTTTGGCCTTAGCAATTAGATGGCTTATAAACAGCAGTAGAAATAGATCAGAAAATTCAATGACAGAAAGACTTAGTGGTGAACTTATTGATGCATCTTCAAACAGAGGTGCTTCTGTAAAAAAGAAAGAAGACACACATAAAATGGCAGAAGCTAATAAAGCTTTTTCACACTATCGTTGGTAGCACAAATAGGAAAAAAAATGGCTCGTGGATACAATTTAAATAGATATAGAAATTTTGGCATAATTGCACACATTGATGCTGGTAAAACTACGACTTCAGAGAGAGTTCTCTTCTACACCGGTAGATCTCATAAAATTGGTGAGGTTCATGACGGTAATGCAACTATGGATTGGATGGAGCAAGAACAAGAACGTGGTATTACAATTACATCCGCTGCAACAACTTGTTTTTGGACTAGGACTGAAAATGGTAAAGATTTTGACAAATCTTACGGTTCATCGGAAAATGAAGCTAAATTTAGATTTAATATTATCGACACCCCTGGTCACGTAGACTTTACAATAGAAGTTGAGCGTTCTTTAGCAGTTTTAGACGGTGCTGTTGTTGTTCTTGACGCTAATGCCGGTATTGAACCTCAAACAGAAACAGTATGGAGACAAGCTGATAGATATAAAGTTCCTAGAATTGTATTTGTTAATAAAATGGATAAAATCGGTGCTGATTTTTTTAAATGTGTAAGTATGGTAAAAGACAGAACAGGTGCTACTCCATTACCTATAAACTTGCCTATAGGTTCTGAGAATGATTTTTCTGGATTAGTTGATTTAGTCTCCATGAAAGAATGGGTTTGGGACTCTGAAGACTTAGGTGCTTCCTGGACAATTCGTGAGATACGAGAAGAGTTGATTGAAAAAGCTAAAAAAATGAGAGCTGACCTTATAGAATTAGCTGTTGAGCAAGATGATGAATGGATGGAAAAGTATTTAGAAGGTGAAGAACCAGACGAAATCGCATTGAGAAATTTAATTAGAAAAGGTACATTGGCAATGGATTTTGTTCCAATATTATGTGGGTCAGCATTTAAAAACAAAGGTGTACAAACAATGCTTAACTCCGTTATCGATTATCTTCCTGATCCTCTTGATGTTCCAGCCTATCTTGGTTTTCTTCCCGGAGACAAATCAGAAAATCGAAACATTGAAAGGAAAGCTAGTGATCAAGAGCCTTTCTCTGGTTTAGCCTTTAAAATAATGAATGATCCTTTTGTAGGTTCACTTACTTTTTTAAGAATATATTCTGGATCTATTAAAAAAGGTGATTCTTTATTGAATTCAACCAAAGGTAAAAAAGAGCGTGTTGGAAGAATGATGATGATGCACTCCAATAACAGAGAAGAAATAGATGAGGCTTTTGCTGGTGACATTGTCGCTCTAGCCGGTATGAAAGAAACCACTACAGGTGATACGTTATGTGATCCTGTTAAACCTGTAGTTTTAGAAACTATGTCTTTTCCAAATCCTGTTATAGAAATTGCTGTTGAACCAAAGTCTAAAAACGATCAAGAAAAGATGTCCACAGGCTTGGCAAGGCTTGCTGCCGAAGATCCTTCATTTCAGGTCTCAACCGATTTAGAATCTGGACAAACAATTATGAAAGGAATGGGTGAACTTCATTTAGACATTTTAATAGATAGGCTTAAAAGAGAATTCAAGGTTGAGGCTAACATAGGGGCACCACAAGTTGCTTACAGAGAGACAATAACAAAAGAGGTTGAGGTTGATTATACACACAAAAAACAATCTGGTGGTTCAGGGCAATTCGCTAGAGTTAAAATGACTTTTTCACCTAACCCTGATCAAGATTTTGAATTTATTAATTCTATAAAAGGGGGAAATATACCAACAGAATATATACCAGGTGTTGAAAAAGGTCTTGTGCAAGCAAAAGAATCTGGAATTATTGCTGGTTTTCCAGCAATTGACTTTAAAGTTAATCTGCATGATGGTGCATTCCACGATGTTGACTCATCTGTTATGGCTTTTGAAATCGCATCGAGAGCAGCTTTTAGAGAAGGTATGACAAAAGCCTCACCTGTTTTGCTTGAACCAATTATGAAAGTAGAATGCGTTACACCCGAGGAATATATGGGTGATATTATTGGTGATTTAAATAGTAGGAGAGGGCAAGTTAATGGAATGGACGCTAGAGGTAATGCACAAGTTATTAATGCGATGGTACCATTAGCTAATATGTTTGGTTACGTAAACAATTTAAGATCCATGAGTCAAGGTAGGGCTCAGTATACAATGATTTTTGATCATTATGATCAAGTTCCACAAGCAGTTGCTGACGAAGTAAAAGCAAAGCTAGCATAGATAAAATTTTAAAAGAAAGGTCATAAAAGATGTCTAAAGAAAAATTTGATCGTAGTAAACCACATGTAAACATAGGTACAATTGGTCATGTAGATCATGGTAAAACTACCTTAACAGCAGCAATTACAAAAGTCATGGCTGATGCAGGTCGTGCTGACTTTTCTGCTTATGACCAGATAGACAAAGCTCCTGAAGAAAGGGAGAGAGGTATTACTATTTCCACTGCTCATGTTGAATATGAAACAGAGAATCGTCATTATGCACATGTTGATTGCCCAGGTCATGCAGACTATGTCAAAAATATGATTACTGGCGCTGCTCAAATGGATGGTGCTATATTAGTTGTTAATGCTGCAGATGGTCCTATGCCACAAACTAAAGAACATATTCTTTTAGCTCGCCAAGTTGGTGTTCCTTCTTTAGTTGTTTATATGAACAAAGTTGATCAAGTTGATGATGAAGAATTATTAGAATTAGTTGAGCTAGAAATTCGTGAGTTATTAAGTAGTTATGAGTTTCCTGGCGATGACATCCCTATCATTAAAGGTAGCGCGTTAGCAGCACTTGAGGGTCGTGATGAAGCTATTGGTGTCAACTCAATTACGGAGTTGATGGCTGCGGTAGATTCTTATATCCCTCAGCCTGAGCGTGATAAAGATAAACCTTTTTTAATGCCTATTGAAGATGTTTTTTCTATATCAGGTAGAGGCACAGTTGTAACTGGCCGTGTTGAGCGAGGTATTATTAAGGTTGGTGAAGAGATAGAGATAGTTGGAATTAAAGAAACAGCCAAGACAACATGTACAGGGGTTGAAATGTTCCGTAAGTTACTGGATTCTGGTGAAGCTGGTGACAATGTTGGAGTTTTATTAAGAGGAACAAAAAGAGAAGAAGTTGAGCGTGGTCAAGTATTATCTGCACCTGGCTCAATAAAACCTTATTCTAAATTTAAAGGTGAGGCTTATATTTTAACAAAAGATGAAGGCGGCAGACATACTCCATTTTTTACTAACTATCGTCCACAATTTTATTTTAGAACAACTGACGTGACTGGTGCTGTTGAATTACCTTCGGGAACAGAAATGGTAATGCCTGGAGATAATATAGCAATTTCGGTAGAGTTAATTACCCCAATTGCAATGGACGAAGGACTTAGATTTGCGATCAGAGAGGGTGGAAGAACTGTAGGTGCTGGCGTTGTATCAAGTATTGAAGCTTAATTAGGAAAAAATCTTATAATAGATTAGAGGATTTAATGGATAATCAAAATATTAGAATTAGATTAAAAGCATTCGACCATAGAATATTGGATCAGTCTACTTCTGAAATTGTTAATACAGCTAGAAGAACGGGGGCTAAAATTCGTGGTCCTATTCCTCTTCCAACTTCATTAAATAGATTTACCGTTTTAAAAGGTCCGCATGTTGATAAAAAAAGCCGCGAACAGTTCGAGATTAGAACTCATAAACGTGTGCTTGATATTGTTGAGCCTACACCTCAAACTGTTGATGCGCTAATGAAATTAGATTTAGCTTCAGGTGTTGATGTGGAAATTAAAATTTAAGGATATTACTATGCGTTGTGGAGTTGTTGCAAGAAAATTGGGAATGTCGCGTGTATTCAACACTAATGGTGAACATGTTCCAGTCACTGTTCTAAGAATGGAGGATGTAGAAGTTTTGTCCATTAAAACTTTAGAAAAAGATGGATATACAGCAGTTCAACTAGGCTTTTGTAACAAAGCACCAAAAAATATAACTAAACCACTTAAAGGCTTATTTGCAAAGGCTAAAATTCATCCGAAGGAAAAGATTGCTGAATTTAGGGTAAGTCAAGACGCAATTTTGAAGGTTGGTGATAAATTAAGCGCAAACCATTTCATAGCTGGCCAAAAGGTTGATGTAGTTGGTATTTCACAGGGTAAAGGTTTTTCAGGTGCAATGAAAAGGCATAATTTTGGAGGTATGCAAGCCTCACATGGTGTTTCTATAAGCCATAGATCACATGGTTCAACTGGAAACAGTCAGGATCCGGGTAGGACTTGGAAGGGTAAAAAAATGGCTGGTCAATATGGTAATGTAAGAATAACAACTCAAAATCTAAAAGTTGTTAAACTATTTGAAGATAATGATATAATCTTAGTAGAAGGATCTGTTCCAGGTTCAAAAAATGGCGTAGTGCTCTTAAGTGATGCAATTAAATATAAAACCCCTGAAAATGCTCCCTTTCCAGCTGGTTTGCGTAATGAAAACAAAAAAGATAATGATGTTCCATCTCTAAATCTGGATGAAGAAAAGGTAACTACATCTGAAATAGAAGGAGCTAAAATTGAAAATTAAGTCTTTAAGTTTAGGTAATAAATCAGGCAAAGATATTACACTTAACCAAAAAATCTTTGGTATAGAACCTAGGGAAGATATAATAGCTAGGGTAATTAGATGGCAGTTAGCTAAAAGAAGGTCTGGTAATCATTCTGTCCAGACACGTAGTGATGTGAAAATGACAACAGCTAAAATGTATAAGCAAAAGGGTACAGGTAAGGCTAGACACGGATCAGGATCTGTATCACAATTTAGGGGTGGTGGTATGGCGCATGGTCCTGTTGTTCACTCTCATGCGCATAATATTAATAAAAAGGTAAGAAAATTAGGTTTGAAATCAGCGTTATCTAATAAATTTAAATTGGGTAAAATTATAATATTAGAAACATCAAAAAGTGATGGTAAAACTTCAACACTTAAGAATAATTTAGATAAAATGGGTATTAATAACGCACTCATAATAGCTGGTAATGATGTTGACGATAAATTTATAAGAGCCGCAAATAATATTAAAAATTTAGATATTCTCTCTCATAACGGGTTAAACGTTTATGACATAGTTAAAAAAGATAATTTGATTATAATAGATGATGCATTAAAGCTCGTTGAGGAGCGTTTGTTATGAGTGTTAGGCCTAGAAAAAAAAATGAGTTAAAGTTAAGTCAAAACAAGGCATATCAGGTTATTTTAAATCCCTTGGTGACAGAAAAATCTACTCAACTTTCAGAATATAATAAAATAGTTTTTTCAGTGCCTGTTAATGCTAATAAATTAGAGGTGAAACTATCTATTGAAAAAATATTTTCTGTAAAAGTTCAAACAGTTAACACGATATTAGTTAAAGGAAAGTATAAAAGGTTCAAAGGTTTTTTAGGAAAACGAACCAACACCAAAAAAGCAATAGTAACTCTTGCTCCGGGTAATACTATTGATTTGTCTGCAGGAGTTTAAGATGGCATTAAAGCAATACAAACCTAATACACCTGGACAAAGAGGATTGGTTTTAGTTGATAAATCTGACCTATACAAAGGTAAACCAGTAAAAAAATTAACTGAAGGAATTAATAAATCTGGTGGTAGAAATAATTCTGGAAAAATTACAATGTGGCACAGAGGTGGGGGTCACAAAAGGCGATACAGGTTAGTTGATTTTAAGCGAAAAAAATTGGATATTATGGGTACTGTAGAGCGCATAGAATATGACCCAAATAGATCTAGTTACATTGCATTAATTAAATATGAAGATAACGAACAAAGTTATATTATAGCCCCTCAGAGATTGGGTGTAGGTGATCAAATTGTATCTTCTAATAAAGCTGATATAAAACCAGGTAATTGTATGCCTCTTTCATCTGTTCCGGTCGGCACTGTTGTTCATAATGTAGAGCTTAAACCAGGAAAAGGTGGGCAGATTGCAAGATCTGCAGGATCTTATGCTCAGTTGATAGGTAAAGATCTATCTTATTCAATTCTTAGACTAATGTCAGGTGAAGTTAGATTTGTTTTATCTTCTTGTCTATGTACAATCGGAGCAGTTTCAAATCAAGATAATCAAAATACTAATTTGGGTAAAGCTGGTAGAAATAGATGGTTAGGAAAACGACCTTCCGTTAGAGGTGTTGCCATGAACCCAGTTGATCATCCTCATGGTGGTGGTGAAGGAAGGACCTCAGGTGGAAGGCATCCTGTTACTCCATGGGGGAAACCTACTAAAGGATATAGAACAAGAAATAATAAGAGAACGGATAAATTAATAATTAGAAGACGAAAAATATAAGGTAAAAGTTATGTCAAGATCTATATGGAAGGGCCCGTTTGTAGACGGATATTTGCTTAAAAAAGCCGAAGTCGCCAGAGATTCTGGTAGAAACGACGTTATTAAAACTTGGTCAAGAAGATCTACAGTTATGCCTCAATTTGTTGGTTTGACTTTCGGTGTTTATAATGGCAAAAAATTCATCCCTGTGACAGTTACTGAAGCTATGGTTGGGCATAAGTTAGGTGAATTTTCTCCCACTAGAACATATTATGGTCATACTGCAGACAAAAAGTCCAAGCGATAGGAGATAAGATGGGTAGTGGCAAAAATATACGAAGAGAAGCAGACAATGAGGCAAAAGTGGTGCTTAAAAATATAAGAGTGAGTCCTCAGAAGTTAAATTTGGTTGCTCAGATGATTAGAAAACAGAATGCTTCGAAGGCAATTTCTATCTTGCAATTTTCTAAGAGAAGAATTTCTAACACCGTGGAAAAAGCACTAAGGTCAGCAATTGCCAATGCTGAAAATAACCATTCATTAGATATTGATAAATTAATTGTTAAAGAGGCGTATGTTGGCAAAGGTGTTGTAATGAAGCGCTTCCGTGCAAGGGCTAGAGGACGAGGTGCAAAAATTATCAAGCCTTTTTCTCATTTAACCATTTTATTATCTGAACAGGAAGGTAGCTAATTATGGGGCAGAAGACTCAACCAGTGGGATTTAGGTTAGGTGTAAATCGAACTTGGGATTCAAGATGGTTTGGTGGCAAATCATACGGTGAATTGCTTCACCAAGATATTCAATTAAGAAAATATTTATTTGAAAAACTTAAAGCAGCAGCTATTAGCAAAATAATTATTGAAAGACCAGCTGGGAGAGCTAGAATTTCTATTTATGCAGGGAGACCTGGACTAGTTATTGGAAAAAAAGGGCAAGATATAGAAACTCTTAAGAACGAATTGAGCAAAAAAATTAATGCTGAAGTAAGCTTAAATATAATCGAAATTAGAAAGCCTGAGCTAGATGCTAAATTAGTTGCAGATGGTATTGCGCAACAACTTGAGAGAAGGGTTGCTTTCAGGAGAGCAATGAAAAGAGCTGTTCAAAGTGCAATAAGATTAGGCGCTGAAGGTGTTAGGATTAATTGTGCGGGAAGACTTGGTGGTGCTGAAATAGCCAGAACTGAGTGGTACAGAGAAGGTAGAGTTCCATTACATACTCTTAGAGCAGACGTAGATTATGGTGAAGCCACCGCTTTTACAACATATGGAGCTACTGGTATTAAAGTCTGGATTTTTAAAGGAGAAGTCATGGAGCATGACCCAATGGCTCAGGATAAGAGAATGGGTAATGCCATTAAAGGATCCAGTTTGAAAAATGTGGATCAGGGGTAAAGAATGTTACAACCAAAAAGAACAAAATTTAGAAAAGCTCACAAAGGTAGAATTCATGGTTTAGCTAAAGGTGGTACAAAATTAAATTTTGGTTCATTCGGATTAAAAGCAGTTCAACCAGAAAGAGTAACAGCAAGACAAATCGAAGCTGCTAGAAGAGCAATAACTAGGCATCTGCGACGTGCAGGCAGGGTATGGATAAGAATATTCCCAGATGTGCCTGTATCTACTAAACCTGCGGAAGTAAGAATGGGTAAAGGTAAAGGTTCTCCAGATTATTGGATCTGTAGAGTAAAACCGGGCAGAATCATGTTTGAGTTAGATGGTGTTTCTGAAGATGATGCTAAAGAGGCTCTGAGTCTAGCTGCCGCTAAATTACCAATGCATACTAAAGTTGTTAAAAGACTAGGCGAATAATTGGAGATATTCAGATGGCAAAATATAAACCTAAGGATTTAAAAACAAAAACTACTGATGAGTTAAAAGAAAAATTGAAAATTCTAAGAAAAGAGCAATTTAATCTTAGATTTCAAGTTAGTAATGGACAAAACGAAAATCCTGCAAGGTTTAAATTTATTCGTAGAGAAATAGCCTGTATTAAAACTATTTTAAACAGTCTTTCAACAACTATAAAATCAGGGAAATAAATTATGCCGAAAAGAATTTTAACAGGTAAAGTAACTAGTAATAAATCAGATAAAACTGTTACTGTTCTTGTGGAAAGAAAAATTATGCATCCGATGTATAAAAAATTTGTGACAAAATCAAAAAAATTCTCTGCACATGATAGCGAAAACAAATTTAAAGTTGGTGATGTTGTTAGTATAAGGGAATGCACCCCTATTTCAAAAAATAAACGTTTTGAAGTAATATATTAATTAGTGGAGACATATGATGATACAAATGCAGAGCAATCTTGATGTTGCTGATAATTCTGGGGCAAGAAAAGTTCAGTGTATCAAAGTTTTGGGCGGTTCAGGTCGAAAAACCGCAGCTGTTGGAGATGTTATTGTTGTTTCTATCAAAGAAGCCATACCAAGAGGTAGAGTTAAAAAAGGTGACGTTCATAGAGCGGTTATAGTTAGAACATCAAAAGAAGTCAGAAGAAATGATGGATCTTGTATTAGGTTTGATAAGAATGCCGCTGTTTTGGTTAATAAAAGTAATGAACCAATTGGAACACGTATTTTTGGTCCAGTTACTCGTGAGTTACGAAGCAGAAAGTTTATGAAAATTGTCTCACTTGCCCCGGAGGTTCTTTAATGAATAAAAAATTTAAGATTAAAACTGGTGATAATGTAATTGTTATAACTGGGAAAGACAAAGGTAAAACAGGTAATGTTATATTAGTAAATAAATCTAATGACAGGGTTGTTGTAGAGGGAGTTAATATTGTCAAGCACCATAGAAAAGCAACTCAAGAAAGCCCAGGTAAAATCGAAGAAAAAGAAGCATCTATACACATCTCAAATGTTGCACACTTAGATCCCGAGAGCGGCAAGGCTACTAGAATTAAGTATGAGTTTAAAGATGGTGTTAAAAAAAGGTTATCAGTGTTATCTGGTTCATTGTTAGATAAGTAATTTGGAGCTTAAAATGGATGTGAGATTACAAGAAAAGTATAAAAAAGAGATAGTTGGTACACTAAAAACTAAATTCAAGTATAAAAATGACTTTGAGATACCTAAACTTGAAAAAGTTGTAATAAATATGGGAGTTGGCGAGGCGGTAAAGGATACTAAAAAAATTGATATTGCAGTTAAAGAATTAGCAGCTATATCAGGACAAAAGCCTGTTGTTACTAAATCAAAAAAAGCTAATGCAAGTTTTAAGCTTAGAGAGGGAATGCCAATTGGAGTAAAGGTTACCTTGAGAAAAAATAAAATGTATGAATTTGTTGACCGTTTTATAAATATTGCATTACCCAGAGTCAGAGATTTTAGAGGTGTTAATTCAAAAAGTTTTGATGGTAATGGAAATTATGCATTGGGGTTAAAAGAACAATATGTCTTTCCCGAAATTGAATATGATAATGTAGATTCAGTTAGAGGTATGGATATAATTTTTGTAACATCTGCCAAATCGGATGAAGAGGCTAAAGAGCTATTAATTGGGTTTGATTTCCCTTTTAATAATTAATCAATTTAACTAGGAGATAAAGATGGCAAAAAAAAGTGCTATCCAAAAAAACTTGAATAAAGAAAAACAATTTAAAAAAAATAAATCAAGAAGAGATCGCTTAAAAGCTATATGTAACGATAAATCAATATCTATGGAGCAACGGTTTGAGGCACAACTAAAGCTATCTGAGATGCCTAGAAATGGAGCAAGAGTAAGATTGAGAAACAGATGTTTAATTACAGGTAGACCTCGAGGGTATTATAGAAAAGTTAAAATGTCTCGAATAGCTTTAAGGGAATTAGCTCTATCTGGTCAAATTCCGGGTATGGTAAAATCAAGTTGGTAGAAAGGTATAAATTATGTCAATGAGTGATACACTTGGCGATATGCTCACTAGGATTAGAAATGGTCAATCAGCTAATATGGCGGTTGTTGAGGCGCCTGCATCGAGATTTAGAGCAAATGTGTTGGATGTTCTTAAAAGAGAGGGATATATACGTAATTTTTCTCAGTTTGAAAAACGACCAGGTATTCATGAATTCAAAATAGAATTAAAATATTATGAAGGTAGACCAGTTATAAGTGAGATTAAAAGAGTATCAACGCCTGGAAGAAGAGTATACTCGAGTATTAAGGATTTACCAAGATCATATAATGGTCTTGGTATATCAATTTTATCTACCCCCAGAGGTGTAATGAGTGATAATGAAGCACGAGCAGCTCACGTTGGTGGAGAAGTTCTTTGTCAAGTATTTTAGGAGTATATTGATGTCAAGAGTTGGCCAAGCAATTATCAACGTCCCAGACGGTGTTGAAGTTAAGAAAATGGATAATCAATTTTTAGCTAAAGGCAGTAAGGGCGAACTTAGTGCTCCAATAAGTGAAATAGTTGATGTAGTTATAGACCAAAAAGTTGTTAAAGTAGAGCTCAAAGACAAAAATTCAAGAAATAAAGCACTTTGGGGTACTACTAGAGCACTAATAAATAATGCTATTCAAGGTGTAAACATTGGTTTTGAAAAAGAAATGGAAATTGTAGGAGTTGGTTACAGGGGAGCGCTTCAGGGAAACAAACTAACTTTGAATCTAGGTTTGAGTCATGTGGTTGAAATAGAGATACCTAAAAATATCTCAATTAAAATGGAAGGTAATACAAAGTTTACAATTTCTAGCGCAGATAAACAAAAACTAGGAGAATTTGCAGCAATGGTGCGCTCTAAGAGACCACCAGAACCTTTTAAAGGAAAAGGTATAAGGTACAGCAATGAATTTATTTTAAGAAAAGAAGGCAAAAAGAAATAGAGGTTAAAATGAGTAGTTCTTTATCTTTACATTATAGAAGACAAAAAAGAAATAGAAGAGCTTTAAAAAAAAGGTTGAATGGAAAACTAAGATTATCAGTTTTTAGATCCAGTCGTCACATTTATAGTCAAATTATTGATGACATCAATGGTGTAACTATTACATCTGCATCCAGTCTTGAAAATAATGTAAAAAAACAGTTTATAAATTGTGGGACTAAAGAGGTTGCAACGGTTGTTGGAAAATTAATAGCTGAAAAAGCTATAAAAAAAGGTATTAAAAACGTTGTATTTGATAGAGGTGGATATATTTATCATGGCAGAGTAAAAAATCTGGCAGAAGCTGCTAGGGATGGTGGTTTAATATTTTAGGGGTTGTTCATGTCAAAAATTGAAAAACAAGATAAGAAGAATAATAAAGACGATACTGACTTAATCGACAAATTGGTTGGGATTAATAGGGTAGCAAAAGTTGTAAAAGGTGGTAGACGTTTTGGGTTTGCAGCTCTTGTCGTTGTGGGAGACCAAAGAGGAAAGGTTGGGTTTGGAACTGGAAAAGCGAAAGAAGTTCCAGAAGCCATTAAAAAAGCAACTGACGATGCAAAAAAAAATATGGTAAAGGTACCATTAAAAGAAGGTAGAACATTGCATCATGATATGAAAGGACATTTTGGTGCTGGAAGGGTTGTACTCAGGACTGCCCCTTCTGGAACCGGTATAATAGCTGGTGGTCCCATGAGAGCAGTATTTGAAACTTTAGGTGTTCAAGATGTTGTAGCAAAGTCAATAGGAACTTCTAACCCACATAATATGATTAAAGCAACTTTTGATGCTTTTTCTTCGATGAATTCTCCGAGAAATATAGCTAATAAACGAAGCAAAAAAGTTGCTGAAATTTTTGGAAACAAGTTAAAATCTGAGAAGTCTTCTAATGCTAATATTGAATAGGAATAAATAATGTCAAATAAAAATAGAATTATTGTTACACAAAAGAAAAGTCCAATAGGTAGGCAGTTATATCAAAAACAAACATTAATTGGTCTTGGTCTAAATAAGATAGGTAGAACTAAGGAATTAGAAGATACACCATCAATAAGAGGTATGATAAGTAAAGTTAAACACCTAGTCGAAGTTAATTAAATTTTTTCTAGGTAGGAGATAGTAATGAAGCTTAATGAAATAAAAGATAACACTGGTTCAATTAAGACCCGTAAGAGAATTGGTAGAGGTATTGGTTCAGGAACTGGTAAAACTTCTGGTAAAGGACATAAAGGCCAAAAAGCAAGATCTGGTGTGTCAATCAAAGGGTTTGAAGGTGGTCAGATGCCAATTCATAGAAGGTTACCAAAAAGAGGTTTTACTAATATAAATAAAGTAAACTTTGTAGAGTTGAATTTGGATAGGTTACAAATACTTATAGATAAAAAACAAATTGACCCTAGTAAAACAATAAATCAAAAAACCTTTTTAGACTTGGGATTAGTTAAATCAAAAAAAATTGGGATAAAGCTTCTAGCTAAAGGTGTTTTAAAAAATAAAATTGACATAGAAGTCACTGCTTCTTCTAATGCAGCTAAACAAAAAATTGAAAAAATTGGTGGTTCTATAAATATTTTTGGCGAAACAAAAACTAAATCAATTAAAGAAAAAAAGTCTGAGGATTAATTTATGGCAAATGAGAGTATGTTTGGTATCTTAGGTCAAGCTACCGAGCTACGCCAAAGAATTTTATTTACACTTGGTGCGTTGATTATATATAGGCTAGGCACATATATACCTGTACCAGGAATAAATGCTGTTGCATTGTCAGAAATTGTTAACAACACAAATAGTGGTGTTCTAGGAATGTTTAATATGTTTTCTGGTGGTGCTTTGGGTAGAATGACCATTTTTGCTCTAACAATACTTCCATACATTTCTGCATCAATAATTATGCAACTTATGACTTCAATATCTCCACAAATGTCTCAGCTAAAAAAAGAGGGCGAAACTGGAAGAAAAACCATTAATCAATATACTAGATATCTTACAGTGTTACTAGCTACTGTCCAAGCGTATGGATTTGCTGTGGCTCTTGAGGGAACTTCTGGTGCATCAGGTTCACTTGTAAACAATCCAGGTATTTTTTTTAAAGTTACTACAGTTGTAACGTTAGTCGGGTCTGTTATGTTTTTGCTATGGTTAGGTGAACAAATCACCTCGCGAGGTATAGGTAACGGTGTCTCTTTAATTATATTTGCTGGGATAATTGCGGAATTACCCAGGGCACTTGCACAAATTTTAGAACAAGGTAGAACAGGCTCAATTTCCACTTTTTTAATAATTGCGATTTTTATCCTTGCTATTTCAGTAATTGTTTTCATTGTTTTTATTGAACGCTCACAAAGAAAAATAATAGTACAATATCCAAAAAGGCAAATGGGCAATAAAATGTTTGCCGGAGACTCTTCTCACTTGCCCTTAAAAATAAATGTTCCAGGTGTTATACCCCCAATTTTTGCTTCTGCTTTATTACTTCTACCAACTTCCTTATCGTCATTTTCTGGCTTAGATAGTACTAGTCCTGATTGGGTATTAACTTTAAATTCTTACTTTGGTAGAGGGCAACCTCTTTATTTAGCTCTATATATTGGATTAATTGTATTTTTTGCATTTTTCTACACAGCCATTGTTTTTAATCCAGATGAAACTGCTGATAATCTTAAAAAAAATGGTGGTTATGTTCCAGGAATAAGACCAGGTCCCCCAACAGCAGATTACTTAGATTTTGTTTTAACTAGATTGACAGCTATTGGAGCAACATATCTTGCAGCTGTCTGCATTTTGCCTGAAATTTTAATATCAAAATATTCAATTCCATTTTATTTAGGTGGAACAAGCTTATTAATCGTGGTCACAGTCTCTATGGATACCGTTTCACAAGCTCAATCGCACTTGATTGCTCATAGATATGCAGGTCTAATTAAAAAAACTAACTTAAGAGGTGGGAGACGTTAAATGAATTTAATACTTTTCGGACCTCCTGGTGCTGGTAAAGGGACACAAGCAAAATTATTAATTGATAAATTCAGTATTGTTCAGATCTCAACTGGTGACATGTTAAGAGAGGAAATTAAATCAGGATCTGATTTAGGTGATGCTGTGAAATCTATTATGGAAAGAGGAGATTTAATTTCAGATGAAATTATAATGTCAATGATTGAAAAAAGAATTACAAGTGAAGATTGTAAAAATGGTTTTATTCTGGACGGTTTTCCAAGGACTTATAAACAAGCAGTTAATTTAGATTTGGTTTTAAAAAATTTAAACTTAAAAATTGATAATGTAATTGAAATTAATGTAAATGAAGACCTTTTGTTAAAAAGAATAATAAAAAGAGCAGCAGAAAGCAAAACTACAAGAGATGATGACAATTCTAAAATACTAAAAAACAGAATAAATGTTTATAAAAATGAAACTTTACCCGTGTTAGAATATTATAGAGAATTAAAAAAGCTCCATAGTGTTAATGGAATGCAAGATATAGAAAAAGTATCAAAAGATATATTAAGTATATTATGTTGATTATACTGTTGACTGTTGTTCGGTTAACATTATAATCCGCGATCTATTTACTTTAAATAGATCTCAATTAGAAAAAGGAGAGGCTAGTGGCGCGTATTGCAGGAGTTAATGTTCCAACTAATAAAAGAGTTCACGTTGCTCTTACATATGTTCATGGTATTGGATTGACAAGTTCAAAAAACATATGCAAAAAAGTTGGAATTTCAGAAAATAAAAGAATTAATAATTTATCTGAAGATGAACTTACTAAGATAAGAGATTTAATCGACACAGACTATCTTGTTGAGGGTGACTTAAGAAGAAAAACTTCGATGGATATAAAAAGATATTTAGATTTGGGTTGTTTGAGAGGCCTTAGGCATAGAAAAAACCTTCCAGTAAGAGGTCAAAGAACCCATACAAATGCTAGAACAAGAAAAGGTCCTGCCAAAGCTATTGCAGGAAAAAAGAAATAATCTTTTAGAAGGAGAGCTTATAATAATGGCTAAACAACCTACGCAAACTAGAATTCGTCGGAAAGAAAAAAAGAATGTGACTAATGCTGTAGTCCATGTTAATTCATCATTCAATAACACAGTTGTAACAATCACTGATATACAGGGAAACGCTATTTCCTGGTCCTCTTCTGGTACTATGGGTTTTAAGGGTTCTAGAAAATCAACTCCGTATGCCGCTCAACTGGCGGCTGAAGACGCGGGGAAGAAGGCTTCAGAACACGGTGTGAAGACAGTCGATATACAAGTTCAAGGTCCAGGTTCAGGTAGAGAATCAGCCTTGAGAGCACTACAAACCATTGGTTTTCAAGTTAATTCAATAAGAGATGTAACACCAATACCACATAATGGATGTAGGCCAAAAAAACGTAGAAGAGTCTAAAGTAAAATCAAAGAACTTATAACTATTTTTTTATTTACAGAGAGTAATCATGATTGAAAAGAATTGGAAAGAGATAATTAAACCATCTAAATTAGATGTTAAAGAGGAAAGCAACCTCGAAAACACATCAACTATAATCGCTGAGCCTCTTGAAAGAGGATATGGTGTAACGATTGGCAATGCTTTAAGAAGAATTCTTCTGTCATCACTACAGGGAACAGCAATAACTTCAATTCAAGTGCAAGGTGTTTTGCATGAATTTTCTTCAATTCCTGGAGTAAGGGAAGACCTAACAGACATTATCTTAAACGTTAAAGGTATTAAAGTTAAAATGGAGTATGATGGCATAAAGAAAATTAATCTTAATGTTGAGGGTCCAAAGACTGTAACTGCTGGAATGATTGAATGTCCCGCTGAAATTGAAATAATGAATAAGGATCATGAAATTTGTACTCTTGATAATGGCGCAAAATTGTCTGTAGAATTTACTGTGGAAAATGGTAAAGGATACGTTTCGTCATCACTTAATCGTAAAGAAGATCTACCAATAGGTGTTATTCCGATTGACGCAATATATAGTCCAATAGTCCAAGTTTCGTACAATGTTGATAATGCACGTGTTGGTCAACAAACTGATTACGATAAATTGTCATTAGTAGTAACAACGGATGGTTCAGTTTCACCAGAAGATGCAGTTGCATTTTCTGCTAGAATAATGCAAGACCAACTAAATAACTTTATAAATTTTGAAGAACCAGAAGAAGAAGAAGCTCCAGAGGTCTTGGAAGATCTTCCTTTTAATAAAAATCTTCTCAGAAAAGTAGATGAATTAGAACTATCTGTCAGATCCGCCAATTGTCTTAAGAATGACAATATTGTTTATATTGGTGATTTAGTACAAAGATCAGAGCCAGAAATGTTACGCACTCCTAATTTTGGCAGAAAAAGTTTAAATGAAATAAGAGAAGTACTAAAAGTTATGGGTTTAGAGTTAGGTATGGATATTGAAAATTGGCCTCCAGAAAACATAGAAGAGTTAGTAAAAAGAATAGAAGAACCATTCTAATTGAACTCAAGAGCCTAAGGAGTATATTATGAAACATAGAATTAAGGGAAAAAAATTAAACAGAACTTCATCTCACAGAAAGGCTCTGTTTAAGAACATGGCGCAGGCTTTAATTAAGCATGAGCAAATAATAACAACCTTGCCAAAAGCCAAAACAATGAAACCCATAATAGATAAACTAATTACTTTAGGTAAAAAAGGTAGTTTGCATGCTAGAAGACAAGCTTTCTCTCACCTAAGAGACAACAACATTGTTTCAAAATTATTTGGCGATCTTGCAGCTAGATATGCAGACAGACAAGGAGGATATTCGAGAGTTTTAAAGGCAGGATTTAGATATGGAGATGCCGCTGCAATGGCTGTATTAGAACTAGTAGATAGAGACGAAGATGCGCGAGGTAAAGATAGCGGGCCGAAACAGAGTAGTAATAAAAATGAAGAAGAACAAAAAGAAGCAGTTGCAGGGTAATTTTTTGTACTACACAGATTTTAAAACCGTTCGAATAATATGAACGGTTTTTTTTTTGAGTATAATATGCATTTTGATAAATTTATAGGAATAGATTGGTCTGGCGACAAAAATAGTTTTCAAAAAGGAATTAGTGTTGCTGAATGTATTAGAGGAAATAAAGCTCCAATTATAGTTAAACCCTTGGATAATAAATATTGGACAAGATCAACTCTAATAGAATGGCTTTATAAAGAAATTAAATTACAAAGAAATTTGATAGGATTTGACTTTGCTTTTTCATATCCTTTTTATGACAGATTTAGTTTTTTTCCAGGTATAAAAGATGGTCCTCTTAATTCAGAAAAATTATGGGAATTGATAGAGACAGCAAACAAAAATTCTAAAAACTTTTATGGTGGAGAGATTTGGGAAAATAATACTTATGGTAAATTTTTTAATTCACCAAAAATGAAAGGTTTCCTTTATTCAAGTAGAAGAAGATCCACGGAGAGAGTTGCTAAGAAAAAAACACATTCACCAAGTCCAACTTTTAATTGTGTCGGACCTGGTGCTGTTGGAACAGGTACTTTGGCGGGTATGAGAATTCTTAACTTGCTAAAAAATAAAACCAAAATTTGGCCTTTCGATGAACTAAATTTTTCAAGTAAAAGTGTTCTTGTTGAAATTTTTCCTACTTATTATTTCAGACTTTCCAAAATTAAACCTGAAAAAAAATTAGGTTACACAATAGAAAATATCAATAAATCATTAAAATTTTTCAACTCAAACCCCCTCAAAAAAAATCAAATTATTTGTGGTCCTGATCAAGATGATGCTGACTCAATAATTTCGTCAGCTGCATTAAGATTTTTATCAACTGACGCAAAAATATGGAATGTTCCAAATTCATCAAAAAAAGAGGGATGGATTTTTGGAGTATAGACAAATATAATTGAAAATAGTTATTAATAATGTTGAATATTGAAATACCTAAAAAAGAGCATGGCACTCGACTCGATAGATGTATCAGAAGACTATTGGGACAGATAAATCAATCAGTTTTAGAAAAGTTTTTAAGGTCTGGGATGATTTTATTAGATCGCAAAAAAGCTAAATCATCAACTAAGGTATCTTATGGGCAAGAACTAAACTATTCAGAAAAAATAAGTTTTGATGAACATTTTCAAGTAAAAAAAATAAATAAATTAAAAGAAAAGTATTATAAAAACTTATTTAAAAAAATATTTATACAAGAAACAAGTGAATATATTGCTATAAATAAACCTAGCGGTCTTGCGGTGCAAGGTGGTAGTAAGCAGAAGTTCCATATTGACGATATGCTCAAGTGTGTTTCTACGAATAATGTTTTACTAAAACTTGTCCACAGAATTGACAAAGATACATCTGGTTTATTGCTGCTTGCAAAAGAAAATAAAGCAGCTAACAAATTTACATCTTTGTTTAAAGATAGAAAAATTATTAAAATATATCTGGCTATTGTTTCTCCATGTCCAAATGATGATATAGGCACTATTGATTTGCCATTATCAAAATCTGGTAAAAAAAACTATCAAAGAATGTCAGTTGATCAAAATATAGGTAAAAGAGCTATAACTGAATATAAAGTTTTAGATAAGGTAGGATCACGTGTGGCTTTAGTTGCTCTTTATCCAAAAACAGGTCGGACTCATCAATTAAGAGTTCATCTAGAATATATAAATTCCCCTATAGTTGGGGATAATAAATATAGAGGTTTATCAGAAGTTTATATGTCCGCTCAAAATTTACCCGATCACAAAAAACTTTCTCAGATTAAATGGGTACCAAATAATATTAAGAATTTACAATTACACGCTTATTCAATTAGAATATCTGAGAGTGAGACTATTACAGCAGAAGTTTCAGAAGATTTTAAACAAAACCTAAAATTCTTAGGGTTAAAATTACCAAATAAATTACATGATATTTTTATTTAATTGTTGGAGAGTATTAATTGTCAGAGGATTTAAAATTAGCTTTATTTGATTATGACGGAACAATAGTCGACTCTGCGATAATGATTGTTCAAGGTGCTATCGAAGCTTTTAGAATGTGTGGATTACCAGACCCTGATCCAAAAAAAGTTAGAGAAAATATTGGCAAGCCATTGGCGATTGCCCTAGATGAATATATGCCTCCAGGTTTTAATGTAAAACCAGAACAAATTTCGGATGCCTATAGAACATGGTATGCAGAACAAGGTAAATTAGGTTTACAAAATGAACCATTATACCCTGGATTAGTAAAATTATTAAATGAACTTAAAGAAACTAATTGGTTAATTGGAATTGCAACCAATAAGTCAAGAATTGGATTGACAAATGGTTTGGCAAAACATGGTTTATCAAAGATTTTTGATATAACAATGAGTACAGACGAAAATATACCCAAACCTAATCCAGCGATGGCAATTAAAGCAATGAATGATTTAGGTGTGAAAAAGGATCGATGTGTAATGATTGGCGATACAATCAATGATATTGGATTAGGAGTTAATGCCGGTATCATTAGTGTAGGAGTTACATGGGGTTATAACAATAAGGAATTATTATCTTCAGCTGGTGCAAGTTATTTAGTCAATGACTCGATTGAATTGAGTAGATTAATGAAAACAATATGTCCCTAAAATGAAA
>CACHEH010000003.1 GCA_902578805.1 uncultured SAR116 cluster alpha proteobacterium
AAGCTTCCTATATCTTACAAATGAGTCAGTCTGCGTTGAGTAGACAAATGAAGGCTCTAGAAAACGAATTAGGTGTTAGGCTTTTTTTAAGAAACTCAGATGGTATTTCTATGACTAAAGCCGGCATAAGATTATCTTCTTCTGTTCAAATTTTAGCCTCAGATATAAGCAAGACTCACAATCAACTTCTGCAGGACATGGACGTTCCTTCGGGTAGATTGAATGTTACTGCTACAAATGCGTTTGGAGCTTTATGGGTTGCTCCCAGAATGTCAAAATTCAAAAATTTATTTCCAGAAATAAATGTTGCGCTTAGCCTAAGAGATTCTGAGCCTCGAGTTACCAATTTTAACTCTGATATTGAGGTTAGAATGACACCCAGTGTTTCTCAAGACGATATTCAAATTAAATTAGCTAACTGTAGATATAAGATATTTGCATCAAATGAATATATTTCTAAAAATGGATATCCAAAAACTAGTACTGATTTAGATAATCATAAAATAATATCTTATGGAGAAGATGCACAACCACCTCTTGATAGACATCGACTGAATTGGCTGTTAACAATTGGAAAAGAAAATAAAAGACCAAGAAAACCAATTCTAGAGGTTTCTAGTATATATGGTATAGCAAAGGCTACAGAGGTTGGTATGGGAATAGCCTCTTTACCAGATTGGATGGAATTTGAAATGATAGAATTAACAGAAATTTTATCCCAACTAGAAGGTCCTAAAATGTCAATTTCTTTATGTTTTAATTATGAGTTAAGAAATGATTCTAGAATTAGGGCCTTTAAGGATTTTATGATTAAAGAAGCAGAGATTATTAATTAATTTGTTAATCAATTTTGTAATGCATTTTATGCATATCTGACATATAATGATTAATTTTACAATTATATGTAAATTCACTATGTTCCACTTTCTTCATTAGGGAATAAGTGTAATAAGTCTTAATAACGATTGGCTGATTTACGAATTTATGGGATTTAAATGAGTATTAAAAAATTAAACAAAATGGGTTTTCCTGACAAATATGGTTTATATGATTCTGACAATGAACATGAAAATTGTGGTTTTGGTTTTATTGCAAATATTAAAAACGAACCCAAACATGATATAGTTCACCAAGCTTTGGAGATTGTTCATAATCTTGACCATAGAGGTGCTATTGGAGCTGATCCATTAGCGGGTGATGGTGCTGGTATTTTGATTCAAATACCACATGATTTTTTTAAAGAAGAACTCTCAAAGGCTGATATTCAGCTTCCAGAAATTGGCAGCTATGGGGTTGGGATGATTTTCCTGCCTCCAGAAAAAAGTAGAGCTAATTCTGCAATCAATTCAGTTGAAGAAGCAATTAAAAAAGAAGGTCAATCTCTAATTGGATGGAGAGATGTTCCTGTTGATGATTCTGTTTTAGGAGAAACTGTAAAAAATAATGCGCCAATCATTAGGCAATTTTTTATTCAAAAAGGAAAAAACACAAAAAATGAAAAAGAATTTCAAAGAAAATTATATGTAATCAGAAAGCAAAGCCTTTTCTTACTTCAAAAAGAATTAAAAGATGATTGCGATGATTTTTATATTGTTTCACTTTCAACGAGAACCATAATATTCAAAGGAATGGTGTTAGCACCAAACCTATCAAAATTTTACATTGATTTTCAAAATAAGAATTTTAAAACTGCTATAGCTCTTTTTCATCAGAGGTTTTCAACAAACACATTCCCTTCTTGGCGACTTGCCCAACCTTTTAGATATTTATGTCATAATGGTGAGATTAATACTGTCAAAGGAAATACAAACTGGATGAACTCTAGACGATACAGCATGTATTCTGAACTTTTAGGAGATGATCTTAAGAAATTATGGCCAGTTATAGAAAAATCACCATCAGACTCAGCAACATTTGATAATGCTTTAGAACTTCTTGTAATGGGTGGTTATTCATTACCCCATGCAATGATGCTAATGATACCTGAAGCTTGGAAAGATAACTTATTGATGGATCCAAAAAGATCTTCATTTTATGAATATTATTCTGCATTAATGGAGCCATGGGATGGACCAGCTGCAATGGCTTTTACTGATGGTGTTCAAGTTGCTGCTACTTTAGATCGCAATGGTTTAAGACCAGCTAGATATGTCGTAACAGATGATGGCTTAGTTATAATGTCATCAGAAGTAGGTGTCCTTAGAGATATTCCAGAGCATAAGATTGTTAAAAAATGGCGGTTACAACCAGGAAAAATGCTTCTGGTTGATTTAAATGAAAAAAGAATAATTTCAGATGAAGAGCTTAAGGATAATTTAGTTAATTTGTATCCATATGTCGATTGGGTTAAAAATTCTAAAGTTAACATTAAATCAATTCATTTTAATACAAATAAAACATTGCCAGAAGATGGTGTATTACTAGATTTACAGCAAGCATTTGGGTATAACAAAGAAGATCTCAAATTTTTTCTTGAGCCAATGATTTTAGAGGGGCAAGATCCGATTGGATCAATGGGAAGAGACATACCCTTAGCAGCGCTATCAGATAAAAACAGGCTTTTATATGACTATTTTTTTCAAAATTTTGCTCAGGTAACAAACCCTCCTATAGACCCTATTCGAGAAGAGTTGGTAATGTCTTTGATGAATTTTATTGGACCAAGGCCAAATTTGCTTGATCCTAAATCAGGTAAAAATCAAAAGTTAATCGAGGTTGATCACCCAATATTAGATAATTTAGATATAGAAAAGATTAGAAATATAGATAAATTTACCTCTAATAATTTAAGATCCGTTACTTTAAGCATCTGTTATAATAAAAAAGAAAATCCAAATTTAAAAATTGAAAATTTTTTACAAAGCATTTGTATTGAAGCTGAAAGAGTTATAAATAGCAATTCCTGTAATATAATTATCTTATCAGATAGAGAAGTTGATCAAAACAATATTGCAATTCCAGCATTACTTGCTACGAGCTCAATACATCATCATTTAATAAAAAAAGGTTTACGAACTAAAGTAGGGTTAATAATAGAAACTGGAGAAGCAAGAAGGGTTCATGATCTATGTCTTCTTGCAGGTTATGGAGCAGAAGCAATAAACCCATACTTAGCGTTTTATACCTTATCAAACATAATAAAAAATCATAATCAGGAAATTGAAGAAAAAGAAGCTTACACAAAATATATCAAAGCGGTAACAAAAGGCATGCTTAAAGTTATGTCTAAAATGGGTATTTCTACATATCAATCTTATTCTGGTGCTCAAATTTTTGATGCAGTGGGTCTTTCTTCTAATCTTGTTGATAGATATTTTTGCGGCACGTCATCAAAAGTTGAAGGTATTGATTTAAAAGAAATTCAAATAGAAACAGAGAATAGACATGAATTAGCTTTTGGCGATTCTCCAATATTGTCTAATGATCTTGATGTTGGTGGTGATTTGAGCTTTAGGATTCGTGGTGAAGAACATGTTTGGACTCCAGAAACTATTGGAATGCTTCAACATTCAGTTAGAAGTGCTAATTATGGCACTTTCAAAAAATACTCAAAGAAAATTAATGACCACTCCATAAAATTAAAAAATTTAAGAGGTCTTTTTAAGTTCACAAATAAAACAAAGCCAATAAATATTGATGAGGTAGAACCTACGTCTGAAATAGTTAAAAGATTTGCTACAGGTGCTATGTCACTTGGATCAATATCCACAGAAGCTCATACAACCTTAGCAATTGCAATGAATCGTCTAGGAGGAAGATCTAACACAGGAGAAGGTGGAGAAGAGACTTCAAGATTTGTTCCTCTTGCTAATGGTGATTCAATGAACTCCAGAATAAAACAAGTAGCATCAGGAAGATTTGGAGTTACCACTGAATATTTATCAAACGCAACCGACATTCAGATCAAAATGGCACAAGGCGCTAAGCCAGGTGAAGGAGGACAGCTTCCAGGTGGAAAAGTTGATGAATTTATTGCAAAAATTAGACATTCAACTCCAGGTGTTGGTTTAATATCACCACCACCTCATCACGATATCTATTCAATTGAAGATTTAGCACAACTTATACATGATCTTAAAAATGTTAATCCAAAAGCTAGAGTTTCTGTAAAACTTGTATCTGAGATTGGTGTTGGAACCGTTGCAGCTGGAGTTAGTAAGGCTTATGCTGATCATGTAACTATTTCAGGAAATGATGGCGGTACTGGAGCAAGTCCAATCACATCATTGTTAAATGCCGGTGGTCCTTGGGAGACAGGTTTAGCCGAAACCCATCAAACACTTGTCATGAACGGATTAAGAGAAAGAATAGCTGTTCAAGTTGATGGAGGGTTAAGAACTGGAAGAGATGTTGTGATTGGAGCAATTTTGGGTGCTGATGAATTTGGATTTGCAACTGCCGCTCTTATTTCCGAAGGTTGTATAATGATGAGAAAATGTCACTTAAATACTTGTCCTGTAGGTGTTGCTACACAAGACCCAGAACTTAGAAAAAATTTTACTGGAACACCTGACCATGTCGTAAATTTTTTTGTTTTCATTGCTAATGAAGTAAGAGAAATAATGGCAGAGCTTGGAATAAAAAAGTTTAACGATTTAATTGGAAGAAGAGATCTTATTGATTTTAATGGCGCAGAAGAACATTGGAAAGCGCACGGATTGGATTTAAGAAAACTTATTGTAAACTTAGAAAAAGAAAAAGATGAGACTTTCTATAATTCAAAAAAACAAAACCATAGTTTAGAACTTGCTCTCGATAATGAATTAATTTCAAAATCAAAAAAAGCTATATCAGATAAAATAAAAGTAAATATTTCATCAAAAATTGTTAATACTAACAGAACTGTTGGTGGGATGTTATCAGGAGTTGTAGCAACAAAGTACGGTCATAATGGATTGCCAAAGGATACAATAAATGTAAATTTTACTGGGAATGCTGGTCAAAGTTTTGGAGCTTGGTTATCAAAAGGTGTTAATTTTAACTTAAATGGTGATGCTAACGATTATGTAGGCAAAGGCCTGTCAGGTGGTAGAATATCTGTAAGTCCTCACGAAACAAGTAAAATTATTCCTGAAAATAATATAATTGCTGGAAATACGCTTTTGTACGGCGCAATCTCAGGTGAATGCTATCTAAGAGGAGTTGTAGGAGAACGTTTTGCAGTTAGAAACTCAGGTGCTATTGCTGTTGTAGAAGGCTGTGGAGATCACGGATGCGAGTATATGACAGGTGGTGTTGTTATTATACTTGGAAAAACAGGTAGAAATTTTGCAGCAGGAATGTCTGGCGGTATAGCTTATATTTTAGACGAAGATGGTACATTTGATACTAAGTGCAATAAAGCTATGGTAGGTTTAGAGAAATTACAGAGTTTAAAAAACTCGAGCTCTCCTTCAGCTAAAGATATTGATAATGATTTACTGGATTTTGACGAAGCACGATTAAAATTAATAATTCAAAGACATTTAAAATATACTAAAAGTGAAAAAGCCAGATTAATATTAGATGATTGGAGTAAATATCTTAACCTTTTTTATAAAATAACCCCTTTCGATTTTAAGAAAGCTTTAAACGAAAGAAAACAAAAACTCAAAGAAGATAATAAAGTACCAAATAGAATTGCTGGAGAATAATATGGGTAAGGTAACTGGATTTATGGAATTAGACCGAGTTGAAAGAGATTATGAACCGGTTGAGGACAGAATAAAACATTTCAGAGAATTTTTAATTCCCCTTGATAAAACCAAAGTATCAGAGCAAGGTGCTAGATGTATGGACTGTGGTATTCCATATTGTCACCAAGGCTGTCCTGTAAACAATCTTATTCCTGATTGGAATGATATGATTTACAATAATAAATGGAAAGAAGCTTTAAATCTATTGCAATCAACGAATAATTTTCCTGAATTTACGGGTAGAATTTGTCCAGCACCATGTGAAGCATCATGTACTTTGAATATTACAGATAATCCTGTAGCAATTAAAACAATTGAATGTTCCATTGTAGATAAAGGTTGGGAAGAAGGTTGGATTAAACCAGTAATTAGTAATAAAAAAACTGGTAAAAAAGTAGCTGTTATTGGTTCTGGGCCTTCTGGTTTAGCATGTGCTCAACAATTAGCTAGAGCAGGTCATTCCGTTGTTGTGTTTGAAAAAAATGCGAGAATAGGTGGTCTTCTTAGAATTGGCATACCTGATTTTAAAATGGAAAAACATCTTATTGATAGAAGAATGTCTCAAATGGAGGCCGAAGGTGTTGAATTCAGAGTTAATTCTCACATTGGTAAAGATATAAAAATAGAAGAAATAAACAAGAATTTTGATGCAATTGCTTTTTGTGGTGGATCAGAAAATCCAAGAGATTTACCTGTTAAGGGTAGAGAGCTTAAGGGTATTTCTTTTGCTATGGAGTTCTTATCTCAACAAAATGATAGAGTTGCAGGTAATCACATTGACCCAAAAATTGAAATTACGGCAAAAGGAAAAAATGTTCTTGTAATTGGTGGAGGAGATACTGGATCTGATTGTGTTGGTACTTCTAACCGTCAAGGAGCCAAATCAGTTACACAACTCGAATTACTAGATCAACCACCAGAAAAAGAAAATAAAGCACTTACCTGGCCTAATTGGCCTCTAAAACTTAGAACTTCTTCATCTCATCAAGAAGGTTGTGATAGAAATTGGTCTGTTTTAACAAAATCATTTGACGGTCATGACGGAAAAGTAAGTAAACTAAATTGCGTAAAAGTTGAATGGTCAAAAGATGATAATGGAAAAATGAAAATGAGTGAGGTTACAGGTACTGAATTTTCTTTTAAAGCAGATCTTGTATTACTTGCTATGGGTTTTGTGCATCCAATTCATGAAGGTTTAATAAACAATTTAGGTGTTAACCTTACACCAGCTGGCAATTTAGATGCTAATGACAAAGAATATAAAACATCTATTGATAAATTATTTGCTGCTGGCGACTCAAGACGAGGGCAATCTTTAGTTGTTTGGGCTATAAGAGAAGGTAGGCAGTGTGCAAGATCTATCGACGAGTTTCTTATGGGAAAGTCAGAATTACCAAATTAATAGAGTTTTTTCAATTTACTTCACATTATGGAATAATAATATTTTGATTTGAAACTAGATTTTTATAATTTAAATAATTTAAATGGATGATTAAACACTATGTCTATAAAAATTTACCGTACTATTTATTAGAGAAATTAATAGAGACACTATTTGCTAATAATCCAATAAAAAAAACTAATTTCTACAAAACAATTAAAATTATGATTACCCTTTATCACTATTACTTATGTTCGTCTTCAAGATATATTCGGCTAATTTTAGAAGAACATAAAATTACATATAATACAAAGCTAGAAAATATTTGGAAACCACAAAAAGATTTTCTTCAACTTAATCCAGCTGGTCATTTGCCAGTTTTAGTAAATGAAAAAGGTTTTCCAATTATTGGAGCAAATGCTTGTGTCGAATATATTAAAGATCTTGAATTAAGACCCTACTTATATGTAGACAATTATAGAGAAAAAGCTGAAATGAATAGGTTAGCCCATTGGTTTGATGTAATTTTTAAAAAGGAAGTCTTTGACCCAATTATTTATGAAAAAGTATTTTCAATTATAGAAGATAACATAACCCCGAATAGTGAAAATATAAGAGCAGCACTTAGTAATTTGGATTTTCATATCCAATATTTGAATTATTTACTAAATAGTAAAAAGTATTTTATTCATGATGAGGTAACTTATTTAGATTTTCTAGCTGCAGCTAATTTCTCAGTTTTGGATTACTTAGGATTATTAAATTTAAGTAGTTATGAGAATATAAGAGAATGGTATTTTAAAATTAAGTCAAGACCTTCATTTAAAACATTATTTAAAGATCAAATAGTTGGACTTAACCCCCATAAAAACTATCATAATATTGATGTTTAACTATATTTTTGTTTTTATTTCTTCAATTATATTTGTGATATTTTTAAGTTGATCTGTTTCAGATAACCTATGTCCAGCGTTTTTGTCTAATAATAGTTTGATATCTTTACTTCCTTTAAATGTGTTGATTATCTTTATACTTAAATCGAAAGGAACGGCATTATCAGCGATACCATGGTATAAATAGACAGGACCATTAAAAGTTATACTCTTTGATAAAGTAAGGTTTTTAAAACTATCTTTTACTAATTTGTATGAAAAATCATTTTTTGATCCATCTTCATATCTTATAGTTGTCTTTCGATTTTTTACTAATTTTCTTTTCTCATCTCTTGTCATTTTATCCCATATCAAAAGTTTAGGAAAATCTGGAGCAGGAGCTAAACCTATCATTGCAGAAATTTTTTTTGGAATTCGTTTTGCTAACATCAGCATAATCCAAGCGCCCATTGATGATCCAACTAAAATTTGTTTGTCTTGAGTAAGTTTGTTAATTAAATACTCAGAATCCTGATACCAATCAGAGAAACACGTTGTGTCAATTGTTCCTGACGATTTACCATGACCTGAATAATCAAACCTTAAAAAGCTATGATTATTCTCTTTTGCCCATTTTTCTAAATATAATGCTTTTTTACCTTGCATATCTGAGTTAAAACCACTTAAGAATACAATACCTTCGTTTTTTCCGGTTAATTGGTTATATGCTATTGTGTTATTATCTAATCTATTAATAAATTTGGTCATTTATAAATCCGTTTGATTTAAGTTGAATAAAATGAATAAAAAAAAATATACTATAGCTCAGATTTTACCAGCTTTAAATACTGGTGGTGTGGAAAGAGGAGTTGTAGAAATTTCTAAAGCACTAGTTGAAAACAATTTTAGATCAATTGTTATTTCATCTGGTGGACATATGGTTTCTCAAATAACTAGAAACGGTGGAATTCATTATAATCTTGATGTACATACCAAAAACCCATTAAAATGGACTAAAATTAGAGGTGAATTAAAAAGAGTTTTAGAAAGTGAGAATGTAGATCTAATTCATTTTTGTTCTCGAGCACCTGCATGGATTGGTATGCCTCTTGGATTAATCCTAGATGTGCCAATAATTACTTCAGTTCACATGAGATTTAGAAAATCCAATTTTTTTAAAAAATATTATAATAGTATCTTAACTAAAGGAAATTTGATTATCGCTATTTCAAAGCATATTGAAGAAAGCGTAAAAGCTTCTTTTCCTGAGATAAGTGATAAAATAAAAATAGTTAATAGGGGTGTTGATTTGAAATTATTTAACTCAAGTCAAATTAATCCAGCAAGAATAATTGCACAGTCAAAGCTTTTAAATTTAAAAGATAATCTTCCTGTTATAATTATGGCAGCAAGACCTGCATTATGGAAAGGGTATTTAGTTCTCATAAAAGCTTTATCAAAAGTTAAATATGATTTTCAATGCGTTTTGATTGGAGCTGGTGACGGAAGTCAAAAATTCCAAAACATATTAATAAAGAAAATATTAAAATTAAAGTTGGAGACTAAGATCAAGCTTGTTAACTCAACTAGGGATATTCAAGCAGCGATGATTTTAGGTGATTTGATTGTCATGCCTTCATTGACGCCGGAACCTTTTGGAAGAATTGTTTTAGAGGCTCAGGCTTTGGGCAAAATACCTATTGCTTTTGATCATGGAGGAGCCTCAGAAACAATTATTGACGGAAAAAATGGTTTTTTAGCAGAGCCTGTTAATACTGAAAGCCTATCTAAAAAAATATCATATGTTTTGTCTTTAAAACCATCTAAAAGAGAGAAGATTGGTGTATATGCAAAAAAGTTCGTGACTAAAAATTACAGCCATGACAGGATGTGTAAGTTAACTTTATCATTATATAAACAATGCATTGCAGAATATAAGATCAACAATTAGCTCTACGAAAATAAATATAACTTAAATTTTTGTCTACGGTCCAGTGTTTTATGCAGGTGGAGTTGCTTCATCTTTAATTAGAGTTATTGCATCTTTAATACTCATAATTTTATTAACCTGAGAACCGAGGCGACGAATGGCAACGCTATTCGCCAAGATTTCCTGTTTTCCTAATACGAAAATAACAGGTACTTTTTTGTTTGAATGGTCTCGTATTTTATAGCCAATTTTCTCATTGCGTATATCCAAATTAGCCCGAATACCAACCTTTACTAGATCATCTTTAACTTTATTGGCATATCGTTCAGTATCACTTGTGATGGTCGCTACTACAACTTGTACTGGTGCAAGCCAGAGTGGTAATTTGCCAGCATAATGCTCAATTAAAACTCCTATAAAACGCTCGACGGAGCCAAGAATGGCTCTGTGGATCATATGGGGTGTGTGGCGTTGACCATCCACAGCGGTATAGCTCATTTCAAGTCGAGTTGGCATATTCATATCAACTTGAATTGTACCACATTGCCACTCACGGCCAATCGCATCTGTGAGAATAAAATCAAGTTTTGGTGCATAAAACGCACCATCTCCAGCATTAAGTATCCATTTCATGCCTATGCGTTCAAGTACTTTCTGCAATGCTTCCTCAGCTCGATCCCAGTCTTCATCCGATCCAATACGTTCTTCTGGGCGCGTTGAGAAATTGATTACGATATTTTTGGCCATGCCAAGATCGGTGTAGACTTCTTTGATGAGATCGCACATTGCAATGACCTCATCTTCAAGTTGTTCATCTGAACAAAAAATATGTGCATCATCTTGTGTGAAGGCTTGAACGCGCATAAGACCATGGCGTGCTCCAGAGGCTTCCTGCCGGAACACTCGTCCAAATTCTGCCATGCGTATGGGAAGGTCGCGATAGGATTTAACTCCATAATTATAAAGCTGAGCATTACCAGGGCAACTCATCGGTTTCAAAGCATAAGGATTTTTGTCCTTTTCACCTTTGTTGTCGTCATTGATAATAAACATATTCTCACGGTACTTTTCCCAGTGGCCAGAGGCTTGCCAGAAACGTGAATCTAGCATTTGTGGTGTATTAACCTCTATATAGTTATGATTACGTACCTTGCGACGCATATAGGCAAGAAGCTCTGTATAAATTATCCAGCCATTGTTGTGCCAGAATACCTGTCCTGGTGCTTCATCCTGAAAATGAAATAGTTCCATTTCTTTGCCAACTTTGCGGTGGTCACGCTTTTCCGCCTCTTCCAACTGATGTAAATGTGTGTCAAGCTCATCTTGAGTACGCCAGGCTGTTCCATAAATCCTGCTGAGCATAGGCTTATTAGAATCGCCACGCCAGTAAGCACCGGCAACTTTCATCAGTTTGAATGCTGTGCCAATATACTTAGTGCTAGGCATATGTGGCCCACGGCATAAATCAAGCCATTCGCCTTGCTTGTAAATTGTTATCGTTTCATCTTCTGGAAGATCTTCGATGAGTTCCACTTTGAAGCGTTCCCCTTTGTTTTTGAAAAAATCAATAGCTTCAGCACGGCTCCAGATCTCACGCGTAAAGGGATGATTTTGTTCAATGATCTGACGCATTTTCTTTTCAATTTTGGGAAGATCTTCAGCTGAAAAAGGTTCTTTACGGTAGAAATCATAATAAAAACCGTTTTCAATTGTCGGGCCGATTGTGACTTGTGTTCCTGGGAATAGTTTTTGTACCGCTTCAGCCATTACATGTGCTGCATCGTGTCGGATCAGTTCCAATGCCCGATCATCTTCTCGTTTAATGATATTCATTGCGCAATTTTTTTCTAAAGCAAAAGACAAATCATGCAGCTGGTTATCGAGATCAACTGCAACTGCGGCTTTGGCCAAGGATTTTGCAATACTTTTTGCAACTTCTAGACATGAAGTTCCAGTAGCGAATTCGAGGGTGTTGCCATTGGGGAGTGTTATTGTAATCATGTTACAGAATCTCTTCTTTACGGTTAAGGAAGCTATAAATTTTCAAAGTATTGATGTAGTAAACTTTTTTCATGTTTTCCAATAATTAAGAGTTTTGAAATTGGATGAGTTGGCCAATATTCGTTAAAATGAAGCCGTAAAAAAGAACAGCAAAGGTGTTTTTTAAAATTATGTAGAGCTGTAATTTGATTCTCATTATTTTTATTTGTTTTTGCTCATAAATTCATTGATTGCAAAGATCTCTAAGATTATAACACTTTGTGCTAAGGTCAACTAAAAAACTGAATCCAGTATATGTTAATATTACATTTGATAAAGTTCAGATATAACGGATGCAAATAATATTAGCTTCATATTAATTTCAATTTTAAACTTGTTACAAGTGGATGGTATGAGTCAAATCTAAAGATAATTAAGAAAAAGAAAATAAAAATTGTTTAGTTTAAATATTTTTTGATTAAATTTTTTTATAAATACCCTTTCTTGATTTGCTAAATGAGTAAAATTGAAATTAATTGTTGCTTTGTTAACTAATTTTTTTTTTAATTTATTAACAAATTTCATCAAAATGTTGTAATAGTATTCGAAAATTATATAAAAAGGAGATTTTCATATAGTTGGATTAAATAATAACCCGCCTAGCAAAGATGGACCTAGAATTAATGAATTGATAAAAGCGGAAAGTGTACGTTGTATTGGAGCAGACGGTGAACAATTAGGTGTTATACCAATAAATCAAGCTCTAAAGTTAGCTGAAAATTTAAATCTAGATCTGGTAGAGATCCAACCAAATGTAGACCCACCAGTTTGTAAAATTCTTGATTATGGTAAATTTAAATACGAAGCTCAAAAAAGAAAAAATGAAGCAAGAAAAAAACAAAAAATTATTGATGTCAAAGAAATTAAATTAAGACCGAACATAGATAATAATGATTTTATAGTAAAAATGAAACAAGTAAAAAAATTTATTGATAATGGTGATAAAGTTAAGATAACTTTAAGATTTAGAGGTAGAGAGATGGCTCATCAAACTTTAGGTGCAACTATTTTAGACAGAGTTAAAGAAGATACCGAACTGCTATGTAAAGTTGAGACATTACCCAAATTAGAAGGAAGACAGATGGTAATGATCCTGGCACCTAAATAGTAAAAATCAAAATATAAATCATAAAGTTCAACTTTATGTTGCTAACTTTAAGTTGCTTATGTATAAGCTTAATAAAATTAAATACAAGAGATTATAATGCCAAAACTAAAAACAAAAAGCGGCGCAAAAAAAAGATTTACTGTCACATCAACAGGTAAGGTTAAAGGTAGCCCTGCTTTTCTGAGTCACAATCTTCGTAAAAGACCACAAAAAATGAAAAGACAAGCTCGTGGTACAATGATACTAAACAAATCAGACGCTAAAATTGTTAAACAATTTATACCTTATGCTTAAAGGAGTTAATTATGGCTAGAGTAAAAAGAGGTGTTACTACTCATGCTAGGCACCAAAAAGTAATCAAAGCTGCAAAAGGTTACTATGGTGCTAGAAAAAGTTTATTTACTGTTGCAAATCAAGCTGTTGAAAAAGCCAGCCAATATGCGTATCGGGACCGTAGAAACAAAAAACGTAATTTTAGGGGTCTTTGGATACAAAGAATTAATGCCGGTTCTCGTGTGCATGGTTTAACTTATTCTAGTTTTATGAATGGGCTTAAGTTAGCTGGCATTGAAATTGACAGAAAAATTTTATCGGACTTAGCCGTTTACGAACCACTAGCGTTTGAAGAATTAATTTCAAAGGCTAAGTCTGCTTCTACTTAATATTTTAAATTTCCAATAACTAATATAGATTATTACAAATTCATTGAATTAGGTTTTAAATAAATTATGGTTTCTGAACTCAAGGAAGATTTACAAAACTTATTAAATGATATTATTTCTGGTATATCTAATTCCGAAACACCATCTGAACTGGAAGATATACGAATTAATTCATTAGGTAAAAATGGTTCTGTTACTCTTTATTTAAAAAATTTAAGAAATTACGATATAAAAACAAAAAAAGAAATTGGCACTTATTTAAACGAAATAAAAAAACAAATAATTAAGTCAATTACAGATAAAAAAAACCTTTTTAAAAAAAAATATTTAAAAGAAAAACTTAAAACAGAAAAAATAGATATTTCTCTCACACCTTATGAGTCTGATATAGGTACTCTGCATCCTCTTTCTAGAACTATTGAAGAATTATGCGCTATTTTTGCTGATATGGGATTTTCTATTGTAGAGGGCCCTGATATTGAAAGTGACTACTACAATTTTACTGCATTAAATATCTCTGAAGAACATCCAGCACGTCAGGAGCATGATACATTTTATCTTCAACCTGATATTGATGGACAAAGGAAAGTGCTAAGGACACATACGAGTCCAGTTCAAATCAGAACAATGGAAAAAATTGATCTAAAAAATTTTGATGAAATTAGGTATATTATACCCGGAAGAACATATAGATCTGATCATGATGCCACGCACTCACCTATGTTTCATCAATGTGAAGGTTTAGTGCTTGGCAAGAATATTAATATGGGTCATTTAAAGGGATGCTTAATAGATTTTTGTAGAACTTATTTTAATGAAAGCAATTTGCCAGTTCGTTTTAGACCTAGTTATTTCCCTTTCACAGAACCTTCAGCAGAAGTGGATATTGGTTGTAAAAAAGAAAGTGATGGTAGTCTCGTAATTGGTGAAGGAGAAGAGTGGTTAGAAATATTAGGATCAGGTATGGTTCATCCTAAAGTTTTATATGGTGTTGGTATAGATCCAACAAAATACCAAGGCTTTGCATTTGGAATGGGTTTAGAAAGACTTACTATGTTAAAGTACGGAATTCCTGATTTAAGACCTTTCTACGATTGTGATTTAAGGTGGCTAAAGCATTATGGATTTTTACCTGTTGACAATCCAAGCTTACACTCTGGTTTAAACGGTGTTTTTTCATGAAATTTACATGGAAATGGTTACTAGATCATTTAGAGACTGATAGAAATATCTCAGAGATTTTAGATACACTACCAAAACTTGGTTTAGAAGTTGCTTCTGTTATTAATTTGGCAGAAGATCTCAAAAGTTTTATTTCAGTTGAAATTATTGACATAAAAAAACATTCAAATGCTGATAACCTTAATGTTTGTAAAGTATTTGACGGTAAAAATACTTTTAGTGTTGTATGTGGAGCTCCCAATGTAAAACTAGGTATGAAAAGTGTATTTGCAAATGTAGGCACATTTATTCCTGGTCTAAATTTAAAATTGAAGAAAGGAAAAATAAGAGGAGAAGAATCCTTTGGCATGTTATGTTCAGAAAAAGAGTTAACGTTATCAGAAAAACATGAAGGTATTATCGAACTAGAAGAAACATCAGAACTTGGTTTATCAGTTTCAGATATCATGGCTTTAAACGATCCAATAATAGAAATTGAAATTACTCCAAATAGGGGTGATTGTTTAGGTGTAAGGGGTATAGCTCGAGATTTAGCAACAGCTGGAATGGGAACCTTAAAAGAATTACATGTTAAATTGAATGACGGTGAATTTGACAGCATAGTTAACTGGCAAATTGACTTAGATCAAGACAATAAATATCTTTGTCCAAAAATTTTTGGAAGATCATTTACTAATCTTGAAAATATTGAATCGCCATTGTGGCTTAAAAAAAGGTTATTGGCAGTTGATCAACGACCCATAAGTTCCATTGTAGATATTACTAATTATATAATGATAGATATAGGAAGACCTTTACACGCTTATGATATTGATAAGATAAAAGGTAATACTCTAAGAATTACAAAATCAAAAAAAGGTCAAAATTTTTTTGCTCTTAATGGAAACAAATACACATTAGACGACGATATGCTTGTTATATGTGACGAACAAGGTGTAGATGACTTGGCTGGAATAATGGGTGGCGAAAGAACGGGAGTTACTAAAGATACAACAAAAATGTTTTTAGAAGCAGCAATATTTGACCCTATTTCCATTGCTAATACTGGTAGAAAATTGAACTTACACTCTGATGCAAGATATAGATTTGAAAGAGGGTTAGATTATGATTCTCCAGAGTTTGTGATGCATTATGCAGCCGAGATGGTTAAGAAAATTTGTGGTGGAAAAGTTAGTAAGATAGTTGATTTCAAATTAGAACTTCATAATAAAATTATTAAATTTAATCCAGATATCATTTATCAATTAACTGGCGTTAAAATTGAAAATGAACTATCTAAATCCATCTTAGAAAAACTGGGATTTAAGATTGTTCCCTCAGAAAAATTTTGGCATATAACGCCTCCTACCTGGCGATCAGATATTGACGGAAGCGCAGATATCGTTGAAGAAATAATCAGAGTAAATGGGTATGATCAAATTCCTTCAACAAAATTATCAAGAAGTAATTATATACCAAAACCTGCAATGAGTAATAAACATCGTCAAGCTTTTTTTGCTTCAAGAACACTAGCTAATAGAGGTTACAATGAAGTTGTTACTTTTTCATTTTTAAATAAGGCCATGACAGATCAATTTAATGGAGGTTCATTCTCTCTAAATTTAGTTAATCCTATTTCGACAGAATTGACAGATATGAGACCCTCAATTCTTCCTAATTTATTATCAGCGGTTCGAAAAAATATAAATATAGGTGCTCAAGATCTTTCTTTTTTTGAGGTTGGTCCAATTTTTAAAGGTGATAGTCCTGAAGAACAAATAAGCACTATTACAGGTATAAGATACGGTGAAAAAATAAAAAAAGATTGGAAGAATGGAGTTATTTTATTTGATTTCTATGATGTTAAGCTTGATGTTATTAAGACCTTAGAAGCAATCGGCACTCCACCAAATAGTCTTAAAATATATGAAGAAGCTCCCTGTTACTTTCATCCAGGAAGAAGTGCAGTTTTTAAAATTGGAAAAACCTTAATTGCTAATTTTGGTGAAATTCATCCTGAAATCATAGATTATTTTGGATTAAACAAATCAGCTATAGGCTTTGAAATTTTTTATGAAAACATACCATTGCCAAAAAGAAACAAAATTTCTAGACCGATGCTAAAAATTTCTAACTTGCAACCAGTTACAAGAGAATTTGCATTTCTTTTTGATCAAAAATTGGAATCAGAAAAAGTTTGTCAAGTTGTAAAATCCGTTAACAAAGATTTAATTACAGACGTAATAATACTTGATATTTATAATGGTGAAAAAATTCCTCGTGATATGAAATCTTTAGCTATAAAAGTTACTATTCAACCTACTCAGGAAACATTAACAGACGCAGCATTAGAAGAAATAAGTGTTAATTTAATAAATGCCATTGAGAAAAAATTATCAGGCACTCTTAGAGAAATGTGAGTGTATAACTGCTATTTCTAGAATGGTGCCGCCAACTGGATTTGAACCAGTGACCTCGTCATTACCAATGACGCGCTCTACCGCTGGAGCTATGGCGGCACATTATATAGATTCAGCTTAAATATGTTTTCCTTAATGACAAGGTTTTTTAAAGATTTATATTAAGTTGTTAACTTGAAATTAAATAACATTGTAAGATTTTAAAAATATGACTAAAAAAAACAAAAAAAAAAATGATGACTTATCAGTATCCTTGAAAAAAAACTTGCAATTAAGAAAAAAACAAGGCTCAGAAAGAGATGATAAGAAAATTATTGGTAAAAGAACTAATAAAATTGGTGTATCAAGACTTATTCTAACTTACAATAAAGAGTAATTTTAAATCAAAATGAACAGCTTTATTAACAATAACGTCGAAAAGATTTTTATTACGGGAGAAAAAAAATTAACTGGGAGTGTTAATATTAGCGGAGCAAAAAATGCTGCTTTGCCGTTAATGGCGTTATCTTTAATAATAAATAAAGGTTACAATCTTTATAATGTTCCTGACTTAGCTGACACTAGATTAATGTCTAATCTATTGATTAGTTTAGGTATAAAAATAAACTGGATAAATGGAAAATTAAATTTTAATGGAAAACCAATAAAAGATGAAGCTTCCTATGATTTGGTAAGACAAATGAGAGCTTCAATTCTGGTTTTAGGCCCATTACTAGCATCAAAAGGATCAGCTAAAGTTCCCCTTCCAGGTGGTTGTGCTATTGGTAGTAGACCTATTGACTTACATGTTATGGTAATGGAAGCACTTGGGGCCAATATTGAATTTGATTCTGGTTTTATAATTGGTTCTTTAGATAATAAAGGTTTAAGAGGAGGACTTATTAAATTTCCAAAAGTGTCAGTTGGCGCCACAGAAAGCGCAATAATGACTGCTGTACTAGCAAAAGGGCAAACAAAAATTTCAAACGCTGCGAAAGAGCCAGAAATTTATGATTTAGCAAATTGCTTAAATAAAGCTGGGGCAGATATAAGAGGAATAGGAACTAGTAATTTAATTATTAATGGTGTTAAGCAATTGAATAAAGTTTCTCATTCTGTTGTTTCTGACAGAATAGAGGCAGGTTCTTTTGCAATAGCATCTAGTATTACTATGGGTGATGTAGAAATAAATAATATTAATCCTGAAAATCTATCAGAATTTATTAATGTACTTAGGATGACAGGCACTAAAGTTGATGTTGCGAACAATTCAATAAATGTTTCTTGTTCAAAAAGACCTAAACCCTTTGATGTAGTTACAAATCCATATCCAGGATTTCCCACTGATTTGCAAGCCCAATATATGGCACTTATGGCAATAGCAAGTGGAAATACCTTAATAAAAGAAACCATTTTTGAAAATAGATTTATGCATGTCCCTGAACTCATGAGAATGGGAGCAAAAATTAATATAAATCAACAAGAGGCTAAAATATTCGGCGTTAACAAATTAAAAGGGGCTAAAGTGATGGCTTCAGATTTGAGAGCCTCTATGTGTTTAATACTAGGCGCTCTTTCGGCTTCTGGCACAAGTGAAATTGATGGAGTATTTCATTTAGATAGAGGATATGAAAATCTAGAAAACAAATTAACTAACCTAGGTGCAATTATTAAAAGATCGAATTAATTTAATAAATTTTTTAGGGTAAATTAGATGTCTACAGAAAAAAAAATTCAACTGAATGCCTTCAATAAAGATGATTTAAAAATATTTTCTTTTTTGTGCCAAGATGCAATACTTAACAAAAATGAATTTTTATATGATCGAAAAAAAAAATTTTTCGCAGCTACTTTGACCAGATATTGTTGGGAAAAAGAGAAATTAAATAATCAAGATATAAACTTTAGAGTTGTATCAGGTTTACAAGTTAAAAATGTAAAAAATGTAGAATTTATTAATTTTAATTCTAATATATCATTTTATAATTTATTGGCTATTACATGTAATAATAAAAATATTATGCTAAACTTTTCAATGTCTGCAAAAATAAAGTTAGATTGTAAAGAAATTAATGCTACAATTGAGGATATAGACATTCCCTGGCCAACTAAGCTAAAACCTCGACATAAATAATTTAATGGGTTCATTAATGAATTTAAATAAAAGTTTAAATATTGCTTTGCCGAAAGGAAGGATTTTAGATTCAGTTCTACCTATTTTAAAAAAAGTTGGTATCGAGCCTGAAAAATCTTTTTTTGATACGAATGATCGTAAGTTAAAGTTTAATACTAACATAAATAATATAGATATTATAAGAGTAAGGTCATTTGATGTTGTTACATTTTTAGCTTATGGCGCAGCTCAAATGGCATTTGTTGGAAGCGATATACTGAATGAATTTAATCATGCTGAAGTTTATTCCCCTTTAGATCTTAATGTGGGGAATTGTAAAATGGTAGTTGCAGCTGAGAAAGATATTATTAAAAACGAAGATCCTAGATCATGGAGTCATGTAAGAGTTGCTACTAAATACCCTAACATAACTAGAAAGCATTTTGAAGCTAGAGGGGTTCATGCTGAATGCATAAAGTTAAATGGTGCAATGGAGCTGGCCCCATCAATGGGTTTATGTAAAAGAATTGTAGACCTAGTCGAAACTGGTTCAACTTTAAAGGCAAATGGATTAATAGTAGTTGAGAAAATTTGTGAAGTTTCAACTAGATTAGCAGTAAATAGGAGTTATATGAAAACTAATTTAAATACTATTCAACCTTGGATTGAAAAGGTTGAGAAAGCAATCAATGTCTAAATTTGAAAATAAATTAATAAAATATTCTGATAAAAGTTTCAAAAAAAAATTTTCTGATTTGATCTGTGATGATAGAAGATCGAGTAATAAAATTAACGTAACAGTCTCTAAAATTATAAATAAAGTTCGTGAGACCGGTGATGATGGCTTA
This sequence comes from uncultured SAR116 cluster alpha proteobacterium, assembly GCA_902578805.1. Taxonomy (GTDB): domain Bacteria; phylum Pseudomonadota; class Alphaproteobacteria; order Puniceispirillales; family Marisalimonadaceae; genus Marisalimonas. The sequence goes on from CACHEH010000003.1 coordinate 20,190, forward strand.
AATTTTTATGTTAAAAAATTTGATAAAATAAAATTTAATGAAACAAGGGAATTGTTTATTTCAAAAGATATTTTAAAAGAGGCTTATAACGGACTAAAAATAGATGAAAAAAAAGCACTAAAAATAGCTGCTGAAAGAATAAAAAATTTTCACAAACATCAAATCCCTAAAAATATTAAATATAAGGATAGTATTAATGTTAGATTAGGTCTTACCTATTCACCAATAGACTCGGCAGGTTTTTATGTTCCAGGAGGTAAGGCAATTTATCCATCATCAGTTCTGATGAATGCAATACCAGCTTTAGTCGCTGGAGTTGCAAGAAGAGTATTAGTAAGTCCAATTTCAGATTTAAAAAAATCCGCTATTGTTCTAGCTGCAGCTCACGTTGCAAATGTTACAGATTTTATTTGTATGGGTGGAGCCCATGCTATTGCAGCACTCTCCTTTGGCACTAAAACTATTTTACCAGTTGACAAAATTGTAGGTCCTGGAAATGCTTATGTTGCAGAGGCTAAAAGACAAGTATTTGGAAAGGTAGGAATTGACTCAATAGCTGGACCTTCAGAAGTATTAATTTTATGCGATGAAACAGCGAATCCTGATCATGTTGCTATAGATTTATTGTCACAGGCAGAACATGATGAGTTGGCTCAAGCTATTTTAATAACAACTAGTAAAGAAATTGCTACAAATGTAAAAAACTCAGTTGAAAAATTTCTTACAAAACTTCCTAGATCAAAAATAGCAAGCTCTTCATGGAATGATTTTGGTGCAATAATTTTAGTAGAAAATCTAAATCAAGCTATTGAATTAATTAATTTAAAAGCGCCTGAACATTTACAAATAATTCTTAAAAATACAAAACAAGTTATTAAAGAAGTAAAAAATGCAGGAGCAATTTTTGTTGGTCCCCATACTCCTGAGGCTGTAGGTGATTATATCGCTGGCCCAAATCATGTCCTTCCAACAAATGGAACAGCTAAATTTTCAAGTGGGTTAAGTGTCTTAGATTTTTACAAAAGAACTACTGTGGTAAATTTTAATAAAAATAATCTTTATGAACTTGGCAAACATGTAATAACGTTAGCCGAGGCAGAAGGATTAGAAGCGCATGCAAAGTCTATATCAATAAGACTAAATAAAAATTTATTATATAAAAACCTTGACTAATTAATCATAATAGTGAGATTAAACTACAATCTTATAAAAGAGGTCAAATGGCTAAAGAAGGTGTAATAGAATTTTCTGGTATTGTTGAAGAGCTTTTACCAAATGCAATGTTTAGAGTAAAACTAGACAATGATCACGAGGTGTTAGCACATACAAGTGGAAAAATGAGAAAAAATCGTATTCGTGTACTACTTGGTGATAGAGTAAATGTAGAAATGACTCCTTATGATTTAACAAAAGGAAGAATTACTTTCAGATTTAAATAAACCCTGAATTTAAGTTTGTCTTATGGATAAAAGTAAATTGAACAAACAATTTATACTTGGTTCTGGTTCAAAAAGAAGGCTTGAACTTCTAAGTCAGATAGGTGTGAAGCCAGATTTGATTTTATCACCAAACATTGATGAAAAAATATTTTCTAAGGAATTACCTCTTAAATATGTACAAAGGATGTCCATAGAAAAGAATATAGTTTTTCAATCAAAATATTCTCAATCAATTATATTAACTGCTGACACCATAGTTTCAGTAGGAAAAAGAATTTTACCAAAAACTATAGATATAAATACAGCAGAAGAATGCCTGAATTTAATTTCAGGTAGAAGGCACAAAGTTTTAACAAGTTTTGCTCTTCATTCACCAAAAAATTCCTTAAGAACAAATACGATTCAATCGATTGTGAAATTTAAAAGTCTGCATCCTGATGAAATAAGTTATTATCTTGAAACCAAAGAATGGGAGGGAAAAGCAGGTGGCTATGCCATTCAAGGAATTGCTGCGTCGTTTATAAATTTTATATCAGGTTCATATAGTAATGTAGTAGGTTTACCATTAGCAGAATTGTACAGAGCATTAATTTCCATTGGATTTAAATTCAGAAATGATAAATAAAGTTAAAAATCATTTTGTCCTAGTAGATAAATGTGCAGAACAAACAAGAATAGCTGAAATACAAAACAACAAAATTGTTAAATTAACCTGTTGGCAAGATAAAAGACCTCCTATAATTGGTAGCGTTTTAGATGCAAAAATTATAAAACAATTAAATAGTGGAATTGTAAGAGCAAGATTAAATGATAAAAAAATAGTTACAGTTAGGGTTGGGAAAAAAGCTATAAAAATAAACGCAAAAATTAAAATAATTATTACTAGTGAAGAGTTTGATAATAAACCCATACAAGCAAAATTATGGTCTGAAGATTATAATTTTGATAATTTTAATCATGTTAAGCGTATAATTTATCTTTTCTTCAACAAAAATATACCAGTAATTGAAGACAATAATGCTATTTATTGGAATAAGTTAGATTTAGATAATTCTTTTCTTAAAGCTTTAGATCCTATGATTAAAATTGATGATGGTGGTGTTTTGTGGGTAGAAAAGACACAAGCTGCTACTCTTATTGATATTGATACTAAAAATTTATTAATAAATAATGAAGATGAAATGCTTAATTTCTGTAAAAAAGCATTTTTAACATGTATTAATGAAATTAAATTAAGAAATATAGGAGGTATGATACTTGTTGATTTTCCAAGAGTGTCGTATAAAAAAAAAATAAATCTTCATGAATTCATTTGTGAAATAGGAATAAAAAAACTTCCAGATAGCAGTTTTTTAGGTTTTTCAAGATTACAACTTTATGAAATATATGTCCCAAGAAATTTTAAATCTTTAGAAAGTTTTTATGTTAATAAAATAGAATTTGATTTTCAAAACCATCTAAGATCACTATGGAGGATTTCAATAGAGAAAAAATCTAAACATAATATCCAGTTTTTATGTGGAAAAAATCTTTATAAAAAAATAAAAAATAAAAAAACACCAGATTTAATAAAAATTATTGAAAGACCTGATCTACCAAAAGATTATGGTGAGTTGTTAGAAAAAAAATATAATGTCAAAAAAAATTAAATTTAACAAATGTATTACTTGTAATAAAGAATTCGATACTAATTTAGATACAAAACCATTTTGTTCTAAACGATGTAGTTATATTGATTTAAATAATTGGTTAGATGAAAAATATTTAATTAATACAAATGAAGAAGATTATGAGAGGGATTTTTAAATTTTTATTTTTGTTAACTAGACATAATCTAACGATCACGGTATAGATAAATTTTATAAATGCCCGGGTAGCTCAGTAGGTAGAGCAGAGGACTGAAAATCCTCGTGTCGGTGGTTCGAATCCGCCCCCGGGCACCATGTTTTTCTAAAGCATACTTCAATAAACCGTCAATCACACCACATTGGTTAATATCTATAGAAACTAAATTTATAGCTTATTTGTCAAAATAATTGTGACTGAGGTGTGACAAGATTTTATAATTATAATCGCTTCATTATTAGTGATTTCAAAGTTTAAAATGTTAATTTTTCATTTTAAAAGACAACTTTTTAGGCATTTTAGAACTTTAATTTAATAATTTATAAACACTCCATAAATAGTCTTGATGTAGGTATTTTAAAGATTATTCTTTTTAGATTGTATTATTAGGAAATTAAGTATGACTTATTTTACAAAAACATATGACGAAGCTTTCATAAATGAAAACTCTGTAAGAACCAATTACAAAAAGTTTATTAGTTGGTATAAAAATCAAGATATTAATGAATTAACAAAAATAAATTCTGATGCAATGAAATTTTTTGAAAATACAGGTGTATCATTTAAAGTTTATTCCAGTGACAAAAAAGAAAATCTAATACCATTTGATATAATTCCAAGAATAATAAACTCAAAGGAATGGGATAAATTGGTTAGAGGGATAACACAAAGAGTTTTAGCTATTAATTTTTTTCTTACTGATATTTATGGTCAACAAGAGATAATAAAACATGGTGTGATACCTGTTGACCTAATTCAAAATAATGCCGCTTTTTTGAAGCAGATGATAGGATTTACTCCTCCAAATAAAACATACAATCATATCTCTGGTATAGATTTGATTAAGACAAATTCAGACAATTTTTATGTATTAGAAGATAATGTTAGAGTCCCATCTGGAGCTTCTTATATGATAGAAAATAGAGATACCATGATAAAATTATTTCCGGAGCTAATTTCAAGATATAAAGTATCTGAAAATAGAAACTATACCAAATACTTATCAGAAATTTTAAAGAAGTCTTCACCAAAAAAAACAAAAATAAACCCAAACATAGTTTTGCTAACTCCTGGAATATATAATTCTGCGTTCTTTGAACATGCTTTTTTAGCAGATAAGTTAGGTGTTGAATTAGTAGAAGGTAAGGATCTTCGTGTAATTAATAAATATTTAAATATGAAAACTATAGATGGTTGGAAAAGAGTAGATGTAATTTATAGAAGAATAGATGATATATTTTTAGATCCATTATCATTTAAAGAAGATAGTTTTTTAGGTGTTCCAGGTTTGATGGAGGTATACAGAAGTAAAAACGTTACAATAGCAAATGCCCCTGGCACAGGCATATCAGACGATAAATCAATTTATTCTTATATTCCAGACATTATTAAATTTTATTTGGGTCAAAAACCAATTTTAAAAAATGTAAAAACATTTAAGTGCCGAATAAAAGATGAATTGAAATATGTGTTAGAAAATTTAAATAAATTAGTCGTTAAAGAAGTTCATGGCTCAGGTGGTTATGGGATGCTAGTCGGGCCACTAGCAAGCAAAACTGAAATATCAAAATTTAAAAATAAAATTAAAAAAAATCCATACAGTTATATTGCTCAACCAACTTTATCTCTATCAACATGTCCTATTTATACAAAAAAAGGTCTAACTCCTAGACATGTTGACCTTAGGTGTTTTGCATTATTAGCACAAGAAAAGGTTACGGTTACAAGTGGTGGCCTCACCAGAGTTGCTTTAAAGAAAGGTTCTCTTGTTGTTAACTCTAGTCAAGGTGGTGGTACTAAAGATACTTGGATATTGAGTTCATAATGCTAGGAAGTACAGCAGATTCTTTATTTTGGATGTTTAGATATATTGAGAGAGTTGAAAATACATTGTGTATGATTGAGAGTGGTTTCCAATTGTATCTTTTATCATCTAGTAATTTGAATAATGAATGGGATGCAATTTTAAGAACTAATTCTATAAGACATCATTTTTTAAAGAAAAATAACTCTTTAGATAGTCTTAATATAATTAACTTCATGTTAAAAGACCCTAAGAATTCTAATAATATTTTAATACTTATTGAGAAAGCTAGAGAAAATGCACGAAGATCAAGAGTATCAATTACATCTGAGGTTTGGGAAGCGATAAACACTTGTTGGTTATATTTAAATGAAGAACTTAATAAAAAAATAAATGAAAGTAAAATTCAAACAATTATAAAAAATACAAGAGAAAAAATTGCTCTGATTTTTGGCTTTTTAGAAAGAAGTATGTTAAAAAATGAAATTATAAATTTTTGCTATTTAGGCACATTCATTGAGAGATTTGATAATACCGTAAGAATTTTGAATACAAGATATTATCTTTTATTAGACGAAAAAAAAATTAGATTTGAGGGTTACGATAATTTTCAATTAGAAATGATTTTGAGAAGTATTTCTTCATACAGATCATTTATGTGGAAAAATCAAAATGAAATTAAAGCTAATAAAGTCTCTTATTTTTTAATATCAGATAAAGATATGCCTAAATCACTAATGTTTTGTGTCAATGAAACTATTAAAAATTTAAGGTCAATTCATAAAAAAAATTTTCTAAAAAATAAAAGTTACCTAAATGCTATAAATATTCAAAAAAAAATTAAACAAAAAAATAGAAATTTTAATAATTATTCATTTTTAAATAGTCTATTTAAATTAAATATGACATTAGCAACAAATATAGAAGAAGAATTTAATTTCCGGTAATAGTATGATTTTAAAGATAACACAAAAAATTGTATATGAAATTGATGGAACAATTAATTTTGGGTTTAATAAGTTACTTTTAACTCCTCAAAGTAATGAAAGTCAAAGAATTTTAAACTGGAAAATTTACATTGTGGGTGGAAGTAAGGAACTTAATTCTAAAGATCAATTTGGTAATCAAATAGATTTGGTTAGTATACAAAATAATTCTAAAAAAATTGAATATAATATTTTTGGTAAGGTTGAAACAAAGTCTAACTTTGGAATAAAAGAAATCTCAAAAAAAGATCTTCCACTTTGGTGTTACATTGACAAAACGCATCTTACGAAACCTGGTGAATATCTATCAAGATTTTACAAAGAAAACATTTTGAATTTCGAGGATTTGATAGGAAGCCTCCATGAACTCTCATTTAAAATAAAATCTAAAATTAAATATAAAAAAGGAAAAACAGATTATAAAACGACAGCTGAAGATGCATTTAAAAAAGGGTTTGGTGTTTGTCAGGATCACACTCATATATTTTTATCTATAGTCCGAATGAATAATCTACCTTGTAGATATGTTAGTGGATTATTTAAACCGATCCAAGATACTCATAATCTTTCCATGCATGCTTGGGCTGAAGTATTTATAGAAAATCTTGGTTGGATAGGTTTTGATATATCTAATGGTATTTCACCAGACGACAGATATATAGAAATAGCAAAAGGTTTCGATTATAATGATGTAGTACCTATAAAAGGTATTATAAATGGATATTTTATTGAAAATCAAAATTTAGAACTATCAATCGATATTCTAAATCAATAATCAAGGTGCTTTATGACTTATTGTGTAGGATTAAAATTAAATCAAGGTTTAGTATTCATGTCAGATACTTTAACTAACGCGGGAATAGACAATGTTAATACAAATAAAAAAATGTTTTTTTGGTCAAATAAAAACGAAAGAAGTGTAGTTTTATTAACTTCTGGAAATTTAGCCACATCACAGGCTACTATTAACCTCATAAATGAAGCTATTGATAACCCCAATGATGATAACAATAATATTCTAAAAACTAAATCAATGTTTCAAGTTGCAAGAATTGTCGGAAAAATCTTAAGAAATATATCTAATGAATACTCTTCTGATGGTCAAGTAGGTGAAAATCCATACTCCTCTACATTAATTTTAGGTGGTCAAATTACAGGTCAAGAACATAAGTTATTTTTAATATATCCTGAGGGTAACTTCATAGAAGCATCTGAGGATCAATCTTTTTTTCAAATTGGAGAAACAAAATATGGCAAACCAATTATTGTTAGAGCACTAGAAAAGGACTCAAACTTCGGTGATGCAATAAAACTACTTTTAGTATCATTTGATAGTACCATGAAGGCTAATGTTTCAGTAGGCATGCCAATAGATGTCTGTACCCTAAAAAAAGATGATCTTGAATTAAATAATCAAATAAGGTTTGAAAAAAATGATCCTTATTTTGAAAAAATATCCAACAGTTGGGGAGAGGCACTAAAAAAAAGTATAAAAGAGTTACCACCATTTGATTTTAAATAATGTAGATTTTGATCCAACATATTTGTCTCTTACTTTGTATGGAACAAGCTATTTCTTTTCCCAAATGACGCCATTTTACATTCTCTGTTTTGCCGAGGTGTGACGATGGTAATATTATTTTACAAAGTCTTTGATTTCTAAATAGATTTGTTCAAGAGCAGAGGACTGAAAATCCTTTTATCGGTGGTCCGAATCTGCCCAAGGGAACCACACTGAAACCATCAAACTTCCTAAGTCATTGATGTGGAAGAATATTGTGTATTTTATACAGTACACTTTAAGAATAAACTAAAATGTAGATTATTTGAAACTATAATGAAAGTCTTATGTGATAGTTTTTTGGAAAAATAACTTTAATTCTATAATCAACAAATTAGAATTTTTATTAAAAAGATAATTTCATTTCAAAAAAACAAATTATAAATCTAATTTACAAATGTCTTATTAATTTTATATTTAGTAAATGGTAAATAAAGTTAACAAAAATGAAATATCAAGGGATTCTATAAATCTACTTATTAGTCTATTCCAGACTGGTGATTATAAAAAAGCTGAGATATTAGCTATAAATATATCTAAAAAATTTCCAAAAAACCCAATGGGTTGGAAAATACTTGGAATAATTTATCTCAATAGCGGTAAAGTTAGCAAGGCTTTAAATGTAAATCAAAAAGCTCTAAAACTTGCACCTAATGCTCCTGATATTAATAATAATCTTTCAGTTACCTTAAATAATTTGGGAAGATATGCAGAATCTATTAGTTATTCAAAAAGAGCTTTAGAAATTGATATAAATTTTGTTCAAGCTTATGGAAACTTAGTAGACAGCTTGAAAGCAACAAAAAAATATGACGAAGCTTATAATTACATCAATAAGGCAATTAATTTAGATCCTTATAAAGTAGAATTTCATGCTTCTTTAGCAGACTTGTTTCAAAGGTTAGGAAAGATAGATGATGCATTAATTACGTATGAATACACTCTCAAATTAAATTCTAATTACTATCCTGCATATATCAATATGGCAAAAATTCTTAATAATATGGAAAGATTTGATGAGGCTATAAATCTGTATAAAAAGGTTATTAAAGTTAAACCTGACTTAGCTATTGCATATTATAATTTGGCTAACATCCAAAAAAAAATAAATAAAGTGGAAGATGCAATTGCTAATTATAAAAAAGGGATTGAAATTAATCCAAGTTTTGATGATGCACATTATAATTTAGCAAATACTTTTGCAAATATTGGTGAGCACGAACAAGCAGATTTCAGTTATGCAAATGCAATTAGAATTAATCCTAAAAATCAAAAATTCTGGAGCAACAGACTTTTAAATCTAAATTATAATCCTAATTTGTCCAATGAGTTTATTTTTAATCAACATAAACTTTTTGCTAAGCAGTTTTCCATTTTAGATAGAAATAATATAAAAAATAAAAATACTAGATTGAGGATAGGGTATGTTTCTGCAGATTTTAGGAAGCATTCTGTCGCTCATTTTATTAGACCCTTACTAAAAAATCATGATAGTAACTTTATTGAAACTTTTTGTTACTACAATAATTCTATAATCGACGAGACTACCGAAATTTTAAAAACATACTGTGAAAATTGGCGTTCAATTTTTGAAATGAATGATAAGGATATTTTAAAATTAATAAAAAATGACAAAATTGATATTCTAGTTGATCTTTGTGGGCACACACCTGGAAACAAACTACTTATTTTTGCATCAAAAGCTGCACCAATTCAAGTAACATATCTAGGATATCCTAATACTACAGGATTATATACAATGGATTATCGATTAACAGATAGATACGCAGACCCTGAAAAAAACTCAAAATTATTTTATAGTGAAAAATTAATTAAACTTAACAAATGTTTTTTATGTTACTCAGGAAATAATAAAATTAGTCATAATAAAAATATACCTCAAAATAGAAATAACTATATTACATTTGGCAGTTTTAATAATTTTAAAAAAATAAATTCAAACGTTATAAAAATCTGGACAAATATTTTACGTTCTATTCCAAATTCACATTTAATTTTAAAAAGTTCAGAAAATATTTTTGATATAAATTATTTGTTAAAAAAATTTTTTGACGAAGGTATTAAAAAAGAAAATATAAGAATTATTGACAGAAAAATTAACACCCAAGATCATATGAAGTTATATGATGAAATTGATGTGGCGTTAGATACATTTCCATATAACGGTACTACGACGACTTTTGAAGCTCTTTGGATGGGAGTTCCAGTAATAACAATGGCTGGAAACAATCATAGGTGTAGAGTATCAGCTTCCATATTGGAAAATTTAAATTTAAAGAATCTTATTTCTTATAACTCTACTGATTATCAAAAAACTGCCATTACAATTTCAAAAAATAAAAGTTATTTATTAAATTTAAAAAAAGATTTGAGGGAAATATTACAAAACTCAAATTTATGTGATTCAAAATCTTTTACTAGAGAAGTTGAAGAAAAATTTTTTGATATTTATAATAGCAAAAATTTAGATTGATTTTTTGAACTTTATTATGTTTTATGTAATTAAAGTGGACAATAATTAAAATAATTTAGCTAGATACCAAACAATTTATCTTGTAAGTTCTCTAATGGATCATTCCAAAATACATGTCGGTTAAGTTTTTGAAAATCTGTATCAAAGACTGTTGCCATAGCAGAACAATATATTGATCGGGCATCGATTGTTGCATTTAGATCTTGACCTTCAAACATGTTTCTGAGCTTTAATCCTGGCCAATCAGCATAAACTTGAGCTTTTTTTATAAGACCACCCATCATTAAAATTGCAGTTCCATAACCATGTTCTGTTCCATTTCCACCATTTTGTTCAACTTTTCTACCAAATTCAGTTAAGGTCACAATTAACGTATTTTCGAATGTTGAACCTAAGTTCTCACGCAACTGTCCAAAAATTTTGTCTAAATTATAGAGTTTATCAGCATGCTCTCCGTTCGAACCACCTTGTGCAGCATGAGTATCAAAGCCATTTATATCAAAAACTGCCACACGGGGACCATCAGATTTAGAAAGAGCTTTTGCTGCAGTTGAAGCAAGTCTAAAAGCTTTCCTTGAACCTGTTCCGGAAAGCATTGAAAAAGGTCGCATCATAACCCTTTCAATTGTAGATCTTAAATGGCTATCTTTCGGATAAGTTGTGGCAACTTGTTTCATAATATCTGGGGAGGGTGTTGATAATTTTGTTGGAAAATAATTATCGAGATTTGCTTTACTTCTTAAAATTAGAGGCATAGGCAATGCTATTGCTAAACCCTCTAGACCTGCAGTTTCCATCCCTCGACCAAGCCAACCTGTGTGTTCAGCAAAGGGCTTGTGCCCCCCACTTTCCATAAGGTCCTGTCCTTCAAAATGTGAACGCATAGTGTATGGTATATTGCTAGAATGGACAATTGCTGCCTTACCTTGCTTCCAAGCATTGTGAAAGTTTTTAAGAGATGGATGCAGTGAAAAATCTGATGTGAGTGGTAAGGTTTTCCGAACAAGAATATCAGGTCGAAATTTTTCAAGGATTGGATCGGTTGGAGGCACTGCAGACAAACCATCCATACCACCCCGCAATGAAATAACAACAAGGTTCTTTTTTTTTCTTTTCTCCGCTAATGCAGAGAACAAAGGGGAACCCAAAAGTGTTACTGTTATTGAACCAGTTAGAAAAGTTCGCCTGTTTATCATGTTTTTAACATCCTATAACTAGGGAAAATTAATTGCATCTTAGTTGAGGGTGATTTAATATCTTTGATAAGGTATTTTATTTCTTCTGCATTATCAAAATTTTTATCTATCATTTGACCAAAATTTTTGAGTGTAATTCTTCGTTGCGCTATTTCTTTTGGGGCGGACATTCTACGGATAAGTAATTCTGGGGATATCCAATCTGATTCAATGTCAGAATAACCATTTGGTTGTATTGGCCTATAAGGCTCATAACCAATTTCCTTCATAAAAAAACGTGGTTTACGTTGATGATTATTAGGTTTTATTTTGAAGTTATATTTCATTTCATCTGCTTGCAGTGGCCAATTACCACCAACCATATGTACCATTTGTAGCATCCATACTTCAGGATTTTGAAACTTCACTTCTTTATCAGCGTAATCATATACAACCTTTAATAGAGCTTTATGGATAGTTGGTAAGTTGCCATCAGATTGTTCCCACGCTGAGACAATTGGTGCGATCATATCCTCAGTTGGATTATCAGTGAGAAAATGTCTACATAATTTGTAAGAAATAAAGCGCCTTGTTTCAGGATGAATAGCTAAATCTTTCAAAACATCAAACAATTTATTTTTTGGGGAAAGACCTCGTTGTTTATAAGTTTTTCCTAATACTTTATGATTTCCAGGTTCATGCTTTTTATAGTTAAATCTTACAGGATTACATTCTTTTCGTTTTTTAGTATGCCTATGTTCCCACCCTGCCATAATATAAGAAAGTTGAACAACATCTTGTTGTGTGTACTTTGCTGCTGGAGAAACAGTGTGCAATTCAAGCAATTCACGGGCATGATTTTCATTGACTGTAGCCAGTTTACCTCTTTTTCTTCGATTTTTCCCCCATTCAGATTGTGGTCCTATAGACTCTGAATTATCTAGATTATGTATCATTGACCAACCTAGAGTTGCTTCTTTTAAAAGTGTTTCAAATGAACCACACATATTTGTTCTAATAGTTTCACGATGATAAGGACCAGTTGTAAATTGTGGCATGGCATCTTTATCAATAATTGCAAAATGATTACACCAGAAAAGCCACAATCTTTCAAATACTGGAGACTTACTCTTTAATACAGTATTTTGTCGAATACATATTTCAAGATTTTCAAAGTATTTTTGTCCAACCTTATAACGAAGTTTATTTTTAGCTTCTCTATAAGCATGACGATTTTCTTTGTGTTTTTTTCTTAAAATTTCTCTGTCTGTATATACCCACTCTGCGTAGTGGTTAAGCATCTCTTCACCACTTCTTATCCGGTTATCCCAAATTAATGGTGGAACCTTATTAACCTGATTTTGTGCCCAAGAAACAGGATCATCTGGAACCAGTTCATCTGGACCAATACCAAAACCAACTTTTCGAAAGAAATTTTTTTTCATATCACTTTAAACTATGCAAATCTTAAACCAATATTATCGATTAATTATATCTTATTTTCAAGAAATTTTGCTTACAAATTTTATTTCTATAGACTACCATTTTAACTAAACTAATTAGAACAATATATTTTAGTTAGGTGTAATTTTTATTTGTTTAGCACACGGTTTGGGGGGCGTTATTATGAACATTAATTTAAATAATAAAAAGAAAGTTTTAATGGTTCAAGGTCTTCATGAAGAGGGTCAAAAGTTGTTATTACAAAGAGATGATATTGAACCCATTACAATTATGTCAGCAAACGAAGATGAAATTTTGGAAGCTGCGAAAGAAGTCCATGGTATTACAGTTAGAACTGCCAATATTTCAAGAAAAATAATTCAAAATTCAAAAAATCTTCAAGTGGTTTCAAGACATGGTGTTGGTTATGATTCTATTGATGTCGATGCTCTAAACGATTGTGGAATACCGCTAGCGATAGCTGCTCATTCAAATATGATTTCTGTAGCAGAACATGCAATGTTTATGTTGTTGGCTTTATCAAAAAATGTTTTTTATTATGATCAATTTGCTCGAAAAGCCGATTGGACTTCTCGTTGGGATATACGTGCTTGGGATGTTGCAGAAAAGAATTTGTTAGTAATTGGTTTTGGTAGAATAGGTTCTAGGTTAGTTAAAAGAGCACTTGCATTCGATATGAAAGTTTTTGTTTATGATCCTTATGTTGAAGCATTAGAAATAAAAAAATCAGGAGCTAATCATGTAAAAAATTTCCTTGATGCTTTACCTCAAATGGATGCCGTTTCATTACATTGTCCTAAAAATGAAGAAACTACTAATATGTTTTCAGAAAATGAGTTTAAAATTATGAAAGAAAGTGCTTTTTTGATTAATTGCGCTAGAGGCGGAATAATTAATGAAGTGGCACTATTAGATGCTTTAAAATCTAATAAAATTAGAGCTGCTGGTATAGATGTTTACGATGACGAACCATCTACATCTTCAAACCCACTCTTTAGTCTAGATAATATTCTTCTTTCCCCTCATATTGCAGGAGTTACTCAAGAGGCAACAATAAGGATGTCTAGACAAGCTGTTCAAAACGTTCTTGATGTATTTGACGATAAAGTAGATCCTGAAGTTATTATTAATAAAAATGTTCTATAGGAGAAAAAAATGAAACAACAAACCTTAAGAGATTGTTGGGTTAAAGAAAAAGGTGCCATAAATGCTTGGTGTTCTATACCGAGTGCTATAACTGCAGAAATGATGTCGATGAATGATTTTGACTCTATTACAATTGACATGCAACATGGACTTGTTGATTACCAAGTTGCCTTGAATATGCTACAAGTGATTTCAGGCTCTGGTAAAACTCCTATGGTAAGAGTGCCATGGAATGAGCCAGGAATTATTATGAAGTCACTAGATGCAGGTGCTTTAGGAATTATATGTCCTATGATAAATACCCCCGATGATGCGACTGATTTTGTAAGTGCTACCAGATATGCTCCAGAAGGACATCGAAGTTCTGGGCCAACAAGAGCCCTAATGGTTCATGGTGCAAATTATCATGATGAGGCAAATGAAAAAATCATTTCGCTAGCCATGATAGAAACAGTGGAAGCACTAGAAAATGTTGAAAAAATAGCCGCCACTGAAGGATTAACAGGGATTTATATTGGGCCTTCAGATCTAAGTATTTCTATGGGTTTTAAACCCGGTTTAGATAGAGTTGAGCCTGAAATGATTGGTGCAATTAACAAAATTTATGATGCATGTAAAAATAATAATATCAAAGTTGGTATACATTGTCTTTCTCCTGCTTACTTAAAAGAAAAACTCTCTAATGGCTATGATTTAGCTACATTAGCAAGTGATGTTAGAATTTATGCAGAGGGTTTAAGTAATAAGATTAAAGAGGCAAGATCTTAAAATTTAAAATTTTGAAAGGAAAAAAATGAGAGCAGTTACTGTTGTTGAATCTGGAGTTCAAATTTTAGATGTAGATAGACCATCGCCAAAGGATAGTGAAGTCCTTGTAAAGGTACATGCATGTGGATTGAATAGAGCTGATTTAGTAGTTGCTGATGGTGGAGCTCATGGCGGAGCTGGAGGGCCTGGTACAATTGTTGGTATGGAGTTTTCAGGAGAAATTATTAAATGTGGAGAAAATGTTAAAAATTTTTCAATTGGTGATAGAGTTATGTGTTCAGGAGCTTCAGTTTGGGCGGAATATGCAACTGCAGATTATGGTAGAGTAATAAAAATACCTAATAATAATATGGATTTTGTTACTGCTAGTACATTACCAATAGCTCTGGCAACAATGCATAATGCTATTGTCACAATTGGTAATTTTACTAAAGGAGAGACAATTTTAATCCAAGGCGCAAGTTCAGGTGTTGGTCTAATGGGACTCCAGATAGCAAAACATTTAGGGGCTAAACTAGTTATAGGAACATCTACAAAACCAGAAAAATTTGACAAATTGCAATCTATTGGTGCTGACCTTGTTGTAAATTCAAAAGACAAAGACTGGGTAGATCAGGTATTGAAAGCAACTAATAATGAGGGTGTAGATTTAATTATAGATCAACTTTCTGGTTATACTATAAACGAAAATATGAAAGCATCTAAAGTAAAAGGGACAATAGTAAACGTAGGAAGGTTGGCTGGAGGTAGTGAAGAATTTAATTGTGATCTTCATGCTTTAAGAAGAATTAATTATCATGGTGTTACTTTTAGAACTAGATCTGTGAACGAGATAAGAGATGTATACTCAAAAATGTGGAGTGATTTAGGCGATTTGGTAGTTAAAGGAAAATTATCTCTGCCTATAGAAAAGATTTTTAAATTTGATGACGTTGCAGATGCTTTGTCATGTATGAGAGACAATCAACATTTTGGTAAATTAATTTTAAAAGTTTAAATAGTAAATGACTTTTGATCCAATTACGATTTTTGCAATTTTAGCTGCTTTCGCTTTAGCAGGAACACTTAAAGGTGCGACTGGTGCAGGAGCGCCTATAATAACAATTCCTGTGATAGCGGCATTTTATGATGTTCGAATAGCAGTCGTTATAATGGTTTTACCAAATTTATTAACAAATATTAGCCAGATTTACCAGTTTAGAAAAACAATTCTCCCACTTATCTTTACTATATCATTTGCGTTAGGTGGTGGTATTGGCGCCTTTGTTGGAACAATTTTATTAATTAATTTACCTATTAAAATACTTACACTTTCAGTTGCGTTAATTGTAATAATTTATATAGCGATCAAGTTAATTGTTCCTAAGTGGAAATTAACCTATCAAAGAGCTACTAAATTAGTTTTTATAATGGGTTCTGGAGGTGGAGTACTGCAAGGTAGTGTTGGCCTTTCAGCTCCAATATCAATAACTTTTTTAAATTCTATGAAATTAGAGCGAAACCAGTTTATACCAACTATTTCAGTCTATTTTGGAGTTATGTCTGTTTTTCAAATTCCTACTTTATATTACTATGATTTTTTTAACTTTGATATAACTATTCTTAGTTTTATTTCCACGATTGTTTTGATTTGTTTCATGCCACTTGGTTCATGGTTTGCTAAGAATATGTCAAAAGATATTTTTGATAAAATCACATTAATCTTATTAGGTTTTATAGCTTTAAGAATAATTTATTTAAATATTTAAATTTTTTTATTTGTATTTGTTCCCACAAATTAATTTACCATTTTGGGAAACGCATCCATATTGAAAATTGAATTTTTTATTATTGCTGTTATTAGTTTTTGGTAATTTAATAACACAATCTTCTAAAAAATTTTTAGAAAATTTATTAGTTTCTAATATTTTTGTTTTTTTTAAAACTTTTCCATTATTTGATAATTTTAAAATAGTGAAAGGGGGTAGATTAACACTGTTAATATTATCCTTATAGAAAATATTCAGATTATTTTTTAAATTAATGATTTCTAAAAAACCTTTTTTTGAGATAAGAATAACATCCTCAATACTATCTAAATTATAGTAAAAGAAGTTTAAGTTATAATTGTCCTTCGAGTTTTTGTTTATTGAAAAAAGTATTGAACCTTTTGTAAACTCAAAATTTATTTTGTATTTATTTTTTAAAATTTTTAAAGAAGAATCTGAAGAGAAACATAATTTTGTATTATCTTGAAAAACAATTGTAGCTGGTTTTCCTCTAGTACTTAAATAGTCACCAGATTTTATATTAGTCTCTTCATTTAGAAAAAATCTGTTACCATGTATATTTAACACATGTATTTTGTTTTCAATTTTTGAAATTTTTATTTCCGAATAACAAGATTTTGATAAAAGAATTATTATTGATAAAAAAAATAATAAGTATTTTACAAAATTTTTTTTCACTGAATTTTAAGAAAAGGTAGTCACATAATTTTATGACTACCTTAGTTATAATTAACCAGGAACTTTACCATTCACACCTTGCAAATAATAATTCATTCCCCATAAAGCGCCATCATCAAGGGCTTTACCTGCAGGAATGATTTCTTTACCTGTATTATCAACTAATG
This sequence comes from uncultured SAR116 cluster alpha proteobacterium, assembly GCA_902578805.1. Classification (GTDB taxonomy): domain Bacteria; phylum Pseudomonadota; class Alphaproteobacteria; order Puniceispirillales; family Marisalimonadaceae; genus Marisalimonas. The sequence continues at coordinate 37,486 of CACHEH010000003.1, forward strand.
GACCTGCAAAAATATTAATCTTGCCACTCTTTATACCATCTAGCGCTTCTTGAGCTTTTTGAGCGACGTTAGATGGCATGTTTTCAAATTTGGAGATCACCAGCATATCTGATTTTATGCCACCCCAAACATTTCCAGGCCAATGGTTAGGACCATCCCCAGTGTTCCATTTTCCATTTCTTAGTTCCTCAATTTTCTTGATGTAGTAAGGACCCCAGTTATTTATTGAAGCAAACAATTGAGCTTTAGGAGCAAAAGCTGACATATCTGTTGATTGACCAAAGCCCATAGCTCCATTTTTCTCAGCTATTTGCAGCATAGCAGGTGAATCTGTATGTTGCGCTAACACATCAGCTCCTTCAGCGATATGAACTTTTGCTGCATCGGCTTCTTTAACTGGATCATACCAGGTATTTGCCCAGATAACAGATATTGAAGCATCTTTATTTACAGATTTTAACCCTTGAGCAAAAGCATTAATCCCCATTATAACTTCAGCTATTGGATAAGCTCCAATATATCCAATTTTATTAGTTTTGGTCATTAAACCAGCTACTACTCCTTGTATGTATCTTCCCTCATAAAATCTGATATTTCCAGTTGCAACATTCTTAGACCTTTTATAGCCTGTAATATGCTCAAATTTTACATCGGGAAATTCTTTTGCAACTTTTAATGTTGGTTCCATATAACCAAATGAGGTTGTAAAAATAATCTCATTACCTTGTTTTGCTAATTCTCTTATTACACGAGTAGCGTCAGGTCCCTCAGGAACATTTTCAACTACAGAAACTTTAACATCTTTTCCAAATCGTTTTTCAACCATTTGTTTCCCAAGTTCATGGGCATATGTCCAGCCATGATCTCCTGGTGTTGTTAAATATACAAAACCTACCTTTGTTGGACTTCCAGCAAAAGTACTCGAAATTACAAAAAATAAAACTGATATACTTAGAGCAATCAGTGAAAAAATACGCATACAAAATTTAATCATAATAAACTCCTAATCTAATGCTAAAACTTTAGAGTGAATCTTCAAAATAACAATAAAAAAAATTAAATTTTTGATTAAATTTTATAAATGCAAATAAATTCCACAATTTTATTGACTGCCAAAAAAAGGTTTACCAAGTGATGATGGCACAACACTATTATTTTTAGATAATTTTCCTGAAATCATTGTTAATGCAATAATAGTTGCTAAATATGGCATCATAGAAAGTAACTGCGAAGGAATAGGCCAACCCCTTGCTTGTCCAACTAATTGCGCAATAGTTATTCCTCCAAAAATTAAAGCTCCAACAATAATACGCCACGGTATCCAAGAAGCAAACACAACTAGTGCAAGTGCAATCCAACCTCTGCCAGCTGTCATACCCTCTGACCAATGAGGTGTTAGCACAAGGGGAATATAAGCTCCTCCAATACCGGCACACATTCCACCAAAACAAGTCGCATACCATCTTATTTTTTTTACTGGATATCCTACGGAATGTGCACTTTGATGATCGTCACCAACTGCTCTTAAAATAATTCCTGATTTTGAATATTTTAAAAAGAAAGAAATATAAATAATAATGGCTATTGATAAATAGGCTACAAAATCTTGGTTGAATAAAATACTACCAACTACAGGGATGTCTGATAATAAAAAAATCTCTATTTTAGGTAAAGAGGGGATGGTTTTGCCAACTAGGGGTGCACCTGCCAAACCAGTAAGACCGGTGGCAAATATTGTTAAACCTAGTCCAGTAGCAACTTGGTTTGTCATGAAATTGATTGTAAATATAGAAAAAATTGATGCCATAAGTACACCTGATAAGGCTCCAGCAACTATTCCATAATAAGGATTTTCAAGCCACAAAACTGCTCCTAAAGCTCCTACAGCTCCGCTTAACATCATCCCTTCAACTCCAAGATTTAAAACCCCACTTTTTTCAGCTATTAGTTCACCTGTAGCTGCAAGTAGTAATGGGATTGAAGTTGCTATAATAGTTAAGACTAATGCGTCCATTATTTTTTACCTTCTGACCATTTAATTTTGTATTTTTGAAGAGTTTCACCTGTTAACAAAAAAAAGAGTAAAATACCTTCAAATAAACCAGTTACGACTTTTGGTATACCCATAGTCATTTGAGCATTATCAGCACCGAGTTTAACTGTTGCTATAATTATTCCCGCGAACAAAATTCCTGTAGGGTTTAATCTTCCAAGAAAAGCAACAATTATTGCTGTAAATCCATAGCCAAAAGACACCTCAGGTTGTAGTTGACCTATATTTGCTGATACTTCAATTACCCCTGCTACGCCAGCTAAACCACCAGATAATAAAAGAACAGTAATAGTAATTGAATTTTGTTTAAAGCCTGCAAATTTTGCTGCCTGTGGTGCAGATCCTAATACATTTATTTTAAAACCACCTAAAGTTTTATTTACAAAAAACCATGAAATAGGTGTTAATAAAAGGACAAATAAAATACCATAATGAAGTTGTCCTAGAAAACCAATTCCTGGAAAAGGTATTTTGTTTATCAACGCCCCTTCAGGATAAGGTTTAGATAATGGAAACCCAAAGCTCATTGGATCGCGCAATGGTCCTCTTACAATAAAATCTATAAATAACATTGCAACATAAACCAGCATCAAACTTACTAAAATCTCATTTACATTTAATTTAGTTTTTAAAATTGCTGGTATAAATGCCCATAATGCTCCCCCTACAAAGCCAGCTAAGATAGTGATTAGTAAAAAGAATTTTGTTTCAATATTTGGAAAAGATAATGCTATAAAACCGGCTAACAAAGCTCCCATAATAAATTGACCTTCAGCTCCAATATTCCAAACATTAGACTTAAAGCATAACATCAAACCAGTGCCGATGATAATTAGTGGGCAAGCCTTAACTAATATATCACTAATACGGTCTATTCTTGAGAAAGGAGACACAAAGATTTGATAGAGAGTTTCTAGTGGATTGTAACCTAGGAACGTAAAAATTAGTAAACCAAAAAATATTGTAAAAGCTATTGATAATATAGGTGCTATCATTATCCAGTTCTTTGAAACTCTATCTCTTGGTATGAAAGTAATCATTTAATAGGGTCCATTTGTTGATTTTCTCTATTTTTAGCACCCATTAATAATCCAACATCTGTTGCTGTTATATCTCTGACTTCAAATATTTCACTTAAAGCACCTTCATTGATTACACAAATCTTATTCGATAATTCAAAAATTTCTTCCAAATCTTGGCTTATTAAGATAACTGCTTTGCCGTGTTGAGAGAGATCTAATAATTTTTGTCTAATTGCGGTTGCAGCACCTATATCAACACCCCAAGTAGGTTGAGAAAAAATTGCAACCTTAGGGTTGTTAGCTAAAGATCTTCCCAAAATGAATTTTTGTAAATTTCCTCCAGACAATTGACTAGCTAAAGGATTTGTTTCTGGACACCTTACATCATTATTTTTGATTATTTTTTTACTTTCTTCTAGGCTATTTTCAGGATTATTTAATAAATTTGAAATTAAGTTTTTAGTATTATTGTATTTGAAAAAATAAGTTAGAAATGTATTTTCACTTAAAGTTAAGTTTGGAACTGTAGCATGAAAAGCTCTTTCTTCTGGTATTGTTTCAATTCCAAGTTTCCGTCTTTCATTTATATTAGTTTTGCCAATGGGTGTTTTATCCAAAAATATTTGGTTATTATCTTCACAATTAATTTCACCACTTAAGATTTCCATTAACTCAACTTGTCCATTACCAGCAATTCCAGCAACACCTAAAATCTCTCCATAATTAACCTGTAAATTTATATTTTTTAACGAAATCCCAAATTCATGATTTTTAAGCTTGTTTAAATTTTTTACCTCAAATGCAATGTTTTTTGATTTTGATTTAATGGTTTTTTTTAATTCTGTAATTTTTTTACCAACCATTGTTTCTGCTAAAAAATTGGTTGTTGTTTTCTTGGCATTAATTGATGCAATAGATTTACCTGATTTTAAAATAGTTACTTCATCAGCCAACTCAATTATTTCTTCTAATTTATGGCTGATGTAAAGTATAGAACATCCAGAAGATGCAAGCCTTTTTAAAATTTTGAATAAATTTTTGATTTCTTGAGGAGTAAGGACTGAAGTTGGTTCATCCATTATTAATAAACTTGGATTTTGCATTAAACATCTAATAATTTCTACTCTTTGTTTTTCACCAACTGATAACTCACTTACTAATTTTAAAGGATCAACAAATAATTCCCATTCTTTTGATAATTTCGATATTTCATCAACTACTTTATTAAACTTAATTTGATCATCTAATGCGATTAAGATGTTTTCTGCAACTGTAAGGGCAGGGAAAAGAGAAAAATGTTGAAAAACCATTCCTATTCCGTTTTTTCGAGCTATATCAGGAGATGTTATAGAAATTTTTTTGTTATTTATTTCTATTGAGCCGCTGTCAGGTTGTAGCACGCCATACAATAGTTTCACCAACGTTGATTTACCAGCACCGTTTTCACCTAAGAGGGCATGTATTTGTCCTTTAGCGATTGAAATATCAATATTTTGATTTGCAACAAAATTACCGAAAGTTTTACAAATTTTTGTTGCTTTTAAAAGAATATCTGATTCTTTTTTGGCCATTAAAACACCTAATTTTTTTAAAATTTAATAAATTAAAAATGAGGATAACAAAGAAATATAAGTAATCAATTCTTTTGTTTTGAAGTTTTTAGCATTAAAAAAATTAAAATTGCAACTGATATAAATATAATTGAAATAAATAAATTGAAGTTACTAACATGCATTTTGTTAAACCCACATGCAAATATTATAGCTGTTGTAATTAAGATCATTAACCAATGAATTGGTTTGCCGATAAATATTTTATTCATGTAGTAACTTTCATATTGAAACTAAGTTTTCCTTGCAAATAATATATTATCACAAGAATAAATATTCCTAACAAATTAATGTAAATACCGTCTATTCCATAAATATTTTGCAATGGTGGAATTAATAAAGCAACTGAGCAAAGTATTGCTAAAGTTCTTTTAAATACGTTTAATTTACCATTAAACCAACCCTCTAGACCTAGTGTCATACTCCAATAAGCGAGAAGAACCGAAATCAAACTATATATACTCCACATAATTGGCCCTTCCATCAATAATGAAGGATTATAAACAAAAGCAAAGGGCACTATATATTTAGCTATTCCAACTTTACTTGACTCAACGGCAGTTGCCATTGGAGGAGACTTTGCAATTGCAGCACCCGCAAATGAAGCAAGAGCAACAGGCGGAGTAATGGTTGAAACAACACCAAAATAAAATGCAAACATATGGGCTGCAATTGGCATTATCCCAGACTCAATCAAAGAAGGAACTATTAGTGCTGCAACAGTAATGTAAACTGCTGTTGTAGTCATGCCCATACCAAGAATTATTGCTGAGACAGCAGTAAGACATAATAAGATAAATAAAACACCTCCTGATAAATCTATAACTGATTGTGTAAATTTTAGTCCAAGACCAGATACAAATACTGACCCAATAATAATTCCAGCACAGGCACAGGCAATAGTAACTGGAACTGTAGACTTTATTCCACTTTCAAAGGCCCCTAATAAATCAACAACTGACATTCTTGTATTTTTTTTAATAAAACTAAGAATTATTACAGAAACAATACTCCAAAAACCAGCTGTCATAGCAGTTTTTCCATAAATCAAAAGTCCTATTAAAACAACTAGTGAAAGCAACATATGTCCTCCACCTTTAAGAACTTCAATTACATTTGGCAAAACTGATTTATCAATTTTTTCAATACCATGTTTTTCTGCTTCAACATGAACCATAAAATAAATTGTTGTAAAATATAAAAAAGCTGGAATTATTGCTGCTAAAATTACATATGAATAAGGGGCCTCTAAAAATTCAGCCATTATAAATGCTGCGGCACCCATAATCGGAGGGGTAATTTGTCCTCCCGAAGAAGCACATGCTTCAACTGCAGCAGCAAATTTAGCTCTATATCCATAATTTTTCATCAATGGAATAGTAAATGATCCAGTCGTTACAACATTTGCAACAGCAGATCCGTAGACTGTACCAGTCATACCTGAAGCTACTACAGCTGCTTTTGCTGGTCCTCCAGTTCTATGGCCTGTGAGTGCAACCGCTAAGTCAACAAAAAATCTTCCAACACCAGACCTTATTAAAATTCCGCCAAATATTATAAATAAAACTATATACGTTGAAGCTACATAAAGTGGTATTCCATATATTCCATCAGATGTCATAAATAGAGTATCTATGTACTTGGCTAATCTTGTTGGAGGGCCATAAAAAAAACCAAAAAATTTGTGTGCATATAAAGCATGTAACATAAAAAAACCCGCAACAAATACCATAGCCCAACCGACGGCTCTTCTTGTTGCATCTAAAACAATAAATATCAGTATGGAGCCTACAATTATATCCCCAATGTATTTGTCTCCGTATCTCATCATAAAGTTTTCAACATCCCAGGTCGTCCATAGCTGGACAAAAATTATTGAAAGTATAATTATGAGATCGTAACAAAAACCAAAAGATCTTAAAAAATTACCTTTTAAATCATTTTTTATAATTACGGGATCTTTAATATTATTTCGAAAAAGAGGGTAAATAAATACTGCTAAAACCATCATTGCAGATAGATGGATAGATCTAAATGATCTACCTTCTGGAGTTCCATAAACTGCAACAAATAAATGGTAAAATGCTAATCCTACTGACAACCAAGAGCAAAGAACTATAATCCAATAATAAATTGATTTATCTTTGTTCCATTCTAGTAATTCGTCAAAGAAACTTATTTCTTTAACTTCGTTATATACTAATTTTTTGGTATTTTGCGCCATTTAAATAAAATATTAATGTACAGAAAGGCACAAAAAAGTGCCTTTCTGACTAAAAATTTACATAACACCTTGTTCTTTATAGTACTTCGCAGCTCCAGGATGGATTGGTACTGCTGCACCATTAACAGCGTCTTTTAGAATTACTTTTTTCCAAACGCTTTTCACTTTTACAAACTCAGCATGATTATCCCAAAAAGCTTTCGTCATCTTATATACTAAATCATCAGACAAATCTTTATGCACAATCATAGAAGTTACAATACCTAAAGTTGGTATATCTTTATCGAGTGATTTGTATGCACTGGCTGGGATTTTACCATAAATATAGCCTGGATTATTTTTAACAATCCTATCTATTCTGTCTTTAGGAAGACCAATAAATCTTATACCAGGACTATTTTCAAGTTCAATAAAACTAGCCTGTGGAACAGAAGTTGCAGCCATAAAAACATCTGCTTGTCCGTCTTTCATTAGAGCAACTGATTCTTTATAACTAACCATATGAACTACACCACCATTTTTCTTAATGGTGTTAAAATCATATCCATAGTCTTTTATTATTGATTCACAAAATGCAGTTCCTGTCCATTTTGGTTTTCCAGGACTGATATTTGCTGATTTCATATCTTCAAAACCTTTAATCTTTGAATCTGCTCTCACAGCAACTTGGAAAGCTGCAGGATATAAAGTTGCAAAATATCTAACATTTTTATGTGCTTTTTTAAATTTACCTTTTCCGGTATAGCCATTGGCAACTGTGTGAGCATATGTCCATCCAATTTCAGCATCGCCACCATCAACAGACATTACATTTGATATTCCACCACCAGAAGTATTAGATGTTGAAACTCCCTTAATATTAGTTTCCATAACTTGCATTACTTTTGCACCAAGAGGATACCAAGATCCACCTGAAGGTCCAGACACCATTCTGAGAAATTGATCAGAATATGCAATTGATGATGTTACTAACAATGAAGAAGCGACTAATAGTACACTTGAAATACGTATCATTGAATTCCCCCAAATTTTAAAGTTGTTTATAATTCATAATTATCACTACTAAATTTTTAAAAGGTCAAGAGATTGTTGTATTTTTTTAAATTAATCTTATTGTTAATTCCAATAGTCATAAATTAAGGGGGATGAATTTGTGAAAAATAAAAATATCAAAGTAACAGAAGTGGGGCCTAGAGACGGTTTTCAATCTGAAAAAACTATACTAAAAACTGAAGATAAAGTAGAAATTATTAACAACTTAATTGATGCAGGTTTTCCTCGAATAGAAGTTTCCTCTTTTGTATCTCCAAAAGCAATTCCTCAATTAGCTGACGCCTCATCGATACTTGAAAATGTAAAAAAAAATAAAAATACAACTTTAGCTGCGTTAGTACCAAATGCTAGAGGGGCAGTTAGAGCAGCCGAAGCTAAAATTGATGAGATAGTAGTTTTTCTGTCAGCTTCAGAAAGTCATAATAAAAAAAATGTTAATAGGAGCGTACAAGAATCATTATTAGGATTTAGAGAAATTGTGAAAATTGCAGAAAATAATAATACACCTATACAAGGTGATATTGCTACTGCATTTGGCTGTCCTTTTGAAGGAAACGTTTCTCCAAAAAGGTTAGGCGAAATCTCTAAAGAGTATAAGATGATGGGCTTTAAGGGTGTAACTTTAGGAGATACTACTGGCATGGCCACTCCGACAGTGGTTACTGAAGCAGTAAATACTATTAGAGACATGGTTCCGAATTTTGAAATAACACTACATTTCCACAACACAAGAGGCATTGGCTTAGCAAATGTAATGACAGGTTTAAATTTAGGTATTACGGATTATGAAAGTTGTTTTGGAGGCATGGGTGGCTGTCCTTTTGCACCTAACGCAACCGGAAATATTTGTTCCGAGGATCTGATATATTTGCTTCATGAAATGGGTATTGAGACAGGTATCAATTTAGAAAAATTAATTACTATTGCAAAAAAAGTTGAAAAATTAGTCGGTCATAAATTGCCTGGTCAAGTTATGAAAGCTGGGCCAAGATTACTTTCTTATTCAATGAATGATGTTCCTACAGCAATTGGGGCTTAAATGACATTATCGAATAAAATTGGAGCTCTTTCTGGGATAAAGGTTATTGACCTAACAAGAGTATTATCTGGTCCTTTTTGTACTATGTTACTTGCTGATATGGGAGCTGATGTTATCAAAATTGAACCACCAAAAGGTGATAATGTCAGAAATCAAGGAGATATGGTAGATGGTTATAGTTCATATTTCGCACAGTTTAATAGAAATAAAAAGTCTGTAATTCTTGATCTTTATGTTGAGTCAGAAAAAGATATTTTAAGGTCTTTACTTTCAGATGCAGATGTAGTTGTAGAAAATTTCAAAGCTGGTGTTTTTAATAAGATGGGTTTTGATTATGATACTTTAAAATCAATTAATCCAAAATTAATAAGTGCTTCTGTTAATGGATTTGGCAGTAAAGGAGAAATGAGTGAAAGACCTGCTTTTGATTTTATAGCACAAGCATTATCTGGTTTTATGTCATTAAATGGAACAGAAGAAAGTGGACCAATGAGAGCTGCTATGCCAATATCAGATTTAGTTGCGGGATTATACTGCGCGTTTGGGATAGTGTGTGCTCTACAATCACGTATTAAAACTGGTAATGGACAAAAGGTTGAAGCAAGCCTTACTTCTGGTTTAATTTCTATGATGGCATACTTATCATCAGAAAGCTTTGTTACAGGAAAAGCACCAAACAAATCTGGTAATAATCATCCTATTTTAGCTCCTTATGGAATTTTTAAAACATCTGACGGAGAAATTGCAGTAGCACCAGCAAGTGATAAGTTTTGTAGTATATTTCTTGAATGCGTTGATTTAACAAGTTTATTAGAAAATGAATTATATAAAAATAATTCTAATAGAATGAAAAATAGAGATAGTCTTAACAAAATTGTAAATGAGAGAATGATTTCTGAAACTTCCGATTTTTGGATTAAAAAATTAAATAAAGCAGGGTGTCCTGCAGCAAAAATAGTTTCACTTCCAGAAGCTTTGAATAGTCAGTTAATTCAAGATAATGAGATGGTCATAAGTTCAAATGGACCAGAGGGTAGACAAATAAAAATGACAGGGTTTCCGGTAAAATTATCTGACACACCATCTCAACTGTATAGGCCTCCCCCTTTATTAGGTGAACATACAAAAGAAATTTTGAAGACAATAAAAGAATAATATGGAGAATAGTTATTATGGAATTAGAGACAATAAATTTTAAAATCGAAAATGAAATAGCATATATTGAATTAAATAGACCAAAACAATACAATTCTCTGAACCAGACTATGGCGGATGACTTGTTTAAAGTTTCGTTAGAATGCGACGATAATCCTAAAATAAGGTCCGTTTTAATGACTGGATCAGGAGAAGACGCTTTTTGTGCAGGTGGAGACGTTAACTCTTTTTATAAATATGGTAATAAGACCTCCAGTCATTTAAAAGAGGTAACAACAACCCTTCATGGAGCTATTTCTAGACTTTCTAGAATGAATGCTCCATTAATCGTTGCAGTTAATGGCGTTGCTGCTGGTGCAGGTTTTTCTTTTGTTGGATTTGCAGATATTGCAATTGCTTCAACAAATGCAACATTTGTTTCAGCATATTCAAAAATAGGATTAACGCCAGACGGATCTTCAACCTATTTTCTTCCCAGAATTATAGGTGCGAGGAGATATATAGAACTTATCTTAACAAATAGGGTTTTAAGTGCGAATGAGGCTCATGACTGGGGATTGATTAATAAGGTTGTTGATTTAAAGGATTTAAAGTATGAAGCAAATAATTTAGCTAAAAAATTAGCTTCGGGGCCATCTTTAGCATTTGGAAAATTAAAAAATTTGGTGAATAACAGCTTTTTAGATTCACTTGAAGGTCAAATGGAATATGAATCAAGAATGATTGCTGAATCAGCTAAAACAGAAGATGGTATTAATGGTATCGAAGCGTTCGTAAATAAAAAATCAGTAATATTTAAAGGTCAATAAAAGGTTTTTTTATGTCTGTTGATATTATGGTCTTTGATGGGGATGGTATTGGACCAGAAATAATGAGTTCAACCATTGCGATTATTGAACTTTTAAATGCAAAATTAGAGTTAAATATAAATTTAAAAAAAGAAATTTTAGGTTTTGAACTTTTAAACCAAAAGGGTGTAACTTTTACTGATGACTTATTACTAAAATCAAAAGAATCAGACGGTATAATACTAGGTCCCGTTGACCATAATGATTATCCCTCAGTTTCTCGTGGTGGGATTAATCCTTCGGCTAAACTTAGAATTGAATTAGACTTATATTCTAATATTAGACCAGCAAAAAGCTACATTAATGTTAAATCATTATCACAAAATATGGATTTAGTAATCGTACGTGAGAATACAGAAGGATTTTATGCAGATAGAAATATGTATGATGGAAATGGGGAGTTTAGTCCTGTTCCAGGTATAGGGTTATCATTACGAAAAATTACAAAAGAGGCATCTTTAAAAATCGCAGTGTCAGCATTTGAAATAGCCAAATCGAGATCTGTTAATAAAAATATATCAAAAGTTCACGTTATTCATAAAGCAAATGTTATGAAAATTACTGATGGTATTTTCCTTGATGCTTGTAGGCATATATCATTAAAGTATAATGATGTTGATTACGAAGAGATGCTGGTAGATGCATGTGCTGCTCATCTTGTAAGGAAACCAGAGCAGTTTGACGTTATTTTAACAACTAATATGTTTGGAGATATCTTATCAGATTTAGCAACTGAATTATCTGGTTCTTTAGGTCTTGCTGGGTCATTAAATGTTGGTAAAAAATACGCTATGGCTCAAGCACAACATGGTGCTGCCCCTGATATTGCAAAAAAAAATATTGCAAATCCAATTTCACTAATTTTATCTTCAGCCATGTTGTTTGATTGGCTTGGGAAGAAAAGAAAACTCGACAAACTTATTGTAGCTTCTAATTTAATAAATAAATCTGTATTGGAATTACTGAAACATAAAGAAAACTTGACTAGAGACCTCGGTGGTAAAGCTTCAACTACCAAAATTACAGATGAATTGATAAAAATATTAAACAACTTGATTTAAAAACATGTCTGATCAAATATCCATACCAGCAGTTTATATGAGAGGTGGAACCTCAAAAGGTTTGCTTTTTAATCACAATGATCTACCCAAAGATAAGTCTAAATTGGATAAATATCTACTTGCAGCCATGGGGTCTCCAGACCTCAGACAAATAAATGGAATTGGTGGAGCAACATCAGTGACAAGTAAAGTTTGTATAATTTCAAAAAGTAAACAAAAGAATGTAGATATAGATTACTTATTTGCTCAAGTAATAGTAGATAAAGCAAAAGTAGATTACGGGCCTACCTGCGGTAATATGCTATCAGCAGTTGGCCCTTTTTCAATTGAAAAAGGTTTTATTAATGCTGAAGAAAATGAGACTAAAATTAATATTAGATCAGTAAATACAGGTTCTATAATTGAAGCTGTAGTGCCTACACCTAATAAAAAACTAAAATATATGGGAGATTTTGAAATTGATGGAGTTCCTGGGAAAGGTGCTCCAATTTTATTAAAATTTAAAAATATAGTAGGTGGAGCTACAGGAAAAATGTTGCCTGCAGGTACACCTTTAATAATAGTGAATGGTATAGAAGTTACATGTCTTGATATTTCAATGCCCATAGTTATGGCTAAAGCCTCTGACTTTGGCATATGTGGAAACGAAAAAAGTAATGAACTAAATAAAAATTTGGAATTACTTAACAAGATTGAAGAGATCAGAGTTATTGCTGGTGCCCAAATGGGTTTGGGGGATGTAAGTGGAAAGGTTATACCAAAATTTGCTCTTTTATCAAAGCCGCTAAATGGCGGAACTATTACGTCTAGATATTTTACTCCAAATACCTGTCATGAGACACATGCTGCTACAGGTACTAATTGCATTGCATCTGCCTGTCTGATTTCAAATACAATTGCCTCTCAAATCTCTCAAATTGAGGTGAAAAAAGAAAATAAAGTATCTGTAGAGCATCCTCTGGGTTCAATAGATTGTTTTGTTGAAACAAACTTATCTACTAAAGAAAATAAAAATGATTTTATAGTTTCTTGTGGTATATATCGGACATCTAGAAAAATAATGGATGGAAATATTTATATTCCGGAAAATTTAAATGATCTCTGACAGATCAAAACTAGTAGAATTTTTTTTTGGGTGGTGGCCTGAAAAATGGCGATATACTTGGAGTTTATTGTTAGCAATAGCAAGTGGATTTTTTGCGTATTATATAGGCCTTCCTTTACCATGGATGTTGGGACCATTAATAGGTTGCGGATTTTTTGCTGCAATAGGTAAAGGAGTAATTATTGGGAAAAAACCAAGACCTGTTTGTAGAGCATTACTCGGTTGTACAATTGGAGCTAATTTTGGACCAGAAATAATTGACAGAGTTGATGAAATTGGAATTTCATTATTATTTGTTCCATTTTTTGTAATTTTAATGGGATCTACAACTTATTTTTATTTAAACAAAATTATGAAAATGGACAAACTCACTTCAATTTATGGCTCTTTTCCTGGTGGTTTAAATGAAATGGTCATTCTCGGACAAGAGATTGGATCAAACCCTAGAACTTTAGTGTTAATACATGCTACTAGAATTGTAGTTGTTGTCTTTTTAGCTTCATTATTAATTATGATTGTTCCCCAGTTAAGTGTTAATACGTTGCCAAATCCTGATTTATTTCATAATTGGGAGCAACTCCCATTTGTTTTTGTCATATCTTACTTAGGATGGTATTTGGCAGTTAAGTTGAAGATCCCGGGTCCAACAATAATTGGTCCAATGATTTTTTCAGCATTAATCCATGTTTTTGAAATTGTTGAGGCGATGCCAATGTATATAATTGTCATTGCTGTCCAAATCCTATTAGGTTCAGCTCTAGGATGTCTTTTTAAAAATATTACTTTAAAAGAAATGTCAGGGCCTGTGCTAGCTGGACTTATAACAACTTTAATAACTATTATTCCTCTACTGATAATTTACTTTATTTTAATAAATGTTGGATATGATCCGTTATCAATTTTACTAGCATTTTCACCTGGAGGACAATCCGAAATGAATATCTTAGCTCTTTCTGTAGGAGCTGATATGTCATTTATAAGTCCACATCATATGTTAAGAGTATTTATGGTAATAATTTTTGCTGGAATTCTACATAAAATTATTAAACAAAATCTTTAATTTTTTTTTAATTTTAGACTTGTTTATGTCTACCAAGCTAATTATTGTATTATCTACATAAGGAGCGTTTTCAATCCAAGACATCTCAAAACCTTCAATGCAAGCTATATTAAATTCATATTCGTTAGGATTGGATCTTCTTTTTTGGTGTGTATTTATTCCACAGATTTTACAGAAATAATGTTCATCTATATTCGTATTCCATTTGTAAGTTGATAGAAATTTTTTTCCAGATTCAATTGTAAGGATTCTAATAGGTGCTGAACCAATTACAAATCCTTTTCTAGAACAAATTGAACAATTACACCTACGAAGATCTCTTAAACTTGTGTCAATTTTAAATTTTATTACACCTCAATGACAACTTCCCTGAAGTGGTGTCTTTGTATCCTTGATTTTCATTTTGATCTCTAAAATTCAAAGCCATAACTATCTTTTAGTTTGTTTGCTAACTCAGTTGTTTTATTTTTAGATATAGGTTTGAATGGGGGTCTTAAATTGTTCCATAAAGAGTTTTTTGTTTGTAAGGCCAATAGAGATTTTTGAGCAGGTATTGGTGCATAGTCTTGAAATAATAATCTTACTGATTTAACCTTTTTCTGAAGTTCTACAGCCTCGTTCCATTTTCCTGAGTGACAAAGATCTATAACCTTTGAGATATCTTTACTATTCAAGTTAGCAGTTGCTGAAATACAACCAGGGGCACCTAATTTAATGGCTTCAATTACAGGAAGTTCTGCACCAGGATAAACTACTAAGTTTTTTATGTTTAGGAGAGCCTTTGTGTTTTCCCAAACGCCGGAACTATCTTTAATCCCTATTATGAATTCTGGGTAAGCTTCTTTCAATTTTTTAACAAGTTCTATGGATAAACCAACACCACTTACCTGTGGAATATGATATAAATATATATTAAGTCTATGGTCATTGACACCATCAATTAGTTTTTCAAAATATTCATATATTCCTTCGTCACTCATTCCTTTAAAATAAAATGGGGGTAATGTCATTGCACCTAGGCATCCCAAATCAATTGCATGCTTAGTGATTTCAATAGTATCTGGTAAATTGCATAAACCTGTTCCTGGGATTAAGGTTTTTGGGTCAATCCCAGACTTAACCAAACCTTCAATTGCCAACATTCTTTCTTTGTTGCTAACTGATAAAGCTTCTCCAGTAGTTCCAAAAGGGGCAAGTCCTGAACAACCATTTTCCATAAGATCATTGGCGAGGTCATTATACATTTTTTGATCTAGTTTTAGTTCGTTGTCAAAAGGTGTTAAGATTGGTGCAATTAAACCTTTAATCAATTTTATCTCCATACAGAAAATTTAAAAATTAACACTACTTTAATTTTTTATATAAATAAATTTCAATTTTAACAATTAGTTAAAAAATCTAGTTATTTTTATAGCTAATCTATGGGTAAGGTTTTCAGTTATGTGCATGTGTTTGATTAAATAAATATGAGCATAAAACATACCATGTATATTAGTTTTTACTGAGAGAGAAAATTACATAGATCAATTCATATGTAAGTGATATAAAAGGAGATATATAAATTGCATTGTAAAAGGGGATATAATTGTCAGAAAAAAGTAATAGTGCTGAAATTAGAATAGATGTAAATTATGCAATTGAACTAATTACAGAAATTTTTCAAGCTAAATCTTGTAACCACTATGAAGCTAAGACTATTGCTGAAAGATTATGTGGATCTAATCTAAAAGGACATGATAGTCATGGGATTGCTAGAGTTCCAAGATATGTAGAATGGATGGAAAGAGGCTGGCTGTATCCAAACCTGAAACCGGAACTTGTTGTAGATGCTGGTGCCATGGCGTGTTTGGATGCAAAACAAGGATTTGGACAAATAGCTGGTGAATGCGCAGTTGATGAAGGTATAGAAAGAGCTAAAAAACATGGTTGTTCTGTTGTTGGCTTAAGAAATTCAGGTCATTTGGGAAGAATAGGAGATTGGGCTGAAAGGGCAGCAGATGTTGGTTTAGTTTCTTTTCATTTTGTAAATGTAAGAGGAAGTCTATTAGTTGCTCCATTTGGTGGCAGTGATCGCAGAGGCAGCACTTCTCCTTTGGCAATTGGAGTTCCTGGTGAAAATAAAAATCATATAATTTTGGATATGGCAACCTCAACTGTTGCAGAAGGAAAAGTCATGGTGGCTCAAAAAGGTGGTAAGAAACTACCACACGGAGCATTGATTGACAGTTTAGGAAATTTAACAGTAAATCCAGAAGTAATGTATGGAAAGATATCTGACAGTGAGGTGCCAGACCCAAATAAAGGAACAGGTGCAATTACTGCTTTTGGTTTACATAAAGGATCAGGTATCAATTTTATGATGGAAATTTTAGGAGGAGCTCTAACTGGTTCAGGTGTTAATGGAGGTGTTGATAAAGATAAAGAGAATATTCAAAATGGAATGTTGTCAGTATACATATCTATTAAAAATTTTGTTGACTTAAACTATTTTAAGAATGAAGTAAAACTTTATTCAGACTTTGTAAGATCCTCACCACCTGCAAAAAATGTAGAACAAGTATTAATTCCAGGTGATAGAGAAATTAGTACAAACAAAGATAGACTTAAATATGGTCTTCCTGTAGCACCATTAGTATGGGAAAACATTAAAAGCACTGCAGAAAAGTTAAATGTCCCAGAATTAGATAGATTTGAAAAAGCTATAAAATAATTTTTTCAAGTTTCAAAGATTCTATCTCCAGCATCTCCAAGCCCGGGTAAGATAAAACCATTTTCGTTAAGTTTGTTATCTTTTTGAGCGCATATAATCTCAACTTCTGGAAAGCTATCCTGAACCTTTTTTATACCTGGATCAGATGCTAGAAGACAAATTAATTTGATATCTGTGGCAAAGTGATCTTTGAGTGTTTTAATAGCAGATACTGCGCTTCCACCAGTTGCGAGCATTGGATCACATAAATAACATTGTCTATTTTTCAAATCAGAAGGAAGTTTTCTTACATAATTTATTGGTTTAAGTGTTTGTTCGTCCCTATACATGCCAATATGACCAATTGATACTACGTCAAATATATCTGTAATACCTTCGCTCATTATTAATCCAGCCCTCAAAATTGATATTACACAAGGTTTTGGATCACTTAATTTTACACCATTATATTTCTCTAGAGGGGTTTCAATAGTTTTTGGTAAAACTCTCAAATCCTTAAAAATTTCAAAAGCCATAAGAGAAGATATTTTTCGTGCTAAAGATCTAAACTTAGTACTTTGTGTATCTTTTGACCTTAATATTGTCATGTAAAGGTTAATAAGAGGGTGATTTATAACTTCTACTTTCATTATATCTTTCTCTAAGGTTTGAATTTATTCAAATAACCCATATATTCTTTATTTCTTGGTAATGCATAAGATGCAACCTTACTGGTTTTAATTTTTAAATTAACTAAACTTTCAGCTAACACAACAGCTGAAGAAACACCCTCGATAACAGGTAATTTATGTTTTGTTTCTAAGTTTTTAGCTAAGTCAGCCATTCCAGCGCATCCTAAAATTATTGCCTCTGCATTATCATTCTTTTTGGTATCTTGAATTCCTTTATTTAATTTATCTAAGTTTTCTCTAGAAATATTTTCTAAATCTAAAACTGGAACTTCAATAGCTGTAACTTTGACACAATTTTCAAAAAGACCATATTTTTTTAAATTATGAGTCAGTGGTCTTATAGATCTAGATAATGTTGTTATGACTGTGAAATTACCTGCTACCATAGTTGCAATATGATATGCGGCTTCTCCTATTCCTATCACTGGTTTTTCTGTAATTGATCTAATTACTTCTAAACCTGTATCATCAAAACAAGCAATAATATATGAATCAGCATCACTATGTTTTTCTATTTCTTCTACCAAACCAGGTATACAAAAGGCTTCATCATAAAATCCCTCAATACTTTCAGGACCAACGTTTGGTTCAACGGAAACGATCTCAGTATCTACGCTAGCAAACTTCTTTGCAGTTAAATCTATTTTTTTCGTCATTGCTTTAGTAGTATTAGGATTGATTATACAAATTTTTCTTTTCAAAATAATTATCCTCTTTTTCTCTTAAGCCAAATATAACAAGCTATGGAAATTCCAATTACGCTAAATGAGACAAAAGTAGTTACAGTACCTAATGCATATATTACAGGCGTTGTAACTGTTGTGGTTAGACCTTTTAACTCTAATGGAAGTGTGTTTCCAGCTCCCATAACTTGAGATGATCTCGCTAGTTCATCATATGATAATGTAAATCCAAACAACGCAATACCAATTATACTGGGAGCTATAAGTGGAAAAACAACCTCTTTAAAAGTTTTCCAAGGAGTTGCGCCAAGGTCTCTTGCTGCTTCTTCATAAGATTTGTCAAATCTATTAAAAACTGCAAACATAATTAGTAATCCAAAAGGAAGCGTCCATGTCAATTGTGCACCTAACCCACTCGTAAACATTCCTAAAGTAGTTTGAAAAAATTCATTGATATAATTTATATCAAAAGTTGAACCAAGCCATTTAGTAAAATCATCAAGCAATCTAAATTGAAGAGCTACTCCAAGCGATAATACAATTGATGGTACAATTAAACTTGCTACTGTTGCAAAAAAAAGAGTATCGGATCCCCAAAATTTTTTCCTAAATGCCAGCCCTGCACTAACAGATAAAAGAACTGTTAAGACCATTACAATTACACCTAAAATTATTGATCTCTTAAATGCTGAACCGATATCTACAACAGAACCGCCTCGCCATAACTCTTCGAACCAATAGGTTGAAACTCCATTAAGAGGGAAGGTTAAACCTCCATCAGGTCCCTGAAAACTTAAAAGAACAATTGTGAATGTTGGACCATATAGAAATAAAACAAATAAACAAAAAAAGAAAACACAAACATAATAAGTTTTATTTTTTTTATTCAACATTTTAAAGCTCTTTTCGAATGTCAATCATTTTGGTCATTATCCATATGATCAAAAGTGTTAATGCTAGTAAAATTACTGCATTTGCTGCAGCAGCAGGTAATTGAAGATAACTCATTTCTACATAAATTATTTTACCGATAGATGGAATTTGTTGTCCACCCATTATACCTATTGTAATGAAATCACCCATAACAACTGTAATGACAAAAATAGATCCAATTACAATTCCAGGTTTGCATAATGGTATAATGACATTCCATAATATTTGTAGCCCATTTGCGCCATTGTCATATGCTGCTTCAATAATTGATTTATCAATTCTCATCATAGAATTAAAAATTGGGACTATCATAAATAGTGTATATAAATGTACAAATGCTAAAACAATTGAAAAGCCAGAATATAAAAGCCACTCTTGTGGTGCATCAGCCAAACCAGTTGAAAGTAAGAAATCATTTACAAGTCCGTTCCTGCCCAAAAGAGGTATCCATGAAATCATTCTAATGACATTTGAGGTCCAAAACGGAATTGTACAAAGTAAAAATAATACAATCTGCCAAGTAATTGAATTTACGTAAAAAGCAAGAAAATAAGCTACAAAAAAACCAATAATTAATGTGAAAAACCAAGTAATAAAACAAAATATAAAGGTTGATAAATATGTTTTAAAAGTAACACAAATACCTTCTTCAAAGTTTAAGCAATCTTTAAAGATATATGCATAATTTTCAAAAATAAAATCAGGTATTATTGAGTATTCATTATAATCCCAAAAACTTATAATGAAGGTTAATGTCAGAGGGATGAAGAAGAAAAATATAAATATTAAACTATAAGGTATTGATAGTAAACCAACAGTAGGTTTTAGCTTTAAGAATTTCATCATACTTATATTTAATCAATTATAAAAAAATAGGGTAACACTAGTTACCCTATTTTTGAATATTTTTTTAGGACGCGATCATCTCATTCCATTTTCTAACCATGTATTTATTTTCGTCCATGGTAGCATTCCAGCATGCGACACCGCCCATTCTTGCTTCGTAAGATCCGCCATCTCTTACTTCACCTTTAGAAGCTAATTTTTTACCTTCTGGACTCATAATGTCAGCCGTTGCAGGTTTACCCATCATCCAATAATCCCACTCATAAGCTTCCATATACTTCTTTGCAGTTGGAATAACGGCTGAATAGTAACCTTGACGATTTAAATAAGCACCAACCCAACCAGATAAATACCAATTTATAAATTCGTAGCAAATATCAGCTTGTCTTCCTTTTGTAGTAGAAGGTAATCCAAAACCTGCTGCCCATGCTCTGTAACCCTCTTTAAGGGGTTGATAGACACAAGGAATACCTTTTGTTCTAACTGCAGTAATCGCTGGTGACCACATTGATTGTATTACCACTTCACCAGAGGCCATTAGATTCACACTTTCGTTAAAATCACTCCAGAAAGCTCTAAATTGACCTGCTTTCTTTGCTTCTGTGAAAATTTTCATTGTTAAATCAATTTCTTTTTTAGTCATGTTTCCTTTATCAGGATACTTATACTCACCCATAGCTTCTACTACCATGGCAGCATCCATTATACCAATTGATGGTATATTCAAGATTGAAGCTTTTCCTTTAAATTCTGGATTTAACAGTTCGGCCCAACTACTAATTGGCCTTTTAATCAAATCAGGTCTTATACCTAAAGTATCAGCGTTATAAACAGTAGGAATTAATGTTACATATTGAGTTGGCTCTGAGGCGAATTCTTTTGATTTGGCACCTTTTAGGTACATAACCTTTTTTGGTGCTGTTCCTTGATCACCAATTTTCTTTCCTGCAACTTCACCTTTAGTAAAAGCAGTAGTTACGTTGTCCCATTCTTTAATTCTTTTGGTATCCATACCTAATAAATTTCCAGATGGTACCAACTTAGGCATACTAAAATATTCAGAATCAACAATATCGAAACTATTTGGTTGTGTAAAAATTGTCTTTACAACTTCATCAGTTGTTTTAACAATAAATTTTACTTTTATTCCAGTATCATCAAATAATTTTTTTTGAACTGCATCACCCATATTCACAGCTGTTCCTAGATACCTAATGACCGGGGCGTCAGCAGCATGTATTGCTGGAAAACCTTTAAGCAGCCCTGCACCGGCGACCGCACCAATTGCTGCAGTCGAGGTCTTGAGCATATTTCGTCTTGTTAAACTTTTCTTCATATTAACCTCCAAATTTGTTAATGTTAAAGTTGTAAATTAAATATATTTGTAATAAAAATTAAATAAATTGGAAATGTATGTTGCATATATTTTATGCAATCAATTGTTTTTTTTAAAAATTGATTAAACTCTAATCAATTTTATTTAAGAATTTAGTTTGAAGTAAAAAATAGGCAAAAAAATTGAATAACCCAGAAAATTTAGAATTTGCGATTCTCACAAAAAAATATGGAGAAACCATAGCCGTTGACAGTATAAATTTAAAAATACCAGCAGGAACATATTGTTGTTTTTTGGGTCCTTCAGGTTGTGGTAAAACCTCAACTCTTAGAATGATTGCTGGACATGAAGAAATATCAGGAGGTGACATTCTTTTAGGTTCAAGTATCATAAATGATTTACCCCCAGCAAAACGTGGGACTGCAATGATGTTTCAAAACTATGCTCTTTTTCCACATTTATCTTGTCTGGACAATGTTGCTTTTGCATTAAAGATGCGTGGCATAAAAAAAAAAGAAAGATATGACAAATCTTTAGAAATTCTCAAATTAGTTCAAATGGCAGATTATTCTAATAGATATCCTAACCAGCTATCAGGGGGACAACAGCAAAGAGTAGCTTTAGCGAGAGCCTTGATTACTAATCCTTCTATTTTACTTCTAGATGAACCTTTGTCTGCTTTAGACCCTTTTTTAAGAATAAAAATGAGAAGTGAATTAAAAACATTACAAAAAAAGCTGGGTATATCATTCATTCATGTTACTCATTCTCAAGATGAAGCAATGGCTTTAGCTGACATGATTGTTGTAATGAATAATGGTAAAATTGAACAAGTAGGTGACCCTTATGAAGTTTTTAATAAGCCCAAAAACGAGTTTATTGCAAATTTTGTTGGAGGACACAATGTAATTTCAAAAAATAACAAATCTTATTCAATCAGAATGGACCACATACGAATAATTAATAATATGAAATCAAAAGATTCATATCCAATGACTGTGAGTGAAATTGAATATCAAGGTCAAATTGTTAAAGTTACAGGTTTAACTAGAGATTTTGGACGATTAAGTTTATCCATAGGTGATGAGATTTTTTTAAAAAATAAATTTGATATTGACGATGAAATTTTTATAAGTTGGGATAAAACAAAAGAAAATTCATTGGTTTAATCTTATTTATCTTTATTGATTTTTTTAAAAATTAGAAGTTATAATCTAAAAATAATTAATTCATCTGAGGAAATGGTCTTTGACTGATTCAAAAAAAATTATCTATATAAATAATAAAAAAGTAGAGGTTACAAATGTCTATCACGATATTACTTTGTTAGATTGGTTGAGAAATTATCATAAAATAACTGGAACAAAAGAAGGTTGTGCTGAAGGAGATTGTGGGGCATGTTCAGTTATAATTAATAAAAAAAATAAAGATGATTCAAAACCCATAAACTCGTGCTTAGTAAGATTAGGTCAAGTAATAGGTAGTAACATTACAACCATAGAAGGTTTAGGTTGTGATAAAAATCCTCATCCATTGCAAATGGCTTTTTCAAATGAGTATGCTTCTCAATGTGGATATTGTACGCCAGGATTTATTATATCAGGTGTTAGTTTAATAAATTCTGGTAAAGTAGTTAATAATGATACAATAAATGATGCAATTTCAGGAAATTTATGTAGATGCACTGGTTACTCTCCAATAATAAAGGCAATTAAATCTGTATCAGATAGAAAAACAAAATTAAAAAAAGTTGAAATTATTAATAAAGAAAAAAAAGTTCGTTTCGGAAAAATTACTTATTTAAAGCCAAATAATTTAAAAGAGCTCAAAGATTATTTAGAAGTAAAGAGTTTTCAATTTATTGCAGGTGGCACAGATTTAAATCTTCAAAGACCAATCATAAACGAAAAAGAAAATAATATTATATGTTTAAGTTCCATTAAAGAGTTGAACTTCATCCAAAAATTTAAGGAAAAAATGGTTCTTGGAGGAGCGGTCACAATTGAAAATTTTCTTGATTCAGTTCGATCAAAAATGCCTGAATTAATAGAGATTCTTCAAAGGTTTGGATCACCTCAAATTAGAAATCAAGGAACAATTGGAGGAAATTTATGCACGTCAAGTCCAATTGGAGATTTAGCCCCATTATTAATGGTTTTAAATTCTGATATAAATGTGTTTGGAAAGAATGGTATTAAAAAAACAAACATAAAAAAGTTTTTTAAGGGTTACCGAAAAAATATTTTGAAAAAAGATGAAATAATTTTATCTATTGAAATACCTTATCCAAACAAAAAAAATAAAATTTTTTCCTGGAAGCTGTCTAAACGATATGATCAGGATATATCAACTATTTCTCTTGCCATAAATGTACAAACTCAAAAGAATATAATAAAAGAAATACAAATGGCTGCAGGAGGCGTGGCAGCAACACCAAAGAGTCTTGACAAATTATGTAAATCAATGCTTGAAAAAAAATTAGATGATGCAATAGATTTTGCAACTGAAAATTTAGATAAATTTATCCAACCAATCTCAGATTTAAGGGGTTCAAGTCATTATAGATTAGAGGCAATGAAGGGACTGTTTAGAAGATTACAAATTTGTTTAATGCAAGATAAAGAAAGCTTATCAATAATGGAAGTTTAAGAATGAATAATTTAAATAAAATTCCAATTCACGATTCTTCTTTAAGGCACTCCACTGGTCAGGCTATTTATATAGATGATATGCCTGAGCAAGAAAATTTATTGCATGGGGCTCCCGTTCTATCAAAAGTTGCATGTGGAAAAATAAAAAAAATTAATTTTGATAAACTAAAAGATCTACCATTTTTTACAAAAATAATAACAGCAAAAGACATTCCTGGCGAAAATGAGATTGGTCCTATCAAAAATGGTGAGCCTATTCTAGCGGACGATTTTTTTTCATATTTAGGCCAACCAGTCGCAATTGTTTTAGCAAAAACACATCAAGAAGCTATTTATGCGAGCAGCTTAGTTGAAATTGAACTGGAGTTTAAAAATAAACCTATTCTTAATTTAGATGACGCTTATGAACAAAAATCTTTTTTAGAAGATCCAATGATTTTAGAAAAAGGCAACATAAAAAAAGATATGTCTAAATCAAATTATACTTTATCTGGTGATTTTGAAATTGGTGGACAAGATCACTTTTATTTAGAAACTCATGTTGCCATAACTTTTCCTGGAGAAAATGACGAATACGTTGTTTGGTCAAGTACTCAGCATCCTACTGAGGTTCAACACGGTGTTGGAAAGGTGTTAAATATTCCATCAGCTAAAATTGATAGTAAAGTTAGAAGGTTAGGAGGTGGATTCGGCGGAAAAGAGAGCCAAGCAACTATTTTTGCAGCAATGTCTGCTTTGGGAGCTTATTTAACACAAAAACCTGTAAAGATACGTCTTAACAGACATATTGATATGACAGCTTCAGGAAAAAGACATGACTTTAAAATATATTACACCGTAGGATTTGCAGTTACTGGCAAGGTTCTGGCCTTGGATATAAAACTTTTAAGTAATGGTGGTAATGTTTTAGACCTTTCGGGGCCTGTAATGACAAGAGCTTTAACTCATCTTGATAATTGTTACTTTATAAAGTCACTAAAAGCTATTGGGTATGTGTGTAAAACCAATACAGTTTCAAATACAGCCTTTAGAGGTTTTGGTGGTCCACAGGGAATGTTGACTATTGAAAATATACTTTATTCAGTTAGTCAATATTTACAAAAGCCAATAGATGAAATTCGTGAAATCAATTATTATTCAAGATTAAATGGTCTTAAAACACCATATGGTCAAATTGTTAAACATCCTAGGATTGAGAGGGTTTTACAAGAAATATACAAGATAAGTGACTATAAGAAAAGAATAAGAAATATTAAAGAATTTAACTTAAATCAAAAAAATAATAATTTACCCTTCAGAAAAGGTATAGCATTAATGCCTGCAAAATTTGGTATTTCATTTAATAAACCATCATTAAATCAAGGAGGAGCGTTAGTCCATGTATACTCTGATGGATCAATAAGATTAAATCACGGTGGGACTGAGATGGGCCAAGGGTTATTCATTAAAGTTGCCCAAGTAGTTGCTAAATGTTTTAAGGTTCCTCTTGAACAAATTCATATTACTTCAACAAATACTGCAGAAGTACCAAACACCTCAGCCACAGCAGCCTCCTCTGGTTCAGATTTAAATGGAATGGCTGCATGGAACGCATCCAATGTTATAAAAAACAGAATGATCGACCATGCTGCAAAATTATTTAAAAAAAATAAAAAAGATATTGTTCTTAGTGAAGGTAGAATTATTTGTGGTAACAGAAGTTTGTCTTTTTCTGAGTTAGCATTTTCCTGTTGGGAAAATCGAATTTCTTTATCTTCTACAGGTTACTATAAAACTCCCAAAATTTCATGGGATCAAGGTAAGTTGAGGGGTCATCCTTATTTTTATTTTACATGGGGAGCTGCAATTTCTGAGGCCTTATTAGATATAAATACCGGAGAGAGTAGAATACTAAGAGCTGATATTGTTCAAGATTGTGGAAATTCTCTTAATGAAAATATTGATATCGGTCAAATTGAAGGAGGTTTTATTCAAGGTTTGGGGTGGTTGACATGTGAAGAATTGTGTTTTTCCAAAGAAGGAAAATTACTTACAACTGGGCCGTCTACATATAAATTACCTGGGAGTAGAGATATTCCTCAAATCTTCAATGTTAAATTACTAGAAAAAGCAGATAATGAAGAAAAAACCATCTTTAGATCAAAAGCTGTCGGTGAGCCGCCTCTACTACTTGCAATTTCTCATTTTCTGGCGCTGAAAGAAGCAATCAGGGCTTCTTCAACAAATTCAAGACCTGAGCTTCTTAATTCTCCAGCTACTCCATCTGAAATTTTGAAAGTCTTAAAAGTTTAGTAATCAACAATATCTTCTCTAACAAACGCTTCTTTTGGAATTCGTGAAAATTTTAATCTTCATCTCTACTATAATTATATATTTAAAAGTTTGATAAATATTGTTACATTACAACACAAAAAATTTTCGAGCTTTAGTATGAAAATAGTAAATTTATTAATTAAAAATGCTCAAATAATTGCAACAATGGATGACGAAAGAAAAGAAATATCTAACAAATCTATTTATTGTGAAAATGGCAAAATTATTGACATCGGAGATCTTGAAAATTTCAATTATAATCCTGGATTAATAATTGATGCACATGAAATGGTTGTTATACCTGGTTTGGTAAATACTCATCATCATTTATTTCAAAATTTGACACGCTGTTATCCTGGCTCCCAAAATGAGTCACTATTTGGATGGCTTACAAATTTATATCCTATTTGGAGTAAAATATTACCCTCTGATATTTATATTTCAACTTTAATTGGATTATCTGAAATGGTTATTAGTGGGTGTACTACTTCTAGTGATCATCTATACCTCTTTCCAAATGGATCAAAGCTTGAAAATCAGATTGAAGCAGCAAGTGAGGTTGGTTGTAGATTTCACGCTACTAGAGGCTCAATGAGCATAGGTGTTAGTAAGGGAGGACTTCCGCCAGACACACTTACTGAAAACGAAAACTCAATTATAAAAGATTGCCAAAGAGTTATTGAAAATTTTCATGATTCTTCTAAATTTTCAATGTTAAAAATTGCTTTAGCACCATGTTCTCCATTTAGCGTTAGTCAAGATTTGATGAAGGAAACTGCTAAGTTAGCTAGAAATTACTCAGTTAGTATGCATACTCATTTAGCAGAAAATAACGAAGATATTATTTATACCAAACAAAATTTTGGTAGGACCCCAGGTGAGTATATTGAAGACTTAGGGTGGGTTGGAGATGATGTTTGGCATGCTCATTGTGTAAAATTAAATGAAGATGAAATTGAATTATTTTCTAGAACAGGTACTGGTATTGCTCATTGTCCTTGTTCAAACATGAGGTTAGCAAGTGGGATAGCTCCTTTGAGAACGTGGATAGATAAAGGTGTGAAAGTAGGGTTAGGTGTAGACGGTTCAAGTTCAAATGATAGTGGATATCTTTTAAATGAAGCTCGCCAAGCGATGTTGTTACAGAGAGTAAACTTAGGTGCTAATAAATTTTCACCAAGAGAAGCATTATTTACTGCAACAAGGGGTGGTGCAGAAGTATTAAATAGAAATGATATTGGTCAGATTTCTATTGGTAAAGCTGCAGATTTTGCAATATATGATTTGAATAAAATTGCTATGTCTGGAGCTTGGAGTGACCCTTTGGCAGCTTTAGTATTATGCACCCCTGCTAAAACTGCTTACACTATTTGCAATGGAGAGGTAATATCTCAAAATGGTCATTTAAATAATTTTGATCTTAATTTATCTTTAGAAAAACATAAGGTTGCGTCAAAAAGATTGCTGGATTTATAGAGTTATGTGTCTAGTTTCATTATCTGTGAAATGATATTCTTTTAAATTAATATAAGTATCTTCTTGATCATTTATTCTATCAATCACCCAAAAATCTTGTTTCTTTTTAACTAAAAGAGGGTGGTGCCAAACATTTTTATTGTATGTAACACCAGTATCCCCGTTAACATGGAAACATCTTAAAGTATCTAAATTTGGTAATTCATTTTTTTCCTCACTAACAACTATTAACCAATCATAATCTTGAATTGGTAGAAAACTTTGTGAGGCAACAGGATGTTTTTCCATAATCTTTATTTCTATAGGAAGTTTTCTTGGTAAACCAGAAAAGATAGAAATACCTGAATTTCCATCTTTACTTTCTAAATCTAACTTTGAAATGTTATGATATCTAGTAGTAGTTCCTTGATTGATAGAGCGCAATTCTGATGCATTTTTCTTTTCTAAAACATTCCCAAATCTAGAAAAAATATTAGAATCTAATTTTTCAATTGGAATATTATTCATTTTATAATTTTAAACCAAAAATTCTTAATCTTGATACTCCTCCGTCAGGATAAATATTTAATCTAACATGAGTGACACCTTTAATTGACACATCATTAACTTCGTAATTATGTATATTGTCTGCTTGAAGTTTTGATTTATCCAAGATGTATTTCCAGTTATGTGAGTCATTAATCACTTCTTCTAACACTTTGTTTTTGTCAGAGTTTGAGACTTGCACTGATGCTTGATCTGGATAATTTCCTTTAAAATGAGCAGTATCTATTTCAATTTTTTTAATCAGACCCTTGGTTGCTAATTTAATTATAATCCAGTCATTACCGGGTTCTCTTCTCCTTCTAGTTTCCCATCCATCACCCATTGTTTTTCCTCTTCCATGAGATAGAAGAGCAGATACGTCACCATAATGAGCATTATTATAAGCAACAATAGAACCACCTAATTTTAAAGATGATAATTCAATTAGATCATTTTTATTATCATAATTCTCCCAATTAAGTTTTACTTCACCAAATAATCTTAATCTTGCAACTCCTCCGTCAGGAAAAATTTGTAATTTTATGTAATTAACTTTTGTTTTTGATTCAATTTTAAATTTATTACCGGAATCACCTTTTAAAGATGTTTTAGAGAGTATTTCAATCCAGTCTGAGTCTTTGCTAGGTTTTTGATCACTATATAGACCTTCAATTGAAGCAAAAGGAGGAAAATTTCCGGTAAAAAAACTTGTATCAATATCTATCTCAGTAATAATTCCTGGAGATCCTAATTCTATTATAGCCCAATCATTGCCACCATCTCTTCTTCTTTTACTCTCCCATCCATCCATCCACTTTCCATGCTCATCATACTTATCTTCAATAAAGACTGGCTTTTTGTCATCTAGCATACGAGAAGCTTCACCAAAAAAATCATCAGAAACTTCAATTATTTTTGTACCAATTTTTGGAGAAGCTAGATTAGTTAAATTTTGATTTATATTGTTAGTGCTCATTTTTTTCCTATTTATTTAAAGCATACAAAAATCTCTAGAAATATATTTTCCTAAATTTATGTTAACTATGAATTCATTCTGATCGTAAATTTTATTACCTCTTAACCAAGTTTGTATTGGCCATCCTGTAATATCTAAACCTTCATAAGGCGTATAATCAGAGCCATGGCTTAGATTAATTTGTTGAATTTTATTTTTTTTATTAGGATCCCAAATTGTTATATCAGCATCAGATCCAATTTTAATTGATCCTTTTTGAGGATAAAGTCCATACATTTTGGCAGGATTAGTAGAAGTTAGCTCCACAAACCTTTCCAAGCTGATTCTATTTTTGCTTACTCCTTCAGAAAACAAAATTGGCAATCTTGTTTCCACTCCTGGGATACCATTTGGGACCCATTTAAATGATGTTCTTGCTCCAGGCCTGTCTTTACCTTTACTATCTTTAAAACGGAATGGGCAATGATCTGATGAAAAGATATCAAAAGTTCCATCGATTAATCCATCCCAAATAGCCTGTTGACTTTCCAAATCTCTTGGCGGAGGTGAGCATACGTATTTTGCTCCCTCAAAATCCATATTTAATCCCTTCAAATCATCTTCAGTTAGACAAATATACTGAGGGCAAGTTTCAGAAAAAATTTTAATTCCTTTATCTTTTGCCCATTTAATTTGAGATAGTGCCTCTTCTCCCGAAACATGAACAATTACAATTGGAATATCAACTATTTGGGCATGACTTATGGCTCTGTGCGTTGCTTCTCTTTCCACGATCTGTGGCCTAGACAAACCATGATAATAAGGGGCTAATTTTCCTTCATCTTCTAATTTTTTTGTTAAAAATCTAATAGCATCATATCCTTCAGCATGGACCATAACTAATGTTTTCTCATTTTTAGCAACTTCAAAAACTTTCAAGAGTTCTTCATCATTTAAAACCAGATCGTCATATGTCATAAATACTTTGAAAGAGGTATAACCATCTCTAGCTAGTGCAGGGAGTTCTTGTCCTAAAACTTGTGGTGAGGGGTCACTTATAATTAAGTGAAATGAAGTATCTACAAACAAATTGCCATTAGCCTTTTTATGATAACTTTCTACACATTCTCTGAGGGATTGTCCTTTTTCTTGCATAGCAAAAGGTAAAACTGTGGTATTACCTCCAGCCGCGGCAGATTTTGTAGCGCTTTGAAAGTTGTCAGCCATTTCAACGTCTGGTCCTGATGGTTGATCTATGTGGACATGGGCATCTATACCGCCAGGCAGAACTAATAAATTAGAAACATCCTCTACAATTTTTGCGTCAGCATTAATCTCGCCTATTTCACGAATTTTACCGTCAGCAACGGCAATGTCGCAGTCTTCTACACCATTTTCAGTTACTGTTTTTCCATTTTTAAAAATTATGTCAAAGTTTTTCATGAACTATACTCCAGTGACTATTTATTTTTCAGATTATGAACACTCATATAAAGTTGATTAATTAAACTTCTTTCATTTTCTTCAAGAAAAGAAATATTCCCGGGTGGCATGGCATATGATAGCACAGACTGTTTATATATATTATCAATATTGTTTATTATATCTGTAGGTGTTTCTAAATTGACTAATTTTGGAGCATTTTTCATGTTTTCCCATAAAGGCTCTTTTGCATGACACATTGAACATTTAGATACAATTATCTCTTGAGCACTTACCAAAGTTTTTTCTGGGATTAGTTTGATAATAGTAGCTGTGTTTTTTACGTTATTTAGTTTTGGTTTACCTAAGTCTGAAATATAAAAAATTATTGATCCTAGAATAATTATTGGAATACATACCCAATAGGGTGGTTTGGCTCCAGTATGTTTAATATTGAAAAAATGTCTAATGAGCGCTCCAATTATTAAAATAATTGAAATGATTATCCAAGAATATTCTGTAGCATAAATTAGAGGATAATGATTTGAAATCATTATAAAAATCACTGGCAATGTTAAGTAATTGTTATGAAGAGATCGTTGTTTAGCAATAGCACCATGAATTGGGTCAGGGGTCTCATTTGCTAGCAAACTAGCTACAACTTTTTTTTGACCAGGAATTATGATCATAAGAACATTAGCAACCATTATAGTACCTAAAACTGTACCTATCTGCATAAATGCTCCTCTATAACTAAATATTTCAGAATAAGCCCACGACATGACAGTGATTAAAATAAATATAGAGCTGATTAATACATATACATTTGTTTTTAATGATAATCTGCAAACAAAATCATAAATTACCCAACCAAAGACGACGCCTAGTAATGAAATTATTACAGCTTCATATTTTTCTAAATCATATTTGACAATATCAATCATGTATAATTCAGCACCTGCGTAATATATAAGAGCTAACAAAGCAAAACCTGAAACCCAGGTTGCATAGGCTTCCCATTTAAACCAGGTTAATTCTGAAGGCATTTTTGACGGTGCAACAAGATATTTAACTAAGTGATAAAATCCACCTCCATGAACTTGCCAAGCTTCTCCATGAGATTTATCTGGAAGATTCTTATTTTGTTTTAAACTTAAATCTAAAGCAATAAAATAAAAGCTTGAGCCAATCCATGCAATACC
Source organism: uncultured SAR116 cluster alpha proteobacterium (assembly GCA_902578805.1). GTDB lineage: Bacteria > Pseudomonadota > Alphaproteobacteria > Puniceispirillales > Marisalimonadaceae > Marisalimonas. Next base: position 69,439 of record CACHEH010000003.1, read on the forward strand.
TGCAATGACATGGAACCATCTCAAAATTAGTTCAGTCCATTCTTCCAATAAAAATATCAAAAATTAGCTCCCTCTATAAGTACTATAGCCAAAAGGAGATAGTAATAGCGGTACATGGTAATGTTCAGATTTATTATTTACAAAAAATCTAATAGGTATTTTGTCAAGAAAAACATGTTTAAGGTCACTATTTTGTTTTTTCAGATAATCACCAGCAAAAAATAATAATTCGTAATGACTTTCCTCTAAGCTTTCAGCAGATAACAATGGTTCGTCAATTCTACCATCCTCATTAGTCAAAACAGTTTTAATCAAAATTTTCTTAATATCCGATATTTTGTACAATTCAATTTTTAATTCTACTGCCGGTTTGCCCTTGCTAGTATCTAAAACATGAGTTGAAAGACCCGCCATATTTTTCTCTATTTAAATTTGTATAAAGTATGCTTAAATTCACTGACATAATAATGTCAGGTAAAATAATGTACAATAAAACTTTCAAATTTCTTTCTAAAAAAATGGAAAGAGAAGAAATAATAGATCTACTAAAAAGTGTTTATGAGCATTCTAAATGGGTACCAGAAAGATTGTTAAATGAGAATATTAGTGAGATTCAAACAAAAGAAGAATTACAATTGATGATGAAAAAAATAGTTGATGATTCTTCAGAAACAGAGAAATTAATTTTGATTAATGCTCATCCTGAACTTGGAAAAAAACTTCAAAAAAAAGAAAAATTAACAAAGTTTTCGGAAGATGAACAAAAGTCTGCTGGTTTAGATCAATGCTCTGATGAAGAATTTAAAATTTTAACTAATCTCAACAATGAATATAGATTAAAATTTAAATTTCCATTTATAATTGCAGTGAAAGGTTTAAATAAAAATCAGATCATAGATTATATGCAAAAGAGGGTTAATAACAGTAAAACTAAAGAATTTGAAACTGCTATTAGTGAAATTCACAAAATTGCTGAACTAAGAATTAAAGATTTGACTTATTAAGTAGCTAATTTAATTTTTATTCCAGATAAATTTTAGGAAGGTAAATGAAAAAAGAATTTAAAGATATGAAAGGTGTTATTGCCATTGCAACAACACCTTTTAACAATGAAAACTTAATTGATTTTGAATCAGTCGATAGACTTTCAAATTATTACATAGAAAGTAAAGTTTCAGGGGTTACAATCCTTGGGGTTATGGGAGAGGCTCACAAGCTTAATATTGAAGAACAAAAAACATTAATAAAAAGATACGTAAATAACTTAATTAATAGTGTTCCAGTAATTGTAGGGGTTTCTAATGCTGGTCTTGATAACTTAGAATTACTATCAAAATTTTCAATGGATTCTGGGGCCTCTGGAGTTATGGTATCTGGTAATAATGGTCTAAAAAATGACGATCAAATCAAATCATATTTCAATCAAGTTGTAGATCGCACTCAAGATATTCCAATTTGTTTGCAGGATTATCCACCCACAACTGATGTTTATTTTTCTGAAAGTGTTATAAATACTATAATGGAAAACCATCCTTCAATTGAAATGTTTAAGCATGAAGACTGTCCAGGACATAATAAATTATCAAGACTTCTTAAATATAGAGACAATCATTTAAACAGAAAATATAGCATCTTTGTAGGAAATGGAGGCTTATATGTTCCCCAAGAACTTGAGAGAGGTGCTGACGGAATTATGACGGGTTTTGCATTCACAGAAATGTTGGTGAATTTACATAATTTATTTTCTAATCATGATAAAGAAAAAGCAGAAGACTTATTTGATATATATTTACCACTTATAAGGCATGAACAGCAATTTGGAATAGGTTTAGCCTTAAGAAAATTTGTCTTACAACAGAGAGGTATTATTAAATCGTTAAATGTGAGATCTCCTGGGCCTGTTCTTACAGAAGACGATATTAAGGAAATGAATTATTTATTAAAAAGATTACACTTAAAATTAATTGAAAAAGGTCTTACAATTCCAAAAGGAATTAATTAGTGGCATGAAAATATTATTGTATAACCCAAACACTTCTGAATCTATAACTGAAACACTTTATGAAACTGCCAAGTTGGTTGTAAGTAGTGAAACAACCCTAATTCCTAAAACAGCAGAAAAGGGTTTCCCATATATATCAACTAAAGTTGAAGCCCAAATTACTGGCACTTTAGTTTTAGAAAAATTAGCAGAAATACATCCACAATATGATGCCATAATTATAGCTGCCTTTGGTGATCCAGGTCTGATACCAGCAAAAAGTTTGTTTAACTTGCCTATAGTTGGGTTAGGGGAGGCAGCTATGTTGAGTGCTTGCTTATTTGGTAAAAAATTCTCAATTATCTCATTTACTAATGCAATGGCGTCTTGGTATGAAGAAAGTGTTGAATTATTAGGATTAAAGTCCAGATATGCAGGATTTAGAGCTATAGATAGTGTTAATTTAACTATAGATAAAATCCAAACGCTTCAGAAGAAATCTCTAATTGAATCTGCTAAAAATGCTATCAATATTGATGGTGGTGAGGTGGTTATATTTGCAGGGGCTCCATTGTCTGGATTTAAAAAAGTTGTTCAAAAAGAAATTAGTATGCCAGTGATTGATTGTGCTGAAGCGGCTGTAAAGCAAGCAGAATTAGCTGTTGTTATGAATCAAAATACTTTAAAAAAACCAAAATTACCTCCTAAATCCTCTATAGGGGTTGATAAAAATTTATCGGAATTGATTGCTCATAAAGTTGATGATGGTTCATAAATGAAAAGAAATTTTATTGGTTATGGAAAAGAAAAGCCAAAAATTCTTTGGCCTCAAGAAAAAAAAATTGCAGTATCATTTGTTGTAAACATTGAAGAGGGTGCAGAGCTTTCGATTTCATCAGGCGATAGTCAAAATGAGCATATATACGAAAATAATAAAATTAAAATATTAGACACCCCAGACCTTTGTATGGAATCTCATTTTGAATATGGTTTAAGATCAGGAATTTGGCGTATTTTTGACGTTTTTGATAGATATAATATCAAAGCAACATTTAGTTGTTGTTCTCAAGCATTAGAAAATTCTCCTTGGTTAATAGATGAAATTTTAAATAGAAAACATGAAATATCTGCTCATGGCGTTAAATGGATTTCTCATGCTTATCTTAGTAGAGAAGAAGAAAAAAAAATAATTAATGATTGTTATTCCTCAATACTTAAACTTTCTGGTCATCCCCCTGTTGGTTGGCACACAAAATCTAGCACATCCCTATTTACTAGAGATCTTTTGATTGAGCATGGAGGATTTACATATGATTCTAATGCATATAATGACGACATACCTTATGTGGTAAAAAAAAATGATCATAAACTTGTTATTATTCCATATTCATTTGATACTAATGACATGAGATTTGATGGGAACAATGGTTTTGTACAAGGTGATGATTTTAATATTTATTGTAAAGAATCATTTAATCAACTTCTCTCAGAAACAGATGATGGTTCTTTAAGAATGATGTCCATTGGACTACATCCCAGAATTATAGGAAGACCTGGAAGAATCAAGGGGCTTGAAGATTTTATAAAACATATAAAAACTTATCAAAATGTATGGATACCTAAGAGAATGGATATAGCAAAATATTGCTTAGAAAGAGTTTCATTCAATTTTTTCTGATTAAATTTTTAACATTTATATGAAGTAATTTAATAAAATTTTTGGTTACCTTTAATTCAATTTGACTCTCTATTGCTGTAAATGCTTAATTATTACACAATTACTATGAAAGGAATTAATAATGATTAAAAAATTTTTTAAGAGAATGTTTCTTTTTGTAGCCATATCTATTTTTACTTTAAATTTGCACGCAGCAGATTGGACAATGGCTTCAGGTTATCCAAAAAGTAACTTTCATACACAAAATATAATTAAATTTATAAACGATATTAAGTCTACTACTTCTGTCAATATCAATTTAAATCCCAATGACACTCTAATTAAATTAGATGCTATAAAAACTTCTCTTCAAAGAGGACAAATTCCAATTGGTGAAATTAGGTTAGGTATTTATGGTAATGAAGACCCAATGTACATTTTAGCTGGATTACCTTTCATTGCACCAGACTATTCAAGTGCTTGGTTGCTAAAAGATGTGCAGATGGAATATCTTCAAGAAAAATTTGATAAAAAAGGACTTATGATCTTATATACTGCCCCATGGCCAGGACAAGGGTTTTATACTAAGTTTCCTGTAAATAGTGTTTCTGACTTTAGTGGTAAAAAACTGAGAATATATTCTACAGCCACACAACAAATGGGATCTATGTTAGGATTTAATGCAACAATTCTACCTTTTGCAGAAATTCCTCAGGCATTTTCTACAGGTCTTATTGAAGCTTTATTCACTAGTCCTCAAACAGGTATAGATATTCAAGCATGGGATAATACAAAACATTTTACATATGCTGGAGCTATTTTTAGTAAAAATGCTGTAGTTGTAACTAAAAAAGCCTTTAATGCTCTATCCAAAGGTGATCAGAGTAACATGTTAGCTGCTGCAAAAAAAGCTGAGCTTAGAGGTTGGGAAATGAGTGCTGAAACTACTAAAAAGCAAATTGATATTCTTAAGAAAAATGGAATGTCTTCAAAAAATGCTCCTGACGAGGTAATTAGCAAAATGAAAAGCATTGGTCTCGAAATGATGAAAAATTGGAGATCAAAAGCTAGTCCAGAAGCTAACGCAGTATTAGATAGATATTTATCTATGCGTTAAAATCTTAGAGAGATAGCCATGAGAAATAAATTAAATAAATTATATTTATATAGTGGCTATCTTTCTGCTTTTTTTATGGTCTTGATTGCATTGACCATAGTTGCGCAAATTCTAGGAAGATTTGTAAATATAACAGTAGATTCTACTGAAACTGCTGGCTTTAGTTTAGCTGCCCTAACTTTTTTTGGACTCTCATACACTTTTCATAGCGGTGAACATATAAGAGTTACTTTATTCACAAGATTGTTAGGAAAAAAAGTAAGAAGATATCAAGAGCTCTTCTCATTGTCATTTTGTATTATAATTACTAGTTATTTGACGTATTGGAGTTGGGATTTTGTATATTTTTCATTTATTTTTGATGATATTAGCCCAGGTTTATTGGCTATCCCTTTTTGGATTCCAAGGATAAGCATGTCAATAGGGGTAACTATATTTTTAGTGGCTCTAATTGATGATTTTTTTACAGTTTGGAAAAAGGAACAGCCATCTTATGTAAAAAATGCTAATCCTATATTGAAAGATAATACTTAAAAGAGAAATATATGGCGACTGGTTTATCATTAGTTTTATTTATTTTATTACTGTTTCTTTTATCTCTAGGTATCTGGGTAGCTCCAGCATTAATTACTTTGGGTTATATATTACTAGAATTTTTCACTCCAGCACCCGTAGGATCACTCCTTGCAAGCACATTATGGGATGCAAGTTGGAATTGGGCATTAACAGCTTTACCTTTATTTATATGGATGGGTGAAATACTTTTTAGAACAAGACTTTCTTCAGAAATGTTTAAAGGCCTTGCACCAATGTTATCTAATTTACCTGGAGGTTTATTGCATGTAAATGTAGTTGGTTGTGGTATAATGGCTGCTGTTGCAGGCTCTAGCGCAGTCACTTGTGCTACTATAGGTAGAATGAGTATTCCAGAATTAAAGAAAAGAGATTATGACGAAACTCTTAGCATTGGTTCCTTAGCCGGCTCAGGAACATTAGGATTGTTAATTCCACCTTCAATCATGCTGATTGTTTATGGTGTTTTAGCTCAAGTCTCTATTTCAAGACTTTTTATTGCAGGCGTTTTACCAGGTATTATGATTATTTTAATTTTTATGTCTTACATAGCAATAAGGTCTAAACTTAACCCTTCCTTAGCACCAAAACAAAATGTAAGTTATACTTTCTTCGAAAAAATAAAAGCAGCAAGAAATTTGCTTCCAGTAGTTGCATTAATATTTTTTGTTCTTGGATCAATTTATGGTGGTTATGCTACCCCAACAGAGGCTGCAACTATTGGTGTGATTGGAGCACTAATTCTTGCATGGTCTTCAAATTCTCTTAATTTTAAAAGTTTTATGGCTAGCTTAATGGGAGCTATAAAAACTTCCTGCATGATTAATTTTATAATTGTGGGAGCTGCCTTTCTTTCAGTTGCAATGGGGTATACTGGTATCCCAAAACAATTAGGACAAATAGTTAATGACTTTGAATTATCACAACTTTCACTTTTGGCAATTTTAACAATTTTATACATTTTCCTTGGTTGTTTCCTTGAGGGAACATCCATGATGGTTTTGACAGCATCTGTGGTTTTACCAATGGTCCAGACAGCTGGCATAGACCTAATTTGGTTTGGAATTTTTACTGTAATCGTTGTTGAAATGGCACAAATTACTCCTCCAGTAGGGTTTAATTTATTTGTTCTTCAAGGAATGACAGGTAGAGATATATTGAAAGTTACAAAAGCAGCCTTGCCCTTTTTCTTCCTAATGTTATTAAGCATAGTTATAATTGTAATTTTTCCTCAAATTGTTACCGCACCCGTCAATTTTATGATCCAATGATATTGTTTTAAAGGATTTAAATTAATGAGACTTGCTATCGATATTGGTGGAACTTTTACAGACATAGTTTTAGAAAACAAAAAAGAACTTTTCACTAAAAAAGTGCTTACTTCTTCCTCTCAACCTGAAGTTGCAGTAATTCAAGGCGTAGTAGAAATATTACATGAAAATAAAATAAATTCTTCAGATATAAAGATGATTATTCATGGTACGACTTTGGCTACAAACGCAGTTATTGAAAGAAAGGGTGCCAAAACTTGTTTTATAACAACTCAGGGTTTTAGGGATGTTTTAGATATAGGTTATGAAAGTAGATTTGATCAGTATGACATACTTCTTGAAAAAACAATGTCAATTGTTCCAAGAAAGCACAGATATGTAATAGAAGAAAGAACTGATATAAATGGAAATATTATTAAGCCTATAAATACGAAAAAATTTCACAGTTTAGTTGATACAATAAAAAATGAAAAATTTGAAAGTATTGGAATTGGCTTTCTTCATTCTTATGCAAATTCTAAAAATGAAAATGAACTAAAAGAATTTTTATTAAATTATTTACCAGATGTAGAGGTTAGTATATCTTCTGACGTCTGTCCAGAAATAAGAGAATATGAACGTTTTACCACTACGGTAGTAAACTCATACATAAAACCTTTGATATCTACTTATTTAAAAAAGTTAGATACCGAATTGAGGCAAAAAGGTTTCAATTGTCCGCTCTTATTAATGACCTCTGGTGGAACTTTAACTAACGTGACGAGTGCATGTAACAATCCAGTTAGATTAGTTGAGTCTGGTCCTGCTGGTGGTGCTATTTTGGCAACATCTATTGCTGAAGATTTGAAATTAGATAAAGTGATATCATTTGATATGGGAGGAACAACCGCTAAGATAACCATAATTGAAAACCAGAAAGCAATTAAAGCTCGAGAGTTTGAAGTTGACAGAAAAGCGAGGTTTAAAAAAGGAAGTGGCCTACCTTTGAGAATTCCTGTAATAGAAATGGTTGAGATTGGCGCAGGAGGTGGGTCTATAGCGCGGGTAAATAAGTTGGAGCAAATAATTACTGGGCCAGATAGTGCTGGCTCAAATCCGGGCCCAGCATGTTACTCAAACGGGGGTGATAATCCAACAATAACGGACGCAGATTTAGTAATAGGCAAGATTGATGCTGATAAATTTGCAGGGGGTAAAATAAACCTATCTAAAGAATTTGCTAAAAATGCAATTACAAAAAATATAAGTGACAAGCTTAACATTAAGACTGAAACAGCCGCATTAGCAATATCTGAAATAGTAGATGAAACCATGTCAAATGCAGCTAGAGTTCACACCGTTGAACAAGGTCACGAAACATCAAACAGAACTTTGATTGGATTTGGAGGAGCTGCCCCTCTTCACATATCAAGAGTTGCAGAAAAATTAAGAGTAAAAAAAATTATCATCCCAACAAATGCAAGTGTAGGTTCAGCAGTTGGTTTTTTGAAAGCACCCGTTGGATACGAAGTAGTTAAAAGTCTTAGAATGTTATTAAATAAATTTAACCTTGAAAAAGTTAATAATTTACTAAGTTCTATGAGGGATGAAGCAAAAAAAATTATACAAAACAATTATGAAAATACAGAATATTTCGAAGAGCGTTTTGCATTTATGCGATATGCTGGACAAGGTCACGAAATTAAAGTGCCTATAGATGATGAAGTATTGTCAACTAGAGATGAAAACAAAATTAAAGACTCTTTTGAAACAAATTACGAAAAACTATATTCTCGAATATTGCCAAACGCTGACATAGAAATTTTAACATGGTCTTTGTCATTGTCTATTATAGATGAGACCTCCAGTGAATATACAGAACTAGATTCTTATTATAACATAAAAGGAGATACTTTAATTGATTTCTATGATTATGAAAGTGGAGAAAAAATTAAAATACCAAATTATGAAAGGGCTATGTTAAATCCTGGAGATATGATACAGGGTCAATGTGTAATTTCAGAGGACCAAACTACAATAGTTGTCTCTAATAATTTTAATACAAAAGTTTTAAGTAATAATTTTTTGCAAATGGATCATATAAATGATGAATAAGAATAATTTAATTGATGAAAAAAATAATATTCAAAATCAAGTAATGTGGAATAGACTTCTTTCTGTTGTTGAAGAGCAAGGTCAAACACTAGTAAGAACTGCATTTAGCCCAATTGTTCGTGAATGTGGAGATATTTCTGCTGGTGTATTTGATTTAGAAGGTAGAATGATGGCACAAGCAGTTACAGGTACTCCTGGCCATGTTAACTCTATGGCAGAATCAGTAAAGCATTTTATCGATCATTTTCCACTAAATACAATGAATGAAGGAGACATATTTATTACAAATGATCCATGGATGGGTACTGGGCATTTGAATGATTTTGTACTAACAACCCCTTGTTTCAAAGACAATAAAATAGTTGGTCTTTTTTCTTGTACATCTCATTTGACAGATATCGGAGGATTAGGAGTAGGTCCCGATGCTACTGACATTCACATGGAAGGCCTTTATATACCGATGTTGAAATTAGCTGACAGAGGCGTAATGAATAAAACATTGTTAAAACTTGTTAGCCAAAACACAAGACAACCTGTAGAAACAGAAGGTGATGTTTATTCATTGGCTGCATGTAATGATATAGGTTGCACTAGATTAGTTGAAATGATGAAAGAATTTGAAATAGATGATTTAAAAAAATTATCTGATTTTATATATGACAAATCATTATCTGCTGTAGAGAATGAAATTAAGAAAATTCCAAACGGAGAATATAAAAATTCTATGATGATAGATGGATTTGAAAAGGATATTAAATTAGAAGCTAAACTAACAGTTTCAGATAATTCAATAACAGTAGATTATACAGGTACTTCTGATAAATCAAAATTTGGTATTAATGTACCATTATCATATACCAAGGCTTACACTTGTTTTGGATTGAGTTGTCTTGTAAGCGCAGAAGTTCCAAACAATGCAGGTTCTCTCAAACCTTTTGAAATTAATGCGCCATTGGGCTCGATTTTAAATGCGCCATATCCTGCTGCAGTATGCGCAAGACATATTATTGGACAAATGCTTCCGGACGTAGTTTTTGGTTGTTTAGAAAAAGCTATACCAGAAAAAGTTCCTGCAGAAGGAGCTTCCTGTTTATGGAACATTACATTTCGTGGAAAGACTGATAGGGGAGCTAACAACAACTCATTGTTTGCAGTTACTGCTGTAGTTAATGGTGGAACAGGAGCAAGACCAAATAAGGATGGATTATCTGCTACTGCCTACCCTTCAGGTGTAAAAGGTACGCCGGTAGAAATTAATGAAGCAGTTGCTCCATTATTATTTCTAAAAAAGGAATATAATCCAGGAAGTGGTGGTAAGGGAAAGTATAATGGAGGCCTGGGTCAAGTAATAGAAATTAAATCAGCAATAGATGAGGATATGGACCTTTTAGCTTCTTTTGATAGAATTAAATTTCCAGCAAGAGGACGTTTGAATGGAGGCAATGGCAAACCTGGACAAGTCTCAGTTAAAGGCAAAGGAAAGCTAAATGGTAAGGGTACACAACTTATTAAAGCAGGTGATATCCTTCAGATTTACACACCTGGAGGCGCTGGTCTAGGTAATTACTCTGAAAGAGAACCGTCGCTATTAGATAAAGATTTAGAAAATGAATTTTTATGATTAGTTTAAATTGGTATTCCAAAATTTCTATTAGGTTTAGTGGCAAATTTTTTTATTTGTAAATCTAATTTAGCAAAATTTTCTATTAAAGCTGTAGCAGCTGTTATACCTTCGATAATTTGTATGTTGAACTTTTTACTTAAGTTTTTTGATAAATTGTAAATGCTTGGGCTAGTTATAATTATAGCCTCTGGATTATCTTCTGTAATTGTTCTTTGAATTTCGTTATCCAATTTGGTTAAGTTAGATTTTGACATTGTTTCCATATCTAAAACAGGAACTTCGATTGATTTTATAGAGACGCATTTATGATCCATGTCATATTTTATTAAGTTATTTTTTAATGCTTCGTGTGAATTAGATAAATTTGTAATTATTGAAAACTTATTTGCAATCATATTTGCAGTATAAAAAGAAGCTTCACCTAGACCAATAATTGGTTTAGAAGTAATTTTTCTAATTGTATCGACGCCAATATCTTCAAAAGAAACAATTATAAAAGCGTCCGACGAATTATTTATCTCAACTACTTTAAGTAATTTTGAAATATTTATTGATTCACTATGTAAGTCAAAATAGTCTTCATGAGAGTTTTGTTTGTTAATGAATAAAGTAGAATCTTTGCAACTTACTTTTAAAGCACAATTCTTAATTTTTTCATTCGATATAGCAGATGGATACGGATTAATTATACAAATTTCAATGCTCAAGTTTAAGTTCTCTATTTATTCACAATATCAGGTTTATCAAAAACGCTAATTTCTGGTAATTCTTTAGTATATTTTTTAATTTCAACTAAAGTTGAATGAGCAGACGGTCCTTGGGCTAGGGAGGATGTGCCAATGTCTTCTGTCAAAACATTTGGATTTCCGTGTATACAGTAAGCACCGTCGTCAATAGGGTCATACCAAGCACCTACGGGAAGAAAAACCACACCTTTCATTACTTCTTCACTGATAATAACTCCAGCAAGGCATTTACCTCTTTTGTTAAAGACTTCAACAATATCACCATTTTCCAATTTTCTTGTTTGAGCGTCTTGAGGATTAATTTTTATAGGTTCTCTTCCTAAAATTTTTTCATTTTGGCTCTCAGAACCATTATCAAGTTGACTGTGCAATCTATTATGAGGTTGTCCCGATATAAGTTGAAGTGGGAATTGTTTTGTTAAATTTGAGCCTAACCACTCTTCTTGTTCCAACCATGTGGGATGACCAGGACAGTCCTTATAGTTAAAGCTATCTATTGTTTCAGAAAAAATTTCTATTTTTCCTGAGGGGGTAGATATGGGATAATTTTCTGGATCCATTCTAAACTTTTCTAACAAAATAGTTTGTTTTTTAGGTGATAAGACTTCTTGAAAGCCATTTTTCCAAAATTTTTCAAATTCAGGTAAAGTAAATCCATCTTCTTTTGCTTTATTTTTTGCCTCTTCCCAAATAAATTTTAACCATTTATCTTCATCCTTACCTTCAGTAAATTTATCTTTGAAATTTAATTTTGAAGAAATTTCAGAAAAAATTTCATAGTCTGATTTTGACTCACCTATGGGTTCAATTGCTTTATACATTGGTGAAATAGTTTGATCCCAATGTTTGATACTAATATCATTTCTTTCTAGAGAAGTTGTTGCTGGTAATATTATGTCTGAGTGTCGTGCAAGACTATTCCACCAGATTTCATTTACAATTATAGTGTCTGGTTGTTTAAAAGCTTTGATGAGCTTTTTTAAGTTCATCTGATGATGAAACGGATTACCACCTGCCCAATATACTAATTTTATATCAGGATATTTAATTTCGTTTCCATTGTAAGAAAAAACTTTTCCTGGTTGTAGTAGCATATCGGAAATTCGAGCAACAGGTATAAATTCGGAAACAGGATTTTTAAATTGTTCTACAGAAGGCCATTTAAAATGTTGAACTGGGTTTCCAATACCGTTTTCTGCACTATATCCTAACCCAAAACCTCCACCTGGAAGTCCTATTTGCCCAAGCATACAGGCAAGAACAGTAATCATCCAGTGCGGTTGTTCTCCATACTGCTGACGTTGTAATGCCCAAGCTCCAGTAATCATTGTTCTGTTTGAAGACATTTGTTTTGCTAAATTATATATTGTGTTACTTGGAATACCTGTTATTTTTGACGCCCAAAAGGGCGTCTTGGCTTTACCATCAGTTATACCCTTCAAATATTGAAGAAATTTTTCGTATCCAACGCAATATTTGTTAAGAAATTCTCGGTCAGCAAGGCTTTCTGTTTCTAAAATAAATGCAATACCAAGCATCAACGCTGTATCAGTACCTGGTTTTATTTTAACCCATATAGCTTTACTTATTATATCAGCTTCCATTTCCATTGGGCTGATATTAATAAATTTTATACCTTTTTGTGCGCATTTTTTTATATATTCTTTGGTTGTGTGTTTTCCAACTCCACCAGAGTTTACTTGTGCATTTTTTAGGGGCAAACCACCAAACATTACAATTAATTCAGAATTATCTTTAATATTGTTCCAATCGGTGTGAGTATCAAGAAATTGTCGATACTTCATTCCAATTACATGAGGCATGATTGTTTCACTAGCAGCATAAGAATAAGTGTTTACAGACTTAGTATATCCACCATAGCAATTAAAAAATCTATGAAGTTGACTTTGGGCATGATGAAACCTGCCAGCAGAACCCCAACCATAGGAGCCAGCAAAAAATGCTTTGTTCTTATATTTTTTTTTCACTCTATTTAGCTCAAAAGCTACAATTTCAATTACATCTTCCCAGCTAACAGGTACAAATTTATCTGAACCTCTTCTTTCCCTACTTCGTTTTCCAGTCAATGACATTTTACTATTTGCCAATTCTTTACGTATTTCTCTCAAATACCCTTTTCGAACATGAGGGACTCTTATTCGTAATTCATCGTCAATGCTATTTACAATACCATTAGCTATCTTTGAAGGGTCCTTATCATTTTCGTAAGGACGCATGCCAACAATCTTTTCATTTTCAATTTCAGCGTAGTAACTACCCCAATGAAATGACGTTGGTTTTTTTGTTTTGCTTGGCATATCTACCTCTTAAAACAATAGATTAGAGCTTAAATTGTTTTTAGTAAATTATATTTTCATCAAGAAATTTTGCTAAATGAATTGCTTTTCTATTAAGTCCGTCTTTGATCTGACACCTACATGAAGTTCCGTCAGCTATAACAATGACGTCATTAGAATTTTTTTTAATTGTTGGAAAGAGCCTTTCATTAGCCATTTTCATTGATATTTCATAAGTATCCTTTCCATAACCAAATGATCCAGCCATGCCACAACAACTTGTCTGGATATTTTCTACCTCTAAACCTTCAATTTTATCTAACAAATTTTCAATAGGTTTTACAGCATCAAAGGCCTTTTGATGGCAATGACCATGAAGTAGAACTTTTTTGTTTAATTTTTTAAATTTTATGTTTTTACATTTCTTGATCAGTAATTCTTCAAATGTATAGGAATTATTTTTTAAATATTTAGTATCTTCATTTTGAATTAAATTCGGAATTTCATCTCTAAAAGAAAGTATGCATGATGGTTCCAATCCGACAACAGAAATTCCCCGCGTTATGTATGGTCTAAAAGTATTTAATATATTCAGCATTTCATGTTTGGCATTATCTATTAGACCATTGCTTAAATAAGTTCTACCACAACATAAAATTTTACTTGAATTTGATAATGTTGGAATAAATGGATAATATCCTGCTTTTTTTAAAACTTTTATAGCTGATCTAACATTTTCTGGTTCATAATACCTATTAAAAGTATCAACAAATAAAATAACTGGAGTTGTATTTTTAATTCTATTTAAATTATTTGGTAATTCATTATTTTTAAAATAATCACTCCTCCATTTAGGAAGAGGCCTCTTAGATGTAAAACCAAGAAAAACTTCACTAAGTTTTGCTAATCCTGGCAACTTGTCTCTTAAATTCATAATTAGGGAAAACTTAGAAGCTATTGGTGCATAGTAAGGAAGGAATGCAACAAGTTTGCTATTTATGTCTAAACCAAATTTTTTTGCTCTTAAGGATGATATTTCAATTTTCATTTTTGACATATCAACACCTGTTGGACATTCACGTTTGCAAGCTTTACAAGAAACACAAAGTTTCATAGTATCATTCATTTTTTCACTTGTTAATGCGTCTTTTCCAAGCTGTCCTGAAAGTGCTAATCTAAGTGAATTGGCTCTTCCTCTGGTAGAATCTTTTTCATCTTTGGTTACTCTAAAAGACGGACACATTACGCCACCGTCTAATTTTCTACATGAGCCATTGTTGTTACACATTTCAATGGCTCCTTGGAAACCGCCACTAGCTCCTGCCCAAGAAGACCAGTCTAAAATTGTGTTAATGTTTTGAGCATTATAAGATGGTGCATATCGGAAAAGACTCCTACTATCTAATTTAGGAGCATCCACAATTTTCCCTGGATTAAAAATATTAGAAGGATCAAAAGAATTTTTAATGATTTTAAAGATGTTAATCATTTTTTTCCCAAACATTACTTCATTGAATTCAGAACGGGCAATACCATCGCCATGCTCACCTGAATATGAACCATTAAATTTTTTAACTAAAGAACTTGTTTCATTAGCAATATTTCTCATTTTTTCTACATCGTCTTGGATTTTCATATTTAAAACAGGCCTTACATGTAAACATCCGACTGAAGCGTGAGCATACCAAGTGCCCTTAACTTTGTATTTATCAAAAATTTTATTTAATCCTTTAGTATATTCGGCTAAATCTTTTAGTTTTACTGCACAGTCTTCAATGAATGAAACTGGTTTTGCATCGTCTTTCATTGACATCATAATATTCAAACCAGATTTTCTCATTTCACTAACTTTAGACTGAAGATTGTCATCAATAACATTGATAACACCGCCAATTTTTTTGCTTTTATTCCAAGAATATCCTAAGTCACTCATTAGTAGATGGAGTTTTTTTAATCTACGATGGTTCTCATCCATTTCATCTTCTGCAAATTCAACAAGAAGTAGAGATTTGGGATTACCGTTAACAACAGCCTCTACAGTAGGTTTAAACATATCAATTTTTTGAGCTAGACTTATCATAGTGTCATCTACTAACTCGACTGCAACCGGATTTAATGTAACTATATGTTGAGCAGCATCCATTGCTTCGTAAAAGGATGGGAAATGACATACTCCCATTATTTTTTTGGAAGGAAGTGGAGACAACTTAAGAGTGATTGCAGATGAATAAGCCAGTGTTCCTTCGGATCCAACCAACAAGTGAGATAAATTAATTCCGTCACCAACTTTGCCATAAGGTCTGCTAGCCATGGCATCAGGAAGTAATGCATCAATATTATAACCACCAACCCTTCTAAGAACATTGGGAAATTTACCCAGAATCTCTTTTTTATTATCTATAGCTAGTTTTTGAAGGTTATTAATAATTTCAGGTGCTACTCCATTACTCAGTGGAAGACTATTATTTTCTATTTTTCCAAAATTATAAGTTGAACCGTCAAACAAAATAGCTTCAATATCAATAACGTTATCTCTCATCATGCCATATCTTATTGACCTGCCACCACAACTATTATTCCCTGTCATGCCTCCGATTGTTGCCCTACTTGAAGTTGAAACATCAACTGGAAACCACAAACCATATGGTTTTAAAAAACGATTAAGTTCATCCAACACAATTCCAGGTTCAACAACACAAGTCATACTTTCTTTGTCAAATTCCAAAACTTTATTAAGGTACTTTGAATTGTCAATCACTATGGCATTGTTAACAGTTTGACCACATTGAGAGGTGCCACCACCACGAGCCAGAATTGGAACTTTACTTTCTCGAGCATAATTTATTGTTTCAATTAAATCAGATTTTGATTTTGGTATTAAAACACCAAATGGCATCATTTGATATATTGACGCATCAGTAGCATATCTACCTTTATTAAAATTATCAGAGTAAACTTCCGCAGAAGTTTTTCTTTCTAATGTATTTAGTAATTGATCGACATGACCATCTGGCATCTAAATAACCTTCAATGAGAAATAAAATAGAAATTAATGTAATTAAGTGTATAAGTAATAAAACATATTCTCAATATATTCAAATAAAGATAATTTTAATTAGGATTTATTAATGAGTAAAAAATATATGCCAGGAAAACATTTTCTTCAGTTACCAGGTCCTTCTAATGTTCCAGACAGAATTTTGCGTGCAATGGATTATCCTACTATAGATCATAGAGGACCAGAGTTTTCTGATTTAGCTAATGATTGTCTTGAAGGAATTAAGACAATTTTTAAAACTAAATCTAATGTAATTATCTATCCTGCTTCAGGAACTGGTGCATGGGAAGCCGCACTCGTTAATACAATTAGAGAAAATGAATTAGTTCTTATGGTTGAAACAGGACATTTTGCATCTTTATGGAATAAAATGGCATTAAGACTTGGAATTAGAACTGAGTTTTTGGAGACAGATTGGAGAAGGGGTGTTGTACCAGAAAAACTTTTAGATAGATTGCAAAAGGATACTAAAAATGAAATTAAAGCGGTGTGTGTAGTTCATAATGAGACATCAACTGGGTGTGCTTCTAGGATTGAAGAAGTAAGGAAGGCTTTGAATTCGGCTAATCATAACGCATTGCTAATGGTTGATACTATTTCAGGTTTAGCATCCATGGAGTATAAACATGACGAATGGGGTGTTGATATAACAGTTTCTGGATCTCAAAAAGGGCTTATGTTACCACCTGGGTTATCTTTTAATGCAATATCAGATAAGGCACTAAGAATATCTAAAACTTCAGGCATGCGAAGATCATATTGGGATTGGGAAGAACAAATTGATGCTAATAAATCAGGTTCTTTCCCGTATACACCTGCAACTAATCTATTATACGGATTAAAAGAAGCGATTAAAATGCTTCACGAAGAGGGACTTGATAATGTTTTTAAGAGACATGAAAAACATGCACTAGCAACAAGGGCTGCTGTCAAAGCTTGGGGTTTTGAGAATGTATGTAAAGAAGAAAAAGATTTTTCAAATGTTTTAACAGCTGTTATGTTACCAGAAAATCATAACGCAGATAATCTTCGAAAAATAATTTTAGAAAATTTTAATATGTCTCTCGGTGGTGGACTATCAAAACTTGCAGGAAAGGTTTTTAGAATAGGCCATCTTGGTGATTTCAATGATTTGATGTTGATGGGTACATTAAATGGATTAGAATTGGGTTTTGAAATTGCTGGTATACCTTACCAAAAAGGGGGCACTGCTAAAGCAACTGAAATCTTGGTTGATAAATCGGAAAACATTTAAGTTTTTTATTTATCATATATGTGTATTAATTAAATTTTAATTTAACAATATTAAAGAGAGGAATTGGATAATGAGTTTTAAAAGTTTATCAATTGCAGCAATAGGAGCAATGCTGCTCTCGGTGCCAGTTTATGCAAAAGAATTAAGGTTGTCTCATCAATGGTCTACAAAAGATGTCAGACACAAATTTGCACAAATTCTCGCTGATCATGTGGAATCAGAAAATGTTGGTTTGAAAATAAAAATCTTTCCTTCTAAATCACTTTTCAAACCAAAAGAGCAATACAAACCTCTTACAAGAGGTCAATTAGATATGACAGTTTTTCCATTGTCATATGCAGGTGGCCAACAACCTGCTTATAATTTAACTTTAATGCCTGGTTTGGTGAAAAATCATGATCATGCTGCTAGGTTAAATTACTCTCCATTTATGAAAGAAATCCAAAAGATTATGGCAGGTGACGACGTAATGGTGGTTGTTCATGGATATCTTGCAGGGGGATTTGCTGGCAAAAATAAGTGCATTACTAGCCCAAACGATGTTAAAGGTTTACAAACGAGGGCAGCAGGAAAAGCGTTCGAAACAATGTTAGTAGGTGCTGGTGCTTCTATAGCTTCAATGCCTTCCTCAGCAATATACAATGCTATGCAAACTGGCGTTTTGCAAGCAGCAAACACTTCTTCATCTTCTTTTGTTTCATACAGAATTTATGAGCAAGTAAAATGCTATACACCTGCAGGTAAAACTGCTTTATGGTTTATGTATCAACCTCTTCTGATGAACAAAACAGTATTTGAAAAATTAAATAATAATCAGCAAAAAGCTATTATGGATGGCGCAAAAAAGGCTGAGGCTTATTATCTTGCTGAAGCAAAAAAAGAAGATCAGGCATCGGTTAATGTTTTTAAGAAAAATGGAGTTCAAATAAAAGAAATGTCTGCAGACGAATTTAATGCATGGCGTGAAATAGCAAAAGAAACTTCCTATAAAAAGTTTGTTTCTGGTTATAAAGATGGACAAAGACTATTGGATTTAGCTTTAGCAGTTGATTAATACTTTTAAGTGGCAGGTAATACCTGCCACTTTTTGTAAAATTTAAAAAATTTAATGTTAGATAAATATATCAATTTCACAAAAAAAATTTCTAGAGTAGCTGGAGTGATTGCTGCATTTATGATTTTAATTGCAGTATTAATAACAGTACAAATGATTTGGGTAAGATTTGTATTAAATCTTTCAACCGCTTGGCAAACTGAGACTGTTATTTATATGATGGTAGGGGCAACATTAATAGGACTGTCTTACATACAGCTTTTACGTGGACACGTAAATGTTGATTTGTTACCAACATTTATTAAGCCAATATATAAAAAACCTTTAGCGGTTGTTACAGGTTTTACAAGTATAATTATTGTAACAATAATGTTTATTTATGGATTTGATTACTGGTTTGTAGCTTATGAAAGAAATTGGACTTCTGATACAGTCACTGCAGTTCCACTAAAATTTCCATATGCAGCTTTACCAATAGGATTTGGTTTATTTCTAAACCAATTAATAGCTGACTTTTTATTAATGATAAGTGGAAGAGAAGCTCCTTTCGACAAAGGAGAACATTAGATGGATCCATTATCCTTAGGTTTATTAGTTGCATTCACAACAGTTTTAATTTTATTTTCAGGTGTTTCAGTTGCTAATGGACTTTTAATAGTATCGTGCCTTTTCTTATTTGTTTTTGATGGGTTTAGATCATTAGAATTAATGCCAGAAATATTTTATGGCCATTTAGATAATTTTGCTCTTCTATCAATTCCAATGTTTATAATTATGGGAGCAGCAATATCTTCCACAAGGGCTGGTGCAGATTTATATGAAGCTTTAGACAGATGGCTTACTAGGGTTCCTGGAGGTTTGGTGATTTCAAACTTAGGTGCATGCGCACTTTTTGCAGCGATGTCAGGATCAAGTCCTGCCACTTGCGCTGCTATAGGTAAAATGGGCATACCTGAAATGAAAAAAAGAGGGTATTCTGATGAAGTTTCCTCTGGGTCAATTGCCGCTGGAGGTACTTTAGGCATATTAATACCACCCTCAGTAACAATGATTGTATATGGGATCTCAACTGAGACTTCTATTGGAAGACTTTTCTTAGCAGGTGCGCTTCCAGGACTTTTATTAGTATCACTTTTCATGCTTTGGTCAATTTTTTCTACTTGGAAATCTGGTAATGTAGAAGCATTGAATAGGAAGATTTTTAGTTGGAAAGAAAGAGTTGAAATATTGCCTAGAGTCATACCTTTCTTTGCAATTATTCTTGGAGTTCTCTATTCTTTGTATGGTGGTGTTGCAACCCCATCAGAAACTGCTGCAGTGGGAGCTATATTATGTCTTCTTGTAGCAATAATAATATATAAACTCTGGGCACCAAAATCATTATGGATAGTCTTAAGAGACTCTACAAGAGAATCTATAATGATACTTTTTATTATTGGTGCGGCTGGTGTTTTCTCTTACATGTTATCTAGCTTGTTTATTACACAGAGTATTGCTGAGTGGATTGGTACACTCGAAGTAAACAGATGGATATTAATGTTTACAATTAACATATTCCTCCTAATAGCAGGATTTTTTCTTCCACCAGTTGCTGTTATTGTAATGGCAGCGCCAATTTTATTACCTATAATTTTAAATGCAGGTTTCGACCCATATTGGTTTGCTGTAATTTTGACAATAAATATGGAGATTGGACTTATTTCTCCACCGGTAGGATTAAATCTTTATGTAATAAATGGAATAGCTCCTGAAATTCCCCTTAACAAAATTCTAAGAGGTTCACTTCCTTTTGTTATGTGCATGGTGATTGCAATAATATTATTGTGTTTTTTTCCTGAAATAGCTACTTGGTTACCAAATTATATTATGGGTGAAGTTTTGTGACAAAAATTAAATTCTTCCAAGGACTACTAAATTCTCTATTTGAAAAACCCAAGATAAATAAGTCTTTAAATTTTTTATTTGAAAAAAAGAAATCTCTTTCAACATCAGAATATGTTGAGAATGTTGCGTCTGCCAAAGGTGAAGTTTCTGCTCTTGGTCACGCAGAATTGTTGATCTCTCATTGTGAACAACTGAATGACAGGGAATTAACTAATTTTTTTGAATTGTTACGAAAAAATTATGAAGTTAATTCAGATGATTTGTATTTAGCCACACAAAACTATAAAAGTGAAAAAACATCTGAAAACTTAGTTAAATTAATGAAACTATCTGAACCTTTAAGAAGAGATATTTTTACAAGGTGCAATGGAATAACAAGAGGGACAATTAGACTTGTAAATTTAAGGAAAAGATTACTAGAACTAATTATAAAAAAGCAAGAGTTAACAGCAGTTGATTATGACTTAGTTTATTTGTTCAAAAATTGGTTTAATAGAGGTTTTTTGATTTTAAGGCCAATTAATTGGGAAACCCCTGCTCATATATTAGAAAAGATTATAGCCTATGAAGCTGTTCACGAAATTAACTCATGGGATGAACTAAGAGCTAGATTAGCTCCAAAAGATCGAAGATGTTTTGCTTTTTTTCACCCTGCAATGCAAGATGAACCAATAATATTTGTTGAGGTTGCTCTAACCAAAGAAATACCATCAAATATTCAACATGTACTCCAAAAAGAAAGAGTTTTTCTGGAACCTGAGGAAGCTAATGTTGCAGTTTTTTATTCAATTTCAAACTGTCAAAAAGGATTAACTGGCATTTCCTTTGGTAATTTTTTAATTAAACAAGTTGCTACTGATTTGGGTCATGAATTCAAAAATTTGAAAAGTTTTGTAACATTATCCCCAATTCCTGGTTTTAGAAAGTGGATAAGAAATAAATACCCTAAATTAGATTTAAAAATAGAGAAAATTAAAAAATCAAATCAATTATCAAAAATAAAAGGTGATTTATTAACTTGTTTAGGTGAATATTTCTTTAAATCTGAAAGGTCTGATAAAATGCCAAATGATCCAGTTGCAAGGTTTCATCTAGGAAATGGTGCGTCACTGGAACAAATAAACTTTTTTGGAGATGTCTCACCAAACGGTATAGAATTATCTGGAGGATTGATGGTAAATTATTTATATGATCTTGAAAAAGTAGAGCAAAACCATGAAATATTTGTATCTGAAAAAAAAATTAACATTTCAAAGAATGCAAAAAACAGTTTAATGAGATATTATAAAGAAATCGACTAATTAAATTATAAAGGAAAAAAATGTTTGTTTTTAAATATATTTTAATCTTACTTTCAACAATTTTGTTCTCTGTAAATGCTTATGCAAAAGAAACAAAGTATAGCTGCAAACCTAAAAGCGCGGCGGCAGTAAGATCAAATGGAATACAAGTTTTTAAAATAAGTGGTAAAGAAAAGCCCGTGGAAATTACTATAAAAGATGGTGAAGGATTAAAATCTGGTTATTTTATAGTTAATAAATCAAAGTATGAAATATTAGATCTAGGAACTGGTAAAGCTTACGCTTTTGATAGAAATGAACCTTGGACACATATACAAGATATTTTTTTTCTAGATAACAATGTTTTGTCATTTATTTTGGCAGCAAATGCCTCAATTACAAGATATTTATGTGATGAAATAAAGTGACCAAATAGAGAACTTTATAAGCTAAATAAGGGCTGAAATGTTAACTCAATCTAAACTGATCAAATTTTGTACTTCTATATTTAAAATATTAGGTATGGACGATGAAAAGGCCAAGGACACCTCAGAAATATTAGTGGAGGCTGATATGATGGGGCACTCCACGCATGGGGTTAGACTTTTACCGCTTTATATTAAAGATGTTGAAGCAGGTAATATGAAACCATCAGGTAGTCAAATTACACTTAATGATACTGGAAGTTGTATAACAATTGATGGGGATAACTTACCTGGTATATGGTTAACTAAACAAGGGTTAAAATTATCATCCGAACGTGCAAAAATTCATGGCGTTTCAACAGTCTTAATTAAAAATAGTCATCATAATGGAGCTCTGGCAGCTTATCTTTTGCCAATTGTTGAACAAGGTTTAGTACCAATGATTAAATGTTCAGTACCTTCATCTGCAACAGTTGCCCCATATGGTGGAACAAAAGCATTACTTACACCAGATCCGATGGCTTTGGCATTTCCTACTAATGGTGAACCTGTATTAATAGATATAAGTGCTTCGATTACTACCAATAACATGATCGCAGATAAAATAGTCAAAAATGAGATGTTTGATTTTAATTGTTTACTTACTAAGGATGGGATCCCTACAAATGATCCGAAAGAAGTTTTTGAAAATAATGGAACAGTCATGCCTTTGGGTGGTGTTGAGTATGGTCACAAAGGATTTGGACTTGCTTTAGGAATTGAAGCGTTATCTCAAGGACTTTCTGGATCTGGAAGAAGTAGAAAACTTAAAACTATGAATCTGTCTATTTACATTCAGGTGATTGATCCCGATGCTTTTGCAGGTTTAGATGCTTTTAAAAATGAAATGAGTTTTCTTTATAACGAATGCATAAATAATCCTCCAATTGATAAAAACAACAAAGTAAGAATGCCTGGACAGAATGCATTAATGTGTAGAAGACAATCAATTGAAAAAGGGATTTTTTTAAGTAAAGAAACTCTAAAAAGTTTAGAAGAAATTACGAAAAAGTTTGATATTATTTTATAATAATTCTATCTTCCTCTCCATTCACTTACGCCACCAAGTAATTCAATTAATTTAACGAGTTTTTCCTCACCGTAACGCTTTTGAATGTTTTTATAAACTACATCCATGTCAGGAACTATCTTATTCAAAGTTTCTTGACCTAGTCGTGTGAGTAATAAATTAACTCGCCTACCATCTTTTTGATCAATAACCCTAGAAATAAATTTTTCTTTTTCAAGTTTACCAATAATTCTTGAAAGACTTGGAGCTAATATACATGCATCAAAAGCTACTTGTCCTGCATCAGAAGGACCTTTTTCACCAAGCACTCTTAAAACTCTCCACTGTTGTTCTGTAAAACCATGTTTTGCAAGGATAGGTCTAAAAGATATCATAATAGCTTCTCTAGCCCTAAGCATTGCTATAGGTAGAGCTTTACTAGTTTCTGGAAACGGTGTTAAAATATTCTCTTTAATTTTATTATCTCCCCTAGAAATAAAATTAACGTCTATAATAACAATATGTATATATATTTAAATAAAAATATAATTTTTATTTAAATATATAATTGAGATGATAAAATTCTATTGATGTATTAAAGTAATTTAATGTAAAAATTATCGGTGAATATTTATGAAGAATATTGCAAAAGAAAAAATATTAAATCATGAGTTATGTTTAGGTGTTGGATTAAGGCAAAGTAGAACGGTCGATATTGGAAAAATAATGGCTACAAGTGGCTATGATTGGTTGTTTATTGATATGGAACATAATAGTATGGATATTGATATTGCATCCCAAATTTCAGTTGCCGCTCAAGATGCAGGAATAACGCCAATTGTAAGAGTGCCAGATTTTGCTCATCATCATGCTACAAGAGTTCTTGATTGTGGAGCGATGGGGGTGGTTTTCCCACATGTTGAAAATGCAGGTATTGCTAAAAAACTAGTTTCATACTGCCTTTATCCACCTAAAGGCCATAGATCAATGACCGGAGTTTTGCCTCAATTAGATTTTAAACAACAAGCAATAGCAGATGTAGCAAGTACTATTAATGATAATATGTTGATAGTAATAATGTTAGAAAGTCCAGAGGCGATTAATAATGTTGATAGTATAGCAGCAGTTGATGGTGTTGATGTAATATTAATTGGTACCAACGATTTGTGTATGGAGATGGGTATTCCAGGTGATTACTCAAATGTAAAAGTAAAAGATGCTTATAGTAAAGTGATAGAGGCGTGTAAAAAATATGAAAAAACACCAGGTATGGGGGGGGTTTATAATGAAGAGCTAATGTCTGAATATGTTAATATGGGAATGAAATTCATATTGTCTGGATCTGATCTTTCATTTATGATGCAATCTGCCATTCAAAGATCAAATAAACTGAGGTCTTTTCTTAAATAATAAAAATAGCATTTTGAGGAGTTAAAAATGAATGAAGTGCCTTTATTTTCATCTTTAAATATAAAATCTATAACCTTGAGAAATAGGATAGTGTTATCTCCCATGTGTCAATATAAAGCTAAGGATGGTATGATAAGTGACTGGCATTTGCAACATTACTCAAGATTTGCTTTTTCCGGCTTAGGAGCTGCTTTTGTTGAAGCAACAGGCGTTACTCCTGAAGGTAGAATTGGTCATGGATGTACTGGAATTTGGAGTGATGATCACATAGAGGGTCTATCAAAAATCGCAAAAACTTTTAAAGAATATAATTGTGTAAGTGGAATTCAACTTGCTCATGCTGGAAGAAAAGCTAGTTTTTTAAGACCTTGGGATGGAGCTTCTCCAATAACTAAAGATGAAAAAGAAGAACCTGCATGGCAAACTATTGGTCCTAGTGCTATTCCAATTAATCAAAATTCACCCGTACCTAAAGAGATGTCCTTGGAAGATATAAATAATGTCAAAAAAGCTTTTAAAACAGCCGCTAAAAGAGCAGATAAGGCTGGTTTTGATATAATTGAAATTCATGGAGCTCATGGTTATTTGTTGCATTCCTTTTTCTCTCCAATATCTAACCAGAGAAGTGATCAATATGGAGGATCATTTGAGAACAGAATAAGATTTGCTAACGAAATTATTGCTGACATTAAATCAGTTTGGCCTGATAGAAAGCCAATTTTTTATAGATTGTCTTCAATTGATGCACCAGGTGAGGGTGCTACTTTAGAAGATAATGTTTCTTTAGCAAAAGTGTTAAAGCAAGCTGGTGTAGATGTAATAGATTGTTCTTCAGGAGGTATTACAGGATCACCTGTTCTCACTAAATCAAAAATTATTCCAGGTTTCCAAGTTCCATACTCTGAAAAAATTAAGAAGGAGGCAGATATAAGTACGATGGCTGTCGGTGCTATAATTGACGGTGAACAAGCGAATAATATTATTGCAAATAAGAGGGCTGATTTAGTCGCGATGGGTAGAGAGTTGCTTGCGGACACACAATGGGTTTACAAAGCTGCTACACATTTTAATTTAGAAAATGCAAAAGATTATCTTCCAGATAGCTATTCTTTTTATCTATCTAGAAGAGATGAGTTCTTAGATAGAACAGCTAAACCTGCGTAAATATCTAATTAAATTTTTAAATCATAAAAATCTACTGGTTTAAGCAACTTGTTTTCTTGGGACTCTAATGCTCCTAGTTTTGCGCTTTCTTGTGTGTAATTAATCCAATCTGGGTCAGACCACATAGCTGCTCTCTTCATTTCTCTGTCGTCAGCATTTTTATATACCCATATATGAGTATATTCATTTGGATTACCAGTCTCTGTGGTTGCAAAAAGTAGAGGTTGCCCTAAATGCTTTGATTGTGCTGGCTTACCCTTTTCACTATAAAGTTTAAGATGTGTATTAATTGTGCCGGGTCTACATCTATAAGTTCTTACATCCAAAAGCATAAATTTTTCCTTCAAAAATTAAAATAATTAAACTATTAACATTTAATATATAAAATTCTAAAAGATTATTAAACTTTATAATTTTAGGAAAAAGAATTGATTTCTGGTGAGACAATTAAAACAATTGAAAAATTAACTATTGATGCTTCAAGAGTAAATCGATATTTGAGTTATCCACGGAAAGTACCTATTTGGAAATTAACATTTTCCTTACCTAAAGAGTGTGTTCTTTTTAGAGACGAGAATAATTCTGACATTGCAATAGAAATAGAAAATATGAGAGGTTTTGCAATTGTTCCAGCTTTGTCTGAAAAAGAGTCTTTGAGAAGGTTAAAAGGACTAATACCTCTAATAGAATTAGAAGATAAAATCCTCAGATTATGAAAAAAATTTATGTTGATGCAGACGCATGTCCAGTTAAAGATGAAATTGTTAAGGTCGCTACACGCCATAAAATTCAAGTTTTTATGGTTTGTAATGGCGGGATAAGGCCATTTAGAAATAATCTAATAAATTTAATTATTGTCTCTGAAGGATCAGATGAAGCAGATAAATGGATCTTTGAAAAGATAAAATCTGAAGATATTGTTGTTACTTCTGATATTCCTTTGGCATCAAAGTGTATTGATAAAGGTGCTTCTGTTTTAAAACACGATGGTTCAATCTTAAATGTAATGAACATTGGAAATGTACTAGCCACAAGAGATTTAATGTCTGACTTAAGGTCATCAGATCCTTTTTTACAAGGGAAAAGTAAAAATTTCACAAGAGCAGATAAAGGTAAATTTCTAAATTCTTTAGAGATTTTAATAATAAATTAAATTAATTTTGTTTGCTAAATTTAAGATTATAGAATATGGGTATATTTATCTAAGCCTAAGAAGGCAGTCAGTAAGTCTGACTAATACGATCGACTTCCTTGGTCATGTAATGTTCAATCTAGTCAAGCGTGTTTTGATTGAACAACAAAGCTTAATATTTAAGCTAAGAACGAGGAGTTTAGTATGCCAAATGGTACAGTTAAATGGTTTAATGCAAATAAGGGTTATGGCTTTATAGAACCTGAAGGTGGTGCAAAAGACGTTTTTGTACATATAACTGCAGTAGAAGCTTCTGGTATGAATACATTGAACGATGGTGCAAAAATCAGCTTTGATCTCGAAACTGGTAAAAATGGTAAAGAAGCGGCAGTTAATATCCAACCATTATAATTAATGTATTTATTTTTTAAAATAGGGCCATTGGCCCTATTTTAGGGATTTTTAAAGTTTCTTTTAATTTAATTTATTTTAATTATTATAATTAATAATTATTGACGAGGATATTATGAAAACTTTAAAAATAACAAAACCAAAAATGGAAAAAAGAGTTTCTAGATTTTCTGAATTAAAGCCACTACCTATTCAAAATTGATAAAGATATTCCTCAAGAAGGTAAAGATATTGTCTATGCTAGAGAATTACTTTCTGTAATCGGGCTTGATCCCTCAGAAGGTAAAACCCCTATAAACTCAGGTGCACCTATTGTTGGAGCTGGAGGAATTACAATGACTTTAGCTAAATGTCCTGTTGGTCAAGGCCCGGGTCTTCATAATCATCTAGAAACTTTTGAGACTTTTACAGTTTTAGAAGGAGAGTTTCTTATTAAGTGGAATGATGATGGATCAGAAGAGTTAGTTTTAAAAAAGCATGACACAATCTCTATTCCACCTGTTGTATGTAGATCTTTTACAAATATTGGGAAAGAAGAAGGGCTTTTACAAGTTATTATTTCAGGAGGTGTACATGATATGAATGATATTTCATTTACTCCACATGCAGCTAACCAAATGGAGCAGATTGAACCAAATTTGTCAAAAAAATTTGAAGATGTTGGGTTCAAATTTAATGCTGGAATTTAAATATACTACCCAAACATACTTGCCAAAGGTACCGTTATTATAGAAAATAAGGTAGTTATCATCAATGCTCTCGTAATTGCATTAGGATTTATACCGTATTGATTGGAGAAAATTAACGCCATTAATCCTACTGGTGCAGATGCAACCATGATTGTTGTTTCAGCTGATGAGAAATCTATATTATCTAAATTCCATATGACAAAAATTAATAAAACTGGATGAAGAATTATTTTGAGCAAGATAATTAAATTTGAAATTTTCATTTCAGTTTTTTCTAATTTTTGGGAAAGGATAATACCAGCTGCAAAGAGAGCACATGGTGCCGCAGAATTTGCAATAAAATCGAGTGCCCTATCAATACTAACAGGTATATCAATATCAAGAAAAATTATAGTTAAACCTAAGATAAGTGCTAATAGTGGTAGATTAGAGAATTGTTTTATAAATATATTTTTTAATTTTAGATTTTTAAATTTTATAAAATCTAATATCATTAGATTTATAACTAAAAAAATTACATCAAAGCCTATTATCGCTACTATTGGATGAATTAAATCTGCTTCATATTCATTTAACGCAATAGGGTAAACAAATAATAGGTGATTAGCAAATGACGAGGCCATACCAATTAAAATGGCTTCATTCCATTTAAGATTAAATATATATTTCCCAATTAATAATGCTGTTACATAAATAATTAATTCAGAAAAAACATAGCTAAAGATTAGAGACCAATTAACATTAGAAATATTTATAGATAAAATAATTTTTAAAGTTAATGCTGGTACTGCAACTACACCGACATATTTAATAATTGCAATGGAATTTTCATTAGTAAATATTGATTTTTTTGCTGAAATATAGCCAATTAAAATTAATATCGCAACTGGTGCAAATGAGTTTATAAGTAAGTTAATCAATAAATTTTCTCATTAAATTGGGTAAGCCCTTTATTTAAAATTTTTCTTTTTAAATCGTGTAATTATAAATCCAGAAGTAATAATTAAGAATGCACCAATAAATGTGTTCTGACTTGGTATCTCATCATATAAGAGATACCCCCAAAAAGCTGCTAGAAGTACTGTTAAATATACAAATGGAGCAGCAAAAGAAGCATTAATTACTTTTAGAGCTTCAATAAATAAAAAATGACCTGCTGTAGCTAAAAAACCTAAACAAAACATTAAAATGGTGTCGTTTAAATTTGGCCATTTCCAAAAATATATTATAAACGGTAATGACAAAATAGTACCAGTTATAGCTGTAAATAAAAGAGTAGTTTGATTGCTATCAGATGTATTTAGAAATTTTGTTGAAATAGTAAAAAAAGCAAAACACAAAGCTGCTAAAAAAGGGAAAATAATGGCATAATTAAATGCACCTTTATTGGGAGAGGCTATAATTAATGCACCAATTAAACCAATAATCACAACTAATATTTGCGTAAATGATATTTTTTCTTTTAAAATCAAAATGGCTAAGATGGTAGTTATTACAGGACCAATCATGTAAATTGAAATATTTTCTGCAAATTGTAGGTACGCTAAACCAGTGAACATAAAACAGGTTGTTATCATTAATAATGCGCCCCTTAGAATTTGTAATGGTTTATGATTACTTTTAAGGTGTGTTTTAAATTGTTTATTGAATATTATAAGTAATAAAATTAATTGAGATAAATAACGAGCAAATACAATCAAAAAAGGATTAAACCTTAATGCTAATTCTTTTGCTGTTAATTCCATAACGGAGAAAAATAAATAAGTTAAAATGAGTAAAATAGTCCCAATTAATGTATTTGATAATCTTTGATTAAAGTACTGAAGGTTAAAATTAGGCATTATTTAACATATTAAATTTTCTTAAATTAGTCATTGAAATTTTATTCCCAAACGAAAAAGGACGAAGGATTGAGGTCCTTCGTCCTTGCTTATTCCGATGACATAATAACTACCTTGGGGGAGGATATGAGTTCTATGTTATGTCACCATCTTTTATTAATATCCAGGGGAGGAGGATAGGATACTAATTCCTAAATTCTTTATGCAGCTTTCTTTTCTTCAGTTGTCTTTTTTACACCTAACTTACCAGCTGGGAAGTCAACTACGTCTGTTACGTTAAAGAAGTCTCCGTTTAATACCTGCTGTCTTGTATATCCATTATCAGCTAATGTACGGTCATCTAAACCTATTAATGCTTGTCTTGTTCTAATTACAGCAATCTTTTCAAATGCAGCTGAAACAAAATTATTTAATTTTGCTAAGAATGTATTTACCATTATCTTTCACTTTTCTTTAATGATTGAGAAGGCTTAATCCTTCGTTATTAAAAGTATAAGATAAAAAAATGCATAAGAGAATATAGGTAAATGGAATATAATTATTTCCAAAATGGAAATATTTAACATAATTGTAACATAATTGGCCCTAAATTGGAAAAAATATGGCGACTTTGTGGTTTTAGAATTTAAGCCGGTTGCATTTTTTTTTCTCTGATTGGTAAGTGTACTAAAGTTGAAAAGACTGATACTCCTATGCCAATCCACCACACTAGAGTGTAATCGCCTGTAGCATCGTACAGCTTTCCACCCATCCAAACACCAAGAAAACTTCCTAATTGATGTGATAGAAAAACAATTCCATATAACGTACCCATATAACGTAATCCATAAATATGAGCTATCAATCCACTGGTTAAAGGTACTGTAGCTAACCATAAAGAACCCATTAATAAAGAAAATAAAATTACTGATATTGGTGTTATTGGAAATATAATAAAAATTAAACCAATTAACGCTCTTAAAGCATAGACGATAGCTAATAAAAATTTTTTTGGGTATCTCTGTCCTAACCAACCCGCATAAATTGTCCCAAAAATATTACTAAATGCAATTAATCCTATGGCAAATGCGCCTAAACTTGAAGTTGTAGAAACTCCAAAAATATGTAAAAGGCTTGATGGATTTATACTACTACACATTTCAGTAATCATGGCAGGAAAATGAGCTGTTAAAAATGCTAACTGGTATCCACAAGCAAAAAAACCAAAAAAAATCATAGAAAAATTAGGATCCTTAAAAGCATCACCTAATACCTTTTTTAAGCTTATTTCTATTTCTTTTTTTGAAGATAAAGGGGGAGATTTTAAAAAAGGAACAAAAAATATAATAAAAATTATAGACATTGAAAAAATTATAAAAACTTGTTGCCAACTATATAAATTTAAAAGAGCTTGAGCGATTGGCGCTCCTATCATTTGACCAACTGAACCAGCAGCAGTAACTACTCCCAAGGCCATTGATCTATTTTTTTCACTAGAGGCTCTACCAACAACCGCTAATATCATTCCCATGCCTGTTCCAGCTATTCCAAAACCTATGATAAGCTCAAGGAATTGATGTGTTAGTGGATTTTGTGCAATAGTTGATAACAATAAGCCAATAACGTAGCAAAAGGCTCCAATTACAATCATTTTTCTATCACCAAACTTTTCGCCCAAAGCTCCAAAAATAGGCGCACCAATCCCCCATCCAAGGTTTTGAATTGCAATTGCCAATGAAAATTCCACTCTTAACCATTGAAATTCTTGTTCAATTGGAATTTGAAACACACCAAAGCTGCCTCTAATTCCAAAAGTAATAATTATTATTATGGAGCCAGCTATCAATACTGGAGTGATTAAAGAACTGTTATAACTTTTCATAAATTAACTTGTTAAAGAATTCTATGTTAATGTCAAACCTTTGTTTTTGACTATTCTCAAACTAATATCCCATAAAAGGTCAGAATCTTTTTGACTTTGTGCGAATATTGAAGGTTCATCTATTTTGCTTTGATAAAAGTATTTTCCAGTAATATTTTTAACACTTTTGTCAGTAGCTAAAAATACTATTGTCTCAGCACCTTCTTCAACTGATATTGCAAAGAAATTCATAAGAAATTTTATGGCTAAACTTGCAAGACCACTATTATTTTTTCCAAATTGTGTTTTTACAAAACCAGGATGTAGACAATTAACAGTTATCTTACTTTTATTAGTTAATTCACTTAATTTTTTAGTAAATAATATATTACATAATTTTGATTTTTTATAAGAAACCCATCCATTATAATTTGTTGTCATTTCTAAATTATTAAAATCAATTTTTACACCTCTATGTGCACCGCTAGCAACGTTAACTATTCTGCCTCCGTTTTTTATAACTTTATATTTTAATAATAAATTTGTTAGAATGAAATATGATAGATGATTAAGTGAGAATGTTTTTTCTATTTTATCCACACTCTCTTTTCTTGAAAAAAACAATGCACCAGCGTTGTTAATAAGAATATCAATTTTAAATTTTTTTAATTTATCTGCTAAAGATTTTATTTCTGAAATAGATGAAAGGTCGCACTGTATAAAACTAATATCGTTGTTTGATGTTTCTTTTATTAAATTTTCGACTGATGTTTCACCTTTTTGTTTGTTACTACCTATTAAAATTATTTTGTTTTTAATCTCTTTACCTAAAACTTGAGCTGTTCTGTAGCCAAGGCCACTTGAGCCACCAGTAAGAACTATATTCATTTTTCTAAGCCTTTAATTATTTTTTCTTTCATTTTTTGAAAGTTTTCTGTTGGGTTATTTTCATTTAATATTGCAGATATTACAGCTACACCAGAAACTCCTATTTTAAACAAATCACAAACATCTTCTATTGAAATACCACCGATTGCAACTACAGGAAGATTTGTTTTATTAATGATTTTTTTTAATGTATTTGAGCCAATTGGTTCTGATACATCACTTTTTGAATTGGTAGGAAAAATTGGTCCTACACCAAGATAACTTATACAATTAGGGATATTACCCAATTGATTTTCATCTGTTATTGATAATCCAATTTGAATATTTTGATCTATTAATTTTTTTGCTTCATTTGGATCCATATCAGTTTGTCCAAGATGAAGTATATCTACTAAACCTTTGCACTTAGAAACAACATTGACATTATCATTTATACAAAGCTTCATTTTAGTATTAAATGTTGCTGCACTTAGATCTTTTATAAGATATATGATCTCGTTATCTTTCATTGATTTAGCTCTCAATTGAAAAACATCAAGACCATTTTCTGCTAGCTCACTAACTATTCTAACAAGTGCATTATTTGGTTTTTCACTTTTGTATATATGATTAGGAAGTAAATTTTCAGGACCTGCAATAAAATAAGATTGAAGATTAGACATTTTTAATTTTTACATTACTTATGATTTCGTCTGTAGAAATATTATATAAATTATCTAACAAATTCATTCTTAAACTTCCTGGACCGCTAGAAACTTTACTAGCCATCTTTCCTGCTAAACCATAAATACCAATTATTGAAGCGGTTGAAAGAGCTTTATTTTCACCAACTGCTATAGCCGCTCCAATTAAACAAGTTAATGCACAACCAGTTGCAGTAACTTTTGTCATCATTTCGTGTCCACCCTCAATAGCATAGGTAATATTACCATCAGTCACATAATCTATAGCTCCAGTAACTGCTACTATAATTTTATTTTTTTTAGCTATTGAAATTGCAGCATCTAGTGCATCATTAGAGGTTGAAGTTGAGTCCACGCCTTTACCTCCCCCAGATAGTCCTGCTACAGCCATAATTTCTGATCCATTGCCCCTTAATATTGTTGGTTTAAACTTAATAAGTTGCTCAACATTTTTGTTTCTAAAGCCACTTGCACCAGCACCAACAGGATCTAAAACCCAAGGAACATTATTCTCATTTGCATTCTTAACTGCTTCTAATGCGCATTCTTGCCAATATGGATCAAAGGTTCCTATATTAATTGTTAAGGCTCCACTAATCGCTTTACAGATTTGACTAAAATCTTTTGCTTCTTCTTTTGCGTGAGCCATAGCTGGAGATGCTCCAATTGAAAGTAAAGCGTTAGCAGCAATGTCCATAGAGACAAAATTTGAAAAATTCCACACTAATGGACCTTTATCTCTTATCTTGGTCAAAAGATCTGAAGCATTTATGGATAGTTCTTTAGTCATATTTATTTCCTTATTTTAATAAATTACTATTTCATATTTTTTACAGGGAATATGTTTTAAATTTAAATTAGCAA
>CACHEH010000004.1 GCA_902578805.1 uncultured SAR116 cluster alpha proteobacterium
GATTATTGGAAAATTGCTTATAAAATTTATTTTCATGAGCCACTTATGACAGTTCAAGAATCAAAGACGATGCAAAAAACAGTTTTTGGTTTAGATAAATCAAATGGACACATAAAAAATCTATTTTTAAGAGACAAGAAAAAAAACAATATATTATTAGTAGCCCATCAAGATACAATTATAGATCTAAAATTACTTGCAAAAAATATAAATATGGATCGGTTAAGTTTTGGTTCGCCTGAAAGATTGATGGAAAATTTAGGTGTTTTGCCTGGTGCAGTCTCACCTTTTTCTATGATCAACGGAGTTAAGAAAGATGTTAAGTTGTTTTTAGATAATAACTTAAAGTCATTTAAAAAAATTTTTGCACATCCTTTGGAAAACAATCAAACTGTAGAAATTTCGATTGATCAGCTTGAAATTTTTTTTAAAAAAATATCAGCCACACCTATTTGGATTAGTTTATAAGTCAAAAATAAAAATTATTAAATAACATATTATTCTCTCGAATAATCATATATATTTACTAAAAAAATAGAGTAAAAATATGTATTTTATTAAAACTTCTTTTTTAAACGTTTTTATTTCCTCTTTATTATTTATAAAACTGACACTTAGTTCTGCCTCTGGAAACAATGGTTCTTTAATGTTAATGGTTACTGAAAAAACTTGTCTGGTCTGCAAGATATGGGAAAAACAGGTTGGTAAAATATATCCTAAAACAGAAATAGCAAATAATTTTCCTTTATTTAGGATTGAAATTAAAGATTTTGTTAATTATTTCAAAATAGACTTAAAAAAAACAAAAATCACACCCACGTTTATATTTATAGAGAACAATAAAGAAAAGGGTAGAATTATCGGATATACAAATCCCGAAATGTTTTGGTGGCAAGTTGACGAAATAGTTGGTGACTAATATAGTAAATAAATTAATATTATTTTTTTGGAGATTTCAATGAAACAACAAAAAATGAAAATAATATCAAGAAGGAGCATTTTGCTCTTAATGGGTGGTGTTGCTAGTTCTGCATTATTTACAAAATTTGCAATGGCTAAGCCTAATCTTGCTCTACAAAAAATTAAAGAAATTAGTAAAAGCAAAGTAGAAGAAGTCGACTTATTTCTTGACGTACCTGAAATTGCAGAGAATGGGAATCAGGTAAAAGTTAGTTTTGATATTGATAGCCCAATGACTAAAGATGATTTTGTAAGAACTGTTTATTTACTAGCGGATGGTAATCCGGCTCCAAATGTTGCTAAGTTTTCATTTACAACTGACATGGGTGTATGCTCTGCTACAACAAGGATGAGATTGTCAAAAACACAAAATGTGTATCTTTTGGCGGAGTATAATAATGGTAAATTTGCAATGACAAAATCTAAAGTTAAAGTAACTATCGGCGGTTGTGGCGGTTAAAAAGGAGATAATTTACATGTCTAAAATTAAACCAAGAGGTAAAGTACCAAAAAAAGCGGCAATTGATGAAATAATAGAGATAAAAACATTAATAAGACATCCAATGCACAGTGGGCGAATGAAAGATAAAGACGGTAAAAATATTCCCAAACGAATAATCAATAAATTTTTAGTTAAGTTTAATGGTAAACAAGTCTTTGGGATGGATTTAGAACCATCTATATCAACTAATCCATACATAGCATTTCCTTTCAAGGCAAAGAAATCGGGCACTTTTGACTTTGAGTGGACTGACGACAATGGTGAAAAATATACAATGTCCAGAAAAATGGATGTGTCTTAAATCTTAAGGTTCTGAATTGAAAAAAAATAAACAAAAAGAATTGAAAATTAATCGAAGAGAGTTGCTAGCTGGCTCTGCTTCATTAGGAGCTATAGCTCTTTCTTCTAAAGTTGGGTATTCAAAAGATACAAATCAAAATAATTTACCTCCCAATGTTCCAGAGTGGACTGGCGTACTTGGTGAAGGTGTTGATGCGAACCCTTATGGCATGCCCTCAGAATTCGAAAATAATGTAATCAGAAGGAATGTTGAATGGTTAACAGCTAGTACAGAGTCTTCAGTGAATTTCACTCCTATTCAAGATTTAGAGGGCATTATAACCCCAAATGGTTTATGTTTTGAAAGACATCATGGGGGTGTTTCAATTATAAACCCTAGAGATTACCGTTTAATGATTAATGGGTTAGTTGATAGGGAAATGATTTTTACACTAGATGACTTAAAAAGATTTCCACAAACAAATAAATTTTATTTTCTAGAATGTGCGGCTAATGGTGGAATGGAATGGAAAGGCTCTCAACTTAATGGATGTCAATATACCTTTGGAATGGTTCATAATGTTCAATATACAGGGGTTAAGCTATCAGATTTAATTTTAGAAACTGGACTAAAACCAAAGGCAAAATGGGTGCTTGCTGAGGGTAGTGATTCTTCAGGAATGACAAGATCTATACCTATCGAAAAAATTCTCGATGATTGTATGATTGCTTGGGCTATGAATGGTGAAGCTTTGAGATCTGAACAAGGATATCCAGCTAGACTTGTTGTTCCAGGCTGGGAAGGTAATATGTGGGTTAAGTGGTTAAGAAGACTAGAATTTGGTGACATGCCCTACATGACAAGAGAAGAAACTTCAAAATACACAGATCTATTACCTGACGGGAAAGCAAGAATGTTTACATGGGTAATGGACGCAAAATCAGTTGTAACCTCCCCTAGTCCGGAAAAGTCTATTTTATATAGAGGTATTCACCAGTTAAGAGGTCTTGCGTGGTCTGGCAGAGGAAAAATCAAACGTGTTGATGTCTCTCTAGATGGAGGAAAAAACTGGCAAACTGCAAAATTACATGATCCTGTAATGAGTAAAAGCTTAGCAAGATTTACACTACCATTTGAATGGAATGGTCAAGAGCTACTTGTTCAATCAAGAGCTATTGATGAAACAAATTATGTACAACCAACTATTCATGAACTTCAAAAATTAAGAGGTGTCAATTCAATTTATCATAATAATTCCATTGCAACTTGGAAAGTTAATAAAGATGGAACGGTAGACAATGTTCGCCTTGGTTAAGGAATTATTAACATTTTTATTCTTATTATCCATACCTAATTTAATTATCGCAGAGGAAAGAAAATTCAATCTTGGAAAGATTGCAACCAAGACAGAAATTGCTGGTTGGGATATCGATGTAAGGCCTGATGGATTAGGAGCACCACTAGGCAGCGGAAATGCAATAAATGGTGAAGAAGTTTATGCTGAACAATGTGCTTCATGTCACGGAGACTTTGGGGAAGGACTTGACAGGTGGCCAGAATTAGTTGGTGGTGAAGATAGTCTAGACACTCACGACCCTGTAAAAACTACTGGCAGTTATTGGCCTTACGCATCAACTATGTATGATTATATCTATCGTGCAATGCCTTTTGGTGTAGCTCAGTCACTAACTCATGATGAAACCTATCAGGTAGTTGCTTATCTTCTATATATGAATGAAATTATCGAAGAAGATTTTGTTTTAAATGATAAAAATATTGGTAAAATAAAAATGCCAAATGTTGAAGGTTTTCTTATGCCTGATCCGAGACCAGATATTGCAAATGTTAACGGTAATCCATGCATGCAAAATTGTAATACGCCAACTAAAATAATTGGCAAAGCTCGTGATATTGACGTAACCCCAGAAGAAGAAAAATCCTAAATATAAGGGAAAATTATGCGTTCCAGACGTGAATTCATTCAACTAGCATCTATATCAGCAATGCTGTTGGCAACTAAATCATGGAGCTCCGTTGCTGCTAAACAAAAGTTAAGCATTGAAGATTTGTTAGATTTTGATACTAAAGGTCAAGTTACATTGTTACATTTGACAGATTTACATGGGCAATTAAAGCCAATATATTTTAGACCACCTTCAGAAAACTTTGGTGTAGGCAAATATGAAGGTATACCACCTCACTTAGTAGGTGAAGAATTTCTTAAACATTTTAATATTTTACCAGGATCACCATTAGCATATGCACATACTATGGTTGATTATGTTCCTTTAGCATTGGAATATGGAAAATTAGGAGGTTTGGATCATACGGCAACATTAATCAATAAAATTCGTTCTGATAGAGGTGAAGACAAAGTTCTTCTTTTGGACGGTGGTGATACTTGGCAAGGATCTTATACGTCACTCAAAACTCAGGGTGAAGATATGGTAGAACTCATGAAAGCTATAGGAACGGAGGCGATGGTTGGTCATTGGGAATTTACGCTTGGTCAAGCACGAGTAAATGAACTCATAGAAAAGATGGGATATCCTTTTTTAGGAGGAAACGTATTTGATACTGAGTGGGACGAGCCTGTATTTGAAAGTACAGCGTTTTTTGAAAAAGGTGGTGTGAATGTAGCTGTAATAGGACAACATTTCCCATATACTCCCATAGCAAATCCCGGTTACTTAGTAAAAGGTTGGTCTTTTGGAATTAGACCTGAGATTATTCAAAAAAATGTTATTAAGGCAAGGAAAAAGGGTGCTGAAATAGTAGTGCTTCTTTCTCATAACGGTTTTGATGTGGATCAGAAGTTAGCAACAATTGTAAATGGTATAGATGTTATTTTAACAGGTCATACTCATGATGCTATACCTAAAGCAATCAGAATAAATGAAACACTTCTTTTATCGTCTGGTTCCCACGGAAAATATTTAGGCAGAATAGACTTAAAGGTTAATAATGGTAAAGTTGTAGAAACAAGTTCTAATCTAATACCAATCTTTTCTGACGTAATACCACCAGATAAAGAAATAAGTAATTTAATTAATAAAGTAAGATTACCTTTTGAAAAAGAATGTAATCGTGTAATAGGGGAAACAGAAACACTTTTATACAGAAGGGGTAACTTTAATGGAAGTTGGGATGATGTAATTTGTGACACAATCATTCAAGAAAGAGATACTGAAATATCATTAAGTCCTGGTTTTAGATGGGGTACTTCAATTTTACCAGGACAAAAGATTACAATTGACGATATTTATTCCCAAACAGCTATGAATTATCCAGAGGTTTATAGGACTGAAATGACAGGAAAAATGATTAAAGACATTCTCGAAGATGTTTGCGATAATATTTTTAATCCAGATCCCTTTTTTCAACAAGGTGGTGATATGGTTAGAGTTGGTGGTCTCACATATACTTGTAGCCCAAAAAATGAGATTGGAAAAAGAATAAGCAATTTGAGAATAGTATCTACAGATAAACCCTTAGAGGCAAGCAAGAAATATATTGTAGGTGGTTGGGGATCAATTAATCCTAACGTTAAAGGCCCTCCCATTTATAACTTATTAGAAAATTATATTTCCAATAAAAAAATGCTTAAAAAAAATAATCTAAATACTGTAAAGGTTAAAGGGATGTAATTTTAGAAGGCAATCAAAAGATTGCCCTCTAAAGTTTTAATTAAGAAAACATATCGGAAGTTATACCTGAATACCATCCAATTGATTCTTCATAAGTTGCTTTTCTAAGGTTACTATCTTCACCTGTTTTTGAAATAAACCCACTTGTTTTATCTATTTTCTCATCAGTAGCCTTGTAATTTGCTCCAACCTTGATACCGTCATTGGTTGCAACTAAGGACCAGCAAGTATTAGCAAAACGAGGAGTAAAGACTTTACTGCCTGTTAAGCTTCCTCGTATGTGGTTTGCAGCAACTTTAGCTTGACTGTTAGCTGAGAAACCAGATTTAGGCATTGATTTAGCAATTGATGCATCGCCAAGAACATAAATATTTTCGTCAGCTTGAGCTTGCATAGATGCAGGAACGATTGGACACCAATCACCATTGTTTACACCAGCGTTCATAGCTATACGTCCAGCTCTTTGAGCAGGTACAACACTTGCTGCATCTGCTTTAAAAGTGTCTAAATCAGTTTCAAACTCCATGGTTGCAGCATTAATTTTTTTGATGCCGCCATGAGTTTCTGCGCTTATCCATTCAATCATTCCTGGATAATGCTTCTGCCAACCTTCCATAAATAAACCTTGTTTAGAAAACTTATTTTTAGGATCTAAAATTACAATTTTAGCTGTAGGATTAGATTTTTTAAATTGATGAGCAATCATTGAAACTCTCTCATAAGGTCCAGGCGGGCAACGATATGGGTTTGGTGGAGGCACCATAACAAATGTTCCACCTTTCTTCATACCTTTAACCTGATTCTTTAACAATTGAACTTGTGTACCAGATTTCCATGCGTGTGGCATTTTAGATTGAGCTTCTGCAGAGTATCCGTTTACACTTTCAAACTTAAGATCAATTCCAGGCGAAATTACAAGTTTATCATATGAAATACTTTCGCCAGAACCTAGATTAACTTTTTTTGCAGCATTATTAACAGATAGAGCCCATTCATGAACCATATTAACTCCATGATTTACTGCTAATCCGTAATAATTATGACCTATAGAACCATAAGCCCTAAAGTCTCCTAAATAAAGATTTGAGAAGAAACATGTATAATATCTCTTCGATGCTTCAACTAAAGTAACATCAATTGCTCCTTTTGAGTCTTTAGCAATATATTTTGCTGCAGTCGCTCCACCTGCTCCACCGCCAATTACAACAACTCTTGGAAGTGCTCCAAAAGCAATTGAAGGCATTGACAGTGCCGTTGTTGTTGCAGCAGCTAGCCCAACGAAGGTACGTCTTTTCATTTTTGTCATGTAATCCTCCTCCAAAAATTAATAAACTAATATAAATGTTAACGTTTTTTAATCGTAAGTAAAATTTTATTTTACTTTAATTTACTTAGATAAAGAGCAAGAGAATTAATTTCTTCCTCACCAAGTCTTTCAGCAACCATTTGCATAACTGCGTTCTCTTTTTCTTTTGTTTTATAAGCTAAAATTTTTGTAATAAAGTGACTGGTCTTCATGCCTGTAATTTTCGGTATCCCTTGACCTAAACCAGTTGAATTATGACATGTAACACATTCACCAAATAGATGTTCACCATAATCAGCATCCGCACCTACTAATTGATTCTGCTCGGCATATAATTTATTTGTTAAAAAAAAGCATAAAAAGATTAATAAAAGTATGGATTTTGACTTCATAACCTCCCCCAGGTTTAAAAGTTTAAAAAAAAATTACTTTCAATATCAATATATTAATTATTTCAAATTTATTTTTTTTATCAAGCTATAAATATACAAGACAGAATAATGTTGTTATGATCTTCTTTTGTAAGTAAATTACTTAAAACTGTTACCTGATTTATTAAATCATTGCAGTAATTTTTTATTTTTAGGAAAGATTATGAGCTTATATTCAGATTATTTGACACAAATAGAGAATCGAAAAAAAGAAGGCTTGAAACCTAAACCAATTGAAGACGGTGAATTGCTTAAAGAAATAATTTCACAAATAAAGGATCCTAATAATAAACATAGAAAAAACTCTATTGATTTTCTGATTTACAACACTATTCCTGGAACAACATCAGCCGCTTTGGAAAAGTCTAAGTTTTTAAAAGAAATAATTTTAGAAAGTACAATGGTTGATGAAATTAAACCATCATTTGCGTTTGAATTATTATCTCACATGAAAGGTGGTCCGTCTATAGAAGTTCTTCTTGATTTAGCTCTAAGCGATAATAAATCCACCGCATTTGAAGCAGCGGAAGTTTTAAAAACCCAAGTATTTTTATATGAGGTTGACACTTCCAGATTAGAAAATGCTTACAAAGATGGAAACAAAATTGCAGAAGATATTCTTAAAAGTTATTCTAATGCTGAATTTTTTACTAAACTTCCAGAAATTGAAGAAGAGGTAAAAGTTGTAACTTACGTTGCTGCAGAGGGTGATATTTCTACGGATTTGTTATCACCTGGAAATCAGGCACATTCTAGATCGGATCGAGAGCTACATGGGAAATGTATGATTTCAGAAAAAGCCCAATTGGAAATTACTGAATTAAAAAAGCAACATCCAGATAAGCGTGTAATGTTAATCGCTGAAAAGGGTACTATGGGTGTTGGATCATCAAGAATGTCTGGTGTCAATAATGTTGCCTTATGGACTGGAAAGCAAGCAAGTCCTTATGTGCCGTTTGTAAATATTGCGCCAATTGTTGCAGGTACAAATGGAATTTCTCCAATATTTTTAACAACTGTAGGAGTTACAGGAGGAATAGGTGTAGACCTAAAAAATTGGGTAAAAAAACTTGATTCAGATGGTAATCCAATAATTAACAATGATGATAATCCAATCCTAGAACAGAAATATAGTGTAGATACTGGTACAGTATTAAAAATTAATACAAAAAAGAAAAAACTTTTTGATGAAACAGGAGAGAAAGAATTAGTTGATTTATCATCTTCGTTTTCACCTCAAAAACAAGAATTCATGAAAGCAGGTGGATCCTATGCAATTGTTTTCGGAAAAAAATTGCAAAGTTTTGCCTGTGAGGTTCTAAATGTCGAATTAAAATCTGCTTTTGCACCTTCAAAACAAATTTATAATGAAGGGCAAGGATTTACAGCTGTTGAGAAGATATTTAATGCAAATGCGGTAGGTGTAGAAGATGATGTGCTTTTACACGCTGGCTCTGATGTAAGAGTAAAAGTAAATATTGTTGGATCACAAGATACTACAGGTTTAATGACATCACAAGAATTAGAGGCAATGGCAGCAACTGTAATTTCACCGACCGTAGACGGGGCTTATCAATCAGGATGTCATACAGCTTCAGTTTGGGATTTTAAAGCTCAGGAAAATACCCCAAGACTGATGAAATTTATGCATAAATTTGGTCTCATTACTGCGCGTGACCCAAAAGATTCTTATCATTCAATGACTGATGTTATACACAAAGTATTGAATGATATAACTGTTGATGATTGGTCAATTATTATTGGTGGTGACTCTCATACTAGAATGTCAAAAGGTGTAGCATTCGGAGCAGACTCTGGGACTGTTGCTTTGGCCTTGGCAACTGGTGAGGCAACTATGCCAATACCAGAGTCAGTCAAAGTAACATTTAAGGGCAAAATGGGTGATCATATGGACTTCAGAGATGTAGTGCACGCTACACAAGCCCAGATGCTTAAGCAGTTTGGTGATAATGTATTTCAAGGAAAAATTATTGAAGTTCATTTGGGAACTCTTCTTGCTGACCAAGCTTTTACTTTTACTGATTGGACTGCCGAGATGAAAGCAAAGGCATCAATATGTATTTCAGAGGATGCAACACTAATTAAGTCACTAGAAATTGCTAAAGACAGAATACAGGTCATGATAGACAAGG
Organism: uncultured SAR116 cluster alpha proteobacterium; assembly: GCA_902578805.1. GTDB lineage: Bacteria > Pseudomonadota > Alphaproteobacteria > Puniceispirillales > Marisalimonadaceae > Marisalimonas. Next base: position 9,280 of record CACHEH010000004.1, read on the forward strand.
GAATGGAAAACGAAAATAAAATGCTTAATAAGTTAATAGGCATTGCAGAAAAAAGAATCTCAGAAATTAAATCTAGTGAAAAGCCTGCCTTAAGACCTGATGTAAATGCGAAGTATTCCGCAGAAGTTGAAGTTGATTTAGACTTAATAGATGAACCAATGATTGCTGATCCAGATGTTAATAATTCAGACGTGTCAAAGAGATACACACATGATACAATTAGACCAATTTCTTATTACAATGCTGAAAAAAAAGTGGATTTAGGTTTTGTCGGCTCTTGTATGGTACATAAAGGCGATGTAAAAATTGTCGCACAGATGCTTCGTAATCTTGAAAAAGCTTCGGGTCAGGTAAAGTTTAAGGCACCTTTAGTTTTAGCAGCTCCAACTTATAATATAATTGATGAACTTAAGGATGAGGGTGACTGGAGTATCTTACAAAAATATTCAGGTTTTGAATTTGATGATAAAAATCCTAAGAAATCAGCTCGTCTAGAATATGAAAATATTCTTTACCTTGAAAGGCCAGGATGTAATCTTTGCATGGGCAATCAAGAAAAAGCAGCAAAGGGTGACACAGTGTTAGCCACTTCAACTAGACTATTTCAAGGAAGAGTAGTTGAAGACTCCCAAGAAAAAAAAGGAGAGTCACTGCTTGCATCAACACCAGTTGTTGTTCTTTCAGCGATTTTGGGAAGAACCCCAACTATAGATGAGTATAAAATAGCTGTTGAAGGTATTGATCTTACTAAATTTGCACCACCATTAGAAAAAAATCAAAATAGTTTATCAGCACATTTTTAATTCAGGTTCAAATTTTTAAGATTAACAGAAAAATTCTTGTTTAACTTAATTGATTGGTTAATTGTTTGAAACAAAAAGTAAAAATTTATTCTTTACTATTCTTTTTAAGCATTTTATTAATATATTTTGAAAAAGTATTTGCCGATACAAATACTAAATTTACTCCCTACTACATTTTAGATTTAAATACTTTTGATACAATTCCTAAAAAATATTTAGAATTTGCTGAGGGATTTGATGAAAATGTTTCTTTTAAAACTCTATCTGAGTTAGAGTGGAAAAAGACTTTAGATGATGACCAATCATTTGTAAACGGTTATTGGGTTCGTTTTAGTATCTTAAATAGTACTGTAAAAGATAGTATTGGAATTAACTATAGTTACAATAATGAGAAAAAAGTTTTTATTCACAATATAAATGGCATCATTGAATATCCTTATTGGAGAGAGAAATTTGACAATTGGATTGATGATAAGAGGATAAGAACAAGTTATAAACTTTCTATTAAATCGAATGAAATTGCTCAAGTTTATAGTTTTTTTAGAAAAAAACCATTTGATAGATATATGGGTAGAGACAGCTTACATCGAATGACCGTAAGTACTTGGGAAAATATTCGAACCCATCAATTTGTTAAAATTTCAGCAAATATTGCAACATTTGCAATAGCAATAACTTTTGCCATTTATTATTTGTTTATTTTCATAGTTTCTAAGGGAAATTATTTATGGCTTTCACTTAGCCTCTTTCAAATTTCTTTTCTTTCCATTACAAATTTAGTTGTTGGAAAGATTATTGGTATAACTTCCTGGTTATATGCAAGTGAATTTTCTTTAAGTTTAATTTCCTTTTTATTCTTGTTGTTACTCCAATTTTTTAGACAGTCTCTAAACTTAAAATTGAATTACCCATTGCTTAACAAAATATTTCTATCAGTTATAATTTTCTATATTTTAATGTCTGTTTTAAATTTTTATTCGTCTCTATTTTGGCCAAGCGTCCCTTATCTTGATTTAAATCTTTATCCGCCTGACATGGATGGCCCAGGTCTAGTTAAGCCAAAATATTTATTTATACCTTTTATCATATTATTACTAACTTCAGCTGTTGTATCATTTCATCTGTGGAAAAAAGGCAGTAAGTATGCAAAATATTTATGTATATCCTTTGCACTTCCTTTCTTGTCGGCGCCAATTTCGGGTATAGCTTATTTATTTTATGATTTTAATTGGATCACTTGGTTAATAATAAATTCTGCTGTTGGAATTTTATTTTTAGGGATGTTTATCACTTTCGGTTTTGCTGTCGCTCAGCAATTAAATGATATGAAATTATTAGCACTTCAACAACAAGTAAAATTAACTGAAGCTTACCAAAGATTTGTTCCATCTGAATTACTCAAAAATCTTGGGAAAAATAGTATTTTAGACGTCTCATTAGGTGATCAAGTAAACGTAAAAATGAGTATATTATTCTCAGATATAAGATCCTTTACATCCATATCTGAGAAAATGACACCTAGGGAGAATTTTTCTTTTTTAAATTCTTATTTAAATCAAATGAGCCCAATTATAAGAGAAAATAAAGGATACATTGATAAATTTATGGGCGATGGTGTTATGGCTCTGTTTAAGAATTCTGCAAACGACGCTGTAAAAGCAGCAATAGAAATGCAAAAATATTTAATTCAATATAATGCTAGTTCTTTTAAAAATAAAACTCATAAAATTAATATTGGAATAGGGATTAATACCGGAGAAATGATGTTAGGTACACTAGGTGAAACAAATAGAATGGAAGGATCAGTAATCAGTGATGCTGTCAATTTAGCCTCACGACTAGAAGGGTTAACAAAAAATTATAAAGTTGGCATTATTATTTCAGAAGAAACTTATAAAAATATTAATAAAGATTTATTCGCCATTAGATTTATAGATGTTGTAGCCGTGAAAGGAAAAAATAAAGCCATAAAAATTTTTGAAGTTTTTGATGCAGATCTTGAAAAATTAAAACAATTAAAAATTGAAACTTTAAATGACTTTAAAAAAGGCATCAAAGGCTATTTTGAACATAATTTTGAAAATTCACTAAAATTATTTTCCACAATAAATAAGATTAATCCTGATGATAAGGTAACAGAAATATTTATTAATAGATGTAAAAAAATCATAAAAGAAGGTTGGAATCCTGATTTATGGGATGGTGTTAATCGATTAAGCAATAAATAATGAACTGGTAAAACATTGACAAAATCGAGTACTTTAAAAAATAAACTTAAATTTAGTTTATGTGTAATAATAATGATTTTACAATTTTCTGGTTGTGATCAATTTGGATCAATACCTAAAGATGATGATTACTTAAGAATGAAAAAATCATCTAATTATAATATTCCAGAAGATAAGTTTGTAAATCAAAACTCTGACGTTATGGAAAATGTGAAAAAAAATAGTGGATTTTGGGCGAATCCTAGAAAAAATATGGCTAATAATTTTTTCTTTAATTCCAACAAGACAGAACCAGAAACACTGTTACCAGAAGATAAAACTTCATTAAATGAAAATTTTGTAAAAAGTAGTAATAATATTAAATTTGCTTGGTTAGGTCATTCCAGTATTTTGATGTCTATAAATAATAAGATTATTTTAATTGACCCTATATTTTCATCATCTGCGTCACCATTTAGTTGGCTTATTAAAAGGTATCAACCACCTGTATTTAAATTGAAGGAATTACCAAAAGTTGATTTTATACTTATTTCGCATGATCATTATGATCATTTAGACATGAAAACAATAAAGTTTTTTAACAACAACAAAGATATTTCATTCGTTGTACCATTAGGAGTAGGATCTCATTTGAAAAAATGGGGAGTTGAAAATACAAGAATAACAGAGATGGATTGGTGGGATACTAAAATAATTAAAGGTATTAAATTTATTTGTACTCCTGCGCAACATTTTTCTGGAAGAAAAGCTTTTATAGAAACACAAAAATCACTGTGGGCATCGTGGGTTGTTAAATCAGGAAAGAGAAGTTTCTATTTTAGTGGTGATTCAGGTTATGCAAAACACTATAAGGAAATTGGTGATAAATATGGTCCTATGGAGGTCGTGTTCATGGATAGTGGGCAATATAATACTCGCTGGAGGGAAGTGCATAACATGCCTGAAGAAGTTATTAAGGGCTTCATTGATTTAAAAGGTGAAAATCTTATACCTATTCATTGGGGGATGTTTACTTTAGCAATGCATAACTGGTTTGATCCTCCAGTTGAAATTAAAAAAAGAGCAGAAGAAAAAAGTATATCTTTAATTACTCCTATAATTGGTCAGGTAATAGATATGAAAAATTTAATTGATACTGAGAGCTGGTGGGAAAAATTTATAAATGTAATTAAATAGAAAAATCAAATATTTTAAATAAAATGAGATTAAATATGAAAATAAACAATTTAAATGAACTTAATACTCCTTGTTTGATTTTAGATAAAAACCTTTTAGAAAAAAATTGTAATAAAGCTAGAAAAAAATGTGATGAATTTAACACAATTTTAAGACCACATGTTAAAACTCCTAAAAGTATTGAAGTTGCTAAAATTGCTCTTGGAAAAGATGTCGGTCCTATTACTGTTTCAACTCTTGAAGAAGCTGAGTATTTTGCAAGTTCAGGTTTCAAAGATATTACTTATGCTGTTTGCATAATTCCTGCAAAACTTAAAAGATTAAATTATATTCAGTTGAAGTATAACTGCATGATACGTATGGTTATAGACTCAGTTATTGTTGCTAAAGAAATCGTTAATTATAGTAAATTACATAGCGCAACTTTTGAAATTCTGATTGAAATTGATTGTGGTGAAGGAAGAAGCGGTTTAGGTTACCAAGATGAAAAAATTAGAGAAATATCTAAAGTTTTTGACATAAATCATTATACAAAGTTGTTGGGAGTTTTAGCTCATGCTGGTCATAGTTATTCAACCAACAATAAAAAAGAAATTATATCAATTAGTAACATTGAACGTGAACATGCTCTTACCTCTTTAAAGAATTTTGAAAATACCAAAAATAATTTTCCTATCATAAGTATAGGATCAACTCCTACAATGTTTTATGCTGAACATTTGAAAGGTATCACTGAAGTAAGAGCAGGAATTTATATGTTTTGGGATTTAGCTCAGGCTTCAAGAGGTATTTGTGAAATAGATGAAATAGCTTTAACTGTTTTATCAAGTGTAATTGGTCATAATCAACATAAAGGAAAAATATTAATTGATGCTGGTGCATTAGCTTTATCAAAAGACATTAGTGCAAATAATTTCATGCCTAAAGCTGGGTACGGATTAGTTTGTGATCCTCACACAGCACTACCCCTTGAAGGACTTAGCATTTCTGAAGTTCATCAAGAGCATGGATCAATCAACATAGATAACACAAGCTGGTTTGATAAATTACCTATAGGAAGTTTAGTACGCATATTACCAAATCATGCGTGTCTAACTTGCGCAGCTTACAGTAATTATAATATTTTAGAAAATGTAACGATTGTGGACAGTTGGTCAAGAACCAATGGTTGGTAATTTTATAAAAATCTAAACTAAAATGGATGGCACCCAACAAAATCCGTTATTATCAAGTATGTAACATTCCCTCATACCATGAGGTTTATTCATTGAATTAGATAAAATAATATAATTTTCTTTTCTTGCTCTTTCTTCTGCTCTATCAGGATCACAACCTATAACTCTTAATTCTATTCCTAATCCTTTTGATTTAGAACTTTTTATAAAATTTAGAAACGGGTGAGTACCATAAGTATGGTATGAATGGATACACCATCTACTTCCAAACCCTTCTATTGCTGCAAAATCAGGGTCTTGATATACAATTTTAGCCTTAATAATTTTTTGTAAAAAATGTATTGAACGTTTAATGTCCTCAACTAATAAATTTATAGTTAAACCTGATAAATCTTTGGAATATTCACTGGCAGATTTCCAAGGATCTTTTTTTCTTAATTTCATAACTATTCCAATTCAAATAAGAGGTTAATTGCTTTATTATTTATTTTTAATAATTATATATAAAATATTAAATTGTTATAACTTTGAGAATTAAATCATGTCAATTTGGGGAAGTTTATTAGGTGGTGTTATTGGTTTTTCTTTAGGTGGTCCCTTTGGAGCTTTACTTGGATCATTTTTAGGAGGAAAAATTTCAAATATTAGCTCATCAAACACTTTTAGAAGCCAACAAAACTCACAACAAATTTTTGCTTTATCATTAATAATTCTCTCTGCAAAACTAAGCAAAGCTGATGGAAGAGTTAGTAAAGAAGAATTAATTGCAGTTAAACAGAAACTTCAAATACCAGATAGTGAAATTGATCAGGTAGCCAAGATTTTTAACAAGGCTAAAGATGAAAGCACTGGGTACGAGCCTTATGCAAAACAAATTTCTGAAATTTTTAAGGGTAACCAGAATGTTTTAGAAGAAGTCATAAATATTCTTTTTTACATTGCAGAGGCTGACGGACATATAAGTAATGAAGAAGAATCTATGATAGCTAACATTGCTTTTATTTTTGGCCTTAGTCAGTATCAATATGAAAGTATTAAAGAGTCTAGAAAATCGTCAGACAAACTAAATCCTTATATAGTTTTAGAAAGTCAACCAACTGATGATTTAAAATCAATTAGAAAAAAATATATAAAGCTTTCTAAAGAACACCATCCAGATCTTTTGATTAGCAAAGGTGTGCCTATTGAAGTTATAAATGAGAGTAAAAATAAAATGAGAGCAATAAATGCTGCATGGGATCAAATACAAAAATTGAAAAGTAACTAAATTCCAACTGAACTCATTTAACACCATTTAATTAAATTCATTTTCAAAAAATTTTTTCATGTCATTTTTATACCAATCATTGTAATCCCATGGCTCTGACGGAATAAGATTAGCTTTAGGTAAATAGATTTCAGCATCTAAAATATAATTCTTTGTATTAACTTTTATAAATTGTCTAAAATAATTTTCACCTTCAAATCTATCTAATTTCATTAATTCATTGTACGTTAAATTTTTTGCTATTATTCCCTCAACGATGTCATTTTTGTTGTTAGTATATTTTATCAATGGATAATGAGTGTCTTTAACTTTAAATACTTTATATTTTTGTAATGTAGCAGTATCCATCATATTTTCCCTTATATCTGTACCAAGTACTGCTGTTCTAACTTCTGAAGATCTTAATGTGCCATAAAAAAACACTGCATAGTGAATATTATATTTTTTAAGTTCATCTTTAATTCTTTTTTCATAAGAAAAACAATTATTATTTTTATTAAATTTCTTAAAATATTCTTCTGTGTTTCCATCTAATTCATGATTAATGTAATCTGCACAGCTTTTGATATAATTGTTAATTAAAGTAGCAATTTCATGATTATAAGTTTTAATATCAAACAAATTTGTAATGGAAATTAAATGCTTTAATTCGTTCATATTAAAATCTCTTAAAACAAAACTTAACTGTAAATATGTATCTTCAAACCTATAATCATGTGGAAATTCTTCATTCCATAAATCAGTATCGAGGTTCCAGTTTTGTTTAAGATTTTTACTTAAAATTTCTAACTTTAATATTTTTACGTCATTATTTATATTCGGTTGTTCTGCCATTTTTTTATGATTTATTTATTGATAATTTATTTACTATAATAATCTTTCAAATAAAATTAAAACTAATGTTGAAAATAAAAATGAAAAATATAAAGAAATGTTAAAAATAGTGTAAAGTTACCATGTATTGATCATTTAATTAAGATTTTTAAAATAAAATTATATTTATAAATTTAGAGGAGGTCTAAAAGTGATTACATCCAAACTTGGTGATGTTATTGGCTTAGAAATCAATGATCTAGATGTTACAAAGATTTCAGATAAAGAAACTATTAATAAAATATCAGATCTCTTATCAAAATTTTCTGTAGTTGTTATTAGAAATCAAAATATCAGAGATGATGACCACATAAAATTTAGTGAAAATTTTGGCACCCTTGAACTGACAAAAGTTGGGACAGATGGATCTGGTTCAAAACTTATTATTCTTCGTAACTTTGATGAAAATGGAAACATTGTTTCACCCACAGATAGACAAAGATTAAATAATTTAGCTAACCAAGAATGGCATAGTGATAGTTCATTTAAAAAAATTCCATCTAAAATGTCAATTTTATCAGCTAAAATGATCCCATCGCTTGGAGGAAATACAGAGTTTTTATCAATGAGAGCTAGTTATAATGCTTTACCTCAGGAATTAAAATTAAAGATTGATGATAAAATTTGTTGGCATGATTATTCTTATGGAAGATCAAAAATTGATCCAAATTTAGTCACTCCTGAAGAAAAACAAGCTCTTCCTCCAGTTAAACAAAAATTAGTTTTGAGTGATAACAAGCATGGAAAATCTCTTTATTTAGGTGCGCATTGTAGAAATGTTGATGGCATGTCGGAAAATGATAGTGATGCTCTATTAGCTGAAATTAATTCTTATATTGACACAGATAAATTTATTTATTCTCATGTTTGGGAACCATTTGATTTAATTATGTGGGATAATAGAGCTGTCTTACATAGAGCCACACCGATAAAAGGCAAAATAGAAAAAAGGTTAATGGTTAGAACAACGGTAGCTGGCCAAACATCAACAATAAATGAATATTAAATAAAATATTATGGAAAACTTTGATTATATAGTAGTTGGGGCTGGGTCGTCTGGTTCGGTCATTGCTAATAGGTTATCAGAAAAAAACAAAATAAAAATTTGTGTTATTGAAGCTGGAGGAAATAATCAGCATCCATATGTAAAGATGCCAGCAGGTTTTATTAAAACAATTAATGATAAAAGGTTTAATTGGTGTTTTAAAACCGAAGGGAGTGATTATGTAAATAAACGAGAAATATTATTTCCAAGAGGAAAAGGCTATGGAGGTTCAAGCTCCATTAATGGTCATCTCTATGTTAGAGGCCAACCTGATGACTATAATCAATGGGCACAACAAGGTAATTTGGGTTGGTCTTATGACGATGTGCTTCCATATTTTAAAAAATCAGAATACAAAGAAAATGGAGATGAAACTACTCGTGGAAAACAAGGTCCTCTGTATGTATCTGATATTGTTGAAAAACATCCTCTATGTGAAGAATTTATTAGAGGATCAAGTGAATTAGGTATACAAGTCCAAAACGATTATAATTCTGGACAGCAAGAGGGTATTTTTTACTATCAACGTACCATTAAAAATGGCACTAGATTTAGTGCTTATGATGCTTTTTTAAAACCAGCTTTAAAAAGAAAAAATGTAAATATTAAAAAGAATACAACAGTTTTAAAAATTATATTTAAAAATAAAAAAGCAATTGGCTTATTGTGTAGGAAAAATAATAAAACATTTGAAATTTTTGCAAATAAAGAAATTATTTTGTGTGGTGGCGCAATTGGTACTCCACATTTACTCCAAGTTTCAGGAATAGGAGACGCTAAATATTTAAAATCTATAGGCATTGAACCATTATTTGAAATTAAAAATGTTGGCGAGGGATTGCAAGATCATTATGCTGTTAGGGTTGCTAATAGAATAACTGAACCCATTTCATTAAACGAGAAAGCACGAGGGTTCAATCTATTATTAGAAATAATAAAATGGTTTACCTCAAAAAAAGGTTTAATTTCATATAGTCCAGCACATGTTGGAGCATTTTTAAAATCTTCTTCCAAAATAGACTTTCCTGATTTACAATTTGTTTTTACTCCAGCCTCTTATACCGAGGGAATGATAGGTAAGCTTCAAAATTTTCCTGGAATGACATGTGGCGTGTGGCAATCAAGACCTCAAAGTAGAGGCTATGTAAGAGCCTCCACAAATAAGATAACAGACCCACCAATAATTCAACCAAATTATTTGAAAGAAAAAATAGACCAAGATGCTTTAGTTGAAGGTGTAAAAATTTGTAGGTCACTTTTAAGAACTTCTACAATGAAAAAAATTTCTGTCTGTGAAACTCTTCCTGGAGACAATATAAAATCTGATGAAGAAATTCTAAATTTTATTAGGAATAGAGGTGCAACTGTATATCATGCAATAGGTAGTTGTAGAATGGGTGTTGATAATAAAGCAGTTGTTTCCTCATCTCTTAAAATTAATGGTTTAAGCAACATTAGAATTGCAGATGCTTCAATAATGCCAACAATGCCATCAGGAAACACAAATGCTGCAACGTTGATGATAGCAGAAAAAGCATCAGATCTTATTAAACAAGATTTATAAGTATTAATTATTTTTTAAGTGCAAAGAGATTGCTCTCATTTCTTTGTCAATTATATCTAATTCTTCAAGACTTTCTAAAGTATATTCAAAGTACTCTTTACAAGTTCCTAAAAATCCATTTGCTTTAGAAATCATACTAGCTTTAATTGAGGTGTTTTTTTCATTAAAATAATTTTTATGTTTTTTATCTACTGTAAAGGCTAATGAAGAAACTATTCGATCGTTGTCTAACTTTGTTTTTAGTAATTTAGGTTTGTAAGCGCCAGTTACCATTTCTCTTTTAAATAATATATCTATGTTTTTAATTGCATCATTTCTATTGAGTTTATATGCGGATCCTCTACAGGACCCCCCTTGGTCTAGTCCAAGCATGAGACCAGGATTCTTAAATGATCCTCTTCCTAAATGAGTTTTCATGCAGAAACTTCTATGAAAACCATAGATTTTTGCTAAATGTTGAGTATCATACCTTATTGTAGGATTCCACAAAAGAGAACCATAGCCAAAAATATAAATATCCTCTCCAATACCATCATCGGGTATTATTTTTCTTCTTTCCTTTATTAATTCATTCTTGGTAAGGACCTTATCGCTCCCACTTATGCTTTTAATTTTATCACCAAGGCGCCCTTTATTAATATTTTCCTTTGTAAGTTTAACTAATCCTTGATTTAATTTTTTTGTAGTAGACATTAAACTAAGTTTTTTGAGTTAATTACTCTATGTGGGTATGGTATTTCTATTCCTGCATTATCTAGCGCAGGTTTTAATTTTCGCATCAAATCTGTGTAAAGAGCATACCAATCTTTTGTATGTGAATATAACCTTAATCTGACAACTATAGCGCTGTCATCATATTTCATAACTAAAAATTGTGGCTCTTTAGGTTTATTTAATACTCTTTCATCATCTGCTAATTTTAGTAAGGTCTGTGATGCTAAATCTAAATTAGTGTCATAATGTATTCCAATATCAACATCTATTCTTCTAGTTTCATAATGTGAATGATTAATAATAGTACTATTCCAAATGCTTGAATTAGGTATCGAAACATAAACATTATCAAATGTATCAATAATAGTTGTGAAAAGACCTACCTCCTTTATCGTTCCAGAAACATTTCCCGATTCTACCCAATCACCTGTGTTAAAGGGTCTTAATAATAACAGCATTACTCCAGCAGCTACATTTGATAAAGTTCCTTGAAGTGCTAATCCAATTGCTAAACCTGCAGCTCCTAAGACAGCAATGATTGAAGTTGTTTGAACACCAAATTGTCCTAAAACAGCTATAATTGTAATAATAATTATTCCGTATCTTATAATATTTCCAATTATTGGGATTATAAGTGGGTCAATCTTTTTGAAACGATTTAAATTCTTGCGTGCAATCTTGCTCAGTTTTCCAGCAAAATAAAAACCTAGTATAAGTATTATTGTGGCGCCTAAAACCTGGCCAGCGTAAGAAACAAAAATTTGAATTGAACTGTTAATAAGGTTCGAAATAATTTCAAAATTGATATTCATACTATCCATATAAAAATAACCTCCATTAACTTTATTAGAAGCTTTATTTCAATTTAATACTATTTCATATAATAAATCTTTGTATAACAAAAAATAATTACAAAGAGCATGAAATTATATATATATCAGCTTGAGTTTAAAAACTTAATATGGTTATAACATTCCTATGAAGATTATTAAATGGAAAATTGGTGACAATAAACCTATTGTTAAAGATCAATTAGCTGTTGCGATTGGAAATTTTGATGGCATTCATAAAGGCCATGTTAAACTTTTAAATGAGTGTAAATATCAAGCACAAGAAAATGATCTATCTTTTGGTGTTGTAACATTTGATCCTCATCCAAGAGATTTTTTTAATCCTACAAATACCTCTTTTAAGTTATTAGACTCTGAAGAAAAACAAATATTATTAAGTAAGCTTGATGTTAAATATCTTATAAATATTGAATTTAACGAACAGTTGAAAAATTGTAATCCTGAGTATTTTTTATCACAAATATTAAATGAAAATTTTAACATCGTAAAAATGTTTGCAGGATCAAACTTTAAATTTGGAAAAGATAGAGAAGGTAGTATTGAAAATACAAAAAGTTTTGCCAACACTCTAGGATTAGAACTTGTCTCTATAGATTTAAAGAAAACAAACTCTATAAATGAAAAAGTAGCTGAGACAATAAGCTCTCAAAAAATAAGAATGTTGATTCAAAATGGACAATTAAATCTAGCAAATAATATGTTAGGTAGAAATTGGTGTATTACAGGCAAAGTGGAAAGAGGTAAACAACAAGGAAGAGAAATTGGCTTTCCAACTGCAAATCTAAGTTTAAAAAAATTTTTAAAACCACCATTAGGTGTTTATGTCTCTAGATTAAAAATAATTAATAGCAAAATCCCTGAGATATGTAATGATTGGTTGCCATCTATTTCAAATATAGGTACAAGACCTACGGTTTCAGGTGATAAAGTAAATTTAGAAACTCATATAATTGATTTTAAAGAAAATAATTTTGATAAGAACTTATATGGAAAAAGAATTAATGTTGAACTTATAGAATTTTTAAGACCTGAAAAAAAATTTAATTCTTTATCTGAACTTCAAAAGCAAATTGAGGTTGATACAGAGATGGCATATGAATTTCATAAATTATGAAATTAAAAAATAATAATTTGATTAATATAGAGACAATTTAATGACTGATTATAAAGAAACCGTTTATTTACCTAAAACTGATTTTTCAATGAGAGCTGGACTTCCTACCAAAGAGCCACAAATACTGAAATTATGGGAAGAAACAAAATTATTTAAAAAGTTAAGAGAACAAAGGAAAAATTCTCAGCCTTTTATACTTCATGATGGCCCACCATATGCAAACGGCAATTTACATATTGGTCATGCTCTAAATAAAATAATTAAGGATGTAATAAATAGATCACAATCCATGCTTGGCAAGAATGCAAATTATGTTCCTGGATGGGATTGTCATGGATTACCAATTGAATGGAAAATAGAGGAAAATTATAGAAAAAAGAAAAAAAATAAAGATGACATTCCAATTGTAGAATTTAGAAAAGAATGTAGGGATTTTGCTGCAAAATGGATGGATATTCAATCTGACGAATTTCAAAGGCTAGGCGTATATGGTGATTGGGAAGATCCATATTCTACTATGAAATTTGAATCTGAGGCAATAATAATGTCCGAAATAGGTAAATTTCTTATGAATGGTAGTCTATATCGAGGAATTAAGCCAGTGATGTGGTCTCCAGTTGAAAAAACTGCTTTAGCGGAAGCTGAGATTGAATATTACGATCATATAAGCACTACTATTTATGCCAAATTCCCAGTAATAAAAACATCATTGGAAATAATAAACAACTTCGACATTATAATTTGGACAACTACTCCCTGGACTATGCCAGGTAATAGAGCCGTAGCATATGGAAAGGATATTGATTATTCACTTATAGAAATTACTAGTGTAGATGAGGGTTCTTTAGCAAAAATTGGTGATAAAGTTATTGTGGCTAAAGAATTGGTAGAAGAGGTAATGAAAGAAATTTCTGTCTTAAGTTTTAATTCTACTAAAACGCTTAAGGGTAAAGATTTTGAAGGAACAGTTTTAGCGCATCCACTAAATAATAACGGTTATGAACATGAGGTTTTACTTCTAGAAGCTGACTTTGTGACAATTGATCAAGGTACTGGTTTTGTTCATATTGCTCCTGGTCATGGTGCAGATGATTTTGAACTTGGAAGACAAAATAATTTACGAATACCAGAAACGGTTACAGATAATGGAATATTAAATAATGATTTACCTTTATTAGGAGGACTTCGAGTTTTAAAGGATAATGAGATAATTGCTGACATTATGTCTGAGCATAATGCCTTAATTGGAAGAGGAAAATTAAATCACTCATATCCACACAGTTGGAGATCAAAGGCCCCACTCATTTTTAGAACAACACCTCAATGGTTTATTTCAATGACATCTAATAATCTAAGAGATACTTCTCTGAAAGCTTTGTCACAAACTGCTTTTTATCCGCCTCAGGGTCAAAACCGTTTAACAAAAATGATAGAAGACAGGCCTGACTGGTGCATATCTAGGCAAAGAGCGTGGGGAGTACCTCTTGCGATATTTGTTAATAAAAAAACTCAAGAACCACTTCGTGATCAAGAAGTAATCGACAGAATTGTCAATGCCTTTAAGACAGATGGGGCAGACGCTTGGTTTGAAAAACCTTCTTCTTATTTTCTTGGATCAAAATATAATCCAGATGACTATGAGGCAGTGACTGATATAGCAGATGTATGGTTTGATTCTGGTTCTACCCATTCATTTGTTTTAGAAGAGAGAGATGATTTATTTTGGCCAGCTTCATTATATCTTGAAGGAACAGATCAACATAGAGGATGGTTTCACTCTTCATTACTAGAAAGTTGTGGGACAAGAGGTCGTGCTCCATATGATGCAGTTTTAACTCATGGTTTTGTTTTAGACCAGCAAGGAAGAAAGATGTCAAAATCTCTTGGCAATATTACTGCACCACAAAAAGTAATTAATGAGTTTGGTGCAGATATTCTGCGTTTATGGGTTGTTGGCTCAGATTACTATGATGATCTAAGAATTGGAAAAGAAATTTTAATAAGACACTCTGATCATTATAGAAGACTTAGAAATACATTAAGATATTTGCTAGGAGCATTAAACGAATTTCAAGAAGATGAAAAAATTAATTTTACTGAAATGCCCGAGTTAGAAAAATGGATTCTTCATAGAGTTTATGAATTAAGTGAAAAAATACAAGAGAACACAGAAAATTTTAACCTTCATGATATTTACTTAGATATTCATAATTTCTGTACTATTGATTTGTCAGCTTTTTACTTTGATATCAGAAAAGACACATTGTACTGTGAAGATCCAAGCAGTGTAGAGAGAAAATCATGCAGAACAGTAATGGACATTTTATTCAAATCATTGACTACATGGCTTGCTCCAATCATTTGCTTTACCGCAGAAGAAGCATGGCAAAGTAGGTATAAAGATAGTGAAAATTCTGTTCATTTACAAACTTACTTCAAAGGTGACAAAAATTGGAAGAATGACGAACTTGCTAAGAAATGGTCTGATATAAGAGAGTTAAGATCAGTTGTCACAACATCTATAGAAGAGAAAAGAAAAGAAGGAATTTTAGGCTCTAGTCTACAGGCTAAAGTTATAATAGAGGCTAATAAGGAATCTTTTAAAATGCTCCAAGATGTAAATCTCCCAGAGATTTTTATTTGTTCCGATGTACAAATAGATTTGAATCAAAATTTATCTGAAACAAAAATTATGGTAAATGTTAAGTTGGCATCTGGTGGTAAATGCATGAGATGTTGGAAAATAGTTCCAGAAGTTAAAAATAATATTGAGCTTTGCAACAGGTGTACAAAGGTACTTAAATTTAATTAAATGAAAAAAAATTTTGGTGTTTTTAATCTTCTTTTGATTTTCATAGTCTTTATATATTTTGACTATGTTTTAAAATTATGGGCTATAGAAAATTTATTTATTAAATATCAGTCCATTGAATTAACATCTTTTTTATCCATGACACCAGTGTGGAATAGTGGAATTTCTTTTGGTTTTTTTCAAGATTCTGGTGAGATAGGTAGATATGGTTTCACTATTTTTGCTTTTTTAGTAAGTATTTGGCTTATTTTTTCTTCTTTTAAATTACCTAGATATTCCTCGCTAGGTTTTATTCTTATTGCAAGTGGTGCAATTGGAAACGCAATTGATCGTATTATTTATGGCAAGGTAGTTGATTTTATAGATTTTCATATTGAAGATTTACACTGGCCAGCATTTAATCTTGCTGATACAATTATATTCATTGGTGCAGTTTTATTTATTTACAATCAATTTTTTACTATTGAGAGAACTTACTATGAAAAATAAATTAATCTTAATATTTGTTTTTATTTTAACTTTAACAATGTTATCTAGTTGCTCAGATTTTAGAAAAGCTGTTGGTAAGGAAAAAGTTATTCCGGACGAATTTTCTGTAGTATTAACTCCTTCACTATTGATTCCACCAGGTTACAAAATAGACCCTCAGGCTATTAGAAATAATGATTTAACTAGAGATAACAATGAATTTCAATTAAGTGAAGAAATTGAAATTAAAGAAAATCAAGAGGCTAGTAGTTTTAGTGAATTATTTAAGTTAAAAAATGTGCCAAAGGATATTCGGAAAATTGTAGATGAAGAAACGCTCGGTATATCTTTAAGTGAGAGAAGAGGAATTGACATTTTATTTGGAAATATTCCTAAATCAGGTGTGATAATTGATTCTAAGAAAGAAGCTTTAAGAATTAGGAAAAACAAATCATCAGAAAAGAATATTAATTTAACGCCTTCACCAGCCATTGATATAAATTCAGGAAAGCCTTTACTAATCAAATGATAAGGTAACTTTATATGGAAATTAGAAGGCTTCCTCAAAATCTTATTAATCAAATAGCAGCTGGTGAAGTGGTAGAAAGACCTTCATCTGCATTAAAAGAATTAATTGAAAATTCATTAGATGCTGACGCAACTCAAATAGATATTGTAATAGAAAATGGGGGAAAAAATTTAATTTCAGTATCTGATAACGGCATTGGAATTAAAAAAAAACATATACCTCTTGCCGTTGAGAGACATGCAACTTCAAAATTACCTTATGATACTCTTAACAAGATAGAATTTTTGGGTTTTAGAGGTGAAGCTCTTCCTTCAATAGCTGCGGTTAGTGAGTTAAATCTGCAGTCAAAACATATTGATTCTGACCAAGCATGGTCATTAGATATTATCGCAGGAATTTTCAATGAGGTTTACCCATCCTCAAGAGAAAAAGGAACAAAAGTATCTATTAAAAGGCTGTTTTTTGCTACTCCTGCAAGATTAAAATTTTTGAAATCGTCACAAGTTGAAAAAAGTTACTGTCACCAGATTGTTCAAAAGATAGCTTTGGTAAATCCAGCTGTAAGTTTTAATTTTAGAGCTGACGGACGTGAATTACTAAACATTAAAACTGAAAATAAATTGGATAACTTGTGTTTTAATAGGATAAAAAACTTAATGGGTACGGGTTTTTCCAATGAAGCAATAAAAATTGAAAATTCAAAGCAAATAACAGTTACAAAATTTGCAAAAATAAATGGTTTTATTGGATTACCAACATTAAATAAATCTAATTATAACCAACAACATTTATTTGTAAATGGAAGATCAGTTCAGGATAGAAGTCTCTCAGGTGCAATAAGGTCTGCTTACAGAGACACACTTCCAAAAGGAAGATTTCCAGTTTTTTGTTTGTTTATTGATGTGCCAACTGATTTTATTGATGTCAATGTTCACCCCGGGAAAACAGAGGTTAGATTTCAAGATAATGCTCTTATTAGAAGTTTATTAGTAGGATCAATAAGCAGAGAGTTGCATTCTAGTTTTTCTCAAACGACAAGTGAAATCTCTAAAGAAGCACTTGATAGATTTGTTATTAATGAAAGAGTGAACTCCGATGAGGTTTGTGGATCTAATGACGATCACGATAAAAAGCAATCATTTTTTAATAAAATTGAAGTTAAGCCCCAAAAAAAAGCTCTTAAAAAAGAAAATTTTGAAAATAAAAGCATTCAGACTAAGGAGAATGAAAACTTCCCTTTAGGTGCTGCAATAGGGCAATTTAATAAAAATTATATCATATCTCAAAATTCCAATGGCATTGTGATAGTTGACCAACATGCAGCTCATGAAAGACTTACATTAGAAAAAATGAAATTAGCAAGAAAGAATAAATCAATTGAGAGACAAATTTTATTACTTCCAGACGTTATTAAACTTGAACCAGTTCCATTTGAAATAATTAGAGAAAATTTTGATTTATTAGCTGATATTGGGTTTGTTATAGAGTCTTTTGGTGAAGGTATGGTTGTTGTTAGAGAAATACCAGCTTTGTTGGGAGAATCTGATATAAAACAAATCATCATTGACTTAGGAGATGATCTATCAGAATCTGGGCTTCCATCTTCTTATCTCGCCAAAATTGATCTAATATTAGGTAATATAGCATGTCACAAATCAGTAAGATCAGGACGTAATTTAAATGAAACTGAAATGAATCAGTTATTAAGAGAAATGGAAAAAACACCAAATTCTGGACAATGCAATCATGGAAGGCCAACCTCTATTAGTCTTTCACTTAAAGATATTGAGAAATTATTCAATAGAACTTGAACTTGATAATTTTAAAATAGTTAATTTCGAACTTCCGTATATTTTTATATCCAAAACCTGATAACCATCATAATCAATTTTTTCTGTTTTACTACTCTCCGCAAAAACATAACTATCTTGATTTAGCAAGTTAAATTCTTTTAAGTGAAATAAACACTTCTCTGTTATATCTGTTTTATATGGTGGATCTATTAAAACTATTTGAAAAATTGTATTTATATTTTTCAGTGCAATGAATGCATCATTTTTAATAATTTTAATATTCTCTTGAATTTGACTGTCAATGTTTAATTTTGCAATATTTTTATAAATTAAGTTTATTGATTTTTGGTCTTTATCTATGAAATAAACTTTAACAGCGCCCCTAGAAAAAGCTTCAATCCCTAATGATCCAGTTCCACTGCAAATATCAAGAACATTCGAGCCATCAATATTTATCTTGTATTTATTTGAACTAATAATTGAAAAAAGTGACTCTTTTAATCTATCAGACGTTGGCCTAATTTTAGTACCATTTGGCGGTAGAAGCTTTAAACCTTTGTATTTACCACCTATTATTCTCATTATATAATCTTAATTTTTTTTAAACTATTTTCTATTTTTTAATTCTATAACTTTGAAAAACTAGTTGATCATTTAGGATTTTGTTTTTTACCTCTTCTAATGCGCCAGAAGCAAGATTTTTAATTTTAAACGGTCCAAAGGATACTCTAATCAAACGATTTACATTATATCCAAGATGATTCATAATTCTTCTCACTTCTCTGTTTTTTCCTTCTTTTATACCTAAAGTAAGCCAGGCATTACTGCCTTGCTGTTTATCTAATTTAGCATCTATTTTACCATATCTAATCCCATTTACTGTGATTCCATTTTTAAGCAACTCAAGATCTTTTTTTATTACATAGCCATGTACTCTAACTTTATATTTTCTTAGCCAGCCAGTCGATGGTAATTCAAGCTTTCTTGCTAAATCACCGTCATTAGTAAGCAATAACAAACCTTCTGAGTCCATATCTAAACGACCAACGGAAATAAACCTAGAATTTGACGTTTCTTTTAATTTTTCAAAAATTGTAGGCCTACCCTCTGGATCATGGTTTGTTACTAAATATCCTCTTTGTTTATTGTAAAGCCATAACTTAGTTGCAATCTTTGTAGGTAAAGACTGATTATTAACTTCAATCTGATCTTTTGAAGTTACATTTACACTGCATTTAAATAATATTTTATTATTTACCTTTACTTTGCCGTTTGTGATTAAACGTTCAGCTTCTCTTCTGGAACATAAACCTGATCTTGCAATTACTTTTGCTATCCTGTCTGCCTTTGTACTTTCTGATAGTTTTGAATTAAAATTTTTGTAAATATTTTTCATAGTTCTGTATTATAGGTTTTAATTACTATTAGCAAGATTACTGATAACAAAGGAAAAGAAATTGGTTTATCAAATTGATTATATGAAATTAGCAATAAAAGAAGCTATTAAAGGAAGAAGAAAACAAGAGGTCCCTGTTGGTGCAATCATAGTAGATAAAAATGGGAATGTTATAGCTAAGGCACATAACTTAGTAGAAACTAGAAATGATTCGACAAGTCATGCAGAAAAACTAGTAATAGAAAAGGCCCTTAAAATCACAGGAAATAGATATTTAAATAATTATGATATTTGGGTAACATTAGAACCTTGTATAATGTGTGCAAGTATTATTAAGCAAACAAGAATAAGACGTTTATATTATGGTTTGGAAGATAAAAAAGGTGGGGCTATAGATAATGGGGTTAGACTATTTTCAGATGTCAACTACAAATCTAAATTAGAAATTTATTCAGGATTTTATGCTTCCAAATCACAAAAATTGCTAAAAGAATTTTTTAGAGATACTAGATAATTTTAGAGTTTACCTATGTCTCTTCTATAAAATCCTTGCTTCCAATGAACAGTTTCCACAACGCCATATGCTTTTTGCCTACAATCTTGAACATTGTCCCCAATTGATGTTATTGATAAAACTCTTCCACCATCCGAAACAAGGTTTCCATTTTTATCTTTGCTAGTCCCTGAATGGAATATTGAAATTTCTGTCTCATTGTCAAAATTGTTAAGTGGTGGCAGTAAAACTCCTTTGTCAAATTCCCCAGGATACCCCTTACTGGCTATTACCACAGTAATTGCATTTTGGGGAATGAAATCGATAGTAATATCTTTGAGATTTTTTTTTATTGTTTTTTGAACAATACTAACCAAATCTGTATTCAAACGCGGAAGTACAACTTGAGTTTCAGGATCTCCAAATCTACAATTGAATTCAATTACTTTGGGTCCTTTATCAGTAATCATTATACCAGCATACAATATCCCTTCATATGGACAACCCTCTAATTTCATGCCATTAATTGTAGGAGTAATAATATTATTAAAAATTTCTTGATTTAAATTTTGATCTAAAGCTGGAGCAGGAGAAATAGCACCCATACCACCAGTATTAGGACCTTCATCATTATCATAGGCTCTTTTGTGATCTTGGGCCGTCCCAATTAAAACTGCATTGTTACCATCAGAAACTGCAAATACACTTGCTTCAATACCATTTATTCTTTCTTCTATTAAAATTGATTTTCCAGCATCACCAAATTTATTTTTTTGTAACATTTCTATTGATGCAGTAATAGCTTGATCAACTGTGTCACATACAACAACGCCCTTTCCAGCAGCGAGACCATCTGCTTTTACAACGCAATAACCATTTAAAAGATCTATTTGTTTTTTTGCAGTTTCGATATCAGTACAATATTTAAATTTTGGTTGTGGAATATTGTGCCTTTTACAAAATTTTCTAGAAAAAGTTTTTGAACCCTCTAATTGAGCCGCTTTTTTTGAAGGCCCAAATGCATTAATTCCTAATTTCAATAATTCATCTTTTAAACCTAGGACTAACGGTATTTCAGGGCCTATAAAAACAAAATCAGCTTCAATATCTATTGCTAACTTGCATTGCCCGGGAATGTCATCAGCAGCTATTGGGTAACATTGAGCAAATGTTTCAATTCCAGGATTGCCTGGAGCTACAACAAGTTTTGTTGTTAAAGGTGACTTAGATAATGATTTAGCAATGGCATGTTCTCTACCACCGCCACCTACCACTAAAATATTCATTAACTAATTACTCCAAAAGGCTTTAGATTTTTTGAAATATGGCATATTATTAATACATGATAAATAGAAATTTTTTTACAATCTAATGAATACTGACACAAACAATCCTGTGTATTCTGTAGGCGAATTTTCACATGTAATTAAAAAGTTAGTCGAAACAAATTTTAGTTACGTTCGTATTAGAGGTGAAATTTCTCGTCCTTCATTTCCAGGATCAGGCCACATTTACTTTACTCTAAAAGATACGGACGGCACAATTGCCGCAATCATTTGGAAATATACATTACCAAGGTTGTCAATAAAACCTGAAGAGGGTATGGAAGTCATTTGCACTGGAAAAGTCACTACTTTTGCTGGGCAATCTAAATATCAAATTATTGTGGAAAGTATAGAAGTTGCAGGAGAGGGAGCGCTTCTAAAAATGCTCGAGGATAGAAGAAAAAAACTTCTTAAAGAGGGTTTGTTTAAACTCGAATTTAAAAAACCAATACCCTATCTACCTGAAAAAATAGGTGTAATTACGAGTTCGTCAGGCGCTGTATTAAAAGATATCCTTCATAGGTTATCAGATCGTTTTCCTTCTCACGTTTATTTATGGCCAGTTGCAGTCCAAGGTGAAAAGTCTGCAGAACAAATATCTAATGCAATTGACAAATTTAATGAATTAACAGATGAAACTAATATTAAAAAACCTGACCTCCTTATAGTTGCAAGAGGAGGTGGCAGCTTAGAAGATTTATGGTCATTTAATGAAGAAATTGTTGTTAGGTCAGTATTTAAAAGCTCCATCCCAATTATATCAGCTGTAGGTCACGAAACTGATACAACATTGATTGACTTTGTGTCTGACTTAAGAGCTCCAACACCAACAGCAGCAGCTGAAATGGCAGTTCCAGTAAGAGAGGAATTATTAGCAAGAATTGATGAAATAAATTTAAGATTCAAAATGTCTTTTAATAACAAGTTCAATAATAACAAAGATCGTCTTATAAACCTTATTAGATTATTAGGTAATCCTGATCAGATTTTTTATAATAAAGCTCAAAAGTTAGATTTTACATACAAAGATATTGAAAATTTATTTAAAGGTATTTTTATGGATAAAAAAAATCAAATCACTCAACACTCTCAGAGGTTAGTTCCACCAAAAGTTTTGATAAGTAATTTACTTTCAAAACAACAACTTTTTGAAACTAAGTTTAAAAATTATCTTCAAAACATAATTAATATGAAAGAAACAAAATTAAATTCATTAGATAAGTTACTTGAGGCTTCAAGTTTCAATAGGGTTCTTGAAAGGGGATTTTCTCTTGTAATTAATGATGAAGGTAAACCAATTAAACTTAGCAGTCAGGCCCCAAAAAATTCTAATGTAAAAATTAAGTTTTCAGACGAAATAAGATCAGCAAAATTGGATAAATAAATTTTAGTTTCATTCTATTTACCCCATCGTCTATGAGCCCAGAGCCATTGTTCTGGTTTATCTAATATCCATTCTTCTATCCTTCTTGAAATTAATCTAGTTATTTCGTATACAGCTTTATTTTTATCTAAATCTTTTGGAAACATAAGTTTATCTTCAACACTTAATTTAAACTTTATACCCTTAAGACGTTCTATTCTAACCATATAAATTGGAACATTCCATTTTACTGCCATAACTGCAGCAGCCTGAGGTGTTGGTGTTTCAATTCCAAAAAAAGGAACCATAATACCTTCTCTTAAAAGTTGGTCTCCTGTTAGCCCAATAATTTCACCGTTTTTAATTTTGCTAGCCATGCCAATAGCCGCAAGACGACCTTTTCTGTAAAAATCAGCATTAGCGTCTTTATTTCTATAAATTTGTATTTTATTTAATATCCAATTATTTATAGGTCTAAAAACATACCCAGCGCGTCTTCCAGCTAGATCTCCAACTCTTAGAAGGAATTCCCAATTACCCATATGTGCTCCAACAAGAATGGCAGGACCCTTTTTTATTTTTTCTAAACCTTCAGTTTCTAAATTACCTAATGAAATTAAACTATTAATATGTGGCATTTCACCAATTGTTTGTCCAAGCATAAACCAGTGTTGTGATGCAAGCTTATTGATCTCTTTACTTGATTTTTTAGGGAAGACAATTTTTAGATGTTTTTTTACACGTCTATTATAAGAAGTAAGAGGAGCAATTAAGTACATTAATACACCACATGAATAAGATGAAATTTTAAAAGGAAGTATTCTAAGTATTATAAATAGTGGAATCGCCAATCCTGCGACTATAGGATCATGAATATATCTATCAAATATTTTTTTAATGCGATAAATAAAATGATTCAGCATTTAGTTTTTCCATAAGAAATGACTTTAATCTAGATTTATCTTTAAGACTTAGATGCATTTCAATTGAAAGCACATGTATTAATTTGTTTTTATTGTTTATTTTGACATAGTCCTTTTCTGTAGTAATAAGTTCCAAGTTTTGTTTTGTTGCTGTTAAAATTAATTTATTAATGTCTTGGTGATTATAATTATAATGATCGGGAAATGATTTTGTAAAAGAAATATCATATCCATTCTCATTAAGTGTTTGATAAAATTTATTAGGATTCCCTAATCCACAAAATGCAAATAGTTTTTTATTTTGTATTTTTGGCGCATTAATTACTCTAGTTTTTGTTTCAATTATAGGTATGTTGAAAATTTTGAATAGATTTATATCATTTATTTTGTTACTACCAGTAATTACGATTCTGTCAACACCTTTTATCCCTGATTTTAAAGTCTGTCTTAATGGCCCTGCAGGTAAACAAAGTTTGTTTCCAAATTTAAGATTTTTATCTACTAGCAAAAATCTAATATCATGATTTAATTGATTATTTTGTAATCCATCATCCATTATTATAACATTAAATTTTTTTTTATGTTTTTCTATAAATTTAGCGCCTAAACTTCTATTTTTTGAAATAATTGTAGTTCCAATTTTACTCAACAATAGAGCCTCATCACCAATATCATTATATGTGTGCGATTTATTTACTTCAATAGGCCCTTTATGTGTGCCTTTATAACCTCTTGTTAAAAAAACAGGATTGTAACCTAACTCTCTTAAAATTTTGAAAGTATATATTGCATAAGGTGTTTTGCCCGTACCACCCACTGTAAGGTTACCAACGCAAACTACTTTCAATTTAGAATTGTATACTTTTGTAAATAAGGATTTAAGTCTGTTAAACAATATCCATAAAATAGAAAGTGGAAAAAGGATTATTGATTTTATTTTTGAATTTATACTATCTTCATACCAAAATTTTGGTGTTATCAACATATCACGCAACGTCTATCTTTTTATATTTATTTAATAATTCAATTAAATTTATACTAGCTTCATCTGCTCGTTGTTGGGAATAACCTGATGCAATTAGACTATTTTTACCCATATCCTCTAATCGCTCAGAATTGCTAAGTAATTCAATTACATTATCTAAAAAAGTTTCATTCATACTTGGTCCTTTTTCAATTTGTATAGCTCCACCAGACCAAACAAGATCTTTAATTTGAGCGTCACATTTCTCAGAGTGAGGACCCATAATTACTGGTTTACCAAATTGCGATGCCTCTGATGGACTATGCCCCCCCACTGATACCATTGATCCAGCAACGTAAACTAAATCTGAAACTTCTATTAATGATCCCATTTCACCCATTGTATCTGCAAGGTAGAAAATATCGTTTCTTGATGGAAGCTCACCTTTACTTCTTGATTTAATATCAAAGCCAGCTGATTTAATTCGATTTTTTATACTTAAACTTCTATTTATATGTCTAGGTGCAATTATGATTAAAATATTATCCTGAGATTTTTGTCTTAGGCGATCAGCTAATTTTATCATTAACTCTTCTTCTCCAGGATGAGTTGAGGCAGCAAGTAATAATTTTTTTCTTACTAAGTTCTTTTTTAATTTGAATACATAATTATTATCAATAGGTGGTTTTTCAGCTATTGATTTAAGGCTTGTTAAACTTTTTACATTTTTAGCACCCAATTTTTTAAATAAAGCTTCTTGTTTAGGATCAACAGCGAAAACATGGTCGACTTTACTGAAAATTTTTTTTGCTAAAAAATATCCTAACCCTGTCCAAAAACGAGCAGATTTATTTGACATTTGTGAAGATGCTAAAATAGTAGGTATATTTGATCTTGCCGTTAAATATATTAAATTAGGCCAAAAATCTGATTCCATAAAAACGGCCATATTTGGTTTCCATTGTTTTAAAAAATTTGAAACAAATTTAGGATGATCATATGGATGAAATTGATGTATCGCAGGCAAACCTTTTTTTATTTTGTCTTTGATTAATTTTGCAGCAGAAACTGTGTTAGTTGTTAATAAAAAATATTCTTTTTTATTACTGCCATAGCCATGTTTCTTCATCGAGTTAGCAAGAGCTAATGCAGCTACAGATTCTCCCACACTAGTTCCGTGTAACCACACAATGGTTCCGTCAGGTCTAGGTTTCTTTGAAATTCCATATCTTTCGTTAATTCTATGTTTATCTTCTTTCCCTTTTTTTTTTCGTCCTTCTAAATATTTTGGTAAAAAAAAATTTATTATGCCCCATAAAAAATTATATATATTTAGCGTCATTTTTTGATCCAATAAATTATATTAACTCTCAATTTATTTTTACTTCTATCATTTTTGTAAGTCGTATAATCTCATTTTCGAGATTTTGTCTTTCGAGTTCAAGTTTATCTATATTAATATTTTTTTTAATTTTAATTGGTTTCCCAAAGCAATACATACCTTTTGAAAATGGATATGGTAAAACAAAATTGTCCCATGAGTTTATTGTTTTATATTTTTTAGTAGTCCATACCAAAGGGATTATAGGGGTATTTGTAATTTGTGCTAATTTTATAATACCCTCCTTAACTTGTTCTTTTGGTCCTTTTGGACCATCGGGTGTGATAGCAATACTTTCTCCTGATTGTAAACGTTTTACCATTTTTCTAAAAGCTAGCATTCCTCCTCTTTTTGAAGAACCAAGAATTACATTTATACCAAGATATTTAAATGCTAAAGAGGTAATCATTCCGTCAGAGTGACTTGATTGAAGAGCATTTATGACTCTGTTTCTTGGTAAAAGATGTGGACCTAAAAATAACTTATTATGCCAACAGCAAAAAATATATTTATTTTGATTATTGAATATTGTGGATTTCTTGCTTTGTTCAAAATATTCCCACCGAATAGAACGCGCAATTAGGTTTGATATATAATAAAAAATGAAACCAACAAATTTTTGGCCTATACTAGTTTTGCTGAAATGTTTAAAAATACGCATTTAAAAAACCAAATTACTTCACTTATTTGAAATTGAGTTTTAAATTAAAATTACACAAAACTAAATAACTATCTATACAAATAATTTATATTATAAGTTAAAATAAAAAATATATTAAATTGGATTGATATGAAAAAAAAACAAATAATTACAGACATCAATAAAAATATAATTAAAAATTTTTATAATGACTTTGTTTTTAAATATAAAATAGATATTATTTTTGCATTTATTTTGTTGATCATAGTAGCATGTACTTCGTCAATCTACCCTTACTTAATACAGTTAGTATTTGATGGCTTATTAAAAGTTGAAAATTTTGAATGGATTATTTTGCCTTTTGTCATTGCCTTTGTTGCAATTATAAGAGGTGTAGCAATGTTTTTTCAAATTCGTCAAGTATCAAAGATATCATTATCTATTTCTTTAGATGTTCAAAAAAAACTGACTAAGCATTTGATAAATGCAGACTTAAATGAACTAAATAAACTCTCTTCAGGTAATCACGTATCTAGGATTATGAATGATGTTGTTTTAATCCGTGATGGTTTTGAAAGAACTATAAATAATCTAATAAGGGACGTTTTTACAATTTTAGCATTGTTCTCTTACCTCATGTGGTTAGACTGGCTTTTATCAATATTAGTCGTCATTATTTATCCTTTAGCGCTAAAACCCATAGTCAAAATTGGTAAAAAACAAAATATAATTGCAACAATTCTCCAAGAACAAATGGAAACAGTAACTTCAACATTAACTGAAATGCTTCAAGGCATAAGGATGGTAAAATCATATAATTTAGAAAATATGGAGATAAATAGATCGGAAAGTGTGTTGAATTCATTATTTAAAAAAACCTTCAATCTAATAATCGGACGGGCAAAGATTTTACCTATCTTAGAGATTTTAGGAGGTGTTGCTGCCGCTAGTGTTATAGGATTAGCAAGCTACAGAGTTTCTATTGGAGAGTTAACGCCTGGGAGTGTTGTTGGTTATATCACAGGATTATTAATGATTGCCCAACCTGCAAGGGCTTTAGGAACATTTAATACAGTTTTGCAAGAGGCTCTTTCAGCACTAGAGAGAATTTACAAACAATTAAACATATATCCTAAAGTAAGAAGTTTATCATCTGCACCTGATATAAAAATAAACAGAAATAAACCACCTGAAATAATTTTTAAAAATGTAAGTTTTTCTTATGACAATAGAAACAAGGTTTTAAATAATATTAATTTTGTTGCAAAACCAGGTTCCAAAGTTGCATTAGTTGGACAAAGTGGAGCTGGAAAGTCAACAATTATTAATTTAATTTCCAGATTTTATGATCCTTCAAATGGGGATATTAAAATTAATGAAGTAAATATAAAGAATATAAATTTAAGTTCACTTCGAAATAATATTTCATTAGTTGGTCAAGAAACTATAATTTATAATAAAAGTTTTCTAGATAATATTAGGTTTGGCAACTTAAACGCTACAGATTTAAAAGTTAAAAAAGCCGCAAAGAATGCAGATATTGATAAATTTATAAATAATTCTTTGAATGGTTATAATACTATAGTTGGAGAAAGTGGTAATACTTTATCAGGCGGGCAAAAGCAACGTGTTTCAATTGCTAGAGCTATTTTAAAAGATGCGCCAATTTTACTTTTAGACGAAGCTACAAGTTCACTTGATGCAGAAACTGAGAATGAGATTAACAAAACACTTGAAAAATTGACTAAGAACAAAACTACTATTACGATTGCTCACAAATTATCGACTATTGTAAATTGTGATCAAATAATTCTACTTAATAAAGGTAAAATAGTTGATGCTGGAAGCCACAAAGAGTTAATAAAAAGTTCTGAGTTATACAAGAAACTTTGCACTATAGGAATTTAAAAAAAACTATTCTCTTTTCAAAAAATCATCTAAAAATCTATTAACCCACCAGACAGATTGAAAATTATTTTCCAATTTTTCTGGATTATACTTTTCTTTGACCCAGTCAATAAACTTCATTTTATTTTGTTTATATTGTTTTGAATATTCTTCAACAAAACTATCTAATACACCTGGTTTGGCCCATTTTAAGTGAAGATATTTCCAAGATAGTTGTTTTTTAGCAATATGAGGATGTTCTTTTTTGTAAATTAGCATGTATAAAGCACACATTATGCCAGCCCTATCAGCGCCTGATTTGCAATGTATTAAAGCTGGATATTCAATAGATTTAAATAATTTTTCAGCTTTAAATATCATATCTTTTTCTGGAGCAGCGCGAGATCTTGCTCTAAAGTCAATTAATTTTATATTGTATTTTTCGCAAGCCTCGTTTTCTAACAACCAGCCACCATCTTTTCTAACACCTCTAAGATTTATAATGGTTTTTATTCCGAGTTTACCATAGTGCTTTATTCTAAACGGTGTTGGCATATTTGATCTATATAATTTTTCATCAATTTGATAAAAATTGTGATAACAAAATCTCAAAAATCCGTGATCTTTTACAATCATGTCGAACCAAGCTAGAATTCTGTTAAATTTTATTTTATCTGATGTGTTTATCAATTAATTACCTGCTATAGTCATATTCTCTATTAGTAGAGTTGGACAATTTATAGAATGTGAAAAATCAAGATCGTTAGCAGGTTTGAGTGTCATAAACATATCCTTAAGATTACCTGCTATAGTTGCTTCTGAAATGGGAGTTGATAATTCACCATTCTTTATCCAAAAACCACTAGCACCACGACTATAATCACCGGTAACCATAGATACACTACTTCCAATCATATCAGTGACATAAAAACCATTACTTATACTAGAAATAATACTTTCAGGTGAAGCATCACTGGGTAATACGAATAGATTAGTTGTTCCTGGTGCTGGAGGCCCACTAATACCTCTTTTTGCATTTGCAGTTGGTAGTATATTTAATTGTTTTGAAGATGATAAATCTAATAACCAATTTTCAAGCACTCCATCTTTTATTAAAACATGCTTGGAGGCACCTAGACCTTCTGCATCAAACAATCTTGAACCTAAACCTCTTTTAAGAAAAGGATCATCAATTAAAGTAATAGATTTATTTGCAATTTTTTCATTTAAGCGATCTTTTAAAAAGCTAGTTTTACGTGCTATTGATGATCCATTTATAGCTGATGCAAAGTGACTTGCTATTGACCTAGATACTCTTGGGTCGAAAATAACTGGATATTGTCCGGTAACTGGTTTTTTAGCACCAATCCTGGCCAATGTTTTCTTTGCAGCTTGACGGCCAATTTTTTCACTGTTTTTTAGATCCTCACCATAAACTTTAGAAGAGTAATCATAATCCCTTTCCATTTTCCCGTCTTTTTCAGCAATAACAACCACTGACACGCTATGGTTAGATTTTTTTGACGATCCGAAAAATCCATTAGATGTCATTAAGAGTGTTTCTCCTTCACCCCATGATGAATCTGCACCGTCACTATTAGTAATACCTTTTACACTTAAAGCTATATCTTCAACTTCTGATGCCCTATCTCTAATTACATCAACACTTGGTTCTACAGAATCATAACTATCAATAAAAACACCTTCTTGTATTGGGAAGTTTTGAAGTAACTCTTTACTTGCTATAAAGCTATATTCATCTTCTGGGGCAATTTTTGCCATTTCCACAGCTCTTTTAGCAACCTCTGTCAGAGCTTCTTCAGAATTTTCATTAGTTGAAACTGATGAAATTTTATTACCAACAAATACTCTTAATCCAGTGTCAAAGTCTTCATACCTTTGAATGTTTTCATCTTTACCTAATCTTCTGGTAATCGATACACCTCTGCTTCTAGATAAAACACAGTCAGCACTAGTTGCACCATTTGCAATAGATGTGTCAATAAGAAGGTTCATAATATCCTTATCATTAAGTATTTTTTTAGACATTTAAATATTGTTCCTATGAAAAAGAGAATTTACAAAAGATTTATATATGTTTTATTAATATACTGTCTTAATTGTTGCAACTTTATAAGTATATAATAGGTAAATATGAAAAAAGATATTTTTATTGATGGAGAAACTGGCACCACAGGTTTGCAAGTTCATGAAAAGTTAAGTAAGCATCCAAATGTTAACGTAATGTCAGTCAATAAATCTAAAAGAAAAGATATTTCTTATAAAAAAGAAATGTTAGCAAAGTCAGATGTTACATTTTTGTGTTTGCCTGATGAAGGTTCTATTGAAACTGTTCAAATCGCTGATGAACTTGGAGATAAATCTCCAATAATTATTGATGCTTCTACAGCTCATAGAACTAACCCAAAATGGTCATATGGACTTCCTGAGCTCGGAGAGAATTACAGAAAAAGTATAGAAAATTCAAAACGTATTGCATCGCCTGGATGTTATTCTACTGGTGCAAATGTTATTCTAAAACCTCTGATTTCAAACGGTGTTTTAGGCAAAAATAGACCAATTATTATAAATGCTGTTAGTGGTTATTCAGGTGGTGGAAAATCTATGATCAATTATTTTAAACAAACAGACCATGAGCCATTCTTTAATTATGGACTTAAACTTAATCATAAGCATTTAACAGAGATAATTTATCATAACAAGCTTGAACTAACTCCAATTTTTAGCCCATCTGTTGGAAATTTTATTCAAGGTATGATTGTTTCTATACCACTTCATTTTTCTTGGTTTAATGACAAAGTGGATACTGAAAAGATACAATACATAATAGAAGAATTTTATTCAGGAGCTAATTTTATTAAAGTTTTAAAAAAAGATGAAGGTATTAGTGATAAAGGATATTTTAGACCAGATAATTTAGTTGGAACAAACTGTCTTGATATTAGTGTTTTTGGAAATGATGATAATGACCAGTTAATTATTTCATCCAGATTAGATAATTTAGGTAAGGGTGCGTCAGGCGCTGCCATACAATCTATGAATATTGCTCTAGGATTTGAAGAAACTTTAGGTTTATAAAGATATAATGTTTATATGATAAATAAATATCAAAAAATTACTCAAGAATTGTTTCCTAATTTTTCATCGTTTGATAGAGCTTTAAACTATCCATATTTTGCACCTAACTATTCTTTTTCATTTTACAAGGGAGAATTCATTAAAGGCATTTGTCATGATTTAAATGATAGAATTCCAATATTATCAGTTGGTTCTAATAGATCTCCATATCAATTAAAAAGAAAATTTTCATTAGATCAGAATATTTGTGTTACTCCAGCCACTTTATATGATTCTGATGTGGTTTTTGCAGCTTCATTATCATCCTATGGATCTATGCCGGCCACACAATGGCCAAGTAAAGGAACCGAAGTAAATCTTAGTGTATTGTGGTTAAATGAGGAACAGTTAGACATCATGCATTTAAGTGAGGCGTTAGGAGTGGCATACAATTTTGTAAGGCTTAAGTTAGATACTGTTAAAATAAAAGATTTTAAATATGCAAAACACATATATGGATATATTTCAATTGCAGGTGTGTTTCCATTTAATGAGAATAAACCTAAAAGGTTGTCTCTAATTAATGCTAAGAACGCTACATTAAAAGGCTTTAGTGAACAAAAAGCGTTATTATCATTAATTCAAAGTTTAGGAATTGAGAGAGATAGATTATCAGAATGGGTTTATAAGGTCATTAGCAACAAAACTTACAGAATTAGTCTTCATGAGAAGCTTAAGTCAAAAGCAATAAATCCACCAAATCCTGATTGGGAAATTGTTAAAAAAAGTGTACGGGGTAACTTAATAATTTAAGACTAATTATTTATATTTTATCTTTTTGAAGAAAATTGATTTTTATTTAATGTTTTATACCTGTTTTATCTAAAGCAACATAAAAATTTAAGCAAAAATTAGTAAAATTTATACCTAAAATATAGAAAATTATGTAAATTTACTTAAATTTCATCTAACAATGATAATTGTTATCAAAAAATAAACCTATATAAAACAATATGTTAACAAATTAGATGAAAAAAAAATGCAATTAAATTACTTTTAATTGTTGCCTAACATTAAATTCCCTTTTATTGTTTTCGCTAAATGTGCTATTTTGCATTGAATCTAGCAGTTGCTAGAAATTAAACATGACAAGTATAAGGGGAGTTTATAAATGTCTTTTTTAAAATATTTAATACCGGCTAGTTTTTTAGCCTTACTTCCAACACTTTCATTTGCAGGGTCACACGGTGCTAATCTAGACCCAGGTGATGCTGTTGGTATAAGTTTCTGGATAATATCTATTTCTATGGTTGCAGCAACTGTTTTTTTCTTAATGGAATCATTGAGAGTAAAAGGCAAGTGGAGAACATCTCTAGTTGTTGGTGCTCTTGTCACCTTAGTTGCTGGTGTCCACTATTTCTATATGAGAGAAGTGTGGGTAGCCACAGGTGCATCTCCTACAGTATTTAGATATGTCGACTGGATAATAACAGTTCCACTTCAAATGATTGAATTCTATTTAATTCTAGCAGCATGTACTGCAATAGCTGGTGGAGTTTTCTGGAGATTATTTCTTGGGTCTTTAGTAATGTTAATTGGTGGATATTTAGGTGAAGCTGGTTTTATTAACGCAACTCTTGGTTTTGTTATTGGAATGGCTGGATGGATATTCATTCTATATGAAATCTTTGCAGGTGAAGCTGGTAAAGTTAGCGCAGAAAGTGCACCTGAATCCGTACAGACAGCCTTTAACACAATGAAATGGATTGTCACAATTGGCTGGGCTATATACCCAATTGGTTACTTCATGGGTTACATGATGGGAGGCGCTGACGTAAATGCATTGAATTTTATCTATAACATAGCAGACGTTATTAATAAAATTGCTTTCTGTTTAGCCATATGGGCTGCAGCAGTATCAGAGTCAGATGCGTAAATATTAAAAAAATAAAACATAAAGCCTGTAGGCAATCCTGCAGGCTTTTTTTTTGTATTATGGTTATAAATCTTAATGGCTTTATTTGACAAAAAACAAAATAATAAAAATATCAAAAGTATCGTTATTGGAGGTGGCTTTGGTGGTATAGCAATTGCTCTAAGATTGAGAGCCCTCGGTCACAAAGTTACTTTAATAGAAAGATTAGGATCTTTAGGCGGTAGGGCTCAGGTTTTTAAAAAAAATGGTTTCAAACACGATGCTGGGCCTACTGTAATAACGGCACCTTTTTTATTTGACGAACTCTTTGAACTTTTCAATGAGAAAAGAGAAGAATATATCGAATTTAGACCTTTGGAACCTTGGTATAGGTTTCATTTTCATGATGGTCAATCTTTTGATTATTCAGAAAGTATACAAAAAACAAAAAAAGAAATGAAGAAGTTTTCTATCGAGGATGCAAATAATTATGACAAATTATTAGAAGCCTCTAAAGCTATTTTTGATGTAGGTTTTACAAAGTTATCAGACAAACCTTTTATCTCATTTTTTTATATGATTAAACAAATACCTGCCTTAATAAAGTTAAAAAGTTATTTAACTGTTGCTCAACTAGTAAATAAATATATCAAAAATCCAAATTTAAGAGCAGCTTTTTCTATACATCCATTATTGGTAGGAGGAAATCCATTTTCAACTACTTCTATATATGCCCTGATACATTTTTTAGAGAGAAATTGGGGAGTTTACTTTAGTATGGGTGGCACTGGAAAACTTGTTGAAGAATTAACAAAACTGTTAGTACGAACTGGGGTAGAAATCAAATATAACTTAGATATAAAAAATGCTTTCGAAAAAAATGGTCGAATTGAAAAAATCGAATGTATGAATGGGAAAATAATTTATGCAGATAACTTTGTTTTTAACGGGGATCCACCAACTTTTTATAATGAAATTTTGAAATCAAAAATTAAGAAAAGAAAAAAATTCTTACCAGAAAAATTTACGAGTTATTCTTTTGGTATGTTTGTTTTATTTTTTGGAACAAAAAAAAAATATTCGAATATTGCACACCATTCAATTTGGCTGGGAAAAAGGTTTAAAAGCTTATTAACTGATATATTTGATAACAAAGTTTTAAGTGACGATTTTTCATTATATATTCATAGACCAACTGCAACTGATAGTTCTTTTGCTCCAAAACAATGTGATAGCTTTTATGTCCTTTGTCCTGTACCAAACTTACAAGGTAATATTAATTGGGAAATGGAGGGTGATAAATTAAAGTTCAGAATTGTAGATGCTTTAGACGCTACAATTTTACCAGAATTAAAAAATTATATTTGTGATGAATTTTATATGACTCCTGTTGATTTTAAAAATGATTACCGTTCTACTCACGGCGCAGGTTTTTCAATAGCGCCAAATTTTTCTCAATCTGCGTGGTTTAGGTATCACAATAAAGACCCACATATTAATAATTTATTTTTTGCTGCAGCTGGAGCTCACCCTGGTGCAGGTATTCCCGGAGTTTTGTCATCTGCTAAAGTTGTTGAAAATCTTATTAAATAAAGGGTCTGTTTTATGGCTTATCACATTGACAACGCCAAGTCAGTTTTAAAAAAAAATGGTAAAAGTTTTTACTGGGCTGGAAAATTTTTACCTAAAGAATTCATAAATAGGGCTGCGGAGTTATATAGTTTTTGTAGAATTTTAGACGATATAGCAGATAATGGAGCTATAAGTTCCTCAAAAGATCTAAGCAGTATTAGATCCTATATCAAAAAAAAAACATTTAAAGACTTAGAAAATATTTTTTCAATTCAGTATCCAAAATTTTTAAATTCGTCCTCAAAAAAAGTAGTGCTACATCTAATTGATGGACTTATTTTAGATCAAAAGTCTATTTTATTTAAAAAAGAAGAGGAGTTAATTAAATATTCTTATCATGTTGCTGGAACTGTAGGAATAATGATGTGCGATGCTTTAAAATGTGACAATAGTAATGCTAAATCATTTGCTATAGATCTTGGAATAGCTATGCAGCTTACAAATATCGCAAGAGATGTTCTAGAAGATGCTAAAATGGGAAGACGATATTTACCAGGGTCTTGGGTACAGAATATTTCACCTAAAGAAATAGTTTTAGCAGCTAAAACTAATGACTTAAAAAAAATTCGTATTATTTCAAAAGGTATTAAAAAGCTTCTAATCCTTAGTGAACAATATTATCTTAGTGGAGAAAGGGGTTTTGCTTTTTTACCGATAAATACAAGGGTTGCAATTTCTGTAGCATCAGGAGTTTACAGAGAAATAGGAGTACAGTTAGAAAATGAAAATTACAATTGGCATAATGGTAGACAAGTAACATCAATTTACAAGAAGATACAAATTTCGCTATTCAAGATAATCAAAGAAATTTTTTATATTAGAATTAAAAAAAAGCATAATTCTAAACTACATAATTTTTTAGAAAACATAGTCGATGATTAATAAGGAAATTAATATAATTGGGGGTGGTTGTGCAACATTTTCATTAGCCAGGCTAAGTCACAACTTATCTGATTATAAATTTAATTTGTTTGTAGGTGACAAAAATAAAATTAATAAAGACCATTTTTGGGGTTTTTGGAAAGTTAAATTTAACGAAGAAGCTTACGATAACGCAAATCATGTGTGGTCGAAATGGTCAATAAACACAGATGATTCAAGACATATTCTAACTTCATTTAAACATCCTTATTGTGTTATAAGAAGACATAAATGGTTAGACCTATGTAGAAATCAACTTAAAAGTGAAAAACTTACAATTTTTGAAAATGATGTTCTTGAAAAAGATAATCACTTATTTATAAAGAATAGGATGATTAAAGGTGATTTGGTTTTTGATAGTAGACCACCCAAAATACCAAATAATGTTTTATTGCAACATTTTGAAGGGTATGTAGTAACCTCTAACAAAGATGTATTTGATGAAAAATTAGTAACATTAATGGACTTTAGGTGCGATCAGTCAAGAGGTGTGCATTTTATTTATCTTTTACCATTCAGCAAAAGAAAAGCATTAGTTGAATCTACAATGTTCTCAAAAAAAGTTGAGAATAAAGAATTTTATTCAAATGAAATTTCAAAATATCTTAAGAATTATTTTAACTTAATTGAATACACAAAAAGTGATCATGAAAAAGGTATTATTCCTATGCATTATATATCTAATGAATCTAAAGAAGCTTATAATATTGGTACTAGAGGAGGAGCAGTAAGACCTTCTTCTGGATATGCCTTTACATTTATTCAAAAACAGGCATATCAAATAATTAGCCAAATAAAAAAAAGAAAAAAAATTAATACTAAAATTCACAACAATATTGATTTGTTTCTAGATAAAATATTTATTAATGTAATAAATGATTACCCTTTACTTGCTCCTAAAATATTTTCAGGTTTAGCCAGTATATTAAATGGTGATGAAATGGCTAAATTCATGTCCGGAAATACTTCACTATTAACAACTTGCAAAATAATTATTTCAATGCCTAAAATACCATTTATTAAATCATTTTTTTATGTAGTGTATCGTAAATGGTCCATTTTGCGTTAGATTGGTTAGATTATATCTCACTTTTTTTTATTATTTTTATGGGTATCCCCCATGGAGCTATTGATGGAGCTATTTCTGTTACATTAGGCTTTACAAAAAATTTTCATTTACAAGTACGATTTATAATTACTTATTTGTTAATTGTCATTTTAGTTGTTGTTCTGTGGTACTTTTTACCAGTTTTTTCGCTAATAATATTTTTATTGGCAAGTATTTTCCACTTTGGTTGTGGAGATTTAAATTGGAAAAATAATCGCTTTTATTACATCAGTGGTTATGTTCATGGGGGACTGGTAGTACTGGGCATAATTTTTTTTAATAAAGATGAAGTTGATAATCTTTTTTCAATTTTATCTGGAAATCAATTATACTTATTGTGGCAATTCCTTTATGCTTCTCTTATAGTTTGGGTGTTATCATTAATTTACTTGTTATTTAATCACAAGAAAATTGTTATTACGAAAAATTATATCAAATTGTTGTCGTTAATTGTTTTGGTGATTTCACTTCTTCCTCCTTTACCAGCATTTGCAATATATTTTTGTTCAATTCACAGTACCAACCATATAAAAAGAATTATACCAACTTTACTAAGCTTCATGGAAAAGAAAAAAATATTGTTTTTAATGATCATTTTTTCTGTATTAAGTTGGTTAGGTGGAGGACTTGCATACTATATTTTATTAAATTTAAACTCATACACTGACACAATTATAAAAGTAACTTTTATTGGACTAGCTGCATTAACATTTCCACATATGATTTTAGTAGATGGTGTATTTAGGTTAAAATATAAAGTTTAAGATTTCCATCTAGGAAACAATATGATTTCCCAGAGAAGATAATGTTAAGATTAGACCTAGAAACACATTAGATTTAAAAATTTGAAGTGGATTATTTTGTTCAATGTTTTTTAATTTTATTACTTGACGCATAAGGTGAAAACCACAAATTAACACTCCAACATACCAGAAATTACTATTGTTTAACAAATATCCACTAATAATTAATAATATAAACATTAAACTATACGCACACCCTACGAAAAGAGTTAAAAAATTTTTAGCTGAAACGGCAGAATTTTTTACACCAAAAATTTCATCTTCATTTTTATCTTGACATCCATAAATTGTGTCATATCCAATGATCCAGAAGACAGTTGCTAAATACATAAAAAGTATTCCCAAATTCCATTCTTCATTTGCAGACGACCAAGCAGTTGGGACAGCCCAACTAAATGTCAATCCTAAGATAATTTGTGGCCATTTTGTAAATCTTTTAGCTAATGGATAAAGTATAACTAGAGGCATCGCTGACATAGCAATCAACCAAGTATTAATATTTAATTGATATAAACAGATTAAACCAATGATTAACATCACAATTAAAAAAAAGCTTGCTTGTAAATTTGAAATTTCGCCCCTGGCTAGTGGTCTTAATTTTGTTCTAGAAATTTTTTTATCAATATCTTTGTCCCACATATCATTGATAGTACAGCCTGCAGCTCTCATTGATATTGAACCTATTAAAAAAATAAACATTAGCATTAAACAATTTTTAAGGTTTAAATTTGTTAGAGGAAGCACCCACCAACCAGGAAGGACAAGAAGCCAAAAACCTACAGGTCTGTCAAACCTTCCTAATCTTATCCATTTAATGCAGTAACTAGGCAATATGTTCCACCAACCATTTTCTAAAATATCTGAATTATTTTGTTTTGGTATATTCATAAATAGTGCAATATCATCTTAATATTTCTTAATCAATTAGCAGTTAAATAAATTTTAAATATTATAGGTTTTGATTAATGATAGATTTATCTTATAAGGCTAAAGTAAGATTATATTTTCCTGAAAAAATATCATTAAAAAAAACAGTCACAATTACAACAAAACAATTGCATTATCTAAAAAATGTAATGCGAAAAAAGAAAGATGAAACATTATTGATATTTAATAGTGTTGATGGCGAATATTTAGCTAAAATTTCTCAAATATATAAAAAATATATTGTTTTAAATATAGAAAAAAAAATAAGAGAAGTAGAAACAGAAATTGACCTGTGGATATTATTTGCACCGGTTAAAAAGGTTCCAACAGAGTATATTATCCAAAAGGCAACGGAATTAGGAGCTTCTAAAATTTTTCCTGTAATTACAGATCGAACTATTAAAAAACAAATCAATTTAAAGAGAATCCAAGATATTGTTATTGAAGCATCTGAACAATGTGAACGTTTAACTATACCAGAAATATTTAATTTACGAAAATTAAAGGAATTGATGGAAAGTTGGGATAAAAAAAGAATTATTCTTTATGGAGACGAGTCAATAAGAAACCGGAATGAAATTAAATTTGATTTTCAAAACATATATTCTAAATCTTCAGGTGCAATTCTAATTGGTCCTGAAGGTGGTTTTAGTAATGATGAGATAAATTATCTTAGAAAAAAACCTTTTATCAAATCAATTGATTTAGGACCAAGAATTTTAAGATCTGATACAGCAGTAATTTCAACTATAGTTTTATGGCATTGTTTGAATGGTGATATGAAAAAATATACGCAACCAAATAATTAAGTATCAATGTGTCCAAGGAAATATTATAATGAAATCTCAATTATATTATTTTAAATTTACTATATGAGACCTAAATGCAAAGGTTAGAAAAAGAACAGCTTATAAATTGGTTTAAAGCAGGTGAAAAATCCAGAGAACTCTGGAAAATAGGTACAGAACATGAAAAATTTGTTTTTCATTTAGATAATTTAGAACGAGTCGGCTATTTTGGTAAATCAGGAATAAGTGAATTATTAAATAACCTTGCAAAAGAGAATAATTGGGAAAAAGTTCTAGAAAACGATAACATAATTGGTCTTAAAGATGAAACGGGTGCTTCAATTTCTCTTGAGCCTGGAGGACAATTAGAATTGTCAGGATCTCCTCTAGAAAATTTACATCAAACATGTAAAGAGACCGGCAAACATTTGCAAATAATGAAAAAAGCTATCAATAAGCTTGGCTTATCAATGATAGGACTAGGATATGATCCTAAATGGTCCCGTGCAAAACAAAAATGGATGCCTAAGGGTCGTTATGAAATAATGAAAAAATTTATGCCTAAAGTAGGTGAACTTGGATTAGATATGATGCTCAGAACATGTACTATCCAAGTTAATCTTGATTATTTAAATGAAAAAGATATGGTACAAAAGTTCCAAACGTCATTAGCTTTACAGTCAATTGCTACAGCTGTTTTTGCAAATTCTCCATTTATTGAAGGTAAAGAAAGTGGATATCTATCTTCAAGAGCAATTGTCTGGACTGACACTGATCCAAATAGAACAGGTGTACCAGAAATTGTATTTACTAAACATTTTGGATATGAAGCGTGGTTAGATTACGTTTTAAAAGTGCCGATGTATTTTGTTTATAGAGGAGGTAAATATATTGACGTATCAGGAAAATCATTTTTAGATTTCATGGACGGTAAGTTGGAAGGTTTTGAAGGCCAATTTCCATCAATCAAAGACTGGGAAGATCATATAACTGTCCCTTTCCCCGAGGTAAGGCTAAAACAATATTTAGAAATGCGAGGAGCGGATGGGGGGCCTTGGAATATTATTTGTGCTTTACCGGCCTTATGGGTTGGATTATTGTATGATAAAAAAGCCCAGTTAGAAGCTTATGAATTAGCAAAACCATTTATGAATACTTCTTTACTCGAAGAAGGAAGAATTTCCGCCGCAAAATATGGTTTAAATGGTAAATTAGGTGGTAAAAAAATTATTGATATTGCTGATGAAATGCTAAAGATATCTAGCTTAGGTCTTGAAAGGCGAAATAAACTAGATAATAGAGGTATGGACGAAAGACAGTTTTTAGATCCTCTTTTAAATATAATCAGAAATAAGAAAACTGGTTCCGAAATTCTTTTAGAAAAGTTTAATGGTATTTGGAGAAAAAATATAAATAAAGTATTTATTGAAAATGCTTTCTAACAATTTAATTAGTATCAGTCCCTCCAACAGTGATACCACCCATTAAAAGGGTGGGTTGTCCGACGCCTACAGGAACTCCCTGACCTTCTTTACCGCAAGTACCGATTCCATCATCCAATGACATATCATTTCCAATAAGAGAAATTTTAGACATTGCATCAGGACCGTTACCGATCAACGTTGCTCCTTTTATAGGTTGTTTAACTTTCCCATTTTCTACGAGATAAGCTTCTGAAGCAGAAAACACAAATTTTCCGTTAGTAATATCTACTTGTCCACCAGCAAAATTAACAGCATAAATACCTTTTTTAACAGAGCCTATAATTTCTTCAGGTTCAATAGTGCCATTGTCCATATAAGTATTTGTCATTCTTGGCATAGGATAATGAGAATAAGACTGTCTTCTACCATTTCCGGTTGGTTCCATTTTCATTAATCTAGCATTCTGTCGGTCTTGCATGTAATTTTTTAAAATTCCATCCTCTATTAAAATACTTTTAGATGATTTTGTACCTTCGTCATCTATGGTTATTGATCCTCTTCTATTTTCGATTGTCCCGTCATCAATAACTGTAACCCCGTCAGCGGCAACTTTTTCTCCAATTTTTCCTGAAAATATTGAAGTTCCTTTTCTATTAAAATCACCTTCTAATCCATGACCTACGGCTTCATGCAACATAACACCAGGCCAACCAGGCCCTAAAATGACAGGCATCTCTCCAGCGGGTGTTGGAATAGATTCTAAGTTAGTATTAGCAATTCTCAACGCCTCTTTTACTTGACCTTTCCATTTGTCTGAATTAATCCATTCTTCATACATACCTCTTCCACCACATCCTGAACTGCCTGTTTCCCTTCTACCATTTTTTTCAACTACCAAAGAAACATTCAACCTTATTAAAGGTCTAATATCTGCAGATCTTTCTCCATCACCTCTTAATATTTGTATTGCTTGATAAGAAGCCGAAATAGAAGCTGATACTTGAATAACATTAGAGTCTGTTGATCTTGCGTAGGTGTCTATTTCTTGAAGCAAGCTAGTTTTTACTTTAAATGATGTACCCTCTAGTGGATTCATTGAGGTGTATAGGGGTTTATTATTCCTGTGTAAGGGTCCAGGTGCCATAATACCTGAATAATTTTTTGATACTGATTTTACAGTTTCTGAGGCTCTTTTCAGAGAAGACTCTGATATTTCTCCTGAATGAGCAAAGCCTCTAGCTTCACCTGCAATTGCTCTTAAACCAAATCCTTTAGTGCTATCATAGGCAATATTTTTCATCCTACCATCATCAAATGAAAATGATTCTGATTTAGTAGATTCAAGATACAATTCACCATCATCTGAATCTTGCAAAGTATTTGAAAGCAAAGACTGAACTTTTCCAAGATCAAAATCATTATCTTCGTAAAAAATTTTATCGGTTATTTCTAAAGGAGATTTATTTAGCATTTTGGAGACCTGTTAGTTGAAATGGTTAATATAGACATGGCAATATAATTAAGTTTCTTCAAGGTTAAAGATTAATAAATAAACATTTTATGAGCAAATCAAATTTTTAAAAAAAAATTAAATTTATTTAGTTTTAGATCTAGTATTTTTTGTAAAAAAGTTTTAAGTAATACTAGTAAATCATGTTTAGAATCATTTTAAACTATTTTAACCCATAATACTACAAATGTTTGTTAAATCTTGATTGAAGTTTAAGGAGCACAAATAATGAAAACAACTTTCCAAGTTGCATTAAATAGTTGGAAAAAAACCATTAGTTACATCTTTAGTTGTATATCTGTCTTGATGATTGTCTTTTTAAATATTGCTCACGCTTCAGAACCAAAGCCTTGGCAAATGGATCTTCAAGAACCGGCAGGAATTATTGCATCTAAGGCAACAGACCTTCACAATTTTCTTCTTATAGTTATAACCCTCATTTCTGTTTTTGTTTTAGGCTTATTAGTTTATGTGTGTATTAAGTTTAGAGAGAAACCTAATGTTAAACCTTCAAAAACTTCTCACAATACATTAATTGAGATAATCTGGACTGTTGTCCCAGTACTAATACTTGTTGTAATTGCCGTTCCATCATTTAAACTTCTCTATCTTACTGAAGCAGATAAGCCAGTTGACATGGTCGTTAAGGTGTCTGGGGCACAATGGTATTGGAATTACGAATATCCCGATGAAGAAATTTCATTTGATTCATATATTATTGCTGAGGAAGATTTAAAAGATAATCAAAAAAGAATGTTAGACGTAGATAATCCTTTAGTGGTGCCTGAAGGCACAAGAATTAAATTTCTTGTCACAGGCAATGATGTAATGCATTCATTTTTCGTACCATCCCTTGCTCTACAGGTTTATTCTATTGCTGGAAGAATAAACGAAATTTGGACAGAGGTTCCTATTGGAAAGA
This sequence comes from uncultured SAR116 cluster alpha proteobacterium, assembly GCA_902578805.1. Lineage (GTDB taxonomy): Bacteria > Pseudomonadota > Alphaproteobacteria > Puniceispirillales > Marisalimonadaceae > Marisalimonas. The sequence goes on from CACHEH010000004.1 coordinate 53,092, forward strand.
AAAAATACTATGGACAATGTAACCAAATATGTGGAGTTAATCATGCATATATGCCAATAGTAATACAAGCTTTACCAAAAAATGAATATAAAAAATGGCTAAAGGAAGCAAAAGTTAAATTTGCTAAAAATTCAATAAATGAAAATAGTAAAATAGCATTACTAGAAAAAAAAGAAGTTAAGGAGATTAAATAATGGCTTCATTATCTCAAAGCGCCGCCACTACTGGTTCTTCACATGATCATCATGGTGCTCCGACAGGCTTTGTAAAAAGATGGTTGTACTCAACTAACCATAAAGATATAGGAACTATGTATATAATATTTGCTATAGTTGCTGCTTTCATAGGTGGGGCAATGTCAATTTATATGAGAATGGAATTAATGAACCCTGGCGTTCAATATATGGAAGATGGGCATGTTTGGAATGTTTTCACAACAGCTCATGGTCTAATCATGGTTTTCTTTGTTGTTATGCCAGGGTTAATTGGAGGTTTTGGTAATTGGTTTGTTCCTATCATGATAGGAGCACCAGACATGGCTTTTCCAAGAATGAATAATATATCTTTTTGGCTTTTACCTCCAAGTTTTGTTTTATTATTATTATCAGCTGTAGTTGACGGTGGAGTTGGTGTTGGTTGGACTATATATCCGCCCCTTTCTAGCTCTGCAGGCTCACCTGGTATGGGAATGGATCTTGCAATATTCTCCCTACATTTGGCTGGTGCCTCTTCTATTTTAGGTGCTGCTAACTTTATAACAACAATTTTCAACATGCGAGCACCTGGAATGACGCTTCATAAAATGCCTTTGTTTGTCTGGTCAATGCTCGTTACAGTTTTTTTACTTTTATTAGCTATACCAGTTTTAGCTGGGGCAATAACTATGCTATTAACTGATAGAAATTTTGGAACAAGTTTTTTTATTCCGGAGGGTGGCGGTGATCCTATATTGTTTTTACACCTGTTTTGGTTTTTTGGGCATCCTGAAGTCTACATAATGATTTTGCCTGCATTTGGCATTGTAAGTCAAATAGTTTCAACATTTTCAAGAAAACCAGTATTTGGTTATTTAGGAATGGCATATGCAATGGTTTCCATAGGTGTCATTGGTTTTGTTGTATGGGCTCATCACATGTATACCGTAGGTTTGTCGGTAGATACAAGAGCATATTTCACAGCAGCCACGATGGTTATAGCCGTGCCAACAGGCATTAAAATCTTTTCCTGGATTGCTACAATGTGGGGGGGCTCAATAGTTTTCAGAATTCCAATGTATTGGGCAATTGGGTTTATTTTCCTTTTCACAGTTGGTGGCGTAACAGGAGTTGTGTTAGCTAATGCTGGTTTGGACGTTGTCTTACACAATACATATTACGTTATTGCACACTTTCATTATGTTTTATCATTAGGTGCAGTCTATGGATTATTTGCAGCTTTTTATTATTGGTTTTCTAAAATGACTGGTTATGAATATAGTGAAGGATTAGCCAAACTTCATTTTTGGGTTACATTTGTAGGTGTAAATTTAACTTTTTTCCCTATGCACTTTTTAGGTCTAGCAGGTATGCCTAGACGTTATGTAGATTATCCTGATGCTTTTGCTGGATGGAATATGGTTGCTTCTATAGGTGCTTACATAGGTGCGCTTGGTGCAATAATATTTTTAGTAGTAATAATTGAGGCATTTATAAAGAAGCGTAAGGCTGTTAAAAATCCTTGGGGGTCAACTGATAACACTCTAGAATGGACTGTTTCCTCACCTCCTGCATTTCATACTTTTGCTGAAATACCAAAAGTAAAATAAGATTGGTTCTTAAGATCACTATGCCTTCGATAGCGGTAAATACAAAAGATATTACTAAGGAAGACAACAACTTAGGTACACCATATGATTATCTTAATCTAATGAAACCTAGAGTTATGTCATTAGTTGTCTTTACGGCCTTTGTTGGCTATTACAGCGCGACGCCATTAGTTGAAAACGCAATAAACCCCATTTTAGCATTGATAGGTATTTTTGCTATTGCATTAGGGGCTGGGGCTTCTGGGGTTCTTAATCAATGGTACGATAGAGATATCGATTTATTAATGGAAAGAACAAAAAACAGACCTATTCCCTCAGGTAAAGTTCAACCCTCTGAAGCTCTCTCGTTTGGAATAATTACATCCATTTTGTCAATTATTATATTAGGTTTATCTATAAACTGGCTAGCTGCGAGCTTGCTAGTTTTTACTATATTCTTTTATTCAGTAGTTTATACAATTTGGCTTAAAAGATATACTGTACAAAACATAGTAATTGGAGGTGCAGCAGGTGCATTTCCTCCAATTATTGGGCATATCTGTGCTACGGGTTCTTTCGGTTTAGAAGCTCTGATCTTATTCTTAATAATCTTTTTGTGGACACCACCACATTTTTGGGCTTTAGCTTTAGTAAATAAATCAGATTATAAGGCAGCTAAAATACCAATGTTGCCTATTGTTTATGGTGATATGGTTACTCGAAAGAATATATTTATTTATTCACTTTTACTTATGCCTTGCGTTTACCTTCCCTTCATTTTAAATCATACTGGTATCTTTTATGCTGTCGTTGTAACTATACTTAATATAGAATTTATTAGAAGATCGGTATCCATCTTAAAAGCCAATGTAGGCTCAGAAAAAGGATTGTTTATATACTCAATATTTTATTTGACTATTATATTTGCCACTATTTGCTTCGATAAATTAATCAACAATTATATAACAGGGCAACTATGAAATCTGATAAGAACGAACAATATATAAAAGATTTTTATGAAAATAGAAAATCCAAAAATTTTGCAATCTTAGGTATTATAATTTTTTTGGTCGTTCTTTTCTTTTTTATTACAATCTTAAGAATGGATATCACGGGATAAATGTCTTCAAGTTTGTCAAAAAAAAATTATAATTCATTAAAATGGACATTTTTAATTGTTCTTTTTATGCTTGGTTTATCTTTTGCATCTGTTCCTTTGTATGATTTATTTTGTAGGGTTACAGGATATGCTGGGACGGTCCAGAGAGCATCTATAGCTCCAGGATCTAATGGACAATATAAAAATATTCAAATTAGATTTGACTCAAATATTTCACCAGAACTAAATTGGGAGTTTGAGGCACCTAAACAGGAAATAATTGTACAGCCTGGCATACAACAAGTTATTTATTACACTGCAAAAAACTTATCAGACAAACCAACAACTGGTACTGCAGTATTTAATGTATCTCCTCCAAAAGCCGGAGGTGTTTTTATGAAAGTTGATTGCTTCTGTTTTGTAAAACAAACACTACAGCCGGGTGAAGAAGTGAAAATGCCAGTTTCATTTTATGTTGACCCAAGTATAAATGATGACGAAAACACTAAAAACTTGGAAGAGATAACTTTGTCGTATACATTTTTTAATGCTGAAACATAGTTTGAAATTCTATAATTTTCTGGACTAAGTTTAGTTAGGATATATAGTTTAATTAGGGAGTATATAATGAGCGATGAACAAAAACATCAATATCACTTAGTTGAACCTAGTCCTTGGCCTGCATTAGGGTCTGCTGCTGGTTTTACGCTTTTTCTAGGACTTACATTATTTATGCATGAATACCCGCTCTCAATATGGGTGTTAGGTGCGGGTTTGTTTATGGTATTGGCTACTATGTTTTATTGGTGGAGGGATATAGTTAGAGAGGCTGAATACCAAGGCCATCATACACCTATTGTCCAAATTGGAATGCGATACGGGATGATTTTTTTTATTTGCTCTGAAGTTATGTTTTTTGTGGCATTTTTCTGGGCTTTTTTTGACTCCAGTTTGTACCCCGATACTGGTGTTTGGCCCCCTGAAGGGATCGTGGCTTTGGACCCTTTTGACCTTCCATTAATTAATACACTAATTTTACTATTATCTGGTTGCACAGTAACTTGGTCTCATCACGCCCTTCAACATGACAATAGGAAAGATTTTATAACAGGTCTTATTTTAACTATAATTCTAGGTGCATTATTTACAGCTGTTCAAGCATATGAGTATCAGCATGCCACTTTTGCATTTACTGATGGGATTTATGCTTCTACTTTTTACATGGCGACAGGTTTTCATGGGTTCCACGTTTTAGTTGGAACAGTTTTTTTAACAGTTTGTTTATTTAGGGGTCTTAAAGGCCATTTCTCTGCTGACCATCACTTTGGGTTTGAGGCTGCAGCTTGGTATTGGCATTTTGTTGATGTTGTTTGGTTGTTTTTATTTGTTTGTATATACTGGTGGGGTGGATAATAAGTAAGTATAGTGCTTATTGAGATTTAAGGTTATATACTAATAATGAAAATACAATTCAAGCCAATGTTATGGCCAACAATATTTTCAATTTTAACTTTTGCAATGCTAATTAGTTTTGGAACTTGGCAAGTTAAAAGACTTTTTTGGAAAGAAGGGCTAATAGAGAATTATTTAACTCAGAGTCAGTCTAATCCAATAATTGATCCTGCCGAATTAGAGAAGTCTCTAATCAATGAGTTTAAGTCTGTTACTGTTTCGGGGTATTTTTTACATAATAATGAAATATACATCACTGGTAAAACTTATGAGGGTAATGCAGGGTTTCATGTGGTAACTCCATTTAAAATGGAAAATAACAAAATTATTCTTATTAATAGAGGCTGGGTTTCTGAAAGTTATAAAAACCCAAATAAAAGAAAATTTAGCCTCACTAAGGGTCTGGTAAAATTAAAAGGAATTATAAGGTATCCGCAAACAAAAGGTTATTTTGTACCAGAAAATGATGGAAAAAACGGATTTTGGTTTACAATTAAACCTAATCAAATTTTTGACTTTATAAATATCACTTCTAATTCAACTATTGATAAATATTATATAGATGCTCTTCGTATGGGGGAAAACCTGACACTTCCAATTGGTGTCGATGGCAAACCTAAATTTCGTAATCAACATTTATCATATGCGATTACATGGTATGGATTAGCTCTCTCCCTTCTATTTGTGTATTTTTCATATCATTCATCATCTGGAAGATTAAAATTTAAAAAGACTAAACGAAATGGATAATTATATTAAATATTCAAGTACAAGGGGAGGAGATGTTTCTCTTTCATATGAAGAAGTTCTTTTGGCGGGTTTAGCAAGAGATGGTGGGTTGTTTATGCCAGAAAGATGGCCAAGTTTTAGCTATAGTGACTTAAAAAACATGAAAGACCTTAGTTATGCTAGGTTAGCCACTAAAATTTTAAAACCCTTTATTCACCCTTTTTTGAATGAAGATGATATTTTAAATATATGTCAAGCTATTTATTCTTCATTTGGTGATAATGTAGCTCCATTAAAGGAGCTCGAAAAAAACACATACATTCTTGAGCTTTTTCACGGTCCTACACTTGCTTTTAAAGATTATGCTATGCAATTTTTGTCCAGAGCATTTAATTTAGCGCTTGAAAAAAAAGGTAAAAGAGCTGTAATTTTAGGAGCAACTAGTGGCGATACAGGTTCTGCAGCTTTAGAAGCATTTAAGGGTAAAGCAAACATAGATATTTTTATTCTATTTCCACACGGAAGAGTTTCAGAAGTTCAACAAAAACAAATGACTTGGATAAATGAGGAGGGAGCTCACGCCTTATCTGTTAAAACTGATTTTGACGGTTGCCAAGCAATAGTAAAGGACTGTTTTGAAGATTTAGATTTTAAAGACCAAACATCACTCTCAGCTATAAATTCAATAAATTGGGTTAGATTATTACCTCAAATCGTTTATTATTTTTACTCTGCACTCAGAGTAGGATCCCCGGAAAAAGAAGTAGTTTTTTCAGTTCCAACAGGTAATTTCGGAAATATCTTAGCAGGATGGATAGCAAAAAAAATGGGACTTCCTATATCTAGATTGATATGTGGTTCAAATCAAAATGATATACTTACTAGATTTTTTGAAACTGGTACCATGAAACGAAAAAATGTATCTCCTTCTTATAGTCCAAGTATGGATATTCAAGTATCTAGTAATTTTGAGAGGCTTTTATATGAGATAAATGATAGGGATTCAAAATTAGTAAAAAAGCAAATGTATGACTTTAAAGTCGAAGGAAATTTTCAAGTTAGTCAATATCAACTTAACAAAATAAATAATTTATTTTCTGCTTTTAAGATTGATGATATTGAAACAATTGACATAATTAAAAATACATATCTTAATCATGAATATATAATTGACCCACATAGCGCGATTGGCTACGGTGCTTTACAAAAGGCTATTGAACAAAAGATCATTTCAAATGATTCTCCAATAATTTCTCTTGCTTGTGCTCACCCTGCAAAATTTCCACAAGTTATAAAAAAAAGTATTGGAATAACACCTAAATCTTCTTCTCACCTAGAAAAAATTATGAGACAAAAAGAAAATTTTAAAATAATAGAGCCTAATCTAAAAGATATTCAAGAATACATAAAAAAAACTATGAGAAAGTAATGAGTGTAAAATTTAAAATCCTAGATAACGGCATAAAAATTATTAATGACCAAATTAACGTTGAGAGTGCATCTATTGGTGTTTGGATAGGTGCAGGAAGTTCCAATGAAGACATTGATGAATGTGGAATTGCCCATATGCTAGAACATATGGCTTTTAAAGGAACTAAAAATAGAAATGCAGAAAAAATAGCACGTGAAGTTGAAGATGTTGGCGGTGATATTAACGCTTACACTAGTAAAGAAGTTACGGCTTATTATCTCAAAGTATTAAAAGAAAACGCGGAATTAGGAATAGATATATTATCAGATATAATAAAAAATTCAACTTTCCCTAAAGAAGAAATTGAAAGGGAAAGAGGTGTTATAATTTCTGAGATAGGACAATCTTATGATGCTCCAGACGATAGAGTATTTGAAAATTTTACTAAAACTGCCTTTAAAAATCAACCCATGGGAAGGCCCATTCTTGGTACCAAAGAAACTGTAAGTGGTTTCAAACAGTCTGATTTAAGGTTATTTCTGGATTCCAATTACACACCAGACAATATGGTTGTCTCTATGTCTGGAAATCTAAATAGTGGGAATATTTTTAAAATTGTTGAAGAAAAATTTTCAGAAATTAAAAATAATAATATGCCAAAAAAAGTAAATTCTGAATGGACTTCAGGTTTTATTTCTGAAGATAGAGACTTAGAGCAAACACAATTAGTGTTTGGAATTGAAGGTTTAAAAAATACAGATATTGATCGTTTTTCTCTGAGAGCACTGTCAATTATATTAGGTGGTGGAATGTCTTCAAGATTATTTCAAGAGATAAGAGAAAAAAAAGGATTATGTTATTCCATTTTTAGTTTTACACAGATGCAAAACTCGTCAGGAGTATTTGGTTTTTATGCTGGAACTTCACCTAATGATGTTGATCATCTACTTGAAGCAAGTTTATTGGAATGGAAAAAAATTACAAAAAATATATCTTCTGAAGAACTTGATAGAGCAAAAGCACAAATGAAATCGGGTTTTATAATGGGTCAAGAAAGTAATAGCTCAAGGTCAGAATATTTTGCCAAAAATATGATTAGTTTTGGAAAATTGATTGAAACTAAAGAGGTTATATCGAGTATAGAAAATATATCTATAAATTCGATATACCAATTAAGTGATAAGTTGTTAAAATCTGCAAAGCCAGTTTTGTCAGTAATAGGACCAAATGCAAAATCTTTAAAAAAATTAGAAATTTCAACAATGCTAAATTAAATAGCTAAGCAGTTCCTGAATACGATACCAACTTACTTGGATCTACACCTATATTCTTTAGACATTTTTTCCATAATGAAAATTCTAAATGATTATGAAATATTAAATCTTTATTAGAGTTTGTTATAATCCAAGAATTTTCAAGTATTTCATTGTCAAGTTGTCCTCGGTTCCAAACTGCACATCCAAGGAAAATTTTTGCATATTCTGGTGATTTATCCTTTGAAATATCAATTAAGATTTCTTCTGAACTAGTTATCATTACGCCATCTAAAATATCTTCAGATGTTTTGTATTTCTTTTCATTAGAATGAATAATAAAGCCTTGATTAAGATGGACAGGACCACCAAAAAAAGTAGGACTAGATTTAATATTAGTTACAGAATTTATTTTCAATTTCTTTAAAAACTGAGATGTGTCAAAATTATAAAGAGGTTTATTAAGAATTAAACCCATAGTTGCATCTTTAGAATGTTCACATATTAATATAACAGAATCCTGAAATCTAATGTCTTCAAGTCCCGGAGAGGCAATTAATAGTTTACCTAACAATTCTTGATCCATAGTTATAATTCCAATATATTACTGACAATTCTTATAATAACTGAAAAGAAATAATGCACAATAAACTAGTACATATTAAATACTGTGAAATAGTAATTTTTTTATTATTTTTAACCCTAATTAGTCTATCTAATATAAACAAATCCCATTCTAACACTCTAGTTTTTAATCAAAATACTTTAACTAATGAGAATTATGATTTTGTAAAATTTGATATTCTATTTGGTAAAATATTTGAAAACAAACCATCAAAAATTCTTATAGGTTTAAAAGTAAACCTTTTGCCTAAGTGGAAAATATATTGGAGAAATCCAGGTGATGCAGGGCTGCCCCCTGTAATCAAATGGGAAACAAAAAATAACATTAAATCAATCAATTTACTTTATCCTAACCCTAAAAGATTTAATTTTTTTGGTATTGAAACATTTGGTTATGAAAATGAAGTAATTTTTCCAATTGTTATAGAGCGTTTAAACAATAACAAAAAAATATCAGGACCACTTAAATTTGAAGCACAAGTATGTGCTGAAATATGTGTTCCAGTACATTATAATTATGATTTAAAACAATTAACCTACATTGATGAAAAACATTCTAAATTAAAAGACATACTTAAATATAAGAATAAAGTACCTAAGTTTTTGGAAAGTAAAGATTTAGAACTTATCTCCTTTGATAAATCTGATGATAAACTAAAATTATCATTTATAAATAAATTAAATATAAGCCCATATGATATCATTGTAGAAGATAATAAAGAATTCATTTTTGAAAAAACTTCATACTCAAAAATTGGTGAACTTTTAAATTTAACTATTAAATTTAAGGAAAAAAAAGACTATGAATTTGAATATTTAAAATTAACTTTTCTCAGTAATGATTTAAGTTATGAGAAAATTATAACTCAATTGTCAAATTCACCGAATAAAAACATATTACAATTTAACTCAAATAAAATTACAACTGGCTTTGAAATTTTAATTATAGCTTTAATTAGTGGATTTATTTTAAATTTTATGCCTTGTGTTCTCCCAGTCTTATCTTTGAAAATGGTACAGTTAGTAAATCTAAGAACGGAAAACAAGTTAAATTTTAGAAAGAAAATATCATTTAACATATTAGGTATATTAACATCTTTTTTATTTCTAGCTGTTGCTACTTATATTGTTAAGTCTGCAGGTGAACTTGTTGGGTGGGGTGTGCAATTTCAAAATTCCTCTTTTCTAATTTTTATGATTTTACTAACAGCTTTTTTTGGCTTTAATTTATTAGGGTTCTTTAATTTTTTTTTACCACCAAAAATTTTAAATATTTTGTCATTTAGGCATGAGGGTTTTATTGGGGATTTCCTTACTGGAATTACATTAACTTTATTAGCTACTCCATGTACAGCACCATTAGTGGGTACTGCTGTTGGCTTTGCCTTGTCTGGTGGTACTTTCGAAATTTTTTCCATTCTTTTAATTATGGGTCTAGGTTTATCATTACCCTTAATTCTAATAATGTTATTTCCTAAAACCATATCAATTATTCCAAAGCCTGGTAAATGGTTAGTAACTTTTAAAAAAATTATGGCTATTTTCCTTCTGCTTACATCCATATGGTTAGTCAATTTATTAATGAATTTAGAGGTAAAGAATGAAACCAGTCCAAATTACTACAATAATTTAGAAATAGTTAATTGGGATATAAAGAAAAATATTTCATTACCAAACCAGTTGGCAGCTGAAGGTGAAATAGTATTTGTAGATATTACTGCAGATTGGTGTATAACATGTAAGGTAAATAAAGCTTTAGTACTTGAAACTAAACAAGTATCAGAAATTTTTAAAAAAAATAATGTAAAAGTTCTAGTCTTAGATTGGACTAAGCCTGATGAAAATATAAAAAAGTTCCTGACTAAAAAAGAACGTTATGGAATACCATACAATGAAATTTATGGTCCATTATTGTTAAATGGTAAAATTCTGTCTGAATTAGTGACTATTAAAGAAATCCAGAAATATATTGAAATAGCAAAATAATTTTATTTTAAAACCTAGTAATATAGTTTATATAATTTTAAAAGTATAAGGAGTTTGCATGTTAACTGATATAGGTAATAATTTCCCCTCAGGAATATTTCTTATAAAAGATAGTAAGGGTATCAATGAAGTTAAAACTGATGATTATTTTAAATCGAAAAAAGTTGTATTGTTTGCCTTACCTGGTGCTTTCACTCCGACATGTTCTGCAAAGCATTTGCCAGGTTATATAAAATATTATCAAGATATTAAAGATAAAGGTGTAGATATAATTGCATGTATGGCAGTAAATGATCCACACGTAATGCGTGCATGGGGTTTGGCAAATGAAGTTGAAGGAAAAATTGATATGTTGTCTGATTCTGATTGTTCTGTTTCACAGTCTCTTGGGCTAGATATGAATTTTGGTAGAATAATGGGGCATAGATCAAGAAGATTTTCAATGATAGTTGATGATAATATTATCAAAAAATCTTTTGTAGAAGAGGTTGGAGCATTTGAGGTTTCAACTGCAGAAAATATTTTGAAAAATCTATAGTATTATTATTACTTATTCATAGCATTTACAGCCAAATTATCTGCAATTTCGTTGTAATGGTTTCCGGAATGACCTTTAATCCAAAACCATTCTACATCATGAAGATTCACATTTTCATCTAGTTCAATCCAAAGTTCTTTATTGGACACCTTTTTTTTATTTGCAGTTTTCCATCCATTTTTTTTCCAATTAATAATCCATTCCGTTATTCCATTTTTAACATATTGTGAATCTGTATATAATTTTATTTTACTTGGATGTTTTATTGCTTTTAAAGCCTCAATTGTTGCCTTAAGTTCCATTTTATTATTTGTAGTTAATTTTTCTGATCCAGATAAATGTTTTTCATTATCCTGATAAAGTAACACAGCTCCCCACCCGCCTTTTCCAGGATTTCCAGAGCACGCACCATCTGTAAAAATAGTAATTTCTTTTTTCATGATTCATTTTCTATATATTTTATATTTTTAACTAATTTCTTAAAGTATTTGTGTTTTGTTATATATTCTTCTGGATTTTTAGGTACAACATTAGCTTCAATAGGTGTGTTAACCCAATCAAATAATCTTGTTAATAAAAAACGTAAAGAAGCAGCTTGGCACAATAGCGGTAAAAAGAATTCTTCATCTTTACTTAATTTCCTCTTAGAGTTGTAACCTTTTAATAGAGCTTGATATTTTTTATCTTGAAATTTGTCTTGTTTGTCAAAACACCAAGCATTGATAGCAATCGCCAGATCATATATGAGTATATCGGTACATGAAAAATAAAAATCAATAACTCCCGTAATTTTATCATTAATAAAAAAAACATTATCGGGAAACAAATCTCCATGAATAAAACCTTTTGGTAAGTCATGTGGCCAAAATTTTACTAAAAAATTAAATGAATTTTTTATATCTTTCATCAAGTCAGGTTGAAGTTTATCTAATATACTCGATGGTACAGCAGTGCTGCAATTTTTAATTAATTTTTCCCATCCCTTGATAGAAAGTGAGTTTTCTCTTTGAATTTTGAAATCTTTACTATAGAGGTGCATAAGACCCATACTTGAACCAACTTGATTACAATCTTCAATTGTTATGTTTTTTTTGGATTTGCCTTTAAGGAAATTTACAATTATTGATGGTTTCCCTCTTAATTCTTGAACAAATTTGTCATTCTTATCACATATTGGTTTAGGACAATAATAACCATTTTTGTTTAAATGAAGCATAATTTTGATAAAAAAAGGAATATCCTTAATATCTACTCTTTTTTCAAAAATAGTGAGTATAAAATTACCATTAGACGTTTTTAAATAAAAGTTACTGTTTTCTATTCCTTCTGTGATACCATAATATGAAATTAATTCACCAATATCGTATAGCCTTAAAAAGTCTATTATTTGACCTTCATTTAAATTTGTATAGACTGCCAATCCGAAATCCTAAAACTTATCGTAAAATTTTTGGTAAATTAAATTTAACATCTTCTTTTGTTACTTCATGATCAATCAAATTAACTTCAAAATCTTTTTTTAGTTTAGATATTAATACTTGTACTAGAGTCTCAGGTGCTGATGCACCAGCAGTTAAACCAATATTAGGAGATTTTAAGGGATCAAATTTTTTTAAAAACAAATCAAGTTTATTCTCGTTTGGTATTAGAATAGCTTTTTTAACACCATGAGATAATGCTACTTCTACTAGACGAACAGAATTTGAGGAATTTTCAGCGCCAATAACTAAAATACAATCGCATATTTTTGACATTGATTTCACTGCCATTTGTCTGTTTGTGGTAGCATAACAAATATCTTCAGAACTAGGTCCTTTAATATTGGGAAATTTAGATTTTAAAATACTTAAAATTTTACTTGTGTCATCTACAGACAATGTCGTTTGGGTAGCAAAAGCTAAATTGTTTGGATCATCTACTTTAACTTTATAAGCATCTTCTTCTGTTTCTATGAGAGTAATATGATTTTTTGGAACTTGTCCCATAGTTCCAATTACTTCCACGTGGTTTTTATGTCCAACTAATAGAACGTGTCTTCCCAAATTATAATGACGGATTGTTTCATTATGAACTTTAGTTACTAACGGACAAGTTGCATCGATAGAAATCATTTTTCTTTTTTTCGCTTCGTTCATAACAGATTTAGCTACGCCGTGTGCTGAAAAAATAATTGGACGATCAGTTGGTGCTTCATAAACTTCGTCAACAAACACAGCGCCAATTTTAGCTAAAGAATTAACGACGTCTTTATTATGAACTATTTCGTGTCTAACATAGACTGGAGCTCCGAATTTTTTAATACTCTCTTCTACAATTTTTACAGCTCTATCAACACCTGCGCAAAAACCTCTTGGAGATGCAAGATATAAATTAATTTTTTGTTTCTTCATAATTTATTTTTGATGTATTACAATCAATACGTCAATAAAGATTAGCCAAGTTACCAAACTTTTTATGTTTTTAGGATATTATGTATGATAAGAATTTTAATTATAATTTCATTTTTATTTTTTAATGGATGTTCAACTTTTAAAAAAGATGTTGTTGAATGTCCAAAATTAATTTCACCTAAGGAAGCAGCTGAAATTGTTGTTAATTCAAAAAGTAACCTTCCTGTTTATCTAGGAATTAGAGGTGTAGAGAAACTTTGCTTTAAAGATGACAATGATATTCAAATGGAACTCTCTGTTAATATACGAGCAATCAGAAATGATACAACAGATGAGGACTATGTTCCTGTCAATATTAGTGTAGTATCAATTGATTCAAATGAAAAAGAATTTGATAGAGATGAATTTAACTATTCTCAATTTTTATTAAAAGGTAGTAAAATAGTAGATAGAGCAACAACATTTGATTTGAATGTGCCTGTTGGAGGACAAGTTTTGTTAGGTATAAAGTAGTTATTTTAAAATAGATGATTTAATCTCGTTAGAAGATTTAGTGATTAAATTAATATTTTCTTTATCATCAAGTTTTTGTTTGATATAAATTTTAGAAGACTCAATTACGATACTGCTAGTAATTTCCCTAATGTTTTTTACAGCTTCAGCTTCTAACGATAAGATTTTTTGTTTAGCTTGATCTTCTTTTCTTTTAATCATTTCAAGGGATTTTAAGTTTGCTTCTTTTTGAATTTTCAATGCAGTTTCTTTCGCATCTTTAATTAGATTTTCAGCCTCATCAGAAACATTTTTTTGTTTTTGTAAGGCAAGCCTTAGTTCTTCTAAAGCTTCTTCTTTAAGTGATTTTGCTTCATTAAGTTCTTTCTCAATCAATAAAGATCTCTCATCTAGTAAAGAAAGTATAGCTTTCTTACCTTTTTTCCAAACCAATACAAAAAATAGTATAAATGCAACTGCAACCCACGCCGTTTCGTCAAAGTACATTTTATTTCTCCATCAATATATTTTTTGATGCTGTATCAATTGCTTTCTTAACTTCAATCTTATTGTATTTTAAATCGGTTAAATCTCGAATAACTTTTAAAGTAAGTTCTTCGGCGTTGTTTATTACCTCATTTATAACTAATTTTTGCATATCCATTATTTTTTTCTCAGCTATGACAACTTTTTCATTTAATTTTTTATTTATTTCTTTTTCATCTTTTTCAATGTTCTTTTTTGTTTCAGATAAAGCTTGGTTTATAATTAATTGTGATTTTGACTTTAACTCTGTTTGAGAATTAATAATGTTTTCTTTAATTTTTTCTGTCTCTTGACTTGAAGTCTTGGCTTTTACCAAGTCATTTTGGATGTTGGTTTCCCGGTTATTTAAAATTGATTTTATATTTGGAGTTACCAAATATTTCATCAATAGATAACCTAAAATCAGTGATACTATGGACCAAAAAACAAGAGACGGATATGTGTTAAAATCTAATTGCGGCAGACCTGCTTTACCTTCATCAGCTTTTGAAGCATAAGATAAGTTTATTGTCAGTAGCAGAACTAAGATAAATTTACTATAGTTTGTCATTTGTTATTCTTAATAAAGTTAAAATATGCCTATAGTTAAATTACTATAGGCAGAATTAATTTTTTAGAAAGTGAATAATAGTAATAGTGCAATAACTAGTGCGAAAAGTGCAACAGCTTCTGTTAAAGCAAATCCTAAAATAGCTATTCCAAAAACTTCATTCTTTGCTGCTGGATTTCTTCCCACAGCGGTAACTAATGAAGCAAAAATGTTACCAATTCCAACTCCAACTCCAGCCAAAGCTATAACAGCTAGACCAGCTCCTATTAATTTTGCGGCATCCATTTCCATAATTTTTTTCCTTTCTTAGTAATTTTTAATTTAGTAATGAATTAGTGTAAATGTATTGCGTCATGAAGGTACATACATGTTAAAATACTGAAAACATAGGCTTGAAGTGCAGCTACTAAAAATTCAAGTCCAGTCAAACCAATAACTGCCAAAAGAGGCAATACGGCTCCTGCTTTTAAGACGCCGCCTGCCGATCCCATCATTATTATCAGTCCAGCAAACACCTTCATCATAGTGTGTCCGGCTAACATATTAGCAAATAATCTTACAGACAAACTAATTGGACGTATAAAGTAAGAGATAATTTCAATTGGTATTAGCAAAGGCGCTAAGCCAATTGGTACACCAGATGGAAAAAAATATGTAAAAAATTTAAATCCATGTTTTAAAATAGCGATAATTGTTACACCTACAAAAATAATTGCAGCCAATGTAAAGGTAACTGCTATTTGTGATGTAAAAGTATAACTATAGGGTATCATTCCAAGCAGATTACCAAATAAAATAAACATAAATAAAGTGAATATGAACGGAAAGTAAGCTTGGCTACCATTGCCTGCATTTTCTTTAACCATATTGGCAACAAACTCATAAGAAATTTCGACTAAAGATTGAAATCTGCTGGGTATGAGTGCTTGCTTTCTTGATCCAAGATATAAAAAACAAACAGATCCAAGTATAGATAAAATCATAAACATAGACGCGTTAGTAAAGGATACATCAATACCCATAAAATTAAGTTTGTATATAGATTTAATAGTAAATTGTTCTACAGGTGAATTCATATTATTTGTCTTTTTCGTTAAAAAATCCCATCTTTAGTCCTTTGCCAGTCAAAACTCTCCAAAGATTGTATATTCCAGCTAAACCACCTAATATAAAGAGTATTATAAGGAATAAGGGAGTAGTGTTTATCCACTGATCTAGAGTCCATCCTAAGCCTGCACCAATTATTAGTCCTGCGAGCAATTCTGTTCCAACTCTATAATAAATATTTAGTGAGTCTTGGTTTTTTGATGATTTTATATTATCCTTCTTAGCTAATGCAATATCAATTCTTTTTGATAAATTTTTTTCTTCATTTAATTTGCTCATATTATACTTTCAACTGAAAACTATAAGCGTGCTTAAATTATTTTGAGCTAACACATAAGTCAAGAGTTTACTTCAAAAACTTTAATTAGGCTATATCCTTAATCTTATTTGCTTGTTCTAAATCAACAGAAACCAGTCTACTTATTCCTTTATGTTCCATAGTAACACCAAAAAGCCTATTCATTTTAGCCATCGTCAATCTATGGTGTGTCACAACTAAAAAATAAGTTTCTGTTTCGTCAACTATTTTATCTAATAAGTTACAGAATCTGCTAACATTACTATCATCTAAAGCAGCATCTACTTCATCTAAAATACATATTGGAGCAGGATTACACAAGAAAACAGAGAAAATGAGAGATATAGCTGTTAAAGCTTGTTCTCCACCAGACAATAAGGATAGTAATTGCATTTTTTTTCCAGGTGGGCTGGCTAATATCTCCAATCCAGCTTTAAGTGGATCATGATCTCCAACTAATTTTAATTCAGCGTCACCACCTCCAAAAAGCTTTTTAAAAAGATTCTTAAAGTTTTTATTTACAAGCTCAAAACTATCTTTAAGACGTTGTCTGCCCTCTTTATTTAATTCAAAAATTCCACTTTTAAGTTTTTCAATTGCTAATTCTAAGTCAATTCTTTCCTTAGACATCAATTCAATTTTTTGTTTCATTTCGTTCATTTCTTCTTCAGCACGTAAATTTACCGCACCTAATGATTCTCTTTCATTTAATAATCTTTGTACTGTTTTTTCCAAAGTTTCGATAGATATATTTACTTCTTCCTTGTCACTTAAATTGATAATTTCTTTTAGCTGATTCGACTTAACCCTGAGCCTTTCGTTAACCCTATCCTCGATATTTTCTATTTTTGTTTTAGCTAGATTAAGTGAAGCTTCTACTCTTATCATGTCTTCTCGAAAAGATGCTAAATTTTGTTCTGAAGATTTTTCTAATTTTTCTGCTTCGTTAAGTAATGTTTCAGTTTGTACTAACTTATCTGCAGAAAAATTTCTGTTTTGTTCAGCTGATTCAATCTTAAGGTTTAATTCATTTGCTTTTTCCACAAAATTATCTGGAAGCTTCTCAAGTCTTGATTTATCTTGTTTCAAGTTATCTAGTCTTACTTTTAAAGATTTTATTCTTGTTTCTGCCTCGTCTTTTCTATTTTCCCAATCATTTTTTTGATTGTTAATTTGCATTAAGTTTCTTTGTTGATAACTTTCTTGATTTCTAATTTGTTGTTCTGCAGCCATTGCATCTGTTAATTCGTTTCTACATTGATCAGCTACATTTCTGATTTTTAATTCGTCAGCAAGTAAAGTTGGCAAGTTTACTGATTTTTCAGATAGTTTTTCTAAATCTATTAATTCTTTTTGAGATGTGTCTAAAATATTTTGGTGTTCTTTGAATAAGATAGTGCTTGAATTAATTTTTGAATTTAAACTTGAAATTGATAATTTTGTGTCATTTAATTCATTATTCAGTAAACTAATTTTAGATTCTATTTCCTTCGTTGTTTCAAAAATTTTTTTTAATTCCAACTTATTTTTACTAATTTCATTAACAATATTAAATTCCTCTTTTTCTCTAGTTGGTAATTCATCTTGTAAATTTCTTAATGTTGTAATTTGTTGTAATCTTTCTGAATAACTATTTTGAACACCTAAAGGTTGAACATATCCATCCCATCTCCACAAGCCTCCTTTTAAGGTTGTCAACGCTTGTCCAAAAGATAATTCTTTTTGGAGTTTAAGAGCAGTTTTTTCATTTTCGACAATGCCTATACCGATTAACGCTATATCAAGAATTGAATTCTTTTTAATTTTTGAAATTAAAGGAGTAACGCCTTTAGGTAACTTTTCTTGAAATTTGGCTGTAATACCATCTTTCCAATAAGATGTTTTCTGTTCGTTTGAGTTATTTGATTTTACAGGAGCTAATATTGTTTCACCTAGAACTGATCCAATTGGGTCTTGAAGGTTCCCTATATCATCTATTGTTGCTTCCAGAGTATTATTTTTGAATTCGTTATAACCTAATAGTGAAGATAAAGAATTTAAATCAGCTCTAATTACATTGAGGTCATAATCTATTTTAGCCTTTTTTTCTTTGAGGTGTATTTTAAAATTCTTTTTATTTTCTAATTGTTTTTTTGTTGATTCTAGCTTATGAATTTCTTTTTTAATTAAATTTTCAATATTAATTCTTTTCTCTTCAAGTTTATCAATTAACTTTTTATCTTCAGAAATATTGAACTGTGATTTCTGATCTTTCGAATTTTTTATTTTTTCTTTTAATTTATTAATACGATCTTCAAGATCTGATTTGTCAGATTTTATTGAAAAAATTTCAGAATTTATGGATGAAAGTTTTGCATCTGCATCTTCAGATTTTACTTTAAGTTCATTCACTCTTTTTGAGGCATTATTTTTCTTAGTTGTAAAATCTTTTGTATCTAATTGTAGCTTGCCTTTTTCTAAAAGAAGATTTGCAATTGTTTTATTTGCATCGTCTTTTATTTCAATTTCTCTTTTAATATCAGTTTCTATTTGTGTTATTTGGTTTAAGACATTATTCAAAGTAAATTTTGAAGTTGCTTCTTCTTCTTCTAGTCTTATTTTTGAAATATTTAACGATTGTAGAATGGCAGCTTTTTCTGTTTCAATTTTTCTTAGCTCAGGTAACTTATTAAATATTTCTAGCTTTGATTTTGTCTTTTTAGATAAGTTTATTTGAGCCTCTTGAACGATATTTTTTGATTTCTCAAATTTTGTTTCTAGTTCATCAAATTCTTTTTCAGCGGCGTTTAGTATTGACAAGAAAAGCGAAGCTTCTGCTTTTCTTAATCTATCTCCTACTGACCTGTAACGAGCTGCCTTTCTACCTTGTTTTTCTAATTCAATTAGTTGTTCATTGTATGTATTCTCAATATCTAATAACCTACTTAAGTTATCAGTCGCACCGTTTAATTTTAATTCCGCTTCATGTCTCCTATTATGTAACCCTTTAATGTTTGCGGCTTCTTCAAGAATTATTCTTCTTTCTTCTAGACTGGACTCAATTATTTGTGAAATCCTTCCTTGACCTACAATTCCTGATGATCGAGCTCCAGTAGCGGTGTCTGCAAAAATTAATTGTACATCTCGAGCTCTAACTTGTTTAGAATTAACCCTGTAAGTCGAACCTTTCTCTCGTTCGATTTTTCTTGAAATTTCAATTTCGTCAAATTGGTTAAAACTAGCAGGAGCTTTTTTTTCAGTATTATCCAATTTAATTGTAACTTCTGCAAAATTTCTTGCCGGACGTTCATTTGATCCAGAAAAAATTACGTCATCCATACCTTCGCCACGCATTTGTCTTGCTGAGTTTTCACCCATTACCCATTTCATAGCTTCTACAATGTTTGATTTACCACAGCCATTTGGACCAACTATTCCAGTTAGCCCTTCGTTAAGGTCTATTTCTGTTGGCTCTAAAAAAGATTTAAATCCAGAAATTCTTATCGATTTGAATTTCATTTTTTTTCCAATTTTACCTTAAGACTTTTTTGCATTAATTGACTTCAAAAGTTCTTTTTCAAAGTCTTTGAAAGATAGAGCTCCAGAAATTTTATATTTATTATTTACAATGAAAGTTGGAGTAGAATTTATATCAAAGTTTTTAGACTCATTCTCCATTTTTGTAACAATTTTCTGCATAAGAGGAATGTTTTGAGAAATGTCATTAAATTTTTTTGATGATATGCCAAATAATTTTGCGATTGATTGTAATTCTTTCAAAGGATTTTTTGAATATGCCCACTGTTTCTGCTTTTTTAATAAAATGCTAACAGCTTCTACATATCCATCCTTTGTAGGTATTGATCTAGCTAATGTAGCTGCTATAACGGCCAGCCTGTCAAGAGGATAATCAATAAATTCTAATTGAACCTTACCCGTGTCAATATATTTTTTTTTGAGTTGAGGTAGTGTTTTTATATGAAAGTTAGAACAGTGACCACATGTTAATGAAAAGAATTCTTTTATTTTAATGGGTGCATTATTAGAACCCAAAAATTGTTTTCGCATTGACTCGTTTAATGAGTTTTGATTTGAAAAACCTTTTTTTGAAAATAAAATAAAAGCACCAATACCTAGTAAAAAAAATCTTCTATTTAAAAACATATGTTTCCCCAAACTTTTTGCTCATTTAAAATTTCAAATTATAATAAACTTATATACTAAGATTAATGTTCAAAGAACAAGATTTTATTAAATGCAACTATTTTTTTCTAGAAATCTCAAATTCTTGCATCACTAATTTCAGTTCACTGTCTGGAAGTATATTAGACTCCAAATTTTCTAAAGTATTTTCCAAAGTACGTGTCATAGGTTCTTTTTTAATTTCAAGGTTGTTCTGAATGTCAGCTTGAATAATTTTTATTTGTGATATTGCTTTAAACCCGAATCGAGCATTAATTTGATCTAGTAGAAATGGAGTTGCATGTTGAACTTCCAGTCCGAAGCCATTTTGGACTTTAATTGTTATTTGGCCATCGATATTTTTTTTTCTACTAAATTTTATTTTATGTGGAATTGTTATATCTGCATATTGACCTGCAATATGTGCCCAATTTAAAAATATATGATTTTGAATAGAACCTAATTTACTCAGACTTTTTTCAACAATATTTTCTGTGATTTTTAATAAAGACTTCATATATTAACAATTATTTTAAATTAAATTCTCAAGTTTTATTATATAATAAAATTCTATGTCACAGTTAAAAAAAAATAACTATAAAACTTTTTCTAATTCATTGTTATCTTGGTACGACCTTAATAGAAGAATTTTACCTTGGAGAGCGCCCCCAGGTGAGATTTCAAATCCTTATTTTGTTTATTTGTCAGAAATTATGTTACAACAAACTGTAGTAAAAACGGTCATACCATATTTTTTAAAGTTTGTTAGAAAATGGCCTGATATTAATGCCCTTGCAAAGGCAGAATTACATGAGATTAA
Organism: uncultured SAR116 cluster alpha proteobacterium; assembly: GCA_902578805.1. Classification (GTDB taxonomy): domain Bacteria; phylum Pseudomonadota; class Alphaproteobacteria; order Puniceispirillales; family Marisalimonadaceae; genus Marisalimonas. The sequence continues at coordinate 74,331 of CACHEH010000004.1, forward strand.
TTCATATTGGGCAGGATTAGGCTATTATAGTAGAGCTAAATATTTACATGAAACAGCAAAAATAATTTCTAATAAATATAATGGATTTTTCCCAACAGATAAAAATTCTTTAATTGCCCTTCCTGGTATAGGCGAATATACATCATCAGCTATCATGGCTATAGCATTTGATACAAAATCAAATGTCATAGATGGAAATGTTGAAAGAGTTTTTTCAAGATTTTACGCGATTGAAAAACCCATAGAGGAATCAAAGATTTTTATCAAAAACATTGCTGAAAAACATCTTCCTAGTCAAAGGCATGGAGATTATGCTCAAGCCTTAATGGATTTAGGATCATTAATTTGTATTCCTAAGTCACCAAGGTGTACAATGTGTCCATTATTAGCTATTTGTGACGTTGGTGGTTCAACTCGTGCTAAACAATATCCAATTAAACTTCCAAAAAAAGAAAAAGAAGAGCGATATGGGTTATTCTTCTACTTAAAAAACAAAGATGGTGCTGTTTTGTTTAAAACAAATAAGAGTAGTGGACTTTTAGCGAACATGGACATGCTACCTTCTATAGGTTGGTATGAAGAAAGGAATAGGTTTAAATCTTCTCCAAAAATTAACAAAAAAAAACATAAATTTTTAGGGTTAAAATGGAAGATTCTAGATCAGAATTTGGTTCACATTTTTACCCATTTTAAGCTTAATTGCACTGTAGCAATTGCTATAATAAATGATGAAAATGAATTGCTAATTGACTTAGACAAAAGTTCTTACAGATTTGTCCAAAAAAAGAATATGAATGATTTAGCCCTACCAAGTTTAATAAAAAAAATTTTAAAATCTTTAAAAAAGGATGAGACACTTTGTTTTTAATGCCTGAAATGTCTAACTGATGTAAAAATCATTGCAATATTTCTTTCATCAGCAGCTGTAATTACTTCTTTGTCTCGGATAGAACCACCTGGCTGAATAACAGCAGTTACACCTGCGTTTGCTGCAGCAATTAAACCGTCGGCAAATGGAAAAAAAGCATCACTAGCTACAACGGATTTATGAGCCAATGATGATTTCAATTTAGCTAACTTTGACGCTTTTTTGGCCTTCTCGTTAGCTATTGAAGTAGAATCAATTCTACTCATTTGACCTGCTCCAATTCCAACTGTTTGTAAATTTTTTGCATAAACAATAGCATTTGATTTTGTATGTTTTGCAACTTTCCACGCGAACATTAGATCATCAATTTCTTTTTTTGTTGGTTTCCTTTTTGTTACTATTTTAATATTGTCACTGTTTAAAACTTTATAGTCACGCGATTGCACTAGTATCCCACCAGAAATAGATTTAAATAATAAACCTTTATCTTCCGATGAAGGTAATGAACCAGTTGTCAATATTCTAACATTAGGCTTGTCAGCGAAAATCTCTAAAGCTTCTCTGTCAACACTGGGAGCAATAATAACTTCTAAAAAAAGTGACTTCATTCTAAGAGCTAAATCTTTTGTTAATTCTCTATTTATACAAACTATGCCCCCAAAAGCACTTACAGGGTCTGTTTGAAGTGCTTTTTCCCAAGCAGAATTAAGATCATCGTTTTCTGCTACTCCGCAGGGATTAGCATGTTTAATTATAGCAACAGCAGGTTTTTTGAATTCACAGATTAGCTCAAATGCAGCGTCTGCGTCATTTACATTATTATAAGAAAGTTCTTTGCCTTGAAGTTTCTTACTATTTGTTATTCCTTTTCTTTTATCAGATGTTTTATAAAGAGCTGCTTTTTGATGTGGGTTTTCACCGTATCTCATTTCAAATGACTTATTTAAATTAATTGACAAATTTTCAGGAAAAGTTGATGAGATAATATTCTTATCTTCTAACCAATCTGAAATGGCATTATCGTATTCTTTTGTTAATTTAAATGCCTTCGCAGCAAGATATTTTCTTTGTGAGTATTTAATTTTTCCATTATTATCAATTTGTGAAATAAGTTCTGGATAATCATTAGGATCTGTAACAACTGTTACAAATTCATGATTTTTCGCTCCAGCTCTAATCATTGCTGGTCCGCCAATATCAATATTTTCTATTATATCTCTATTTTTAGATGTTTTTTGTAATGTCTCTTTAAATCTATATAAATTAATAATCAAGAGATCTATTTCGTAAATATCATGTTTCTGAATTTGTTCTAAGTGTAAAGTATTGTCTCTTCTAAAAAGAATACCGCCATGTATTTTAGGATTTAAGGTCTTAACCCTTCCATCTAAAATTTCAGGAAAGTTTGTTTGATCTGATACTTCTTTTACAGGAATAGAATTTTCTTTAAGATATTTAGCAGTTCCACCTGTAGAGAGAATTTCTATTTTATTTTTTACTAAAACTTTAGCTATTATTTCAAGATCACATTTATCTGTTACTGAAATAAGAGCTCTCTTGATTTTTATATCTTTTGTAGAAAAATTTTCTTTATTATTATTTATCATTTATTAACTTTTTTATTTTAATTGGATAGTTTTCAAATAATTTCTTTTCATGGGGTGTGTCAACCTAAAATTATTTTTGTAGTTCAAATGCCCAACTACATGAAATACTTTTATAAGCTCTTATTTTTTCTAAGTTCAAAATAATACTAAGCTCTTTGCATGGTTTTGGACCATTGGGGGTAAACATTACCGAGTCCTCTAGGCTTATATTCTTAACATTAGTGCTCATTTTCCAGACAAAACCCTTTTTATGATTTAATAATACTGAACCATTTCTAGTTTTAATCAGTTCAATGCCTGGAAATAAATGAAAACGAATATATGCGTTTTTGGGAATTGAACCAATATTGCCAATATTTAAAATTTCATCTCTTCCTCTAATTTCATTTTTTTTATTAGAAAGGTATATTTGTCTTTTGTGGTGAACGCCAAAAATTGTTTCATACCCTGAGTGAGTTGCATCTAATAAATTACCATCTTTAGTTTTTCCAAATTGGATATTTGATATTCTTGTTATTCTTCTGCCTGTAAGATCTATATTATTTCTATCATCTATATTTAGACTAGAATGAGCTGCTGTAGAAGAAAGAGAACTTTTTATATTTTTATATTTTGAGTTATGAAATTCTCCAAGGTTAGAAATTATCTTCTCTTTTTTATAAAAAAATTCAAAACCAAATAAGCTAGCTTTTTTATTATGAAACGATTTTTTGTTTAGTCCTATATCCACAAATAAAACAGAATTCATATTTGATAATCTGCAAAACCCAGTTTCTTCAGCAATGCTAAAAAGTCTATTTTTATATCCAATTCTATTTAAAGTTTGCTTTATAATTTCTTTTGGTATTAATGAACCCTCATGAAACCATGAAAAATATTCATCAGGCATCTGAAAACTTCTACAAAATTCTCCCATTTTTATTGTTTTTTCATGTAACCCTTCAGCATCTACATTTTTTAAAATCGCAATTATAGATCTTATCTCAATTAAATGCCTTAATAAATTTAATTGCTTAACAGGACTTCTGCTTATGTGGCCACCATCAGTATTAGTCAAAATTTCAAGTTTTTCATTAATAATAGTTAATAATTGATTAATATTGTCTATCGTTTCGTATAAAATAGACTTAGATACTAAAATCCCTTTGACAATAATTATCTTTTCAAGGTTATCATTTGATTGATTGAGTTTTAATTCAAGAAATTTAGATTGTAAGGCAATAGAATTTAAAATTTTTTTTTGAAAATCTAATCCACCACTCTCTGCGAACCAAGAATAATTAAAACTCCAACATGAAATTCTTTCTGCCATTACTACAGAATTATATTCATGAGATCTAAGGTTATGATCTTCGTTGATCCAGTTTTCCACTAATGAACGTGCAGTTGACCTTGCTTTTATGCTTCCCTCAGATTTTAAATCTCTTATGAAATTGAATTGATTAAAATCCCGAATAGTTTTCGTATTAACGGGGTTAATTAAAATTTTTTTCCCATTTTTAGTTAAGCCTTGCCAGCTATCAGTTAGTCTTCTTACTGGTGTTTTAGGAATTGTCACTTTAAGTTTTTGTTTTAGAAAATAATTATTTGTAAATATATCTATTAATTTAAGCATTAAATTATTTTTCCTTTTTCAATAATGCTATAAAAAATCCATCAGTTCCATTACTAACATTTTCAAAATTAAAATTAAAATGATTTGGCAGAATTCTAATAAATCCTTCTTTAGTAATACTATCATTTATTTTAGGATAATCTTCAGAGTTAAAACAAACTATTGAAAACTGTTTATGAATTTTTAAAAAATCTTCTATTCTTCTTTCTCCTTCAATTTTTTGAAGAGAGCATGTCACATACATGATAAGGCCATTTTTCTTCAGGATTTTCGCTGAATTTTCTAGTATTTTATTTTGTATTGAGACAAAGTTATCTAAATTATCTGGAGCATTTCTTATAAAAATATCAGGATTTTTTCTAATTGTACCAGTTCCTGAACATGGTGCATCTATTAAAATAAGGTCAGCCTTATATTCAGGATTAAAATCCTCTGCATTTACATTTATTAAATTTGGATTAAAATTTAGTCGCGCCATGTTTTTTTTAAAAATTCTGGATCTAGCCTTATTTTTTTCAATACACTCTAAGACCAAATCATTGTCCAATAGTTGAGCAGTTTTACCACCAGGGGCACAACACATATCAATTATTTTAAGAGTTTGTATTGGTTTAAAAAAAAATTTTTTTATTTTTGATAATAATATAGCGCAAGGTATTTGAGATGCTGCATCTTGTATCCACCATATTCCCTCTTTAAATCTTGGTAGATCTTCCACATTGCCATTAAATGAGCATCTTAGAACATTAGGAAATATCTCTTCGCCATTTAGATCTGATTTAATTATTTCTTTTTCTTTTTTTGTTATTTTTGTTGATATAACAATATCAAGTGGAGGAGGGTCCATTGCTAATTTAACAATCTCGTCTACATTTTTTTTCCCGTATAAGGATGTCCAACTATTAAAAAGCCATTCTGGTAAGTTAGAAGTTGCATTTGAAATTATATTAGAAAATTCTTTTTTATTTTGAATGATTTTTCTAAGAATTGCATTTACTAACTTAGACTGCTTCTCACTAATAAATAATTTTGCTTGTGACACGGCTTCATTTATGACTGCATAAGGTGCTATTTCTAGCCAAATTAGTTGAACTGTTGCAATGAGCAAAATACTATTCAAGTATCTGTTCCTTGGATCTATACCTTGCTTTGCGTATTTAGTATAAATTTTTTGTGCTTGTTTGTGTCTCCTCATAGATGAATTAACCAGAAGATACACGAAGGATTTATCCCTTTTGTCTAGTACATTAAAATCAAAGGAGTTATTTATAGTTTTTTCAAAGTTTTTGTTTTTATAAAAAACTAAAATCCAAATTTCTAAAGCAATTAACCTCGTATTTTTTGCTAATTTTTGAAATTTAAGCGATTTCCGTTCAATCAAAACTACTACCTTGTAATTATAACAAAAATTAATATTATACTGTTGATTTATTAATTGGAATTTATAGAAAGTAAATTATAATGAGCAATAAAACTACAAAATTGAACAAACTAAAAGAACAAAATAATACAAAAGATAAATTAAAGGAAAATTTAATTGTTTCTAAAGAGCAGGGTGGCCCAAAAGGTCCAGAACCTACAAGATACGGAGATTGGGAAAAAGGCGGCAGGTGTTCGGATTTTTAATATTTTATATTAAACAACATGAATGAATTAAAGGCAGAAACAATAATTAATGCAGGTATTAGGATTGCAGAAAAAAATTTAACAAGTGCTTACGTAATCAAAAGAGGCGATGAGCAGGCAGGTGCTATATTTGTAAAAATTGATACTCTAGATGGTTTTTCCAAACTTTTCTCACGAAATATTAAATATGATTTGAATAATGACAAAGAGATTATTGAGTTTGCAGATTTATATCCACAAAAACGAGTAACGACTAAAGAAATTGATAAAAGAATTTCTAAAGAAATTGAAATAGACAGAGATTGTTGGGTTGTCGAAATCGAAGACAAAAATGGTTTTAATGCATTTGATAATTTAGATTGTTAATTTTTCTATAAGTTCGTTTCTATTATACAAGCCTAAATAATCTGCCTTAAGTTTTAAAATACTGTTAATATGTTTTAACATAGGCGTAGGGATTTTGAGTTTGTTTCCAATTTCTATTATTGAACTCATTATAGGATCTATCTCAAGGGGTCTTTTCATTTCAATATCTTGTCTTGTTGATGGTTTATGTCCAATTATTGAAGAAGCCCCATCAATTCTTTTGTCAATTGAAACACCAAAATTAATACCAACTGCTTCTCCAACTTTTTGACACTCTTCCATCATTTGTTTGATTAAGTTTCTTGAACTTGGATCGTTTCCAATTATATCCAAGCTAGCTCCTGTAATTGCGCTTATAGGATTAAATGAACAATTCCCCCATAATTTAATCCAAATTTCATCTCTTATATTTTTCTTTTGTGGAGCTTTTAGTCCACCTTTAATAAAAAGATCAGATAATATTTTTAATCTATCTGTATTTATACCATTAGGTTCTCCAAGGCTAAATCTATTTCCTTCTATATGTTTTATAACACCTGGCTTTTCTATTTCGCATGCTGGATAAACAACACAACCTAGTGCTCGTTCTGGATTTAAATTTTTCCAGATAATACCGTCAGGATCGACAGAATCTATATGAGTGTTTTCTAAAATTGTATTTGAGTTTGCTTTGTAAAAATACCACCAAGGTATTCCATTAACTGCAGATAAAATAGATGTATTTTTATTTAAAAGTGGTTTTAAATTTTCAACAATACTAGCTATAGCATGCGCTTTAACACCAATTATTATATAATCTTGAGTTTCTAACTCTTTTGGATTTTCTGTTACTTTCAAATTAAAAGTATCTGAACTATTTCCAGTGATTAAAGTTAACCCATTTTTTTCTATAGCTTCTTTATGAGGTCCCCTAGCAATCAATGAAACATTTGCTCCAGCTTTACTTAAGCTGCATCCAATATATCCTCCAATAGCTCCTGCACCAAATACACAAATATTCATTTCAAAATTTCTCTATTCTAAACCAAGTTTTTCTGCAAGTCCGATTCTTTGTAATTTCCCTGTGGCTCCTTTAGGTATTTCTTCTAAAAAACATATATATTTTGGAATTTTAAAATCAGCAAGATGTTTTCGGGCATAATTTTTAATATCTATTTCATTACAATCAATTCCACTCTTTAACACAATTGCAACGCCTATAGCTTCTCCAAGTAAATTATCTTTAACTGCAAAAGTTACAACTTGTTCAACAGCTTCGTGTTCCATTAAGATATTATCAAGTTCTAAAGGTGATACTTTTTCACCACCTCTATTTATAATTTCCTTTAATCTTCCAGAAATTTTTAAATACCCCTCATCATCAAAATGACCTTGATCTCCTGTCCTAAACCATCCATTTACAAAAGCAGTTTTATTAGCTTCTTCATTATTTTCATAGCCATTTGTCACATTATCTCCCCGAATACACACTTCTCCATCTTTGCCTGTATCAAGCTTGTTACCTTGAGCATCCATTATACAAACTTCAGGGCCAGCAGGTTTGCCAACAAAGCCAGCTTTCTGTTTTTCAGGGGGCAGAGGATTCGATGTCATTTGATGAGTGGCTTCGGTCATTCCGTATGCTTCAATAACAGTTGTCTTAAATATCTTTTTTAGTTCATCAAAAACAGCTGGAGGTAATGATGCAGATGAAGATCTGATAAATCTTAGAGAAAGTTCTTCGGCAAGTTTTGGATTCTTTTTTGCACGCATTAAAATAGCTTGATGCATTGTTGGGACACCGGAATACCATGTGATTGATTCTGTATTTGCTGTTTCTAAAAATTGAAGTGCATTAAAACCACTGCTCGCATAAACAGAAGCCCCAGCATTAATCGAAGAACTTAATACCGCAATTAATCCATGAATATGAAAAAGAGGCATAATATTATAACAATGATCTTGTGAGCTTAGTCGAAGAGAATTTGAAATATTAATTGCAGATGAAAAAATATTTTTATTTGTTAATGGTACAACTTTTGGTCTTGAGGTTGTTCCAGATGTATGCAAAACCAAAGCTTCATTATTTTCAGTAGCAAGTTCGAAATTTGCGGTTTTGTTGTATAAATTGAATATTCCAGCTGGTGCATTATCAATTTTCTTGATTTCACATATTTCTATACCCAGATTTTTTGCAGCTTCAACTACTGGATTCTGACTATCCTTCTCTACAATAACTATTTTAGGCATAAGATCTTGTAAGTAAAATTCATATTCTTTTAATTTATATGAAGGGTTTAAAGGAGCTGCTGACATATAACTAGAAATTGACAAAAACGCAGTTGCCATTTCCGGGCCATTTGGCAGGACTATTGCTGCTCTGTTGGATGGCATAATTCCCTGGCTAGATAACTGTCCAGAAATATCAAAGATGTGTTTTTTTAAATCAGAATATTTAATAACATTATTATTTTCAGAAGTAATTGCAACATTTTCATCTT
>CACHEH010000005.1 GCA_902578805.1 uncultured SAR116 cluster alpha proteobacterium
ATCCAAAATTTCTGTTTTCTTTATTTCGGACTCAAATGCCAAACCAAGGTCAATAAGACCATTTTCTGTAAGAATATCAAAAAAGTTAAGCACTTTCATTGCTTCTTGCCAATCATCTGGGTCGAGCTGGAGTGCAAAAGGTTTACCATCAACATCATTAAAACATGCCGCTATTCCTGGTCTTTCTCTTGTTCCATTAATTCTAGCTCCTGTGATTGGTGGTTTTTTACTCCACATTGCTGTTGTCATAGTCCAGCCAAGCAGTCTAAATGCGCTCCCAACTAAAGAAGTTTCTAATTTTTGACCTTTCCCTGTTTTTTGAGCATTTATATAGGCCGCCAAAATTCCTCCAAAGGTTAGAATTGCACAGCTTTCATCTGCAACTGAGGCCACCCCGGTTCTTAAGTTGTTTCCTGGTATTGAATATGCTTCAGCTATTCCGCTCAGAGCTTGTCCTACAGCATCGGTTCCTGGTAAATGTCCATCTGGTGCGTCAGGTCCGTAAGCAGAAACAGAGGCGTAAACTATTTTAGGATTGATTTTGCTTAATGTTTCGTAATCAAAATTAAGTTTTTCAGCAACACCTGGTCTAAAATTTTGTCCAAATACATCGGCATCCTTAATTAAACTATGTAGTATTTTTTGTCCTTTTTCTGACTTAAGGTTGAGTGTTAAACTTTTAACTCCTCTATTATTAGTCTCAAAAAATGATCCTATTTCTTTTTCTAAAAAACCTGATTTACGATTATTATCACCCTTACCTGGAGTTTCAATTTTTATTACTTCGGCACCAAGATCTGCCATTAACATGTAGGGAACAGTTCCAGCCTGTGCTGTTGAACACGCGACTATTTTTAATCCAGATAGAGCACCAATCATTTCACTCATTTTTACCTCTAATTTTCTTCTAATTTTGGCATATTATATCTATCTTCTGGTTTAACCCAACCTTTGAAGTTTGGTTTTCTTTTTTCAGCAAAAGCTCTTCTACTTTCCATTCTATCCTCAGTGTCTCCATGAAGATGTAGTTTTTCTGCAAGGTCAGCAATGTTAGGACTAATTTTTGGTGCCATATGTTTCATCATATAAAGTGTGTTTACTCTTGCTGCAGGAGGTAGTGAAAGTAAATGTTCTGCCATAGAATGAGCTTCATTCATAAGGTCTTTGGTTTCCACTAAACGATTAATGAAACCTACTTGATGCATCCTCTCTGCAGAAATTCTATACCCAAAAGCCATCTCAGTTGCGACTGGATGAGGCAGATTACCATAGTGCCCATGATTATAACCACCAAGAAGCCATCTTTTTGCTTCTGACATTTCAAAAATTGCTTCTTTAACAGCAATCCTTAGATCTGTTCTTTCAACTAACATAAATCCGCCACCCATGGCATATCCATTCACCGCTGCTATGACCGGCTTTTGAAGAGTGCCAGTCTGAAATGGGTCAACTAAGTTTTCTTCTACAAATTCTTTTGGGGATCCTGGGATGCCTCTGTCAATAGACTCTTTCATATCTTCGCCTGCACAAAACCCTCTTCCAGTTCCTGTCAAAATTGCTACTTCTAAATCTTTATCCTCATGAAATCTATTGAATGCTTCTGCCATACCTTTTCTTATAACGGTACTTAATGCATTCAATCTTTCTGGACGATTTAATCTGATAGTAATTATTTGGCCATTAATCTCGGTTTCAACAAAACTCATAAAGACGCTCCTAATATTAAAATCTATAAAAAATAATCTATATACTAAAAAATTTTACAAGTCATGGATATTAAATGATAATAAAAATTAAATTTTAGAAAACTATTTTTGTGGAATTGAATATGTAAGTGAGGCGTGGGCAACAGGCTCGTCAATATCTTCTGAATAAATTAAAACATCACCGACACTTAAAGTTTTTCCTAATTTTAAAATTCTGGCTTTACTAGTTAAATTTTTTTCATTTGGTTTCCTTAAAAAATTTATTGAACAATTAGTTGTAACAGTAAGACTTTTAGGACCTATAATACTTAAAGTTGCTAAATAAAAAGTTACATCTGCTAATAAAAACATTGTCGGACCTGAAACTGTTGCCCCTGGTCTCAAATGTTCTTTAGTTATATACATTAGCATTGAAAAAAACTGATCATTTACATCTAATATTTTGAAGTTTTTGCTAACTTGAGGAAATTCTTTACTTAAAAATTTATCCAGGCTTTCTTTTTTCATCAATTTTTGCATTATGTTAGCGTAACTTTCTTTTATCTAAAAGTCTCTGTGCCATAGAAGGAGCTGCTCCTAAGTAATTAGATGGATCTAAAATTTTTAACATATCTTTCTCATTAAAAAATTTAGAAATTTCTTTATTTTTTAATAACGTATCTATGAATGATATGTTGTTTTTAATTGATTCTCTACAACAGTCATAAACTAAATCGTGTGCAATTTGTCTTCCCATCTTGGGTGCTAGGGCCATCATAACAGATTCTGCAACAATTAACCCATTGGTTTTATAAATATTTTCTTTCATTTTTTTTGGTGAAACTTCTAAACCTTCTAAAAGATACTTAGCTGAGTTGAAAGATGAAGAAGCAATTAAAAAAGCGTTAGGTATTGCATGCCATTCTACATGCCATTGACCTGTAGCTCTTTCATGATCAAGGACCATAGCATCTAGCATAGAAGAATGATGTTCTCTTAATAGTTTTGAACAAGCCAACATTACCTCAGAAGAAATAGGATTTCTTTTTTGAGGCATCGTTGAAGAAGAACCTCGTCCGTGAAGATATGGTTCAGCCACTTCTTGTGTTTCTGTTTGCATCATTAACATCACATCATAAGCTATTTTACCAAGTGAAGCGGCGACCATTGCAAGCCAACCAGTTACTTCACAAAAATTATCTCTAATAGAATGCCAACTAACGTCAGGAACATTTAAATCTAATTCCTCAGCCAAGGCTGACTGTGTCTTGAGGCCATTATCTTCACCTAAAGAAGCAAGTGTTCCTGCTGCTCCAAAAAATGATACAACGAAAATTCGTTCCTTTATTTCCTCCAGTCTTTTTTGATGTCTATCAATCCCTGACAACCAAGTAGATGCCTTATAGCCAAACGATATTGGTAAAGCATGTTGCAAATGTGTTCTACCAGCCATAGGTGTTTTAATATGATGCTCAACAATTTTTTCTAAAGCATTTGAAATTGACTTTAGGTCTTTAGATAATAATTCAAGACCCTTTCTAATTTGAAGAACATCTGCTGTGTCCATAATATCTTGTGTTGTAGCGCCCCAGTGACAAAATTGTCCAAAGTTGCCTTCAACTTTTTCACTTAGTTGTTCTACCAGTGGAAGAATTGGATATCCAACTATAGATGTCCTTTTTTCAAGTTTCCCCCAATCAATTATGTCTACCTTTGCTGCTTGAGTTATTTTTTCCCCAGCTTCTTTTGGTATAATATTTAACTTTGACTGTGATCTTGCTAAAGCTGCTTCTACATCTAAATATAACTCTGTGGTACCCTCATCAGAAAATAATAAATGCATTTCTTTTGTTCCAAACATTTCTCCCCATATTTTTGAATTCGTAACTAAAGCAGGCATTTTATATTCCCTATCAATTTAATTTTTGTACCAAGATGCAGCCCTTTTCTCAAGAAAACTATTAAGCCCTTCTTTTGCTTCATCGGTCATTCTTTTTTGAGAATGTTCAAAAACAAGTTCATCAAATTTTTCTTCAGATAATATTAAACTACTTTCTATTAAAGTTCTTCTTTTTGTTGCTTCCAATGCATCCGGGGCACACATCAACAAATTATCTATAATTGGTTTGACGGCATTTTCAAGATCGCCAGTCTTACAAACAAGGTGAACTAATCCCATATCTTTTGCCTGACTAGCATCGAAACGCTCACAAGTAAGAGCATATTTTCTAACATTCCTAACTCCAATACTTGCATTTAAGTGAGGAATTATAATTCCTGCCATTACTCCCCACCTAGCTTCAGAAATGGAAAAAATTGAATCTTCACTCGCTATAACGATATCAGCAGCAGCAGCAATTCCAGTGCCACCGCCAAAACATCCGCCATGGATCATTGCTATTATTGGCTTAGGGAATTCAGTAAGACCTCTAATTGCTAAAGCGGTTTTTCTAGAAACTTCTATATTTTCTTTTTGACTAAGATTACCAATCTCTTTAAGCCATTGTAAGTCGGCACCTGCTTGAAAATGTTTTCCATTACCTTTAATAATGACTATTCTTACAGAACTATTTTTACATAAAGCCTCAAAACTTTTAATTAATTCAATAATCATTTCACCATTGTATGCATTGTTTTTTTCTGGACGGTTTAAAATAACCTCTGCAATTCCTCTTTCATTTACACTTGTTAATACGATATTTTCACTCATTATTGGTCCTTCTATCTTATTGGAAATACAATTTTAATTTTCTAAATCTATCGCTGCTATAGATGAATCTTTTATTGAGAATGCTCTAAGTCTTATAAAAACTTTAAATTTTTTTTGTAAAATCTCACCAATTCTTCTTATGCAATCATTTATTCTGTCTATATTTCTAGTTTTTTTCTCTCTAAACTTCAATTCTCCAAAAATTTTATAGTTTGATGTAATTATTTTGCTCTTAATCCATATAATTTGACAGTTATTTTTTTCAGATTCTAATTCTTCTTGAATTATATTTATTATTCTTTTTTCTAATCTAATAACTTCAGTTATTTCAAGTGAGTTTTCTATGATTTCGTCTACATGCAAAATTAAAGAAGGCAATTCGAATTTCCCCTTATATAAATTTTTATTCGTTGATATTAATATATTTTTTATATTTAATAGTTTAAATATTAAAAAAAAATAGAGGTTCGACAAATGGATAATAAAGCGCTTGATATTAATCATTTAAATAAATGGGTTGGCAATATAGAAACTGTAACAGATTACATTACGCCAGTTGTTGAACAGAGATACAGAGCAACATTGAATATTGATCCAGGAAATCCTCAAATGGGTGAGGGTGCTACTTCAGGCTTGCATTGGATGTTAGGTTGGAACTTAAAAAAAAATGACGAACTAGGTGTTGACTCTCATCCTGCCAGAGGTGAATTTTTACCTCCTGTTCCCCTTCCACGAAGAATGTGGGCAGGTAGTCAGATAAAAGTAAAAAAACCTCTAAGAGTAGGTGATACAGTAACAAAAAAATCTAAGGTAGCCGATATAAAATTAAAGGAAGGCAGAACAGGTCTACTTTGTTTTGTAACTGCAGAATATGAGTATTTAGTTGAAGAAGAGGTAAGGTTACATGAGCTTCATAATATTGTATATCGAGATGTAACTAAGGCAGGCGGAGGTTCTGGTGTATCAGACACAATACCTGAAGATGCAGATTTTACAGAAACAATTTTCATGCATCCAACAATCTTATTTCGTTATTCAGCAATTGGCTTTGTAGGTCATAGAATTCATTATGATTATCCATATACTAAACATGAAGAGAATTATCCTGATTTAATTGTCCATGGTCCCTTACAAGCTACTTTTTTATTAAGAGCGGCCGAAAAACTAAAAGGTAAAACGGTAACCTCTTTCAATCATAAAGTTATGGCTCCTGTTTTTGCAAACAGTGACTATATAATTGGTGCTAAAGAAAACACTGATGGAAGTGTAAGTTGTTGGGGTGCTGTAAAAGGTTCAGGAATGACCATGCAAGCTGAAGCATATTTCGAGTAGTTTTAAGAGAAAGGATAGATTATGTCGATTACAAAGTTATTTGGTAGCTATGGATTTAACACTAAATTAGATAGTTTTAATGATGAAATGAAGTTTTTTGCAAAGATGTCTATACTAGATTGGTGTGGTGTCGCTTATGCAGCTAAACAGGAACCAGTTTCCAAAATTGTTTCTGAAATGGTAAAAGAGGAAAATGGCGTTAATCAAGCAAGGGTAATTTTAACTGGTGATGGAGTTTCTTCACGAGGTGCAGCTTTAGCCAATGGAGCTACTGGTCATGCACTAGATTATGATGACACGCACTTTCTTTTTGTTGGGCATCCCACAGCCAGTGCTTTGCCAACTGCTTTAGCTTTGGGTGAAGAATTAGAATTATCTATAGATAATTTATTGCTCGCATATATGACTGGAGTTGAAGTGTCCACAAGGATTGGTCATATCTTAGGCTATTCTCATTATAACGCTGGTTTCCATCAAACTGCTACTAGTGGGTCATTTGGTGCAACAGTTGTGGCATCAAAATTACTAAAACTGAATGAGGCCCAAACAATAAATGCTCTTGGCTTGGTCTCTACAAGAGCATCTGGAATTAAATCCCAATTTGGTACTATGGGTAAGCCATTTCATGCAGGAATGGCTGCATCGAATGGTATTGAGGCTGCTAAATTATCTAAACTTGGATTTGTATCAAGAGAAGATGGCATTGAATGTGATCAAGGTTTCTTTCTAACTCATGGTTGGGATAAAAAAACTCCATCGAGAGCTTTAGACAACCTAGGTACTGATTTTCTTTTTCCTGAAATTAAGTATAAATTTCATGCTTGTTGTCATGGTCTTCACTCTTTTTTAGAAGCTCTAGAAGAATTGAAACAAGAAAATAACTTTAATCCAGAATCAATTGAAGAGATTGCGATTGAAACTAATCCTTCGTGGCTCAAAGTGTGTAACATTCAAGAACCTAAAACTGGTCTAGAATCAAAATTCTCTTATAAATTAACAGCTGCCATGTCAATTTATGGTAAAGACACAGCTGATTTGGGCACTTACAACGATGATATTTGTTTTGATGATAAAATGAATAATATTAGGGATAAGGTAAAGGTTATACCTAACGATCAATTGAGCAATACTCAGTCTTTAATTTCTATTAAAGATGGTTCTAGGGATATTAAAAACAAACACGACTTATCTGATAAGATTGATCAAAATATTTTAGAAACTAAAATTGTTAATAAATCTGCTTCGTTACTATCCAAAAATAAATCTCATGAAATTTCTAAAATGTTAAATGCACCCTCTGAAAGTAAAGTTTCTTCTCTAGTAGATTGTTTGGTTAGCTAATGGAAAAACAAAATTCTGGAAAGGATTTAGAGGGTTTATTAGTTGTGACAGTTGAGCAGGCTGTAGCAGCCCCTTACACATCTTGTAGGCTAGCAGATGCAGGTGCAAGGGTTATAAAAATTGAGAGACCCGAGGGTGATTTTGCAAGAAACTACGATAGTAACGCACTTGGTAACAGTGCTTATTTTGTATGGTTGAATAGAGGCAAAGAGTCAATTTCTCTTGATCTAAAAAATACTGAAGATTTTAAAATTTTTGAAAATATTATTTCAAAATCTGATATTTTAATTCAAAATTTAGCACCAGGTGCATTTGACCGCCTTGGTCTGGATTTAAATGAATTGAGAAAAAAATATCCATCTTTAATTACATGTTATATTTCCGGGTTTGGAGACGAAGGTCCATATAAAAATCAAAAAGCTTATGATATGTTAATCCAAGCTGAAACTGGCGTTATTGATATAACTGGCCTTCCAGATAAAAATGGGATTGATGGAAGAGCAAAGGTTGGGCCATCAGTCTGTGATATTTCTGCAGGAATGACAGCTTATCAAGCAATTTTGCAAGCCCTTATCAAAAGAAGTATAAGCGGAAAAGGCAGACACATATCAGTGTCCATGTTTAACTCGCTCGCAGATTGGATGAACCCTTTTTATCTTGGTTATGTTTATAATAAAAAAATTCCAAAAAGAAACGGTATGACCCACCCAATAATTGTTCCTTATGGAGCATATAATTGCAAAGATAATTTGACTATTTTAATTGCCATACAAAATGATCGTGAATGGGTGAAATTATGTAAATTTGTACTAGACGACGAAAGTATGGTTAATGACACTCGCTTTAAAACCAACTCAGACCGTGAAGCTAACCGAGAATTAACAGAAAAAATTATTCAAAAAAAATTTATTACTTTTGAACGTGAGGAGTTAATTGAAAAACTTGAAAAAGCAAGCATTGCTTATGGAAGAATTTCTGATATGGAACAATTGAAAAACCATCCTCAAAATAATTTTTTAGAAATTGAAACTAAAAACGGCAAAGTTAAAGTTTTAGGTCCAGGCGCAATTCATGACAATTTTATACCAGAAGTAAATAAAATGCCTGAATTAGATGAACATGGGGAAAAAATTAGAGCTGAATTTAGTTCTTTATAAAAAATAGGAGATAAGTTTGAGAAGTATTTTATTTTTACCAACGGATAAAATTGAAAGGTTACCTAAAGCAATAGGATCTGGAGCGGATAAAGTTATTTTTGATCTTGAAGATGGTTTAGCCCATGATAAGAAAGCTATTGGACGATCTAATTTTGCTGATTTAGCAAATAGAAATTATGATGGTCAATCAGATATGCTATTATTGCGTATTAATGCTTTAGATACTCAAGAATATCAAGAAGATATAAAATTGTTAAGGTCTCTGTCTTCTCTTCCTTACTCTATAGCTATTCCTAAAATTGAATCTGCTGATGAATGTAGAACATTTTTAAAAGATCTTGGAACTGATATTTCAGTTTTACCTCAAATTGAAACGCCGCGGGGTATAGCAAATATCGAAAGTTGGGATTGTTCAAATATAAAGTTTTCTGGGATTGGATTTGGGTCAGCAGATTATTGTGCATCGACTGGTGGTGACATGGGCAAAGCTAGTTTAGCATATGGAAGGGGTAAAATTATTAACGCTGCGGCATTATACAACACAATTGCTCTTGACGGTGTCTGGTTAGACTTCAGAGACCCTGAAGGATGTAAAGAAGAGACATTATATATCAAAACCATGGGTTTCAAAGGACGTTTTGCTATACATCCAGATCAGATTAAGCCAATTCATGATGCTTATAGACCTACCACTGAAGAACTTAAATGGGCAAAAGGTGTATTAGAGGAAGCCAAAACTGCAGGTTCTGGTGCTTTTAAATATCAAGGTAAAATGGTTGATGCACCAGTGTTAGCAGTTGCAAGACTGATTATATCAAGGGAGGATTAAATGGATGAAAATTCGTACGGAATAAAAAAAATAGGACCTCAAAGATATAGAGAAGATCCAGGTAGATATTTTGAAGATTTTCAAATAGGAGATGTTTATGAGCATTGGCCTGGTAGAACAGTAAGCGAAGCTGATAACATATGGTTTACAAATTTAACAATGAACACTCACCCAATTCACTTTGATGCAAATTATGCTTCTAAATCTGAGTTTGGAAAATATTTGGTAAATTCTGCATTTACTCTAGCTCTTGTAACAGGGATGTGTGTAAGTGGTACTAGTCAAAAAGCAATAGCTAACTTGGGATGGGAAGAAATAAAAATACCCGCACCAGTGTTTGTTGGTGATACATTATATTCTGAAACTGAAGTTTTAGATAAAAGAGAATCAAAATCAAGACCTACACAAGGAATTGTTAAGGTAAGACATATTGGTAAAAATCAAGACAAAGTTGTTGTAATGGATATGGTAAGATCTTTCCTGGTTGCAAAACGTGGGCATAGTGTGGTTGACGAAATTATTAAAGAAGCAGCTAATTAGAGAATAATACAATGGATTTACCTTTATCAGGTGTAAGAGTAATTGCTTTTGAGCAATATGGGGCGGGACCATTTGGTACTCAATATTTAGCTGATTTAGGAGCAGAGGTAATTAAAATTGAACCAGCAGGTACAAGTGGTGATTATTTAAGAGCAATTGGTCCTTATTTTATCGATGGTGAAGACAGAAATTCAGCTTCAAGTATTTTTTTTCAAGCTCTTAATAGAAATAAAAAAAGCATAACTTTAGACATATTGTCTAATGATGGAAAAATTATTCTGCAAAAATTAATTGAGAATGCTGAGGCAGTTTCTAACAATTTAAGAGGAGATGTTCCTGAAAAACTTGGAATAACCTATGATCAGCTAAAGAAATATAATAAAGCAATTGTCTCAGCGCATTGTTCTGCGTATGGCAGAGAAGGGCCAAGAAAAAATTGGCCAGGATATGATTATCTAATGCAAGCAGAAGCTGGTTATTTTTCGCTTACAGGCGAGCCTGATGGTCCTCCCTCAAGATTTGGACTTTCAGTTGTAGATTATATGTCTGGACTTACTATGTCATTTGGGCTCGTAAGTGCGATATTGTCTGCCAGGGCCACAGGTGTTGGAAGAGATGTAGATGTTAATTTGTTTGATACGGCTATGTTTAATCAAAGTTATATGGCGGCTTGGACACTAAACACTGATTTTAAAAGTGAGAGATTAGACCGGTCTGCTCATCCGATTTTAGTTCCATGTCAATTATATAAAACTAAAGATGGATGGATATTTTTGATGTGTAATAAAGAGAGCTTTTGGCCTGTATTATGTAAAAAACTAGATAGGGAAGATCTAATTGATAATTCAAAGTTTGTTAATTTTTCGTCTAGGCAAAAATATAGAGACGAAATAACTAGAATTCTTGACGAAGAATTAATGAAAAAAAACACATCTGAGTGGCTAGATGAGTTTGGTGGAATAGTTCCAGCTGCTCCAATTTTAAATTTAAAGGAGTCCCTAGAAAACCCATTTTTAAAAGATAGAAAAAATATCCAAAAATTAAAAACAAAAAGGGGGGGTGATATCAGTTTATTGAAAACGCCTGTACATTTGACAGATAGCAACTTT
This sequence comes from uncultured SAR116 cluster alpha proteobacterium, assembly GCA_902578805.1. Lineage (GTDB taxonomy): Bacteria > Pseudomonadota > Alphaproteobacteria > Puniceispirillales > Marisalimonadaceae > Marisalimonas. The sequence goes on from CACHEH010000005.1 coordinate 10,704, forward strand.
CAAGATAGAACTGCCCCTGAACTTGGTGAAGATACAGATGATGTGCTTAAAGGGATCGGTTTTACTGGTGAACAAATAAGCACTTTCAGAAACAAAGGTATAATCTAAATAAAATTACATAACATATTAACTAATTAATCGGTTTTATTGCAATTAAGGGTTTACCTGAAAAGCATATCGTTATAGTTTGTGATTCTATATATTTGGAGGAAATTTAATGAAATTAAATAAACTATCATTGTTAGGTGCGGCTGGCGCTGTTGCTCTAACTTTTGCAGCTGGAACAAATTTAGCTTTAGCTGATGGGCATGCTGTAAAACCTATTAAAATGCGTTGGGCTTCTGACCACTCTGGTCCGCCACATCCTGCAGCTATCGCAGAAATGTTTTTTGCAGAGCAGGTTGAGAAGAAAATTCCTGGAAGTAAAGTTCAGATCTATTGGGCTAAGTCACTTTATAACGTTCCAAAAGGAACTCAAGCTCTCACAAAAGGTAATCTTGAGATGATGACTGGTCAATTTGGTAAAACTTCAAGTGTTGAGCCCTATGCTAATACCATTGTTGGTGCTGGAAAATTAACATCTCCTGGTGCTATCAACGGACTTGATGGAACAAAAACTTTTGCTCAATTAAAGAAAGTTTTTAATGACAAGCATGGTATAACTATTTTTGGTTCTGGTCACTTAAGTATGTACATGGGTGCTGGTGCTGTTAAAAGTAGAATGTTAGTTCCTGCTGACTTTGCCGGTAAAAAGGTTAGAAGTATGGGACCTGCTGAAAATGCATTGTTAGGAGCTTTAGGTGCAAACCCGACTACAATGGCTTTTGGTGATGTTCCGCCAGCTCTTCAAACAGGAGTTATTGATGGATTGCTAACTAGTTTAGGTGGATTTAATGCTACTAAAGAACAAGCTCCATATTTCACAGTTGCTGGAATTAATGGTATTGTTGGTGATTACTACTGGATTGGTGCATCAAACAAATGGTGGGCTACTCTTGATAAAAAACAACAGGCAGCTCTAACTGATATTATTATGAATGATTTTATTCCTTATCAAAAGGCTATTAACTTTTGTAATGATAAAAGATTAGTTGATAAGTTTAAGGTAACTGATAAAGGTGCACCTGGAATTTATGTGATGAGCCCTGCAGAAGCTGGAGTTCTTCAAGCAAAAGAGGGTGGTGCAACTAACAACTGGATTAAATCAAAAGTTGACGATATGGGAGACAAAATGGTTGACCAGTTTACTGCTGAAGCAAAAGCTCTAGTTGCAGCCAATCCAATGGGATCAAGTGATTTAGAAAAAACAGATTGTACAGCGTTTGCTTCCGACTTTGCTAAATTTGCAAAAGGAACAGCTTTATACAAGAAAAAGTCAAGAAAATAAATCAATTTAAAAGGGCCTGGCTTATGTCAGGCCTTTTTTATTTAAATGATTATCATGGATAATTTTTACAAAATCTCAAACAAAATTCAGTCTTCCATCACAGCTGTATTAGGTAAGTGTTCTGCCTTCCTAATGATAGCTGTCACACTCTTTGCGTTAGCTGAAATTATTAGAAGATATATTTTTGGTGTTGTTTTTGAATGGGGTCAAGATGCTGTTATTTACATGATGGTCTCTTCAGTTGCCTTTTACATTTGTGTAACACAGATCAATAGGAATCACCTTGTAATGAGTGCTGTTTTACAACTTTTAAATTCAAAAGGTTTTCACAGAACAGTAGGTTTTTGTAAAATTTTTGTTTCTCTCTTTGTTTCTGTATTTACTGGTTCTTTAACATATACTGCTTATTCAACGGTTGAATATTCAATACAAATAGGTGAAAGAACTGAGAGTCTATTTTTCTTTATGTGGCCATTTTATTTTATATTAGCTCTGGGTATGGGATTAATGTCTTTAGTAGCCTTTCTTCAATTTATTGAAGATATACATAGTTACATAAAGGGTGAGCATTTTACTGCAGAAGTTGAAGCTGCTACTGATGTTTAATACTAATAATACAGGAAATGTATAATGGGGGCTTTAGGAGGATCTTTATTTAGTCTATTATTTGCTGGCGCCCCAATAGGTATAGCTCTAGCAGGTGCTACAGGTCTTCTTGTACTGTTTGACGATTTTTTAACATATAGTACTTTGTTCGAAGCTTTTTTTAGTTTTCTTACTAAATATACATTAGTAGCAATTCCATTTTTTATATTTGCTGGTTTTTTAATGGAAAAAACTGGTTTAGTTGCAAGTCTTTTTAAATTTGCTGACTCAATAGTGGGATGGGTTCCAGGTGGCTTTGCTTATGCAACATTGCTTGCAGCTGTATTATTTGGTGCAATTTCTGGTTCATCCACAGCAATGGCTGCTGCAATGAGTGTTATAGCTTATCCCGAATTAATTAAAAGAGGTTATCCAAAATGGATGGCTGCGGGAGTTATTGCCTCCGCAGGAGGTATTGCCCTTCTTATTCCACCAAGTATAACTTTAATTCTTTTTGGTGTAATAACAGAAATGTCTATAGTTGATTTATTTTTCGCAGGTATTATTCCTGGATTGATGTTAGCTATGAGTGATGCAGTTATAATTGTTAGTGTGTCACTTTTTATTAAATTACCTCGAGGGAAATTTGATTTATGTGAAGTTTGGAGGTGTTTCAAAGAAGCTCTACCTGCTTTGTTAATGCCTGTAATTATTTTAGGTGGTTTATATGGAGGCTTGTTCACGCCTACTGAAGCAGGTGCTGCCGCTGCTAGTTATGCTCTTTTTTATGGTTTAATCTTTAAAAGAAAAACATTTGCGAAAGAATTAATGCCAACAACTTTAAGAACAATGAATCTTACTGCAGTTGTGTTTTTTCTATTGGGTTGTGTTGGTATCTTCCAATTTTATCTTGCAAATATGGGTTGGCCTCAAATGATTGCTGAATGGGCTGGTGAGTTGGGTCTGAGTAAGATAGGATTTTTATTTGCTCTTATGGGATCGTTATTGTTCTTATCCATGTTTCTCACAGGTGTAGCTATTTTAGTTTTAACTGTACCTATATATTTTCCTGTTGCTTTGGCTCTTGGAGTGGATCCGATTCATTTAGGGATTTTAACTGCATTATGTATAGAGATAGGCAGTGTTATACCACCTGTTGGTTTAAATTTATTTGCTGTCAGTGGGGTAACAGGGTTACCAGTTACAACTGTTATAAAAGGATCATTTCCATTTTGTATTTCTGACACAGTTGTATTAATAATAGTGCTTCTATTCCCAGCTTTAGCACTTACACTTCCAGAACTATTAGTTGAATCTCACTTTAATTAGAGTTCTAAGAAGCCTTGTGCATAATTAAAAAGTTGATCGTCTTCGCCAAACCTAGCAACAAGTTGACACCCAATTGGTAATTCTTGTTCACCCTTAAATAGGGGCAGGGTTATACATGGATTTCCATTTAGAGACCACGTTGTATTAAATATTGGTGATCCTGTATATTCCAATCCTTTTAATGCTTCGCCAGGTGCACTAGGAGTAATTATTAAATCAGTCTTGTCAAATACAGCGTCTATTTGATTTTTTAAAATTGACAAGTCTTTTAAAGCTAACTGGTAATTTTTATTACTTACTTGATACCCGTCATTAAGCCTACCGTTCCTTAATTGGTCACTCAATTGGTCATAATAATTGAATCTTTCGTGAGATATTGATCTTTTAAATTCATATCCACTTATATCTAAATGAAGTGCATCAGATTTTGAAATAAGGTTATCAATTTCTAAGTCAATTACATTTAATTTATCTGAACGGAGTAAATTAAGAAAATTCTCAAAAGCTTCCTTTGTAGAATCATCAGTTTTATCCCAGTGTGGTGTTCTAACAAATCCAATTTTAATTTTGCTTAAATCTACTTTTTGTATTGAAACTAATTCTTCTTCGAGAAGGATTGATCGAAAAAGTGCAATATCTTCTACTGACCTAGACATCAATCCTAAAGTATCAATTGATGGAGAATTTGGTAGAATGCCTGATTTATCAAAATCACCATAAGATGGTTTATACCCAATAATTCCACAGTAAGCGGCAGGTCTTATTACCGACCCAGTAGTTTGTGTGCCAAAACAAACAGGTGTCATCATCGACGCTACAGCTGCAGCCGATCCAGAACTTGAGCCTCCAGGTGTAAAATCTTTATTATGTGGGTTTGTTGTCAATCCAGGAGCTCTATGTCCTAGTTCAGTAGATACAGTTTTGCCAATAACAATACATCCTGATTGTTTTGCAACAGCTACCGAAGCAGCGTCTCTCATGGGAACATTATTTTGATAAAAATTAGTTCCAAATCCAGTTGGTGTATTGTTTGAATCAATTATATCTTTAATTCCAAATGGAATTCCAAGTTGTGATTTTTCATTTTCATTATCTAACTGCTTAGCTTTTTCTAGAGCTCTATCTTCATCCAAGTATACCCAAGCTTTTACAAGATCTTCTTTTTCACGTATTCTTTCAAAACAACTTTGTACCCACTCATACCTTGATAACTTATTGTTACCAATCAGTTTAATTGCATCAGTTGCAGTTAATTCAAAAGGTTTTGTCACGGTGTTTTCTCATATGAATTTAATAGGAATATATTAATGGTTATTTTTTAGTTTTGTAAAATTAAATTTTAGTTTAACCTTTTCAATATATACTGAGGAGAAATACATGGAAAACATGACCGAAAAGTTTGCTGAGTTTTGTGCTGAAATTAGATACGAAAATTTATCTTCTGACGTTATAAAAAGAACAAAATTGTTAATTCTTGATACTGTTGGAATAATAATTCGAGCAAGACATGATGCAGAATCAACTGCTAGTTTAGTTGCAGCAATCGATAGATTAGAAATGAGTAATGGAAGTTGCCAAGTTTTTTCAGATAAAAACAGTTACTCACCTAGTGCGGCTGCTCTACTTAATGGAACTTTAGCTCATTCTCTTGATTTTGATGACACTCATGCAGAAGCCTCTTTACATTCCAGCGCCCCAATACTTTCTGCCGCCTTGGCTGCGGCACAAATGAATAAATCATCAGGACAAGAGTTAATAACAGCATGTGTTGCTGGTTATGAAATACAAATAAGACTTGGATTAGCTGGAGGCTCATCAGCGCATTATAAAAAAGGATTTCATCCAACTGCTACATGTGGTGTGTTTGGGGCTGTAGCTTCAGCGGGCTACCTTATGGGCTTAACAAAAGATCAGTTTGTTTCTGCATTTGGAATAGCCCTAAGTCAATCAGCTGGATCGATGCAATTTTTAACAGATGGTGCTTGGACAAAAAGATCGCATGTAGGACAAGCAGCACAAAACGGTCTAAATTGTGCAACAATGGCGGCAGAAGGTTTCAAAGGTCCTTCTCAAGCTTTTGAGGGTCAGTGGGGTTATTTACATGCATATGCTTCAGGAGGAGACACAAAAAAAGCATTAGACGGTTTAGGAAACAAATTTGAAACACTTAACTTAGGAGTAAAACCTTATCCATCTTGTAGATATAGTCATGCAGCAATTGATGGGATAATAGATCTAAAAAAAGAATTGGATTTCTCTATTGATGATTTAGATGATATTGATATTGGTCTGTCCGAAACGGCATTGAATATAATTGGTTATCCTTTAGAGGATAAACAAAATCCAAAAAGTATTGTTGATGGGCAATTTTCAATGCCTTTTTGTGCTGCTGTAGCTGCTAAAAGTGGTGGATTAAAGTGGGATGATTATAAAGATCACTTAAATAACAATCACACACTAGCGCTATGTAACAAAATAAAAGTAAATCCTGATAAAGATGCTGAGAAGTGCTGTCCAGAATTTATGAGTGCAAAGGTAAAAATGGTGGTAAAAGGAAAGAATTATGAAAAGTTTGTAAAGATTCCAAAAGGAGAACCAGAAAACTTTATGAAAGACGAAGAATTTATATCAAAGTTTAAAGGTTTAACAGAACCATACTTATCAAATGAAAGAGTTAACCAGTTGACAGATTTAATGCTTAAAATTGATCAAGCAAATAATGTAAATTCAATATTTGAGTATAGTCAGATAGATCTATAATCATTAATTTAGGAGATATTAATGAATGAACATAAAATAATTGAAGTCGAAAATGAAAAATCAGATTCTGAAGATAATTTAATAATTGAAACTGTAAATAAATTCTTAGAAAAAGATGTAAAACCTTATGTAAAAGAATTTGAGTCACAAGACAAATATCCACAAGATATTGCTGATAAAATGGCAGATCTAGGTCTCTTTGGTGCTACAATTTCTCCTAAGTATGGTGGTTTAGGTTTGTCAGCAGTTACTTACTCAAAAATAGTAGAAAATGTTTCTGCTGTATGGATGTCAGTTTCTGGTATCTTTAATTCTCATCTTATAATGTGTGCTGCTGTAGAAAGATTTGGCACTGAAGAGATGAAAAGAAATTATCTTCCTAAGTTTGCTACTGGAGAGATAAGAGGTGGTATCGCACTTACGGAACCAGATTGCGGTACTGACCTTCAATCGATAAAAACTAAAGCAAAAAAAGTTGGGAACGAATATATTATTGATGGTACAAAAACATGGATTACAAACTCAGTTCAAGGAACTATTTTAGCTGTTTTAGTAAAAACGAATACTGAAATTCAACCAGCCCATAAAGGTATGAGTTTAATTCTTGTTGAAAAGAAAGATGGATTTGTATCAAGAAAACTCAAAAAATTGGGTTACAGGGGAATTGATACAGGAGAAGTTCAACTTGAAAATGTAAAGGTACCAACTTCTAACTTGATTGGTGAAATAGAAGGAAAAGGGCTCAAACAAATTTTGGCGGGTCTTGAATTAGGAAGAATTAATGTAGCTGCACGCGGCGTAGGTGTGGCTAGAGCCTCTCTCGAAGATTCAATAGAATATGCAAAAATAAGGAAGACATTTGGAAAACCAATTAGTGAACACCAAGCAATTCAAATTAAATTAGCTGAGATGGCAACGAAACTTGAGGCTTCTAGATTATTAACTGAACAAGCTGCAAAGGCATATGATTCTGGTAATAGATCAGATTTACAAGCTGGAATGGCAAAGCTTTTTGCTACTGAGACAGCATTGTTTAACTCTACAGAAGCAATGAGAATTCATGGTGGGTTTGGGTATTCACCGGAGTATAACATTGAGAGATATTATAGGGATGCTCCTTTGTTGGCTATTGGTGAGGGAACTAATGAGCTTCAAAAATTGATAATAGCTAAGCAACTTGTGTCTGAAGATTAAAATATCTAAGATAAAAATATTCCAACGCTAAAGAAGAGCACACCTATTGCTAAACCAAAAATTGGTTTTTTTGGGAAAAATAAAAATATAATTATACCAATTAGAAAAGGTACTATTCTTTCAATTAATTCAGTTTCGGCCAATGCTCCTGTTGGGAAAATTATGATTCTAGTCATTAAAGCTGTCGTCATAGCAAATGCAATAGCATTGATCCATTTTGCAAAAAAACTATCTTTTTGTATTTTACTAGATAAAACTACTCCTAAAAATCTCCAAACAAAAATACCTGAGCTAGCGACTAAAAGCATTATCCAAGGCATTATTTCAGGTATAATTATTGAATTCTCATACATTAATTTTATCCTTATTCAAAAAATAACTGATCATCAAGCCAACGGAACCGCCAACTAATCCTGCAACAATCAAACTCCAATCACCAATATATGGAAATAAAAGGGGCCCGATAATCCCTCCAGTAACAACTGCTAATCTGTAATAAATTTCAATAGCTCTTAGCATTAAGATAGTTAAATATAATGGCATTATAAATACGGGAATAGAAACAATATCATTAGGTAAAAAATCATATAATTTGTAACCAATAATTGTTGTAGTTGAATTAAATATTACCAATGCCAAACTAAGACCCTGAAAAAATTTAAATAAATCTTTTTCGTCTATTTCATTTTTTACTTTGGTTAATTCAGCCCAACCAGTGGGACTAATGAGGTGAGCCCAAAATAATTTTGTAATGAAAGATAATTTATGTTTGTGAATATTCATTAATGTAAGGCCAGATAAGACCAAAAAGAATTGTCTCATGTTAGCCAATAAAACAGTAGTAAATAGCAAGAAGATTGGTGTGCCTATTGAAAAAAGAGACACAAAAATAACCATACCAGGCATGCTCCATAAAATTAAAACTGAACCTAAACAAAGATATAGATCTAGTCCAGCTTCTGCAGCAAAAACACCATATCCAAACATTGCTGAGCTCATTCCTATGCCAGGGAAACCAAAGCCAGTAAAAATACCTTTTTTAAAAGGGGTATATTTTCTTTTCATAGACAAATTTTTCTTATTTAAATTTTTGCTACTAGATCAATCTCAACTGAAGCACCTACAGCAAGTCCAGTTACACCAATACATGTTCTAGCAGGAAGTTTGTCTTCATTGAAATAGGATTTATAAATTTTATTGACTTTGTCGAAGTCTTGGAAGTTAACTAAATATACTCTTACGAAAGTTACTCTCTCGAGAGAAGAGCCACAACTATCTAAAACACTAATTAGATTTTTCATAACTTGATGTGTTTGTTTTTCAACATCATTACTTACTAATACGTCAGGATTTTCTGGCAATGTTGGCATTTGTCCAGTAATAAAAATAAATTCACCAGCTTTAACAGCATGACTAAATGGGCCAACTCTTTTAGGTCCATTTTCAAATACTAAATGTTCTATGTCCAATCGATTACTCCAATAAAGATTAATGTTGTCAAAAAGGCTAATTCAAATAAACTTTGCATTAACAGGGGGATTTTTCAATGAGATTTACAAACAAAACTGTGTTTATTACTGGAGCAGCAGGTGGAATTGGTCGTCAAACAGGTTTAAGTTTTGCAAAAGAAGGTGCAAATGTAGCTGTTTCAGATTTAGATTTTGATATGGCTAGCAGGGTGGCTAAAGAAATAAAATCTGCAGGTGGTAATGCTGAGCCATTTAAATTAGATGTAACAAATCAAAATGAAACTATTGAAAACATGAAAAATGCATATGAACATTTTGGAAGCTTAGATATTGCATTTTGTAATGCCGGAATAAGGGAGATTGTATCTCCATTAGAATTGTCTATTAAAGAATGGAGAAAGGTTATTGATATAAATGTTACTGGGGTTTTTATAACTGCACAAACATTTGCAAAGCACTGCATCGAAAAACAAATAAAGGGTAATATAGTAATTACTTCTTCGACTTTAAGCGTTACCTCCGCACCAAATAGGTGTGCTTACACTGCTTCTAAACATGCAACTGCTGGAATAACTAAGCAATTAGCTGTAGATTTAGCAAAGTATGACATTAGAGTAAATGCTGTTGGACCAGGTGTTATTAGAACTCCATTAACAGAAAGGTACTTTCAAGATGAGGAAGCTTCTCAAAAAGTAAGGAATTTGCACGCTATGAAACGTTGGGGAGAACCTAATGAAATTTCTAGTGCAGTATTATATCTTGCAAGTGACGAAGCAAGTTTTTGTACTGGAACAAATTTAATCGTAGATGGTGGATGGACAGCTGGAAAAGACTGGTAGTCAACTAATTTTATTTAAAACTGGATGTAAGTATTTAAGAAATTCTTTTGGATTTTCACTCATTGGAAAATGGCCTACATTTTTCATTTTGATCATTTCGATACCAATAGTGTCAGCTAGAGATTTTGTTTCCTCGGGTGTTGCTGAGTAATCATATTCACCAGTTAATAAATAAATTGGACATTTTGAATTATCAATTTTTTTTATTTCATTTCCAATATTTCCATCGAACTTATAAAAGAATAAATCTCCCTTAAAAATTCCAGGTCCACCTTGCATGTAATGCCACATAGTTTCAAACTTATCACTTTCAGGACTTGTTGGTGCCATTAAGCCATAAGCAATGCCTCCGCAGACTTCTCCTCCATGCACATCTTGTCTGTGTAACCAATTGATATCGTAATAAGGATCCAAATGACCAGCACTTTGAAGCCCAATTAATGCTCTAAATTTATCTGGAAAATTTATTGCTAAATGAAGAATAATTCTTCCTCCTATAGAACAGCCCATTACAACAGGCTTCACTAATTCTAAACCATTTATGAAGCTCATAATTTGAGAAATATAAAAGTCAGTTGATAGTTTATAATTTCCAACTTTAGCATTTTCGGGTGGCGAAGATTTTCCATGCCATGGCATATCAAATACAATTACCCTAAACTTTTCTAATAATTTTTTATTATTCAAAAGAGCTCTATATTGTCTACCATCAGATCCCGCGGTATGTAGGCAAACTAAAGGAATACCCTGACCGGCTTCTTCCCAATATATCCTATAGTCAATACCGTCAATTTTAAATTTTCCATATTGACCAGAAATAGGTTCTTTTTCAATTTTCATTTTTACTCTCCGCTGGTCTTAGGGAGGCCAGAAGTAATTTGAAGTATAGTAAGTGAGACATTAAAGGATGGAGATCTCCTTCAAATTTCAAAACTTTCCTTCTAAGCATTGCAATAATATCATGAGACCCCGGTTGAGGCGTTTGTTGTAAAAATTTTAGCCACTCGTTTTTAGGTGCAGTTAATTTAAAGACATAGCTTGGCATTACAAAAGGTCCTTCTTCTACATTTTTTACAACTCCTTTTTCAATATTTACTAAATACTCGTTCTCGATTGTACTAATCATAAAACATGTATTTAGATATTGAGCCATCATAGAGAGTTGGCTTCGTTTTTCATTTTTTTCTATTAAAGATTTAAACATAAAATTCTCAAAACAAATTCAATAAAGTTTTACATAAAATTAAATTATTACCAATTAGATTTTTATTTTGATATGTTAATTAAAAATAAGATTGGAGGGTCTTATGAACGGAGCAGTAAGTTTAGTTGGTACCTTATTAGAAGGTAATGTTGAAGTCTGTTTTACCAATCCTGGAACATCAGAAATGCATTTCGTTGCAGCTTTAGATAAATATCAAAATATGCGAAGCGTTTTATGTCTTTTTGAGGGATGTGCTACTGGTGCTGCTGATGGTTACTTTAGAATGAGAAGGTCACCAGCATCAACTTTACTACATTTAGGTCCTGGATTAGCAAATGGCCTTGCAAACCTACACAATGCAAAAAAAGCTAATTCAGGAGTTGTAAATATAGTAGGCGAGCACGCTCTTGATCATATAAAATTAAATGCTCCGTTAACTTCAGATATTGAAGGAATAGCGAAGCCAGTCTCCCATTGGGTAAAAACAAGTAAATCTTCAAAAGATATTGCAAAGGATGGTGCTGAAGCTATTAGACAAGCAAATGTAAAACCAGGGCAAATTGCAACTTTAATCTTGCCTGGTGATACTGCATGGAATGAAGGAAGCAATATTGAAACGATTGAGTTAAATAAGAAATCTAACATTGTTTCTTCTAAATTAATTGAAGAAGCAATCTTAGAACTTCAAGAAGCAAAGAATCCTCTAATACTAGTTGGTGGTGAGGCTTTAGAAGAAAACAACCTTATTAAATTGGCAAAAGTAGCGGACAAAGTAGGCTGTCCAATTAAAACTGATTGGTTTAATGCCCGTTTAGATAAAGGTGCGGGAAGAATAAATTCAGTAAGAATACCGTACGTCGTAGATAAGGCAGTTGAAGTTCTTAGAGACTTTGACACCATAATAATAATAGGAGCTAGAAGACCAGTTGCCTTTTTTGCATATCCAAATAAGCCTGGAGTTTTAACACAAGATTCTACTAAATTTTTTGAATTAGCTTCTATTTCAGATGATATCACTACAGTTGTCGAAGAGTTATCAGATAAAATTGGGATATCAAATAATACTCCAAGTACTATTTCAAAATTTGATATTCCAGACATTCCTAAAGGTCCAATTAACCCAATGTCATTGGGAATGGTATTAGGAGCATTAATCCCAGAAAATGCTATTATAGTTGATGAATCTGTAACTACTGGAAGAGAATTCTTTTATCAAACCTCAGGATCACACCCACATACATGGCTGAATAACTGTGGAGGGTCTATAGGATTTGGTATGCCTGTAGCAATTGGAGCGGCAATATCATCTCCTGATCAAAAAGTTATCTCTTTAGAAGGTGATGGAAGCGCCATGTATACTGTCCAATCTTTATGGACTATGGCAAGAGAAAATTTAGACATAGTTGTACTAATTTTTGCAAACCAAAGTTACAAGATCCTTCAAGGAGAATTAACAAACGTAGGTGTTGATAACCCAGAAAAATCGGCAATGGAAATGTTGTCTTTAAAAGATCCAGCATTAGATTGGGTCTCTATATCAAAGGGAATGGGAGTAGACGCCGTTAAAGTTGAAAACATTGAAGATTTAGTAAAATATTTTAAACATGGACTTAAAGAAAAAGGCCCATTTCTAATTGAAGTTTTGATTTAAATATTTTTAATGTAATAAATTTGAAATATAAATTATTTACAAAGACATAGTTTTGAGAATTCATCTGGTTTAAATTGATGAGATTAAGTTAGATTTGCCAAATGAAACTCAAAACCTCAAATCCTGAGGTTAGATTGTCTTTAAATAAAATCACAAAAAAATTAATTAATAATCAAAATGACAGATATTTTGACAGAGAAATTAGCTGGTTATCTTTTAATGAAAGAGTTTTACTACAAGCATATGATAAGACAATTCCTTATGGTGAAAGACTTAGATTTGTAACAATTTCTTCAGAAAATTTAGATGAATTTTATATGGTTCGAATAGCTGGGCTACATCAGCTTATAAGTCAAGGTTTCAATACAGTTCCTGAAACTGGGATGAGGGCAGATGAATTATTAAAAACAGTACTTAATGCTTCCAAAGATTTAAAAAATAAACAGCAAAGATGTTTGAATTATTTATTAAATGAAAAGGAAGATTGTGATGTTTCAATTTTGTTTGACAATAAATGGACTAAAAACGAATTAGAATGGCTTAAAGAATATTATGAACAAAATATTCTACCTCTTTTAACTCCTACCACGTTAGACCCTGCACACCCTTTTCCTTTTATCCAAAATAAAGGTAAATGTGTATTAATGGAGATGAAAGATACAAAAAACAAAAATATAAATTGTGTAGTTTTACTTCCTGATAATGTAGATAGATTTATAAGATTACCTGGTGAGCATCAGAGATATGCTATGCTGGAGACCTTAGTTACAAAGTTTGTTCATTTAATTTATCCTGAATATAAATTATTAAAATCAGGCATGTTTAGAGTGATCAGAGATGCCGAAATTGAAATAGATGATGAAGCAGATGACTTAATAGGGCAATTTGAAACTGCAATTAAAGCCAGAAAAAGAGGTGGTATTGTATCCTTAACCTTTTCTCACGATTTATCTAAATCTGCTCAAAAACTCTTAACCAGGCAATTAAATATCCCTGACGATCATATATATGTTGCGCAAGGATTTGTTGGGATCAATGACTTTACGGAAATAATAAATAATCTTCCCAAACAAAATTTATTTAAACCGTACAAACCTAGAATGCCACAAAGAATATTAGACTTTAAAGGAGATTGCTTTTCGGCAATTAAAAATAAAGAGATAATTGTTCATCACCCTTACGAAAGTTTTGATGTAGTTTTAAGTTTGCTCCAACAGGCAGCTATTGATAAAAATGTTTTGACGATACGACAAACGTTATACAGGACTTCACCTGACTCTTCTATCGTGCAAGCATTGGTATCCGCTGCTGAATCAGGAAAATCTGTTATTGCAGTAATTGAGCTGAAAGCTCGATTTGATGAAGAAAATAATGTCCAACTAGCTAGAGTATTAGAACAAGCTGGTGCGCAAGTTGCTTACGGCCTAGTTGATTTAAAAGTACATGCAAAATTATCTCTAATAACAAGAAAAGAGGGTAAAAAATTAGTTTCTTATGCTCATTGTGGAACTGGTAATTATCATCCACATACTGCTAAAATTTATACTGACTTTTCGTTATTCACTATCGATAAAAATATTTGTGAGGATGCTAGATCAGTATTTAATTTTCTTACCAGTCATGTTCAACCAAAACAATTAAATAAGATGATCATTTCACCCAACTCTTCTTATGATTGGTTAATTGAGAAAATTAATTATGAAACACAAAATGCTAAAGATGGTTTTGAAAGTGGAATTTGGATTAAATGTAATGCGATTGTAGATCAAAAAATAATTGAAAAATTCTATGAAGCATCTAATGCAGGGGTAAAAATTCACTTGATGGTTAGGGGTATTTGCTGCCTACGCCCTAATGTTAAAGGAATGTCTGAAAACATTACAGTAACTGCAATTATAGGAAGATTTCTTGAACATGGGAGAATTTATGTTTTTGCGAATAAAGGAAAATTTCAGTCTGAAAGTAATTTAGTTTATATATCATCTGCTGATATAATGCCTCGTAATCTATACCATAGAGTTGAAGCTTTTATACCTTTAGAAAATAAAACAGTTCGAAGTCAAATCCTAGATCAAGTATTACCGGCTTTAATAAATGACACAAAAAACACTTGGAAATTAAATAAAAATGGAGAATACTCCAAAAAAAAATATAAGGACAAAACATTTTGTGCGCACACTTATTTTATGAAAAACCCAAGTTTATCAGGTCAGGGAAGCTTAGCTAAAATATAAATATGAATGAAGTAGCTTTAAGTTTTTATAGGAAGATAAATAAAGGTAAATTAGCAATAATCGATATTGGTTCTAATTCTATTAGACTTGTTATATACCCTCAAAATGGTAAATATCCTTTTCCGTTATTTAATGAAAGAGTAAATTGTAAACTCGGTGAGGGTCTATCATTGAGCAAAAATATTTCCAGTCAATCAATTTCAAAAGCTTTGTCAGCTATAAAGCGTTTTGCATATATAATAAAAACTATGTCTGTAAAACATCAGTTAATTATAGCAACTGCAGCTGTTAGAAAAGCCAAAAATGCAAAAGAATTTTTACGTCCTGCAGAAAAACTTCTTAATCATAATATTAAAATCTTGTCTGCTAAAGAGGAGGCTGATTATGCCTGTTTAGGAGTTCTTAGCAACATAAAAGTTGATAAAGGGCTTATAGCAGATTTAGGAGGAGGAAGTTTAGAACTTATTCTTATTCAAGATGGAAAAAAGATAAAATCAACGAGTATTGATATTGGACACTTATCTCAGATTACTAGTGAAGAAATCAGAAAAGAAATTAATAAAGTTGAATGGCTGAATAAATCTAAAGGTCTTACATTGTTTGGAACAGGTGGAAGTTTTAGAGCTCTAGGATCTGCCTATATAAAGAATTATAATTATCCACTCTCATTATTGCATGGATTAAAATTCGATATCGAAAGAGGGATTATTCTTTTGGATCAAATGTCAGATGAAAACAAAGAAGTATTAGGTATACCTCCTGGTAGAATAGATACTATTTCAACTGCAGCAAAGATAATAACTCACCTGATTTTATCATCAAATGTAAAAAATATTATGATTAGTGGAACAAGTATAAGAGATGGATTGATAGCAGAATTAAATAAAGAAAATAGGATCAATCCAGATAAAGTTGCTTACTATAATGTACTTGCAAAAAACCAAAGATTTAATGGTATGCAAACTAAAATAAAAAAAATATTCAGTCCTATTTTTGAAAAAATTGCAGATAAAGATCTTGAAAGGGTATTTAAAATTAGTACTAATCTTTCAGATATTTCTTGGGACGAACAGCCAGATATGAGAGGTAATATTGCCGCAAACAAAATCTTATCACTACCAGTAAGAGATTTAACTCATATTGAGAGGGTATGGATGGCCAAAGTTGTTTATCACAGATATGTTGGTACTAAAGATAAACAACAAATTGATAAAAGAATAATCAATTTACTTTCAGAAAAGCAAAAAAATTCATCTTATGCTATAGGTTTAGGATTAAGATTTTTATATAATTTTAGCGCAGGATTACCAAAAAATTTGGATAATATTAAATTTAAGATTAAGAAAAATAAATTAACTTGTAAAATAAAACCTGAAGCCAAAGCTCTCATGGATAAAGAAAATGAACGAAGATTAAAAAACTTTTCTAATGCTTCTAATTTAAATTATGAGATTATATAATCATTTAATTGCCGAAACATAATTAATACATGCTTTATAATTTGTTTCATCATTAACTCTTCTTTTTTTGCATAATTCAATCATTTCATTCTTAATGATTAATAATTTATCACTAGATAAATTCTTTTCTGATAATATTTTTGCTCTTGGTCCAATTCCCATAAGAATATTTGCGTTGTCTCTTACACTATCTTTAGTTGAAATTGAAGTATAAACTTTATCAACATTAATATTTTTAAACCCTGAGAATTCAAGAATTTCTTTTATATATTCTTCATCATTAAATGCAAATGGACCAGGTTGTTTTGTTATTTCTGGAAGATCTTCTTGAGTATATTTAGTTATAATTTCCATACCTTCAATGAAGAATTCGTTTTTCATCAAATCTGTCCAACAAACAAAATGTAGAGAACCGTTTGTTTTCATTGATGAATGTATATTTTGAAAAGCATCAAATGGATTTTCAAAGAACATTACGCCAAATCTTGATATAACTTTATTAAAATAATTTTTTTTAAATTTATAATTTTGTACATCACAGTTTATAAATTCAATTACATTGATATTTGAAAATTTACTTTTTGCATGTTCTAACAGAGTATTAGATATATCAGCTCCAACAACATGACCAGTATTATCTAATAATTTAGAAGTTTGATAAGTTGTTTCCCCACCCCCACAACCAATATCTAAAACATGATCAGATTTTTTAATATTAGCTTTTAAAAAAAGTTTTTTAGTTAGAATAGAAAATCGTTCGTTCATGGAATCATCAAATCTTACCCACTTTGGGCCAGATTTTTCGTTCCAATACTCAGATTGCTCAATATTAATAATTTTTTGGTTCATATCATTAACTCTTATAACGCTATAGTATAGTTGGTAATTTTAAATATACTTAAAATATTTTTCTTTAAATTTCAAAGCAACGGAAACTAGTAATATTAGTATAGGTACTTCAACAAGAGGACCAATAACAGTTGCGAAAGCCTCTTTTGATGCAAGCCCAAAAGTGGCAATTGAAACTGCAATAGCTAATTCAAAATTATTTGAAGCTGCAGTGAATGATAAAGAAGTAGCCTTTGGATAATTAATATTATAAAACGTGCTGATACCAAAACTAATAAAAAACATGATTAGAAAATATATGACTAAAGGAATTGATATTGTTAAAACATCTAAAGGTAGTTTCAAAAGTTCATTTCCTTTTAGAGTAAACATAACAATTATTGTAAATAACAGCGCAATTAAAGTTATAGGACTTATTCTAGAAAGAAACTTGTTCTCGTACCATTCTTCACCATATCTTTTAACTAATAATGATCTTGTCACAAAACCTGCTAAAAATGGAATACCAAGATAAATTAGAATAATTTTGGCGATGTATAATATTGAGATATCAATAATTTGTCCACCATATCCAAAAAATTCCGGCAAAATTTTTAAAAAAAACCACGCATAAGGCGCGAAGAAGATAATTTGAAAAATTGAATTAAAGGCAACTAATCCTGCTACATATTCTGAACTTCCTCTAGCCAACTCATTCCAAACAAGAACCATTGCTATACATCTAGCTAGACCAATTAGTATGACGCCAGTCATATATTCAGGCTTATCAGAAAGAAAAGTAACAGCTAAAAAAAACATCAATGCAGGGCCTATTATCCAATTTTGAAATAAAGACAAAGCTAAGACTTTCTTATCTTTAAAAACTTCAATAATTTTTTTATATTTAACTTTTGCTAAAGGTGGATACATCATTAGAATAAGCCCTATTGCAATAGGAATATTTGTATTACTGAAAGTTATTGAATCAAGAAATTTGGGCATATTAAGAAAAACATTACCAATAACTATACCTATAATCATTGCAAGAAATATCCATAGAGTTAGGTATTTATCTAAAAATGATAGATTTAATTTTTTATGTTTTGGATACATCTTTTATTTAAGCAACTTCTCGACCACTTGCCCATACTTTTCTAATGATTGGTAAATCCTTTTTAATACTTAATCTTACCAAATCTGCTTTTAAACCTTCTTTAATCATTCCTCTATCATTTAAGCCTGTAACTTTACAGGGGTTAGCAGTTACTGCAGCGATACTTTTGGGTAAATTATTAGATTTTATGCCCCACATTATTGCTGCCATCATCAATGATGAAGGCACGTAATCAGAACTTAAAATATCTAGAAGGTCTTTATCAATAAGTGATTGAGCTGAAACATTACCTGAATGAGATCCTCCTCTTACTAAATTTGGTGCTCCCATTATTATTTTTATGTTACTGCTTTTACACTTTGTTGCTGCTTCAAGAGTGGTTGGAAACTCAGCTAAATTTATACCTTGTGAACAACTCTCTTCCACATCAGAAATTGTAGTATCATCATGACTAGCCAATACTGCATTTAATCTTTTACTAAATTTTATTGTTTCAATTTTATGTTTTTTACCAAACATTTTTTGAAGATCTTTTAAGTATGAAAAGTGTTGTTGAATTTGTGTTTCCGAAAGACCAAATTTCCCTGATAAATAAACTTTGAACTGTGAAACATCACGAAACTGTCTTTGGCCTGGTGTGTGATCCATAAGACTAACTATTTTTACCTTATCCTGATCGTTGAATTCTTCTAACTCCTGAATTAAATTTTCTGAACATATTTCAGCTCTTAGATGAATAAAATGATCAATCTTAAAAGATTTGTCTTTTGATAAGTTATTGATAGAGGTGGCTGTTTCTCTTGCATATTTGTCATATCTATGCACACCATCTCTGTTAATAGATCCTACTCTTAAAGCATCGAAAACAGTTGTAATACCTGCAGATGCTAATTCTCCATCGTGAGCTGTAAGAGCATTATTTATAGGCCAATTTACACCAGGTCTTGGTTTGAGATGCCTTTCTAAATTATCTGTGTGTAGTTCAACTAAACCTGGAATTAAATAATCTTCATTGCAATCTATAGATCTAGGTATAGAGCTTTTTCCTTTATTGACCCTTTTAATAAACCCATCTTTTAATTGAATACTTCCCAAAAAGACTTCGTCTTCAGTTACAATATTAACATTATTTAAAATGACATCAGACAACATGCAATCCTTAAATATCCATACATATGACTCTAATATTACAGTTTTTTTAAAAGTTAAAATATATTAATTAAATTGAAACAAAACTATAATATGTAAATCTCATGGAAGAATATTATAAAAGATATGCAATATATTATGCACCTTTAGAAAATTCAGAGCTAGATGTGTTTGGTAAATGTTGGTTAGGATGGGATCCTTATAAAGGTTTAGAAACTACTAAGTCAGATCTTTCAAGTTCACCCAATTTACAGAAATTTTCTAGATTTGTACTTGCACCAAAACAATATGGATTTCATGGCACAATAAAAGCTCCATTTAGATTAAAGGATGGGTATACCTTTAATGATCTTGAAAATAAAGTTTGTGAAATATCAAAACAAATACATAGTTTTCATTTAGACGAACTAATTATTAAAAAATTAGGTAATTTCATTGCATTAATTCCTACTAATAATCTCAAAGTAAATGAAGTATCTAATAAATTTGTAAAGGGATTAGATTATTTAAGAGATGAGCTTTCTGAAGATGAATTAAAAAAAAGAAATCCTGAAAAATTAACCCCAAATCAAAAAAAAATGCTCTATAAGTGGGGTTATCCTTACGTATTTAATGAATTCAAATTTCACTTAACTCTTACCAGTAAATTAAATATTGAGGAAATTGATGGCGTGTTTAAATCTCTTCAAAACATTTTAAAACAAGTTAATTTAAGTAAGATAAACTTTAATAATATTTGTATTTTTGGACAAAAGAGTGATGAAAAATTTTATTTTATTAAAAGATTTAAATTTAATAATTTAAAGCATTAATTAAGTTATTTACGCCTGTTTCTAAATCAATGTCATTTTTAACATAGATTGTATCCGAAGGTAATTTTCCAACTTCTCTATTAAGTCTTTTTTTAATATCATCCTTACTTTCTCTATTTCTTGATATAAGACGGCTTTCAATAGCTTTTTTTGAAGCAATAATGCAAATAATCTTTGCATCAGGATAACTTTCCCTAATTTGCTTCAAAGCGAGTCTTGATCCATTAAAAATTACATTAACACCTTTTTTCAATTCATCTTCAATATTTTTTGGAATACCATATGATAAGGAATGTGCTTGCCAGCTTATTGCAAAAAAACCATCTTTAACCTTATTTTGAAAATCAGTATTTGATATAGCGATATGGTCTTCATTATTTTTATCGAGGGTTCTGGTAATATACCTTTTTACAAAGTAAAAATTTTCTAGCCTAGCTTTTATTTCATTTAATAAAGTATCTTTACCTACTCCAGAAGCTCCTACAATCACAAATAAATTGCCATTAGTTTTTTTCATTAATTCATAAATTTTCTAAATTGACTTCTCTTGTAGCAACTTTGTTTCTAGCTGTTTCATCATGAAATATTCCTATTATAGCTGAACCATTTAGCTTAGCTTTTTCTATTAAATCTAATACAACATTTTTATTATTTTGGTCCAGACTTGCGGTTGGTTCATCTAAAAGTAAATACGGATAATTATGAATAAAACCCCTAGCAATATTTACTCTTTGTTGTTCACCTCCTGAGAAAGTTAAGGGAGATAAGTTCCACAAATTTTTTGGAATATTAAGTCTTTCTAATATTTCTTGAGCTTTTTTTAATGCAATTTTTTTTTCACATCCAATCTCAAGCAAGGGTTCTATTACAACATCTATTGTTGGCACTCTAGGTACAACTCTCAAAAATTGACTAACATACCCCAATTTATTCTTTCTTAGTTTTAAAATATCTCTAGGTGATGATTTTCTAATATTAATATCTGAAATAAGAACATCACCTTTACTTATCACATAACTTCCATAGATTAATTTTAATAAAGTAGATTTACCTGTGCCAGAGTTACCAGTAAGTGCAACAACCTCACCTTTCTTAACTCTGAAGTTTATATTTTTAAATACATTTATGTTTGTATCGTTTTGATTATAAAGTTGGAATGATTTGTTTAAATTTTTAATTTGTATCATTTTACACCTGTAATACTGAACTAACTAATAATTGCGAATATTTATGCTGTGGATCATCTAAAACCTGATCACACAAACCAGCTTCTATTACATTTCCATTTTGCATTACAATTATACGATCAGCTAAAAGTCTAACTACTGCAAGATCGTGTGTAACTATTACTGCAGCAATGCCAAGTTCTCTTACAAGGTTTCTTAATAAATCCAAGATTTTAGCTTGTACAGATACATCCAAACCTCCAGTAGGTTCATCCATAAAAATCAATCTTGGTCTAGTTACAAGATTTCTTGCAATTTGAAGTCTTTGTTGCATTCCTCCAGAAAAAGTACTTGGCTTATCATCAATTCTGTTAACATCAATTTCAACTTTTTCTAGCCAATTTGCAGCGATTTCTCTAATTTCACCATAATTTCTATGACCAATTGCCATTAATCTTTCACCAATATTTCCTCCTGCACTTATATTCATTCTGAGACCATCACGAGGATTTTGATGCACAAATGCTAGATCAGATCTTTGAATTGAACGAAGTTTTGGTTCCGAAATTTTTGTAAAATTGAGGATTGTTTTTGATTTGTCGTTTAAGAAAATATCTCCTTCATCAACTTCTAAATTTCCATAAATACAGTTTAATAATGTAGACTTCCCAGAACCTGACTCGCCAACAATTCCAAGAACCTCTCCAGGATTAATATCTAAAGATACATTTTTGCAACCTATATTTTGGCCATAGTATTTAGAAATATTAGAGGCTTGAAATAAGAAATTTTGATTCATAATTAATCTTCTTTTTTTGAATTTAATTTGGTTTGTTCTTTGCAATAGTCTGTGTCTGAACATATGTATGATCGTTTACCATCATCTGAAACAATAATTTCATCTAAATAACTATCACTGGATCCACATATTGAACATTTGAAATTAGCTTTCATAGCTTCAAAAGGATAGTCTTCAAAATCAAGACTTTTAACATTTGTATAAGGTGGAATAGCATAAATTCGTTGTTCTCTTCCAGCGCCAAATAGTTGAATAGCTGGACTATTATTCATTTTGGGATTATCAAATTTTGGAATAGGAGAAGGGTCAGTAACATAATTTCCATTTGTTTTTACTGGATATGCATATGCTGTCTCAATATGACCATGTTTTGCAATATCTTCATAAAGTTTTACATACATTAATCCATATTCAGAAAGAGCATGCATTTTTCTAGTTTCTGTCTCTCTTGGTTCTAAGAATCTAAGAGGTTCTGGAATTGGTACTTGATATACTAATATTTGTTTTTCTTTTAATTTTGTTTCAGGAATTCTGTGTCTAGTTTGTATAAGAGATGCATCTGAAGTTTTTTCAGTTACAGCTACATTTGCAGTTTTTTGAAAAAATTTTCTTATTGATACTGCATTTGTAGTATCGTCGGCGCCTTGATCTATTACCTTTAAAATATCTTTGGGTATTAAACAAGCAGATGTTACCTGAATTCCACCAGTACCCCAACCATATGGCATTGGCATTTCTCTTGAGGAAAAAGGTACTTGATAGCCAGGTATACATAATGCTTTCAGAAGAGCTCGTCTTATCATTCTTTTTGTATTTTCATCTAAATAAGCAAAATTATAAATTTGAATATCTAAATTTTCATTTTTACTCATTTCATTCATTTTATTACCTTTTCATATTAACTTTGGCGTCAGCTCTAATTTTTCTAATGAGCTCTAGTTCAGATTGAAAATCAACATAATGTGGTAGTTTTATGTGCTCTAAAAAACCAGTCGCTTGAATGTTGTCGCAATGTGAAATAACAAATTCTTCGTCTTGTGCTGGTGCGCCAGAATAATCTTCACCTAATTCTTTCCATCTTAAAGCTCTATCGATCAAGGCCATTGCTAAAGCTTTTCTTTCAGTCTGTCCGAATACTAAACCATAACCTCTTGTAAATTGTGGAGGTTCAATTTTGGATCCTTGAAATTGATTTACCGTTTCACATTCAGTTAAAATGATCTCAGCAACATTAATTTCAAAACCTAATTCTGGAATATAAAGCTCAATGTCAACTATGCCAATTCTTAGTTCCCCTACAAATGCATGATTTCTTGCATATCCTCTTTGAGTAGAATATGCGAGACCAAGTAAAAAACCCTCATCTCCTCTTGATAATGCTTGTAACCTTGCCGAACGAGATGTTGGATAGCTAATAGGTTCTCGAGTTATATCGATAGGATCAAGATTGTTATCTTTTTCGTTTTGCATTAAATCTTCTTGATTTAAAAAACTTAAAACGTGAGGCATTTTGTTGTCATTATATTTTTTTTTTGGACTAATAGGTGCTTCATTTTCAGCTAGTAATTTAAAGTCTAAAAGCCTATGCGTGTAATCAAAAGTAGGACCTAATTTTTGTCCACCTGGTATATCTTTAAAAGTTGCTGAAATCCTTCTAAGGCATGTCATATTTGCTGTATTAACTGGTTTGCTGTAACTAAATCTTGTAAGAGTTGTTCTGTAAGCTCTTAACAAAAATATAGCTTCTATCAAATCACCTCTAGACTGTTTTATAGCTAATGCAGCAAGGTCTTTATCATATAGAGAACCTTCAGACATTACTCTATCAACGCCAAGTGTGAGTTGTTCTGATATTTGATCAAGGGAAATATTTGGAATGGATGTATCACCTCTTCTTATTTCTGACATCCAAGAATGAGCGTTATCAATTGCTACTTCCCCACCTTTAACAGCTACATACATCTAAAGCTCCGATTTTATGATATTAATTTTTGTTGAACGAGGAATAGATAAAATTTCTAAGTCATTTGTGAAATAGAAATCTAAACCTAAAGGATAAAGATTATTATTTTCGATAAATAATTCAGGATTAGGTAAATCAATATTTAATTTATTTTTTATGCCTGGACCATCAATGTTGCATTTTACTTTTTTATATTTTGTTTCTTCAATTATTAAAGTTGCAGATCTTTCTGGATACTCAGGAACTCCTATTTTGAAATCATTTAATGGCAATAAAGATTTCCATGTACCAATTACAAAATCAGCATTCTTTTTGTTACTAATAATGGCACCAGTGTTAAAAATTAACCAATTCCTTACTTCATCTGTATTATATTCTTTTGAGAGGTAAACATTACTCTCATTATCACATAATGTAATTAATATTGTCGCTGCTGCATTTGACAATACACTTGGTTTGTTAAGTTTATTTATCTGAAAAGTTCTACCTGGATATGATGTTGCATTTACTAATGATCTAAAAGCAATAGAACTATTTATAGAATTTTCAGAAAAAGGATAATTTTCCATTAATCGCTTTCTCCTCTTACAAGAGTAAAAAAATCAACTTTTGTAGCTTCAGCTTTTGAGAGAATTTTGTCTTTATTATCTTTTTTAATTTTTTCTAAAGGAATAATAATATTTTTATTTATTTCTTTAGACATTTTAGTTTGCATAAGAGCATCACATAATGCGCTTATTTCAGCTTTTTTCTTACTTCTTCCTTGAACATAACTATGACCTATTGTTCCACAATTCAATTTTAAGGAACATCTAGTTATAGTAACTTCACCAATATTAAATTTATCTCCAGTTACACCCATTCTTCCTTGAGCCATTATGCTTCCAATTTCAGGTGTTCTTAACCATACATAATTGACTTTTATTTTTTTTTGTTCCCAGAGATTTAACAAATCACTTTGGCTAGATGTTGCTAACAAACTCATCCAAGATTTTCTTTTTTCAATCATTTAATTACTTCTTTACTATACAACTATACAACTTATAATTATAAAACATTAATTATACAATTATATTTTTATTAAGTTTTTATTACATGAATTCTAAACTCATTTATTATCAAATTTATGAAGCATTAAAAAAAGATGTGGCGGATAACATATACAATTCAGGTGATAAACTACCTTCTGAAAATCATCTTTCAAAAAGATTTGGAGTAAATAGACACACGGTTAGAAGAGCTTTGCAAATATTAAAAAATGAAGGAATTTTGTTTTCTAAAAGAGGTTCTGGTGTAATTGTTCAAGCTTCTAAGTTAAAATATAAACTTGGAAAAAGAGTAAGATTTTCAGAGAATATTACTCATGAAAACAATATTCCTAAAACAACAATTATTAGATCAGAGTATAGAAAAGCATTTAAGATAGAAGCTGATAATTTAAAAATAAATTCAAAAGATGAGATTCTTTTAATAGAAACAACTGGTAAAATTAATAATATTCCAACTATTATAACTAAAAGAATAATTCCAAATAAAAGGTTTCCCAGTTTTCTAGAAATATTTCAAAAAGAATTATCTGTCACAAACACACTAAAGTTGTTGGGTGTAAATGATTTTATTAGGTCAAACACTAACATAATCGCAGAGCTAGCTGATAGTATTCAAGCAAATTTACTTGATTGTAAAATTAATAGCCCACTTCTTAAAACAACATATGTGAATCAAGATTTAAATTGTATTCCAATAGAGTTCACTCAGACATGGTTTGTTGGCGAAAGAATTCAATTAACATTAGAAGATTAAGCTTTTGATATTTGTAATATAAAATTAATAAAATTAAGATAACTAAAATATATGAATCAAATACAATCAAATCAATTTTCAGGATATATTTTACAGGGCAGTAAATTTTTGCATCATAATAAAATGCAATCGGGAACCATAACTATTGAAGATAAATTTTTAACTTCAATTGAAGTTAATAAAACTAATCAATACCCAAAAAAAAATTATCCAGTTATAGATTTGACGGGTTTTTGGGTGTTACCTGGAATAATAGACTTACATGGAGATGGATTTGAAAGACAATTATTTCCAAGGCCAGGCGTAAGTTTTGATATGAATGATACTCTTAAAATAGTTGACAAAGAACTTTCCATTAATGGCATTACTACGGCTTACCTAGCATGTAGCTATAGCTGGGAAGGTAGAATAAGAAGTCCTGAATACGCTAAAATATTTTTAGAAAATCTCAATAAATACAGACCTTCTATGATAACTAATATAAATGTTCAGGTAAGGTACGAAACGCATCTTGTAGAAAAAGTTCAAGAACTTATTGATTTAATTACAGAATACAAACTTAATTATGTGGTATTCAACAACCATATACCTGATGCCATAGAAAAAATTCAAAACAAACCAACAGCATTTGCAACATGGGCTAATAAAATGTCTATGGAAAAAAGTGAACTTGCAAATATTGTGAATTATCGATTAACAAAAGAAAATGAAGTAAGTGATAGTTTAAAAACATTAAGCAATTTTATGAAATCTAATAATATTAAATTTGGTTCGCATGATGATGAAAGCAAAAAGGATAGAAAATGGTTTAGAAGTTTTGGTGCTAATATTTGTGAGTTTCCAACAAGTATTTTAGCTGCTAAAGAAGCATACTTCAATAATGAAAATGTAATAATGGGTGCGCCTAATTTAGTCAGAGGTGGTTCACATAATGGAAATATATCTACATTAGAATTATTAAAACTAGGATACTGTAGTATTCTAGTATCAGATTATTATTATCCATCACTACTCCAGTCAATTTGGTATTTGTTAGATCATAAGATTTGTTCTATTGAAAATGCATGGGCATTAATATCAGAAAATCCCGCAAAGGCACTAAATATTGACAAAAGAGGAGCTATCAAAGTAGAAAATTATGCAGATTTAGTAATTATTAACCCAAAAACAAGAGAGATAGAAGCAACAATATGTAATGGAAAGATTGCAAGTGTTTGTAAAAGCGTTGTTGACAGATTTATTAAATCATCAAATGCAGTATCCTAATCTATTTATATTTTGATATAAAATCTTCAACACTTAAAGTTCTAAAGTCGTCTAAGGAAGATCCTATTTTCTCATGAGACCAATTCCACCATTGAATTTCAGACAATTGAATTGCAATTTTTTCTGAAAACCTTCTTCTAATAATTTTAGCGGGATTTCCTGCTACAATAGTATAACTTTCCACATCTTTGGTAACAACAGAACCAGCTCCAATTATAGCACCATCCCCAACTGTAATGTCAGGTTTAACAATAGCAGCATGTCCTATCCATGTGTCATTGCCAATTATAGTTTTTCTGGAATATCGGTTTTTAAAAAAATCTTTGTCATGTTCTTTGTCTTCCCAATAGTCAGTTGATCTATATAAAAAATGATGAAGACTTGCTTTTTCCATTGGATGGTCCGTTGGACCTATTCTAACAGAGCTTGCAATATTAGAAAATTTTTTTATGTCTGTATTGGCTATATCACAAAATCTTGTACAATAAGAATAGTCACCGAAATTAGAATTTGAAATAATAGAATATTCACCTATTTCAACAAATGAACCAAAATCACTGTCTACAACTTGACAATCTGAGTGAATTAAAGGTCTGTTTTTATCAAGTTTTTTCATGTTAATAACTAGGTGCTAAAAAAATAAAAACATTGAGATATGTTAACTCTAGTATATTCAATCGTTACTCCTATCTTTTAAAAAATTTCATCTAACCAGTAAGGATTAGACCAAGCATATTTACCATACTCGTTTAATACTGTTACTCTAAAAAAACTTGTATCAAGCTTATTTAAATCAAATTTGGCACTTGTAATGTTGTAACCATTTTTGGAAAGGCAGGTATTAGAGGAGCCTGAAATAATTATGTGTGAAGCTGGACTACATTGTATTAAGAGTTCATTATCATCAAGATCTATATTATATATTGCTATCCCTGTAGAAGAGTAATAATTGCCATTTTTAAGAGAATATAAAATATCTTGTATAGACAGGTTTTTGCATTTTACGAATACCCAACCTCCTAAAGCATCTTCTTTATGAAAATGCGAATCGTCAGATGCAGTTAGTAAAATTTTTTTATTATTATTTAGTAGGAAGTCAGCTGTAGCTATACCACTACCTCTATTTGAGCTAATTGTTGCGGCGTGATTATAGATTTCAACTGCGTGAGCATTACTTACTTTAATGGCCTCATCAGAAGATAATGAATACCACTCTGGATGAGCTATTGTTACAAATGCTCCAGTCTCTATGATTCTGTTAAGTAGTTCATCTACTGTTTCGTTATCAGATGCAATTTTGAAATCTAAAGGCAAACCGTTAGCAACAAGATGCCACAAGCCAGCTCTTTCGTACTTTTTTCCTTTTACATGAATTTCAGCACTTGGAATTGTAATAAAATCTTTAAAATTAAAATCAGAAACATCATTTACACTTTCTGCAGCAAATCTCTTATCATGCCATAAATGATCAGAAAGACATGTAAAATCATAGCCATATGATTTGTAAAACTCAATCACAGTTTTTGGTTTAAGCAGTCCGTCAGAGTAATCGCTATGTCCATGCAAATTGCCTTTGTAAAATATTCCAGATTTGTCAAATGGTTTTAATTTCATACTATCCCCTTTTTTAGAAGATCATTACGAAATAATTTTTCATTTTTTTAACAAATATTTTAATAAAAAATTAAATTTCAATTACCAGAATTTCCA
Source organism: uncultured SAR116 cluster alpha proteobacterium (assembly GCA_902578805.1). GTDB lineage: Bacteria > Pseudomonadota > Alphaproteobacteria > Puniceispirillales > Marisalimonadaceae > Marisalimonas. The sequence continues at coordinate 39,426 of CACHEH010000005.1, forward strand.
CCATGGCTTATCTTTTGTACCATTAGAAGAGTTTGTATCTTTTAGAGGTTCGATATCTTTTTTAACAGTTTCTAATCCACCTGTACCAGTTTGGCCAAATTTTTCCGAGGCAGCTTTTTTTGCGATTTCGTATGCTTCTGTTAATTTTACTTTAGCTTCCTCAGGTTTTTTTTGTGCACACATTTCAAAACCTTCTAACAGCATTTTTTCGACTGTATCAGCGTCAGATTTATCTATTCTAGGTAACTCTAATCTTATTCTAGCTCTTAACATAAGAAGGTTAACATCATCACATTTATCTATAAGTTTTTGAAAAATTTCTTCTGTATTAACTAATGTTCCAGCTTCCTGAGAAGACACCTCATTGCTTATATTTTTTGTATCTTTGCTTTGAGCTTGAACAAGTAACGGGTAAATTAAAAAAACTATTATTAAAATATATCTATTCATAGTAAATCCTTTATTTCTTATCCTCTATACCAATTAATAATCTTCTTAGTTTGGCTGACATAGTATCAATGCACATTACAGCAACTAAAACTAAAATTGCCATGTAAGCAACGTTTTCAAAATCATTTCCAGTCATTAATGCCCCAAGGAAATGTAAGCCTATACCTCCAGCACCCATTGCCCCAATAATAACGGCAGCTCTTGTGTTAGACTCTAGGTAATATAAACTTTGTGAAATGAAAATTGGTAGTATTTGTGGAATGATACCAAATCTATGTTGAAGAACTTTGTTTGCACCAGTTGACTGGATACCTTCTTTATCTTTTTTATCAGTATTTTCTATAGCTTCAGACATTAATTTACCAAGAGTGCCTGTGTCTGTAAATGCGATTGCAAAAATTCCGGTAAAAAGTCCAGGACCGAAAGCTCTAAGGAATATTAAACTCCAAATTAACATATCTATTCCGCGAAGCATGTCGAAGAGTCTTCTCAGAAAAAACCTTATTGAGGAAAGTGGAGTAACATTGTAAGCAGCAAGAAAAGCTAGTGGAAGACCAACCATTGAGGCAATTAATGTTCCAAGAATGGCCATTAATAATGTTTCAACCATAGCAAACAAAACGGTGTTGTGGTGCCATATTTCATTTTCTAAAAATTCATTTACAACAAGATTAAAATTTGAAATTTTTGGATCTACTCTGTCTTCATTAAACATAAGTGATATAGCGTCAAGAAATCCCTTTCCAACAAGAGGGCTATCGAAATCAAACCAAAAATATTTCCATCCTAACTCGTATCTATGAACTTCGACTTTTGATCCATATACCTGAAGCCTTTCATATAAAGAAGGTCTCACTTCGACTTTATTTTCAGTTGCACGCATCCAACTTGGCAACATACTTTCCTTTCCAACATACCCATCAACATAAGGTTTACCATTTTTATTAAGCTTAAAAATGAATGGTTCATTGATATTAGGAAAATTTCTCATTTCCACTCTATTTGGAAAGAAAACAAACTGACCACCATTATCAAAGTTAACAATTGTAGATTGATTATTTTTATTTCTAATAAGCCAAGTGGGATCATCTTTATAAACATGCCTATGACCACCCTCAAATCTTACATCAATTTTCTGAGGATCTTTCCAATTCATTTTTATATGGTCTTTGTGAGCATATATATCTAACATAAACATAGACGCTCGATCTTTATTCCACTTTTTAGCTAAGTTAGGTAGATCAAAGTGTATTATTGACCCAATTAAATAAACCATAAACATAAATCCAGTTATAATAAGAATTCTAATATGTTTTTTATGTTTTAGATCAACTGCATCAATAACATTTTGATTTAATACTTGCTCCATTACTTATTGTCTCCAATTAATCTACCCCTAAGAAATCTGGAGAAATAATCTAAGGAAATTATAGTGATAACTAATAAAAACATAATAGCTATAATTTCGTCTCCATATCTAAACTGAATTACAGCAGACAATGCTTCTCCAATACCTCCAGCACCTACAAAACCAAGGATGGTTGACGCTCTTACATTAATTTCTAACCTCAGAAGGGTGTATGAGATAAACAAAGGTATTACTTGAGGAATAACTGCAAATCTAACTCGTTGCCACCAACTTGCTCCACAAGATTGTAAACCTTCAATTGGTTTATTATCAGCATTTTCAATAGCTTCAGAGAATAATTTTCCTAGAGCTCCAGCAGTATGAATTACTATTGCAATAACTGCAGGTAATTCTGATTTTCCCATCAGATACAAAAATATCATAGCAATAACCAACTCAGGAAATGATCTCAAAATGTCCATGGTTCTTCTTGAGAAAGTAACTATATATTGGTTTTTAATTAAATTTTTACTTGCAAACAGGCTCAAGAGAAGAGCAAAAATTGCCCCGAATAGTGTTGAAAAAAAAGCCATGTTTATTGTTGATATTAAATCTGGAAGATATTTGAATACATATGCATACCATCTCCAACCAGACTCAAATGCTTCTTTGAAAAGATCAACAGGGTAGTCAAAAAATTTACTCAATCCCCTTTGAAAGCTTCCTGCATTATTTTCTTCTGCTATTGTAAGTCCACTGGAAAGAAGAAATAAAATAGCCAAAATGCTTATGAAAGAATAAATTAATCTTTTAAAAGCCATTGCTTTTAGGTTTTTCTCAATTGTCTCAAAACCTAAAATATTGTCTGAATACATTATACTTCCAACTATAATATTATTATTGATTGAGTTAATAAAGTATGCAAAAGACAGCTAATTACTGTCTTTTGCATATTAGTAATTAGCCTTTTTTCTTCTTGGCTTCTAATTTTGCTTTTCTAGCTTTTACAATTACTTCATAGAAACTATGATCAACTGGAACCCAAGCTTTTACAATGCCATTTGCAACATCTTCACTGCATTTTGGATCATTTTTGTGTATCCATTGCTTCAATCCAACCATAACATCTCTAGCTTCCTGTGGTAATTTCTTTGGCATTACAATCGGGCCATTAGGAATTAACTTTGATGACCAAACCTGAACTAGGTCGTCCATATTTAAGATACCTTTATCAACCATTTTTCTTAAATTACCAGATGAGTATCCTTCTTCCCATTTACCAACACCAGATACCCATGTAACACCAGCATCAACGTCTCCATTTAAAACAGCTAATACATTGTTTTCGTGTCCGCCAGAAAACTGTGTTTTTGAGAAGTAAGTATTAATATTAACATTATATAATTCTGGTAATTCAATAGATGGGATTAGATATCCAGAAGTAGAATTAGGATCAGCAAAACCTAATTTTTTTCCTTTAAGATCATCTAGAGATTTAATACCTGAATCTTTCCTAGCTACCATTACCGAATAATATCCAGTATCGCCAGTAGGTTGCATTCTAGTTAAAATTGGCACAACGGCATTTGGATCTTGTAGATAAATTCCAGCATAGCCAGAAGAACCAAACCATGTGTAATCAAGGTTGCCACCAAGCATTGATTCCATGGTTCCAGCATAATCTTTGAATGTAAACAATTTAGCTGGTACACTATATGCTTTTTCAACATAATCTTTTAGACATCCATTTCTTGCAATGATATCTTGGGATGCTTCATCTCCAAGAAAACCAATTCTGAACTCAGGCTGAAATTTACTGAGGTCCATTTTTGGTCCATCGTATTTTTTATCTGCATTAGCTGCAGAAACCATTAAAAAAGCGGTCACTACAGCTAAAAAACTATATAATTTTTTTAACATTTATGTTTCTCCATTGATTTAAGTTTGGTCTTCTAATTTTCATAAGTTCATGCAGTCTTCTTAATATCTGCGCTCTCTAATGAAACTGATGTCATAGTGCCTTCAAAAGCTTCGTCAGCTTCAGCACCATAAATTTCTCTAGCTTTTTGATTTGTAAGTTTTGATGGTAAATCATCAAACACTATTTCTCCGTTCTGCATACCAATAATACGATCACAATACTGCTTTGCAGTATCTAGAGTATGTAGGTTACAAATCACTGTGATATTTTGTTCATCATGAATTTTTCTAAGAGATTCCATAACAAGTCTAGCATTTAAAGGATCTAATGAAGCTATAGGTTCATCCGCAAGGATTAGTTTAGGGTCTTGCATCATAGCTCTACATATTGCAACTCTTTGTTGCTGACCACCGGACAGTGTTTCAGCTCTTTGTAGAGCAGTCTGTATCATGCCAAATTTGTCTAATAAGTTTAATGCGGCATATCTTTCTTCAGATGTAAAAAGTTTTAGACTAGCACGTACAGTAGACATCTCATTCAATTTGCCTAAAATAACATTTGTAAGAACATCCAATCTTGGAACAAGATTAAACTGTTGAAATATCATGGCACAATTTTTTTGCCATGCGAGTTTATCCTTTTTCTTCAAATCTAATATATTTTGATCTTGGAAAAGAATTTCGCCAGAGGTAGCGTCAGTGAGTCTGTTTATTGTTCTTAATAATGTAGATTTACCAGCACCTGATCTTCCAATAATTCCAATCATTGAGGAATTTTCAACATTTATCGATACATTATTAACAGCTTTAACTTGATCAAAATATTTAGAAATATTAATTATTTTAAGCATAAAAAATCTCCATGATTCTCTACTTTTTGATCTTCAAATATTTCAGTTTTGTTTAATTTTTATTTCTAAATTGTTAAATTAAAATTTAGTTATAGAAATCAGTAGTTTAATTATAGAAAAAAATTATTTTTTATTTGAATGTTATATGAATGATCAAAATAAAAAATAAATTTTTGATGATTAAAGAATCATCTTGTTAACATTTCCAATTTAAAACAAAGTTTTTTTGCTCATCTGTATCAATTGATCCTGGTCTATATTTTCTTATAAATTTAATGGCATCTTTTGTGGATATTCCTAATTTAGCCAATAATAATGATGCGATTGTACCAGTTCTACCTAATCCCGCCTTACAATGTATGATAATATTTTTTTCTTTTTTTAAAAAATTTTCTAGATCCGAGAGAAGTAAATTTAACTTTAAAAGTGAATTTTTAGTAGGTATATTAAAATCATTAATTGGAAAATGTAACCAAATGAAATTATTTAATTTAATTTCCTTTATTAAATTTCCACATCCTAGTGATTTTAATTCTGATGTTTCCGTGAGAGATAAAACAACATTAACGTTATGATTTTTAAAAATTTTCAATGTTTTTTGAATCCCAATAATTTGATTATTAGTATCTAATAAAGTGCCAGGACAACCACATAATCCTAACTTTCCAAAATTTTGAGAATAATGAAATTCATTAAAGAAAATATTTTTTAATGGTAACCATGTAATTAGATCATCTTTGGCCAATTCATATATTGATTTAATTTCCATATATATAATTATATTGTTATTGATTACAAAAATATTAAAGTTTATTTTATTAATTGAAATTTGGTTATTATCAATGTGAATAGACTGTAATAACTCTTATATTTTATCCCAATATTTGCGCCAATCTTTATCCAAATGTCCGTGGTTATTTTTAAAAAATTTTAGATTAAGAACTTGAAAGATTCTTCAAGACTAGTTTCAAGGCATAATTATCATTTTTTGCAAAGAAATGACTAAGTTAATTATGAAATACATGATATTAAAATTTTATAAAATTATATTCTTCAAGGTTTAATCATTGGATATATCAACTAACTCAAATGAAGTTGCCCTAATAGTAAGTTTTGCTTTTTTTGTTGCCGGTGTTGTTAAAGGGGTAATTGGAATTGGTCTTCCAACAACAGCAATTACAATTATGACTTTTTTTGTTTCACCATTAATGGCATTAGGACTTAATCTAATACCAATGACCGTTGCAAACATTTGGCAGTTGAGTAAGGCAGATAATCCTAGAGAATTAGTAAAAAATTATAAATATTTCGCTACGTCGTTGGTAGTTTGTATCTTAATTACTTCTTTTTATGCAAATCAAATTGGAGACGATGTAGTTCGTCTCATTTTTGCGGTTGCAGTTCTTTTATTTGTTTGTCTGCAAGTTTTTGGTTTTAATTTTAAAATGAAACCTAATCATGACAATTTTTGGCAAGGTGGTCTTGGGGCATTAGGAGGTTTAGTAGGAGGTGCAGCATCAATATGGGCAGTTCCAGTAACTATGTATTTATTAATGAAAAATGTAAAACCTAAACAATTTGTTGATGTTAGTGGTTTTTTAATAACCATTGGGTGTATACCTGTATCAATTGGATATATAGCAACAGGTGTTTTTCAGCCTAATATGTTTATTTATGGAGCTCTTGGGTCAGTGGTTGCAGTAATAGGGTTTCAAATAGGAGAAAAGCTTAGAAATAAAATAAATGCTAAAACATTTAAAAATTTGTTACTCATTTTTTTTAGTATATCAGCTATTAACATGATTATACGATCATTGTTAGAATATAATATTTTAAATTAAATTATCTTAATCTCTACTTCTGATAGATCCTCAACTTTATATATTATGTGATCACCTTTATTAGGAGCACGAGTCTTAATCACGCTTCCGGTAATTATAACACTATCTTTTGGGATACTTCTTCCCAATGAAGTTAATAGGTTCGAAACCCAAGATAATGACTCAAGTGGGTTAGCGTCCTTTATCATTGCATCTTGGGGAATTTCATCATTCCAAAGTAATTGTGATCTAATAATATCTAGGTTTAATTTTTCCCAATTTGGAAGTTCTTTGCCCATAACTATACCAGAACACCAAGCATTATCTGTTATCATTGATAGCGGATTTATATTAGAATAATCTGCATTTCGATCAATAATTAATTCAAAAGCAGGTGACAGGGATTTTATAAATTCTCTAATATTATCTTTATTAAATGGTCCCATTTCAGGTTTCAAATCATCTGATAATGTTACAGCTATTTCGAATTCTAACCCTAATCCATGAAAGTTTTCTAATTCAAAGGTTGAAGGACTTGACTTGATTTCATTTACAAAAATACCACCAGCAACAGGATGGTCTATCCCACATAATTGTTGCTGCACTTTAGAGGCTAAAGCAATTTTAAAACCACCCAAGCTACCTCTTCCAGAATTTTCTTGAAAGATTTCTTGTATTTTATAAGCTTCATCAAAATCTTTAGGCATTAATGTTTCTGGTAAGTTTTCATAGTTTTGTTTTGAATCATGTTGGTCCAACATAAATTGTGCAATTTGCTCTAATCTATTCATAATTAATCCTTCACAAAAATCATGTAGAAATATATTATAAAAAATTTATATTATTACAAACTATAGTTTGATATTATAGAGATCTAAAATTATACCGAATTTATTGAGGCTTGCTGTGTTAGACAACCAAATTATTAATATCAGAAGTGAAGTGGATAATTGGTTGCAGAGTTTCAATCAAGCTATTTCTCAGCAAAAAAATAAAGATGAATCTATAAAAATTCTTTCCAATTTATTTTTTGAAGATAGCCATTGGAGAGACATTTTAGCTCTTACATGGAAGATACAAACTGTATCGGGAAAATCAAAAGTAATCGAAAATCTTTACAACAAAATAATGGACGTTTCCGCCAAGAGTTTCCAAATTGACCAGCAAAGAACACTTCCAAGAGAAGTCATAAGAGCTGGGAAAAATGTTATTGAAGTTATTTTAAGATTCAAAACAAAGTTTGGAAATTGTGAGGGAGTAGTTCGTTTATTTGAAGATCAAGAAAGAAAGGGTTATTTTAAAGCCTGGAGTCTTCTGACTGCCCTAAGTGATCTAAGTTCTTCTGACAAAAAAAACAATGAACAATATCAAAATGTACTAGAAGGACCTAATTGGTTAGATAAAAGAAATGAAGATAGGCTTTATAAAAATAGGGAACCAGAAGTAATTGTTGTTGGAAGTGGTCAGGCTGGTCTTTCAATTGCAGCAAGGCTTAAACAACAAAATATAGATACACTTATTGTAGATAAAAATGAAAGAATAGGAGATAACTGGAGAAATAGATATCATTCTTTAAAATTACATAATCAGACACATGTCAATCATTTACCATATATGCCTTTTCCTTCTACCTGGCCAACATATATTCCGAAAGATAAGTTGGCAGGGTGGTTTGAGTATTATGTTGAAAGTATGGAATTAAATGTATGGACTAATACAAAATTTATTGGTGCGGAATATGACGAAAATAAAAAGCACTGGAAAGTAAAACTCAAATTATCTGATGACACTATTAAGATCATAAAGCCAAAGCATATTGTGATGGCTGTTGGCGTAAGCTCAGTTCCAAATCGCACAAAAATACCTGGCATGGATCACTATAAAGGCAAAGTCATTCACTCAGCAGATTATGATAATGGAAAACACTACAATGGAAAAAACGTTTTAGTTTACGGTACTGGAACAAGTGCACATGATGTTGCACAAGATCTCTATGTTCATGGAGCAAATGTAAAAATCGTACAACGCTCACCATCTATGGTAGTTAATGTGGAACCTAGCGCACAATTGCCATATCAATTATATAATGAAGGTCCAAATACTGACGATTGTGATTTAATAACTATTTCAACACCTCTCCAAGTACTCAAAAAGACACACCAGTTATTAACTGAAAAAACAAAGAGAATTGATAAACCGCTTTTGGATAAACTTACAAGAGTTGGCTTTAACCTTGAATATGGAGAAGAAAACTCTGGGTGGCAATTTAAATATTTAACCAGGGGTGGTGGTTATTATTTCAATGTAGGAGCATCAGATTTAATCGCAGATGGTAAGATAAAAGTTTTACAATTTTCAAACATTGAAAATTTTTTATCCTCTGGCATTGAAATGAAATCAGGAGAAAAGCTTGATATAGATTTGATGGTTACAGCTACTGGATATAAAGGTCAAGAATATGTTGTAGAAGAATTATTTGGCAAAGCAGTTGTAGACAAAATTGGTCCGATTTGGGGGTTTGATGATGAAAGGCAAGAGTTAAGAAATATGTGGATGCAAACCAAACAGCCAGGACTTTGGTTTCATGCAGGAAGTTTAGCTCAGTGCAGAATTTTTTCAAAGTTTCTAGCTTTGCAGATCAAAGCTATTAATGAGAATATTTTAATTTAATCTTTTAGAAATAAATTTGTAACAAAACCTATATATAAAAATTTAATTTAATATTAAATTACTCTTTATATTAATGGTTAAACACAAAAATAAAAACTATAGAGCTATTTGGATCTCCGATATTCATTTAGGGTCAACAGGCTCGCAAGCTGAACATCTTCTCGAATTTTTAAGATATAATGAAAGTAATTATTTATATTTAGTTGGGGATATTATTGATGGGTGGAGCTTAACTAAAAAGTGGTATTGGCCTCAATCTCATAATGATGTAATTCAAAAAATACTAAGAAAAGCGAGAAAAGGTACAAAAATTACATTTATTCCAGGTAATCACGATGAAGGGGCAAGAACTTTTCTGGGTATTACATTTGGTGATATTAAGATAAAAAATGAAGCTTTTCATAAAACTGCTAGGAATGAAAAATTGTGGGTAATACACGGAGACCTTTTTGATGAAGTAATGCAACATGCTAGATGGTTAGCTTACATAGGAGACTCTGCATATACCTTTCTCCTCTGGTTAAACAAATGGTTTAACAGAATAAGACGTATGCTTAACTTACCATATTGGTCGCTATCACAATTTTTAAAATTAAAAGTAAAAAAGGCTTTGTCATTTATTTACGCTTTTGAAACTCTTATGGTTAGAGAGGCATCTAGACGTGGCTGTGATGGTGTTGTTTGTGGGCACATTCATAAGTCAGAATTGAAAAAAATTAATAATAAAATTTATGCTAATGATGGTGATTGGGTTGAATCTCTTACTGCTCTTGTGGAACATCAGAATGGAGAGTTGGAAATTATTAATTGGGCTCTACTGGACCACAATAATGTAAATAATAAAGATTTAACCGTAACAAAAAAAATAGCATGAAAATTTTAATAGTAACAGATGCGTGGTATCCTCAAGTCAATGGAGTAGTAAGAACTCTAGATGAAACATCCAAGAAAATAAAAAAATTAGGTCATGAGGTAAAGCTGATTACTCCAGAAGGTTTTTTAACAATACCATGCCCAACCTATCCTGAAATAAAATTATCTCTTTTTCCAGGTGCAAAAGTTTCATCTATGATCAGAGATTTTAATCCTGATTGTTTACATATTTCAACTGAAGGTCCTTTAGGTCTTGCAGCACGTGGATATGCTAGTAGAAATGGTTTGGCTTTTACTTCAGCTTATCACACTAGGTTCCCTGAGTATGTTTATGCAAGAACAAAACTTCCACTTAAAATCACTTATTCATTCTTAAGATGGTTTCACAATAGATCTGAACTGGTAATGGTGCCAACTGAAGAAGTTAAAAAAGACTTGATAAAACACAAAATTGGGAAACCTAAAATATGGTCAAGAGGTGTAGATTTAGATATTTTTAAACCAAAAAAAGGAAGAAGAAAAAATAAAAATCCAATTTTGTTAAATGTAGGAAGGGTAGCTGTAGAAAAAAATTTAGAAGAATTTTTAAAAATAGACCTGCCATATGAAAAATGGGTTGTAGGAGATGGACCCGCATTTAAAGAATTAAAGAAAAAATACCCTAAGGTAATTTTTCATGGAGCTAAGAGTAAAGAAGAGTTAGAATATTACTATAACAAAGCAGATGTATTTGTCTTTCCGAGTAAAACGGACACATTTGGCCTTGTATTATTAGAGGCTATGGCATGTGGTCTTCCTGTTGCTGCTTTCCCAGTAAGTGGTCCTTTAGATGTTATTGGTAATTCGAATGCAGGTATTCTAAATTCTAACTTAAAAGAAGCATGTAAGAAGGCTTTGTTGATACCAAGAAAAGTGCCAAGAGAATACGCTAAAAAATTTTCATGGGAATCAACAAGTAAAACATTTGAGTCTTACTTAGTTAGCATAAGAGACAAAGACACTACATACAACATTGAAGACAATCCTCATAAGGGTAATACTGGAATTACAAGAGCACTTCATGCGGCTAAAAACTCATGCTCAGGTTTAATTTTTGCTCTCCGAGAAGAAAGCGCTTTTAGGCAAGAAATATTTTTAGTAATAATTTCCTTATCTGTAATAATTATTGCAGAAGTTAGTGCTATTGAAATAATATTCATGACTTTTGCAACTTCTCTCGTTTTAATTATAGAACTATTAAATTCTAGCGTTGAAGCAGCTGTTGATAGAATATCGTTTGAATATCATGGTTTGTCTAAAAGAGCTAAGGACTACGGTTCAGCTGCTGTTATGCTGTCAATTTTTTTATGGACTTTAATTCATGGATTGGTGTTGTTTAATTAGAGTTTTTTAAGGTCTGATTTTTGTACCAGTTAATTTTTCATAAGTAAGAGCGACATTGCTCATATCAGCATCTTCTCCAAACTCGTCAATAGTCCTACTTAACAATTCCTGAGATAATTTTCCTAAAGGAATTTCAATTTTATTTGCATAGGCTATTTTAGTCGCTACGCTTGCATCCTTCTTCATTAAACCAGTGCTAAAACCCTGAAACATTTTACCAGATAGAATGTTATCAGGCAGTGTGATTTCAGTGGCATAGTTTCTACCAGAGCTTTTTTGAATAATTTCAACTGCTCTATTTGAATCAACACCATCCTTAACAAGAAGTGAGACAACCTCAAAAGTTGCCATCCTACAAATTAAATTAAGCAAATTGTTGCCAGCTTTAATAGAGTGTCCCGATCCTATTTTACCAGCATAGAAAATATTTGAACTTATATCATCCATTATAGGTTTTATTTTTGCGAATTGCCTTTCTGTGCCACCTACCATTATAGCTATATTTCCTTGATGAGCCCCTTTTGGACCTCCACTAACTGGAGCATCTATAAAATTAATCTCTTTTTCTTTAAGTATTTTAGCTATTCTCCTTGTGGTTTCAGGTTCCCCTGTGGTCATATCAATAATGTAAGAACCTTTTGTTGCTGATTTAATTAATCCATTTTCTCCATTAATAACTTTGTCTACGATTGTACTTGTGGGCAAGCATAAAAAAATTATAGATGTGGTTGAAGCTAATTCTGAGGGTGTAGAGCATGATATTGCTCCTTTGTTTGTAAAATACTCTAATTTTTTTTGATCAAGATCATAAACAAAAAGCTCATTATTTATGAGCAATCTATCAGCAAGTGGTTTGCCCATATTACCTAAACCAATGAAACCAACTTTCATTGAAGTCCTTACCTCCAATTTAATCAAAATTGTCTTATAAATAATCTAATATAAAATTAGAAGAAAATAAATGATATCATATTTTTGTTAAAACAGGCCCATGAAAAACAGCCCACCCTGATTTTCCAACAGGTTTTTTAAAAGTTTTCCTTATGAGGTGTCTTTGCCTAAGAGTTTTAGCGCTACCATTTCTTTTTTTACAATCATTATTGTCGATTTTATTTATATTCTTAATTTTTTGAATTCTTTGGTACTCATCTTTTTCAAATTGATATTTGATCATTTTATTTATAAGCTCTGAGGTGTTTCTTCTTTCAACTTTTTTCTTTTTATAGTTTTGTTGACCACGTTTTCGAAAATGCCAACTCTTTTTTGGTTTAGGACTACTTCTATTGTCATTTTTAAATGAAAAAAACACAAAAAATAAAACTTATATTAATTAATAATGAAAAATACTTTCATTAAATTATTACAAATTATTTAGATTTTTGTTTCAAAATTATTAATTAAGGATTTTTAAAGAAACTGAGAGCTTCATAAAGTACTTTAAAGTTATTTTTTGATAGTAATATAGCATTTTTAAAGTAAGAAGCTGCAATTTCATTATTACCTAGCTTCAGTTCTAATTTACCCAAAATGAGATTTATATCAGCTCTCTGGCATAACTCTATATCCAAGCAACTTAAATAGTCTGCCTTTGCAGAATCATAATTTTTAGTAAAGAAGTATGCATTGCCTCTATTAATCAAACTTTCTACCAGGTAACTATCAGGTATATCTCTACTTTTAATATTAATAGAAAGAAGATTTATAACACTATCATAATCTTTTAATATTAATTTTTCTTTTGCTGATTCTACATTTTCAACAAAATTAACTTTTCTTGATTTATTAAAATTGTCGTTAGTTGGTAATGCTGCTAGGGATGTAAAATTAAAACTCATAAATATAAAAAAAGGGAAAAAAAACCTAAGAATCATGATAAATTTCCTAATTATTACAAATTTATTACGATAATATTAAAATTTTATTACAAATCAAGGTTTTAAATTCTACATATACATTCTAGGAAAAAAATAATCGACAACTTCCCCGTTTGTAAAAACTGGTGTTTTAAAATAATTTTCAGAATATTTTATCATAACAACACCACAAGTTACTAAATTAGTTGGTAATTTATTATGACCTTTAGTTGTTAGTTCATACATTAATAAATTTAATATTGGATTATGACCTATTATAACCACAGTACTAAATCCAAGTACTTTGGAAGCTAATTTTTTTTCAATCTGTTCTAATGATGCGTTATATAAATCTTCTTCAACGAATAAATTATTATCTTTATCATCCCAATTTAAAAAGATATTTTCGTAAGTTAATTTTGCTCTTAATGCAGGTGAGATTAAAAACAAATCTGGTTTATTTATTCTTTTTTTTAGTTCTTTAGAAATAACTCTACAAGAATTATAACCTCTTTTATTCAAACCCCTTTGAAGATCATTAACATTACCACTCCAATCAGATTTAGCATGACGTATTAAAATTAATTTAGACATATATGAATATAATTTTATCCAAAAGTACCAAGAATATTTTTTTTAAAACAATCACGGTTACTTATTTTATCATACCAACTTTTTAAGTTTAAAAGATTTGGGCGTTCAATAGGTAAAGAAAGGTATCTATAAGAAGCAGCGCCCATGATAATATCTGACATACCAAATTTATTATTTAAAATATATTCATGATCTTCTAAAAATTTATCAAAAATTTCAAACTTTTTATTTAATAAAATAATATTTTTATCAATCAGTTCTTGATCACGATCTTCTGGTGGATTTCTAACTAATCCCCAAAATATCGGCGTCATATTTAGTTGCAAATCAGTTGTTTGAAATTCCATCCATGCCTCGGCAATTGCAATATCTTCATCTTTAGAGATTTCATAGACATCTGTATATTTTCTATATAAGTATCTCACAATTGCGTTTGATTGGTTAATTATAGATCCGTTGTGATCTAGAGTTGGGACGATAAGTTGCGGATTTATTTTTTCATAATTTTTTACGTTAACTTTTCCAAACTTCCCAAGCTCATCATGCCATTTAAATTCAAGATTTAGTTCACAAAGAGCCCATGAGACCTTTTGAACGTTTATAGAATTTCTTCTACCATATAATTGTATCAAAAAATTTATCCTTTTTATTTCATTATAGATAGGGGAGTGGAGCTTAAGTTCTGAACAAGTATAGAATTCCTATCTACAAGTTTTGCGACTGTTGGAGCAATATTTTCTAACCACTCTTTGCTTTCATAAACAGCCTTGTAAAGTTTTACTTTTTCATCTTGATTTTCAAATCTTCTAATCCAGACATATGTATTTCCTTTTTGTTCAGAATTCATTACACGTTCACCATTCTCTAAAGCGAATTGGTCTGAACTATCCATCACAAAACTGCCATGTATAACCATACCTTTTTCTACTTGAAAAGGCATTATAGTTTTCTCCATAAACGAAACCCATTCATTCATTTTTCCAGGAGCAATTTGATAAATTCTTAATTCAAAAAAAGCACTCATTACAACACCTCTTAAAAGTAAATAAAATTAAACACTATATAATTAAATTTAAATATTCAAATTTTCATTTATATTATCATCAGTAGTTTTTTAAGGAGAGCTGAATGGATTACTCAAAGGGATGTTTTGTTGGGCGAATATGGGACAATTCGAAAAATGGCCCATGTTTAATTAAAATAAAAGATGGAGATGTGTATGAGATTACATCTAAACAGATCCCTACTGTAAGAGATTTGCTTGAATTAGAAGATATAAAAAAATATTTAAATAACGTTCAAGGTATAAAATTAATTCCAGTTGAAGAATTGTTTGAATTAAGCTTTAAAAAAAATTCAGAATATCACCTACTTGCTCCCTGTGATTTTCAAGCAATTAAAGCATGCGGTGTAACATTTGCTAAATCAATGGTTGAAAGAGTTATTGAAGAAAGAGCAGCAGGTGATCCTAAAAAAGCAGAGAGTCTTAGAAATCATATTGGTGGATTGATTGGTGACAGTCTGCAAAATATTATTCCTGGGTCAGAAAAAGCTATTGAAGTAAAAAATGCACTTATTAAAGAAGGTTTATGGTCACAATACCTAGAGGTTGGAATTGGTAAAGATGCTGAAGTTTTTACTAAAGCTCAGACTTTATCATCAGTTGGTTTCGGATCAGAAGTAGGTCTAAATCCTATTTCAAATTGGAATAATCCTGAACCAGAAATCGTTTTAGCGGTTAACAGCAAAGGCATAATCAAAGGAGCTACTCTTGGTAACGATGTTAACTTAAGAGATGTTGAAGGGCGCTCGGCTCTTCTTTTGGGCAAAGCTAAAGACAATAACGCCTCATGTTCAATTGGACCCTTCATAAGAATTTTTGACGATACTTATTCACTAGATGATATGAAATCAGCTCATATTACATTAAAAGTTGAAGGTGAAGAAGGATATATATTAAATGGATCAAGCTCTATGTCAGAAATAAGTAGGGATCCAGAAGATTTGGTAAATCAAACAATTGGAAGACATCATCAATATCCAGATGGTTTTATGTTATTTTTAGGAACCTTATTTGCCCCAACTGAAGATAGAGACGTCGTAGGTGAGGGATTTACTCATAAAATTGGTGATAAGGTAACTATTTCAGAGCCTAATTTGGGCGAATTAGTAAATTATGTGAATTTATCCACAGCTTGTCCACAATGGGAGTTTGGCATATCTTCAATGATTAAAAATTTAAGTCAAAGAGGTTTGATATAAATTAAATTTAAGGAATTCATCATGAAAGAAGTATTAAAAGGATCCTTAGAGGGCATAAAAGTAATAGATTTTTCAACTCTCTTACCTGGGCCACTTGCAAGTTTGTTCTTAGCAGAAACAGGAGCAGAGGTAATTAAGATTGAAAAACCTGATGTTGGTGATGAAATAAGATTGTCTAATCCTCAATGGGGTGAACAAAGTGTATCTTTTTCTTTGCTTAATAGAGGAAAAAAAAGTTTATCACTAGATTTAAAAGATCCTAAAAATCTTAAAATCTTGACACCAATTTTAAAAGAAGCTGACATAATAATTGAACAATTCAGGCCTGGAGTAATGAAAAGGCTTGGATTAGATTACGAAAGTATTAAAAAAATTAATCAAGACATAATTTACGTTTCTATCACAGGTTATGGTCAAAATGGACCAAAAAGTATGGTTGCTGGCCACGATCTAAACTATATTGGTAATGCAGGTCTTTTAAGTATAAGCATGGGTCGAGAAAATGATACCGTTGTTCCGCCAGCACTTGTAGCAGATATAGCGGGTGGATCTTATCCGGCTGTAATTAATATCTTATTAGCATTAAGAAAAAGGGACTTAAATAAAGAAGGCTCATATATAGATCTATCTATGACAGAAAATCTTTTTCCTTTTATGTTTTGGGGTTTAGGTTCTGGGTTTGCCCATAACAAATGGCCAGGTAATAGTGATGGAGTTTTATCAGGAGGTTCTCCTAGATATAATATCTACAAAACAAGTGATGGAAGTTATGTAGCTGCAGCGCCTTTAGAGGATAGATTTTGGAATAAGTTTTGTGAGGCAATAGAACTCCCAAAAAAATTTATTAAAATGCAAAATGATCAAGAAAAGGTCATTCAAGAAATTAGAAAAATTATTGGACAAAAAGAAAAAAATTACTGGCTTGATGTATTTAACAAAGCAGATTGTTGCTGCTCAATTGTTAAATCAATTGAAGAAGCAATCAATGATAACCACTTCAAAGTTAGAAAGATTTTTGAAAATAAAATCATAAATAATTTAGGTGAAGAAATTCCTGCTCTTCCTATACCTGTAGATATGCAATTTAGAAAAGACCAAAAAAGAGCTTCTGCTCCAAGTCTTGGAGATATTAATGATCAATTTTTCTAATTAAAAAATCATTAACTTGACGTTATTAATACATGTTGTCAAAATAGTTAAATAGCGAGTTGTAAGTTTTAGCTCTCGGAGATTTATAATGAAAAGATTAAATAATTTAGAATCTTACTGGATGCCATTTACGGCTAATAGGGATTTCAAGAAAGATCCCAGAATGGTTGTTGCAGCTGATGGTATGTATTACAAAAGTGAAACTGGGCAAGATATTTTAGATAGTGCAGCCGGATTATGGTGTGTTAATGCAGGACATAATAGACCAGAAATAACATCTGCTATTTCTGAGCAAGCAGCAACTTTGGATTTTGCTCCAAGTTTTCAATATGGTCATCCAAAATCTTTTGAACTTGCAAGTCGTGTTGCTGATATATTTCCAAAAGGTTTAGACCATGTTTTTTTTACAAATTCTGGATCTGAAGCTGTTGATAGTACTCTTAAAATAGCTTTAGCTTATCATCGTGCTAGAGGTAAAGGAACTAAGACAAGATTAATTGGTCGTGAAAGAGGCTACCATGGTGTCGGATTTGGTGGAATTTCAGTTGGTGGAATGCCAAGAAACAGACAATATTTTGGATCATTGCTAACGGGCGTAGATCATATATCCCATACATTTCTTCCAGAAAAGAATAGATTTTCTAAAGGTTCACCTGAACATGGTGACTATTTGGCAGATACATTAGAAGACATTATTGCACTTCATGATGCATCCAATATTGCTTCTGTGATTGTAGAGCCTGTAGCAGGTTCTACTGGGGTTTTACCGCCCCCAAAAAATTATTTAAAAAGACTAAGAGAAATATGTGATAAACACGACATTTTATTAATTTTTGATGAAGTTATAACTGGTTTTGGGCGGCTTGGAAAAGCAACAGCTTCTGAGTATTTTGGAGTTACTCCTGATATTATTTCGTGTGCGAAGGCAATCACTAATGGAATTATTCCTATGGGTGCTGCTGTAGTGTCTAAGGAGATATATGATACCATGATGGATGAAGCAGATATGCCCATAGAACTTTTTCATGGATATACATATTCAGGACATCCTATTGCATCTGCCGCTGGTCTTGCTGCACTAGATATTTACAGAGATGAGGACTTGTTCAATAAGGCTGGTAAAACAGCTAAATATTTAGAGAATATCGTTCACCAGCTTAAAAATGACAAAAATGTAATTGATATAAGAAACTTAGGTTTAGTAGCTGCAATAGAAGTTGCTCCAAGGTCAGGAGCTGTAGGCGCTAGAGGATATGAAGCTATGAAAAAAGCTTGGCATAAGGGTTTAATGCTAAGAGTGACAGGAGATACACTTGCATTTTCTCCACCTTTAATTGCAGAAAATCATGATATAGACAAAATTTTTGAAATTGTTCAATCTGTTTTAAAAGAATTAGACTAAATTTTTCATGCTATTAATTGGCACCTTGATAAAGACATCTCCACTGTCCTCTGCGGGCGGCAGATTACCAGCTCTCATATTTACTTGAATTGATGGTATTATGAGTTTAGGCATGTTTAACGTTTTGTCTCTTGCCTCTCTTACTTTAACAAACTCATCTTCTCCAATTGAAGTCTTTACATGAATATTCTTTTTTTTCTGCTCACCCACCGTTGTAACCCACTCAACTTTTCGTGAAGTCGGTGGATAATCATGGCAAACAAAAATTAAGGTATCGTCTGGATAGCTCAATATTTTTTGAATTGATCTATAAAGTTCACGAGCGTCCCCACCAGGAAAATCAGCTCTGGCACTACCAAGATCTGGCATAAATAAGGTGTCTCCCACAAAAATAGAATTTCCAATCACATGTGCGGTACAAGCTGGTGTATGGCCTGGAGTATTGATTACTTTACATTTTATACTTCCAATTTTGTATTCATCATTATCTTTAAATAATCTATCAAACTGACTACCATCCCTTTGAAATTCAGTCCCAGCATTAAATGTTTTACCAAAAATATTTTGTATATCAGAGATTTTTTCAGATATACCAATTTTCCCACCTAGTTTTTTCTGGATATAGGGAGATGCAGACAAGTGATCTGCGTGAACGTGTGTTTCGATAAGCCACTCAAGATCTAATTTCATCTTTTCAATAAAAGAAATAATTTTTTCTGCATTATGATAATCTATTGTACCTGATGAAAAATCAAAATCTAAAACACTATCTATTACGGCGCATTTTTTTGAGGTCATGTCATAAACGACATAACTGATAGTGGATGTTTCCTCGTCAAAAAAACCTTTAATTTTGAAATTTTTATCTAATCTTGTCTCAATCATTTTTAAACCTTAAACTATTTGTGGAACTGGTCTTTTAGTAGCTTCATTTTTAATTAAAATTGACTCCAAACTTTTTGCAATTTCAGATAAATCTATATCGTTTCCAGCTGGCGCAATTAATTGAATTCCAAAGGGCATTTTTTGATGATCTAATCCACATGGCAATGCCCAAACACAAGGGATTGCCATTGTGGTTGCATAGCTAAGTGATAACCACCTCATATAGGTTGGCATTTTCTCTCCATTAATTTCATCAACAAATAATTGTTCATGCGGATATGGAGAAACTGATGCAGCAGGACAAATCAGAACATCATATTCATTAAAAAAATTACGAAAGTTTCTGTAAATTTTTGTTTGCATTACATGAGCCCATGATACATCTGAAAGAGAGTACTTTAATCCTCTTTCAACATTATCAATTACATTTGGCCCCAACAAATCTTTTGAATTATCAAATCTTTCTTTATGTGATGCAACATAGTTAAATCCTCGTATGATTTCAAAGCAATTATGCACATCTAAAAAATCTGGTTCAGCTTGCTCTGACTTTCGAAAATTACTTTTAAAAGTACTTACCTTATCAAGAAAAATTGATTTAATTTCACTGTCTACTGGAGCACATCCAAGATCAGCCGAGTATGCCATTTTTATATTTGATAGGTCTGCCCCAATCAATTCTTGAGGCATTGAAATACTGTCAAAACTTGAGAACGGATCCATTCTATTTAAATTTGCTTGAGCTTGTAATAGTAAATAAGTGTCCAACACACTTCTGCCCATTGGGCCTTGAACTGAAAAAGGGTTCAAACCTACAGCAGCTTCGGTTGCAGGTACCAAACCTGGAGAAGGTCTAAAACCATTTACGCCACAAAAGCCAGCAGGCGTCCTAAGACTTCCTCCATAATCACTTCCATTAGCCAATGGCATCATGTTACAGGCTAAAGCTGCAGCACTTCCACCAGAAGAGCCTGCAGGAGTTTTTGTTATATCAAATGGATTAGAAGTAGCTCCATAAACAAAATTTTTTGTATTACCACCTGCACCAAATTCAGGTGTGTTCGTTTTACAAAAAATTATTGCCCCTTCTCTTCTTATATCTTCTACAATAGTGTCGTCACTCTCAGGAATTCTATTTTCATAGATTTTAGACCCAGATGTTGAACGAAGATTTTTAACAATATTTAAATCTTTTATGCCAACGGGTAAACCATGAAGTAAACCAAGTTCTGATCCTGTCATTATTTCATCTTCAGCTTTTTTTGCCTGTTTTAGAACATCTGCCTTATCGATTGCTACAACTGCATTTATAGAAGGATTTAATTTCTCTATTTGTTCAATACAACTTTTTGTTAGCTCTAATGGCGAAAGTTTTTTATTTCCAATTAACTTTCTTGCATCGACAGCATCCAGATCACATGGCCTTGTCATATTTACTCCCTTTGATATGGTGAAGATCACATTTTATTTGACATACGTAAAGCATGAATGAACAAAATAACATAATATCACAATAAATTAATTGTTTATTGAGAATTATTATCAATTAGTGTACTGTTATAAGAATGAATAACAAAGAAAAATTAAGAAATGCTGGGCTAAGGCCTACAAAACAAAGAATGATAATTGCAAACATTCTTTTAAATGGTGTTAATCGACATTTTACTGCTGAAAATTTACAAAATGAAATTAATTCTTCAGGAAACTCAATGTCGATCGCTACTATCTACAATTGTCTCAAAAAATTTAGAAACTGTGGACTTATTAAACAAGTAGAGTCTTCGAAAGAAACTGCTATTTTTGATACTAATATAAATCAACACCATCATTTTCTAGACGAAGAGACTGGTGAATTAATTGATATTGAAAATGAAGAAATAAACTTATTTAAGCTTCCAGAAATTCCTAAAGGTTATATGAACAGCGGTGTCGAAGTTTTAATTAAGTTAAAGAGACAAATATAAAGTTTTTTTACTTTAAAATCGTTCTAAACTACTTGACATAAACTCTTAGTCTCAATATTTTTAACATAACATATTATATTACATCAGAAGAAAGGATTCCTTATGGATGATATTGGCAAATGTCCAGTAATGCACGGCTCAGTCACAACGAATAGCGGTGTTAGCACAACAAATCGTGATTGGTGGCCAAACCAACTTAACTTAAATATACTTCATCAAAATGATAAGAGATCAAATCCAATGAGTTTGGATTTTAATTATAGGGAAGAATTCAAAAAACTTGATTATCAGGCTTTAAAAAAAGATTTAAATGATTTGATGACAGACTCTCAGGATTGGTGGCCTGCAGATTATGGTCATTATGGGCCCTTCTTTATTAGAATGACTTGGCATGCTGCTGGAACATACAGAACTAGCGACGGCCGTGGAGGTGGTGGAACAGGTGATCAAAGATTTGCTCCACTTAATAGCTGGCCTGATAACGGTAATTTAGACAAGGCAAGAAGGTTATTATGGCCTATTAAGCAAAAATATGGAAATAAAATTAGTTGGGCTGACCTTTTTATTTTAACTGGAAACGTTGCCATTGAGTCTATGGGCGGAAAGACATTTGGTTTCAGTGGGGGACGTGCAGACATTTGGTCTCCACCAGAGGATATTTACTGGGGACAAGAAAACGAATGGCTCGAAAACAAAAGATATACAGGTGATCGTGAATTAGAAATGCCTCTTGGTGCAGTTCAGATGGGATTAATTTATGTTAATCCTCAAGGTCCAGACGGAAACCCTGATCCTTTAGCTAGTGCAAGAGATATTCGTGAGACATTTGCTAGAATGGCAATGAATGACGAAGAAACAGTTGCTCTGACTGCTGGTGGTCATACATTTGGAAAAGCACATGGCGCATCTGATCCTGATAAGTATGTTGGTGCTGAGCCAGAAGGTGCACCAATAGAACAAATGGGTTTTGGATGGCAGAACTCGTATGGCACAGGATTTGGTAGCGATACTATAACAAGTGGCATTGAAGGTGCTTGGACTGCTAACCCTACAAAATGGGATAATGGTTATTTTGACTTGCTATTTGGATATGAGTGGGAATTAGTAAAAAGTCCTGCAGGGGCTTTCCAATGGCATCCAATTAATCCTAAAGACGAAGACATGGCACCAGATGCTCATGATGGTTCAAAAAAAGTTACAACAATGATGACTACCGCTGATATGGCTATGAGGGAAGATCCGTCTTATAAGGTAATTTCGAAAAGGTTTCATGAAAACCCAGATCAATTTCAGGATGCATTTGCTAGAGCATGGTTTAAATTACTACACCGTGACATGGGACCTAAGACACGTTATCTTGGTCCTGAAGTTCCTGAAGAAGAGTTGATCTGGCAAGACCCAGTCCCCGCTGGTAACAAAAGCTATGATATCAACTCAGTAAAATCTCTAATTTCAGATAGTGGATTGTCTACAAAGCAAATGGTTGAGACAGCATGGGCAAGTGCTTCTACTTATAGAGGGACAGATATGCGTGGTGGAGCTAATGGTGCTCGTATTCGTCTTGAACCTCAAAGAAATTGGGAGGTAAATAAACCAAATGAACTATCCAAAGTTTTAGATGTATATACTTCAATATCTCAAAAAACTGGTGCATCTATTGCTGATGTAATTGTTCTTGCTGGAAATGTAGGAATCGAAAAAGCATCAGGACTAAGTCTAGATTTCACACCAGGAAGAGGAGATGCAACCCAGGAAAAGACAGACGTTGACTCATTTGCAGTTCTTGAGCCAGTTGTTGATGGATTTAGAAATTATCAAAAAGAAGACTACGGTATTAGTCCTGAAGAAATGTTGCTTGATAAAGCCCAGATAATGGGTTTAACCGCACCAGAAATGACTGTTCTTATTGGTGGACTAAGATCTCTAGGTATTAGTGCAGATGGTCATGGCGTTTTCTCAAAAGATACTAATAAATTATCTAATGACTATTTTGTAAATCTTCTTGATATGGGTATTCAATGGAAGCCGATAAACAGCAATACTTACCAAGGTGTGAGAAGATCCACCTCAGAAAAAGTTAATACGGCAACTCGAGTCGATTTAGCTTTTGGTTCTAACTCTCAACTTAGGGCTATTTCTGAAGTTTATGCATGTAGTGACTCTCATGAGAAGTTCATTAATGACTTTATTGCAGCTTGGAATAAGGTGATGAATATGGATAGGTTTGATCTATTATAATAAGATAGACAATAATTTTTTGAATAAGGCGATTTAATTTTGTTAAATCGCCTTTTTTTATGAGCGTGGATGTATCGCTTTATGTAATCTCAAAAGTTCTGTTTCGTTCATATCGGTATATCTTTGAGTGGTTGAAAGGCTGGAGTGGCCGAGTAATTGCTGTATAGCCCTTAAATCTGCTCCACCAGATAATAGATGAGTGGCAAATGCATGTCGTAAAGCATGAGGAGTAGTATGGGATGGTAAGCCCAATTCATACCTCAGATTTTCTACTCTTCTTTGAATAATTCTTGGAGATAATTTTCCACCTCTTTTCCCCAAAAAAAGTGGTTCATCATCCTTATTATCAAATGGACAGTGATCTATATATTCCTTAACCCCATCACAAATAATTGGTAAAAGGGGGACATCTCGATATTTATTACCTTTACCTTTTACTCTTAACCACTCCCCATTGGGTGCATCTTTTCTTTTTAAAGATAATGCCTCACTTATTCTTAAACCTGAGCCATACAATAGAAGTAAAACAGCCCTGTCACGGAGATTAATCCAGTAGTCAGATTCATTATTCATAATTGATTCTAAGGCCTGTACTACTAGATTTGACTCTATGGACTTTGGAAATGATCTTTTAAGTTTTGGACTTTTAAAGATAGACATATCGAGTGAAGAAATAATTTTGTCTCTTATAAGGAATTTGTAAAAATTTTTTAAACTTGATACTTTTCTAGCTACTGTTGGCCTAGACAATTGTCTTTCAGATAAAACTGACAAAAATTCTCTAAAAATATATTTATCTGGAGATAAAAATGCATAATTTTTTTCAGTACAAAAATTTGAAAATTCTAATACGTCTCTTTTGTATGCGTTTAAAGTATGTTCCCCATAACCACGGATTGTTTCTAGATATTTTATCCAGGACAAAATTGTATTATTATTATTTATAGAAATACTATGTTTGTTCAATTCTTCCACATATATTACAAAATTGATTGTCCTGTTTTTTTCCAATCGGATAGAAAATCCGATAGACCTTTGTCAGTTAGAGGATGGTTATACATAGATTTTAAAAATTTTGGTGGCACTGTAGCAACATTTGCACCTAATTTAGCAGAATCTATAATGTCTTGAACACTTCTTATTGAGGCAGCAAGAACTTTCGTATCAAATCCATGAATGTCGTAGATCTCGGTAATTTCAGAGATTAAATTCATACCATCAGCACCAATGTCATCTAATCTTCCTATAAAAGGTGATATAAAAGTTGCACCTGCTTTTGCAGCTAATAGGGCTTGAGCCGCACTAAAACATAAGGTGACATTAACCATAATACCTTCGTCAGAAAATGCTTTGCACGCTCTTAAGCCGTCAAATGTTATAGGAACTTTAATTGCAACATTTTGAGCTATTGAAGAAAGTTTTTTACCTTCTAGTATCATATTATCAAAATCTGTTGCGGTGACTTCTGCACTCACTGGTCCTGACACTACGTTACAAATTTCTTCAATAGTACTAATTATATTTCTTCCAGACTTAGCTATTAAAGACGGATTAGTAGTAACACCATCAATTAACCCAGTAATATTTAACGATCTAATTTCCTCAATTTCAGCAGTGTCTATAAATAATTGCATCACTTATCCTTTTAACTTTTTTGAAGTTTAAACATTTCATTAATCATAATTTATAATACACTATTTAAAAATTATAACTATATTTAGCTTTAAACTTATTTCATAAAGATAGTAAATGAAAAATGTAAACTCAAAAGAAGTGTCTGTCTTAGTTAGTGGGCCTTTCAACGAACCATTTGACTACGTGTTAAAGGATAAAAATACCAATTTAAGTATTGGTCAAATCGTTTTAGTTCCTTTTGGAAAAAGAAAAATAGTAGGTATAATAATTGGTGACGGGACAAAAACCATACCTGAAACAAAATTAAAAACAGTTCTTCAAGTTTATGATTTTGAACCAATACCAAAACCTTCAATTGAATTAATGAATTTTTTATCAAGTTGGTATTGTGTCTTTAAAGGTTTGGTTTTGAAAATGATATTATCTCCAATAGAAGCTATTACTTCTCCAGATTGCGAAAAAGTTTATAAAAGTAATTTTCTATATGAAAATGAAATAAACGAAATTAAAGAGATTAAAATTACCCATAAACGTAAGTTGGTTTTAGATTTTCTATTAAATTTAGGTATAGAAAAATCACAAGATGATATTATTGAACAAACAGGCGTTTCAAAAGCAATTTTGAGAGACATGGTCCAAAAAAAGCTTATACAAGAAAAGAAAGTCCACAAAACACCAAATTTAGATTCTCATTTTTTTAAATACTCTAGAGAAAATAAAAAAAATTATGATTTTTTAAATTTAGAACAAAAATTTGCAGTAGACACAATTAATGATTCAATTATTAAGACAAAATCAGATTGTTTCTTGCTTGATGGGGTGCCAGGTTCTGGTAAAACTGAAACTTACTTCGAAACTGTTAGGACATGTTTAGATCAAGGTAAGCAAGCATTAATTTTACTCCCAGAAATAGTTTTGACGCCGGATTGGGAAAAAAGATTTTTGAAAAAATTTTCTTTTGCTCCATTAGTTTGGAATTCCGAAATAAAAAAGAAAAAAAAGAAAAAAATTTGGTTGTCTGCATTAAACGGCACAGCTGGAGTTATTGTAGGAGCAAGATCAGCGCTGATGATTCCTATTTCAAATTTAGGTTTAATTATCGTTGATGAAGAACATGAGCAAGCTTTTAAACAAGAAGAAAATGTTAGGTATAATGCTAGAGATATGGCTATCTACAGGTCTTCAAGATCTTCAGCTCCAATAGTTTTAGCCTCTGCAACACCATCATTAGAAACATTTCAGAATGCAAAAAGTGGTAAATATATTCATTTAATTTTGCCAAAAAGAGCAACGGGGGCAACTTTACCTAACATTAAACTAATTAATTTAACTTCTCACCCACCAGGTAAAGGAAAATGGCTCTCTCCCTTACTTTTAGGTGAAATAGAAAGTAAACTAAATAATAAAGAACAAAGTTTATTATTTTTAAACAGAAGGGGTTATGCGCCCTTATCAATTTGCAATTCATGTGGCGATAAAATTAAGTGTATTAATTGTGATGCCTGGTTAGTTGAGCACAGATCTAAAAATATATTAATTTGTCATCATTGCGGATATTCAAGAGCATTTGAAAATGTTTGTAAGAAATGTGGTGTTGAAGGTCAAATTAAAGCTTGTGGTCCTGGAGTTGAGCGTATCGAAGAAGAAATTAAAGAAACTTTTCCTACGGCAAGATTAATAGTTTTATCGAGTGATACTATGAATAATCATAAAATACTTAATCAAACTGTTGAAAAAATAAAAAATAACAAAGTTGATATTGTTATAGGAACACAAATGATTGCCAAAGGCCATGATTTTCCAAATTTAAAATTGGTTGGTATTGTTGACAGTGATGTTGGATTATCTGGCGGTGATTTAAGAGCATCAGAGAGAACTTTTCAGGTTTTACAGCAGGTATCTGGAAGATCAGGTAGACATTCAAAAAAAGAAGAAGATAAAGGTGTTGTTCTAATTCAGACTTATGATAGTAAAAATCCAATTATTAATGCTATTGCCAAGAATAATCGAAATGAATTTTTTGACAAAGAGTTAATATCAAGACAACACGCTAATATGCCCCCTTATGGTAGGTTGGCATCTATAATATTGTCATCGAGATTAGAGAGAAAATTAGAGATTTTTTCGTCAGAATTGTTGAAATTAGCCCCAATTTTTAAAAATGTTAAGATTCTTGGACCTGCCCCTGCACCCATATATTTTTTGAGAGGGAGATTTAGAAGAAGATTTTTAATAAAATCTGATAAAAATGTGAATATTCAGGATGTAATTCTGAATTGGACAAGAAAAATCAATATACCAAACCATATTAAATTAACAATAGATATTGACCCATTTTCTTTTATGTAAAATTAATTCATTTTGACGCCCTTGTTACTTGCAATGATATGAATGCTGTGGTAGCAATCCTTATTATTTTATTTACTTAAAAGGAAGTATTAAGATGAGCGTTTCATCTGGTTTGTCAGGTAGATATGCTAAAGCTATGTATGAATTAGCCGAAGAAAAAAAGATCTTAACAAAAATAGTTGATGACTTTATGAGCCTCAAAAAGTTACTTGAAGAAAGTGATTCTTTGTCTAATTTATTCAAGTCACCAGCCATTTCTAAATCTGATAAACAAAACTCAATACTTAAAATTTTAAATAAAGCTAAAGCTCAAAAATTAACTACCAAGTTTTTCGGAACTTTGGCAAGTAATGGAAGATTAATATTAATCAACGAAGTAATAGATGACTTTTTATCAGAAGTATCTAGAATTAATGGTGAGGTTAAAGCTGAAGTCACATCATCTTTTAAACTTGACCAGGATCAACAAAAAAAAGTTGTAGCAGCAATATCTAAAGCAACAGGTATTAAAAAAATAATAATATCAACAAGCGTTGATGAAAGTTTGATTGGAGGCCTTATTGTTAAAATAGGTTCCAAAATGATAGATAACTCATTAAAAACTAAATTAAATAGACTTGAAATAGCTATGAGAGGAACAAACTAATGGACATCCGTGCAGCAGAAATATCAACAATATTAAAAGATCAGATTGAAAATTTTGGTGCTGACGCTGAAGTTACAGAAGTTGGTAAGGTTTTATCAGTAGGAGATGGAATTGCGCGTGTTTACGGGCTTGATCAGATACAAGCTGGTGAAATGGTTGAGTTTCCTGGTAGCATTGCTGGCATGGCTTTAAACCTAGAAAGAGACAATGTCGGCGTAGTTATATTCGGTAGCGATAAAACAATTAAAGAAGGTGACATTGTTAAAAGAACTGGTTCTATTGTTGACGTTCCAATAGGTAAAGGACTGTTAGGAAGAGTTGTTGATGCACTTGGCAACCCTATAGATGGTAAAGGTTCTCTTAAAAACGTCAAAAGATCAAGAGTTGAGACTAAAGCTCCGGGTATAATGCCAAGAGAATCAGTGAGTGAACCTATGCAAACTGGATTGAAAGCAATCGATTCGCTTATTCCTGTAGGAAGAGGGCAAAGAGAGCTTATTATTGGAGATAGGCAAACTGGCAAAACGGCTATTGCGATAGATACTTTTTTAAATCAAAAAAGTACTAATGATAAAGCGGGTAAAGATGATACCAAAAAACTGTTTTGTATTTATGTAGCAGTAGGTCAAAAAAGATCTACGGTAGCGCAAATTGTTAAAACTTTAGAAGAAAGAGGAGCGCTAGACTATTCAATTGTTGTAGCAGCTACAGCATCTGATCCAGCTCCTATGCAATTTCTTGCGCCTTACTCTGCTGCTGCTATGGGAGAATTTTTCAGAGATAATGGAATGCACGCGGTTATTGTCTATGATGACTTATCAAAACAAGCTGTTGCCTACAGACAAATGTCTCTACTTTTAAGGAGACCTCCTGGAAGAGAAGCATACCCGGGTGATGTGTTTTATTTACATTCTCGTTTGCTTGAAAGAGCTGCGAAATTAAATAGTGAAAACGGATCTGGATCTTTAACAGCCCTTCCAATCATTGAAACACAAGGTGGCGATGTTTCTGCATTCATTCCAACCAATGTAATTTCAATTACAGATGGTCAAATTTTTCTAGAAACTGAATTGTTTTATAAAGGTATAAGACCGGCTGTTAATGTTGGATTATCAGTTTCCAGGGTTGGCTCAGCTGCTCAAATTAAAGCCATGAAACAAGTTGCTGGTACTATCAAGTTAGACCTTGCACAATATCGAGAAATGGCTGCTTTTGCTCAATTTGCTTCTGATATGGATGCTTCAACTAGACAACTCTTATCTAGAGGGGAAAGGTTAACTGAATTACTAAAACAACCTCAATACTCTCCAATGAATGTTGAAGAGCAAGTAGCTGTAATTTTTGCCGGAGTTAAAGGATATTTAGATCAAATCCCAACACAAAAAATTGGTGAGTTTGAACAGTCACTTATCCAAAATCTAAATGCTAAGGGTTCCAATATTTTAGAATCAATAAGTAAGGATAAATCTATTTCAGATGATACTGAAAAAGCTCTAAAAGACACATTAGATGAATTAGTGAAGAATTTTGCTTAAAGAATTAAATAAGTAAGGATTGGATTAAATGCCTTCTTTAAAAGATCTTAAAAATAGAATTGGTTCAGTCAAGTCTACACAAAAAATTACTTCAGCAATGAAGATGGTTGCTGCAGCTAAACTTCGTAAAGCTCAAGAGCAGGCTTTATCCTCTAGACCTTATACTTCTCTTATGGACAGCGTTGTATCCAAAATTTCTTCTAAAGCAATTGGAAACTCGATAGATCTTCTAAGTGGCAAAAAAGAAATTAAAACTCATTTATTGGTCGTGTTTTCTGCAGATAGAGGTTTGTGCGGTGGTTTTAATGGTTCAATAACTAGAACGGTCAAATCTGAAATTAAAAAACTTAAAGAAGATGGTATAAATGTAAAGTTACTAATGGTAGGAAAAAAATCTGCTGATGCTCTTAATAGAGAATTTGCCGATTTGATTGTTGAAAAAATTGAGGGAAATTCAGCAAAACCTGATTTTTCAGATGCTGAAGTTTTGGCAAAAAAAATAATTAATTTATTTAAAAGTAACGAATTTGGTGAGTGCAAAGTAATTTTTAATAAATTTGTTTCTGCTATTACTCAAGAAGTTACTTTTAAATCTCTTATTCCAGTAGAAGTAAAAAATAGTGAAATTGATGAAAATAATTCTGGTTCAATATATGAATTTGAACCAAGTGAGGAAGAAATATTGAATGACCTTTTACCTCGCAATTTGGCTACTCAATTATATAGTTCTCAAATTGAAAGTACAGCAAGTGAACTCGCTGCTAGAATGACAGCAATGGATAACGCTACTAGAAATGCAGGGGAGATGATAGAGAATTTAACTTTGCAATATAACAGAACCAGACAAGCTGTTATCACAAAAGAATTAATCGAAATTATATCAGGTGCAGAAGCCTTATAATATAAATATGGAGAAACGTTATGGCGAAAAAACTGTCCACTAAACAAAATGGCAAAATATCTCAAGTTATTGGAGCTGTTGTTGATGTTGAGTTTGACTCAGATCTTCCTCAGATATTAGATGCTCTTCAGGTAGATAATAATGGGCAAAAACTAATATTAGAAGTAGCACAGCATCTTGGTGAAAACGAAGTAAGGACAATAGCTATGGATAGCACGGATGGTTTAGTTCGTGGTATGGATGTTGTCCAAACAGGGGGCCCAATTACAGTTCCTGTCGGACCAGAAACACTAGGTAGAATTCTAAATGTTATTGGTGATCCTGTAGATGATGGTAAGCAAGTAAAATCAAAAACATCATTACCTATTCATAGAGATGCACCAGAATACGTTGATCAATCCACTGCTGCTGATATTTTAGTAACAGGTATAAAAGTCGTTGACCTTTTAGCACCTTATGCAAAAGGAGGTAAAATTGGACTTTTTGGTGGTGCTGGTGTTGGAAAGACTGTTTTAATTATGGAACTTATAAATAATGTAGCCAAAGCACACGGTGGATATTCTGTTTTTGCAGGTGTTGGTGAAAGGACAAGAGAAGGTAATGATCTTTTCCATGAAATGGTAGAATCTGGAGTTATTGTTCCTGAAGGTCCAGGTTCTAAAGCAGCACTTGTTTATGGACAAATGAATGAACCTCCTGGAGCAAGAGCTAGAGTAGCTTTAACGGGTTTAACATTAGCTGAATATTTTAGAGATCAAGAAGGTCAAGATGTCCTATTTTTTGTTGATAATATTTTTAGATTTACTCAGGCTGGATCCGAAGTTTCAGCTTTATTAGGAAGAATACCATCTGCTGTGGGATATCAACCTACATTGGCAACAGATATGGGAGCACTTCAAGAAAGAATAACAACTACAACAAAAGGTTCTATCACTTCTGTTCAAGCAATATATGTTCCCGCAGATGACTTAACTGATCCTGCTCCAGCTACATCATTTGCTCACTTAGACGCCACAACAGTTTTGTCAAGGCAGATAGCAGAAATAGGAATTTATCCTGCGGTTGATCCATTAGACTCAACTTCAAGAATGCTTGATCCCAGAATTGTTGGTGACGAGCATTATGAAGTTGCTAGAAAAGTTCAAGAAATTCTTCAACAATATAAATCGTTACAAGATATAATTGCTATATTAGGTATGGATGAATTATCAGAAGAAGATAAATTAGTGGTTAGTAGAGCTAGAAAAATTCAAAGATTTTTATCTCAACCATTCCATGTTGCTGAAGTTTTCACGGGATCTCCCGGTGTTTTAGTATCTTTAGAAGATACTATAAAAGGTTTTAAAGGAATAGCAGACGGTGAATATGATGATTTACCGGAAGCTTCTTTTTACATGGTAGGTACCATTGAAGAAGCAATAGAAAAAGCAAAGAAACTAGCAAAAGATGCCGCCTAATCTTTTGAATATTTTGAGGTAATGTATAAATGGTAGAAACAACTAATTTAGAGGTGGTAACACCCTCAGCTACACTGGTTTCTGAACCTGTAGAAATGGTTGTAGTACCAGGGGCAGATGGACAAATCGGAGCCCTTCCTAGACATTCCAAAGTTATATCGAGTTTGGATAGAGGCTTAGTAGATATTTTTAATAATAATAAAATTTCATCGCAGATAATGATAGATGGTGGAATTGCTGAAATAAATGAAACATCAGTAACAATATTAGCAGAAAGAGCAGAAAAGATTGACAAGGCTAATAAACAAGTTCTTGAAGAAAAACTTCTAACTTATCAGTCTCAAGAGAATCATAACGATCAAAATATTGCAGATCTTGCAAAAAAAAATTCATCTTTTATGAAGGCTGTTTTAGATAAAATAGGTTAATTTATTTCTTCAACACTTTTTCTATTTTAGAGCTAATACTCAAAAGATAATCATCCTCATTTGTAATCGCGTTAAGCATGATTCCGATAGGTTTTTTATTTTTAAAATAAGGTATAGAAATGCTACAACTATTCATATAATTGGCTAAAGTTGTGTTTCTTAAAGATATTAAATTAGCTTCATCGTAGAATTGACTATCTTTACATTTTTCTAGTAAAGGTGGCTTTATGGACACAGTTGGCATAAGAAGTATATTATTTTGTAAAAATTGATTAAATTCTACAATTAAATTTTCTCTTACTTTTTTTAATAAATTATATTCTACAGCTGTGACTTCCTTTGCTCGTTCTATCCGTCTTAACACGTTTGGATCAATTAAATGTTTTTTTTTATTATATAAATAAAAGTATTCCGTTGCGCACTCTACTGATGCAAATTGCCATATTGGTACTTTCTTGTATAAATCTAAAACCGGTACATTCATTTCAATGAGCTCGTATCCATTTTCACTCATTTTCTTCTTAGCAAAATCAAAAGCAACTTTAATTTCAGAGTCTATACTTTCAAATCCAAAGTTAGAAGGAATTATAAATTTAAGATTTTTATTTTCTAATTTTTTTTGTTTAGTATTTATTTTTCCTTTCATTGCATAGTAGCCAAATTTACAAAGTTTAACGTTTTTTGCCATTAATCCAACACTGTCTAGGCTGGAGGAAAGGGTAAGGACACCATCTCTAGAAATGCTATCTTGTGTAGGTTTAAAGCCTGTAATTCCTGTGAATGCAGCTGGTATTCTCGTTGAACCTCCAGTATCTGTTCCAATAGCTATGTCTGACAAATCTAAAGCAACTGAAACTGCTCCACCAGATGTTGATCCACCTGGAACAGAACCAGGATATAAAGGGTTATCTGGAGTTCCATAATGAGGATTTATACCCAAACCTGAGTAGGCAAGTTCAGTCATATTTGTATGTCCAAGAAGTAAACCACCAGCTTTTCTTATATTAGAAATACATTTTGCATCACTAGGAGATATGTTGGGCTTCAGAAACTTACTTCCTCCTCTCGTGTGATACCCCTTAACATCAAACAAATCTTTTACAGATATGATTAAACCTTTTAATAATCCTTTTTCAATTTGACTTATTTCATTCAGCTGAATTTCAAAATCTTTTTCAAAAAGCTCAGTAAATATATGTTCAATTTTTTTGGGACTTTTTTTAAATTTTGAAAGAATTTTAAAAGCTTTATAAATTAGCTTTTCATTATTTGAGTTAACATCTTTGTTCATAATAATTAATGAGCGTTTGATGCGTTGAAGTTATTGATCATGGGAATGAATATTTTATTAATTTTTTTGTAAACGTCTTTTTTAAATGAAATTGCTTTTTCGGGCAATAATTTAGGATCTAGCCAAATCCAGTTTTTAAATTCAGGTTGATTAGTACCAATATTTATTTCATTATCCTCACCCATAAAATGAAATAAGAGCCACCTTTGCGTTTGTCCTCTATACTTTCCTTCCCAAAGATTATTTGCTAATGGCAAAGGGATATCATAATTCAACCATTCTGGATATTCACCGACAAACTCAACATTAATTATACTTGTCTCTTCTTTTAATTCTCTATATCCAGCTTCAATAGGTAATTCTCCAGTATCAATACCTCCTTGTGGTAATTGCCACGCTTCAGCTTTGTTATCAAGTCTTTGTCCACAAAACACATTTCCATCTTTATTAAAAACCATTAAGCCAACACAAGAGCGATAAGGTCTTTCTAAAAGAGGAATATTATTTGTTATTATATTCAATTGCTAAAACCACTAACTTTATTTTGTAAAGGTATTTTTATGATTTTGGCAGTAGAATTTGTTTTCTTTTTGTTACTGAACAAATTAATTCCTCTTATAAGGTCAACTGCTCTAGATATTTGATTATCTTGTAAAAGTTTTTCGACTGGAGTTAATTCTGGTTTATCAATACTGTCTTTTTCTGTATCTTTTTCTTTTTTGTCCAAGGCACCTCTTAAATTTTCTTCTCTCCTGTTTTCTGGTATTTTTTTATTTTTTTCAGTTATACCAGCTTCTACAATAATATCTGGTTCAATACCTTTGGCTTGTATTGAAATTCCACTTGGTGTGTAATATCTCGCTGTTGTAAGTCTCATTGCTCCATTACCTGCCAAAGGAATTATAGATTGAACTGAGCCTTTACCAAAACTACGAGTACCAACTATTATTGCTCTTGAATGATCTTTAAGTGCTCCTGCCACAATTTCACTTGCAGATGCTGACCCACTATTGATTAGAACAATCATTGGTTTTCCATCAATTATATCACCTTTTTTTGCAAAAATTCTCGAAGTGTCATCATCTTTTCTTCCTTGGGTTGAAACTATTTCTCCTTGGTTTAAGAAAGCGTCAGTAACTGAAATTGATTGATTTAAAAGACCTCCTGGATTATTTCTTAAATCAAGTATAAGTCCTTGAAATTTTTCTCCAATTTCCTTTTTAATTTCATCTATAGATTTTTCTAAACCAGAAGTTGTTGTATCTGAAAAGGTAGTTAAACGTACATAACCTATATTTTTAATTAGGTTGTGTCTAACAGATCTTATTTTTATAACGTCTCTAATTATCTCAATTTCAAAAGGATCTTTTTTATCGCGAACAATAGTTATTACAACCTTACTTCCTACAGGTCCACGAAGTTGTGATACAGCGTCATTTATTGATAGTCCTCTAATTGACTCTCCATTTATACCAATAATTAAATCGCCCGACTTCATGCCTGCGTTAGCTGCAGGCGTGTCATCTATGGGTGAAACAACTTTAACCACACCATCTTCCATAGTTATTTCGATACCTAACCCACCAAACTTTCCTTTGGTCTTTACCTGCATGTCTTTATAAGAATCTGGACTTAAATAAGAGGAGTGTGGATCAAGAGATTGAAGCATTCCTGAAATAGCAGCTTCAATTAGTTTCTTGTCAGTGACTTCTTCAACGTATTGTTCCTGTACTCTTTGAAAAACATCACCAAAAAGATTTAGCTGTTTATAGGTTTCTTGACGATTTGCAGCTTTAGCTGTATTAATGTCAACCAAACAGATATTAAAAATCAAAAAAAATACTAAAAAAATATTAATTTTATTTTTTATATTATAACTAGAGATTTTTTTAATCATTTGAGTAAGCCTTAATTGAAGTTAAAAGCATAAATTTATAATATAGAATATATTTAGTACAGCAACTATAGAAAAATCTAATTATAATTTTATTTATATAAAAGTGATTTTCCAGTCATGTTTTTAGGTGATTTAATAGAAATAAGTTCTAAGATTGTCGGTGCAATATCAGCTAATCTTCCATTTCTTAACTTATAATCTTTATTTTTGGAAATAAGTATTAAAGGAACCTTATTACATGTATGTGAAGTATGTGGTAAGTTTGTCAACTCATCGAACATAATTTCGCAGTTTCCGTGGTCTGCGGTTAATAGCATGATACCATCATATTTAATTATTGTATCTTTTATATTTCCAACTGCGGTATCAACAGTTTCTACTGCTTTAATTGCCGCTTTTAAATTACCTGTATGCCCAACCATGTCAGGATTTGCAAAATTAACTATAATTAGATCACAATTTTTATTTTTTATAAAAGATATTAATTTAGTCTCAACTTTTTTTGCTGACATGTCAGGTTTTAAATCATAAGTAGATATTTTTGGTGAAGGTATCATTATTCTAGTTTCGCCAGGGTAAATAGTCTCTTCTCCACCATTAAAAAAGAAAGTAACATGAGGATATTTTTCTGTTTCTGCTAATCTAAGTTGTTTTAAATTAGCTTTCGAAATTATCTCTCCAAGAGTATCCTTAATGTTTTCTTTGACAAAAATAGAATTCATAAAATTTGATAATTCTGTTGAGTATTCAGTCATTCCAAGATTGTTTGATAAAATTGGAGTCTTAGTGTCTTTTTTAAATTCTTTAAATTTAGGATCAATCAATGCTGTTAATAACTCCCTAACTCGGTCTGCCCGAAAGTTTATCATGATTAAGCTATCGCCATCTTCAAATCCCTTATAATCCCCGATCAGAGTTGGCGATATAAATTCGTCAGTTTCATTATTTTTATAAGCTTCTTCTAATCCTTCCCATGCATTAGAAAATTTTCTTTCATACTTTCCATATACAATAAGATCAAAAGCCCTTTTTACTCTTTCCCACCTATTATCTCTGTCCATTGAGTAGTATCTTCCAATAAGTGAGACTACTTTTATATTTCTTGGTAGAGACATTTCAAATTTTTTAATTTGCTGTCCTAATTGCTTAGGAGAACAATCTCGTCCATCCGAAAAAATATGGATGCAGGCTTTGCATTTATTTTTTTTTAAAAGTTTTGACATTTCAATTATATGACTTGAATGAGAATGTACTCCTCCATCACTACACAAACCAAGTAAGTGAACCGTTTTATTTTTATTATGATTTAACAAAAAATTTTGAAAATTATTATTATTTACTATTTCATTATTAGCAAAAGCTTTGTTTATCTTTGGTAGAGTTTGTAGTATTACTCTTCCAGAACCAAGGTTCATATGACCAACTTCAGAGTTTCCTACTTGACCTATGGGCAAGCCAACATCTTCACCAGAAGCATCTAGTGTTGAATATGGAAAAGTTTTAGTTAAAAAATCTACATTTGGAGTTCTTGCTAATGCTACAGCATTATTTTCAGAATTTTTACTAATTCCCCATCCGTCCATTATGCATAAAACGATAGGCTTTTTTGGTTTCTCATTCATTAATTAAGTCCATTAAGAAAATTTTATTTATGATAAGGATGACCTTGAATAATAGTTTCTATTCTATAAATTTGTTCTGCAACCATCATTTTGACCATTTGATGTGGCCATGTTAGTTTACCCAAAGCGATAATTTTATCTGCCGATTTTTTAATTTTTATACCATTTCCAAAAGCACCACCAATCGCAAAGTTTACACAAGTAATGTTGTTATTGCTCCAATTTAATATTAATTTTGCTAAATCTGCGCTAGAAATATTTTCGCCTTTTTCATCTAGCAAGATCAATTTCCCATTCTTAGGTGTTGAATTAATTAATTTTTCAGCTTCTTCGTTTATTTTTTTTTCTTTGTTTTTTGTTTTAACTTCGTATTGTTTTAACTCAATATTTTTTATTCTTTTAATATATTTATTAGTAACTAAATCTTCGTCATTACTTTTAATTTTACCAATTGTAGAAATTCTATATTTCATTTTATTTTTTTATGGCGTCACTTGATATATTATCTTGTTTTTTTTCCCACATTTTTTCTAAGCTGTAAAAGTCTCTTACTTCTGGTCGAAAAATATGAATTAAAATGTCATTAGCATCAATTAAAACCCAATCTCCATTTGACATACCTTCCGGAGATGATAGGCGAAGGCCCATTTCTTTATATTTTTTTATTAGATTATTTGCCATAGCAGTTACCTGTCTGACAGTATTTCCACTTACTACTATCATATAATCTGCAATGCTACTTCTTCCAATGAGGTCGATACTAACAATATCTATACCTTTATCATTTTCTAGTGATTTTAATGTAAATTTTAACAACTCTTTAGAAGATAAACTTTTTGTTTTTGCCATTACATGATCCCATTAAGTGTAAGTTTTGGTTTTTCTTATCTCTGATGACGAGATAGCTAATAATTTATTCTTTAAAAAAACCCAAATTGGTTTGTTTTTATGAAATATAGTTCTACTTTTATGTATTTTAAGTTTTTTACCAAGATATAGAACTCTTGAAGTGTTTAAAAAAGAATTGATGTAACCTGGTCTTGAAATGACAGCAATGTGAACATTCTGAGCTATTATATTCGGATAAAGCCATTTATTATAATTTTCTAAAATATCACTTCCCATTAGCCAGATAAATTTTACCTTTCGGGTTCTTTGATTTAAAAAATTAACTGTTTTGTATGAGGCATATAGTTGATTTTTTTGTTCAAGGTCTAAGACTTTTATATAAGAAATATTATTTGTTAATAGCCTAGCATAACAAAGTCTTTTGTCAAAATTCTCCATATCTAAACTAGATTTCAATCTATTTTGAGGGGCAACCAGCCACCAAATTTCATCTAATCCAAGATTTGTAAGTGCAATATTACTAATGTGAATATGCCCAACATGAGCTGGATTAAAAGAACCACCTAAAATACCGATTTTTCTTTTTCTAGAGTAAGAATAACAAACTGGAATTCTATTTTTAAAATTGACTTTCAGATCTTTACTCACGTATTTGGTCTTTTCCTCTAACAATGTATTTAAAGCTAGTTAATTGAGCAGCTCCTACTGGACCTCTAGCATGTATTCTTCCTGTAGATATTCCTATTTCT
Source organism: uncultured SAR116 cluster alpha proteobacterium (assembly GCA_902578805.1). Lineage (GTDB taxonomy): Bacteria > Pseudomonadota > Alphaproteobacteria > Puniceispirillales > Marisalimonadaceae > Marisalimonas. Next base: position 78,447 of record CACHEH010000005.1, read on the forward strand.
GCACCCATTCCAAATTCCCCTCCATCCGCAAATTGAGTTGAAGTATTATGCATAACAATCGCACTATCAACGTTATTTAGAAACGTCTCTGCAACTTTGGTATTTTCAGTGATTATAGATTCTGTATGATTTGACGAATATTTTCTGATATGGTCTATGGCACCTGATATTCCATCAACTAATTTTATGGATAAAATAGCGTCAAGATATTCAGTATGCCAATCCTTTTCAGATGCTAATTCAATTTTATTTACAATTTCTTTTGTCTCAATATCTCCTCTTATATGACATCCTAATTCTGTTAACTTTTTGACTATGATTGGTATAGCCTTTTCGGAGATATCTCTATCAACAAGTAAAGTTTCTAATGCCCCACATATCCCTGTTCTTCTCATTTTTGAGTTTACAATGATTTTTGTTGCTTTGTTTATATCTGCATCTTTATCTACATACATATGGCATATTCCCTCCAAGTGAGCGAAGACAGGAACTCTTGCTTCCTCTTGAATTTTTTTAACAAGAGATTTACCACCGCGAGGTATGATTATGTCAATTTCTCCAGTTGATGTAAGCATCGCTGAAACAGCCTCTCTATCGCTATTTTCAACCAATTGTACAGTGTTAACAGGTAAATTGGCACTTTCTAGGCCTTTTTGCATGCATTTAGCTAATATTTTAGAAGAATTAATCGAGTCAGATCCACCTCTAAGTATTGCCGTATTCCCAGATTTAATACATAGGCTACCAGCATCAATAGTTACATTAGGTCTCGATTCGTAAATAATGCCGATTATGCCCAATGGAACTGAAATTCTTGAAATATTTAACCCATTCGGTTGTGTCCATTTTGACAACTCAACACCAATTGGATCACTCATATCTGAAATTTGCTTTAAGCCCTCCGTAATATTATCAATTCTTTTATCGTCTAGCAAAAGCCTATCAATAAAAGCGTTATTAACTTGTTTTCTTTTGGCATTTTCAATATCAATTTTGTTTGCTTTAAGGATCTCTTCTTGTTTTTGCTTTATAATTTTAGATGTATTTAATATTGCTAAATTTCTCTCTTTTGAACTACTTCTAGAGATGAAACTAAAAGCTTCTTTTGATTTTTTATTTATATTTTTAATATATTCAAAAATATTGCTATCACTCATTTTATTACTCTTATTTTTTCTCTAGAACTAGATCATCCCTGTGGACAACTTCGTCCTTACCTCTGTAGCCTAAGATAGATTCAATATCATTACTTTTTGATCCTTTAATTAAATCTACTTCAGAATTATTAAAGTGTATTAAGCCTTTACCTACAAAGTTTTGTTGTTCATCTACTATTTGTATCAAATCACCTTTTTCATAGTTGCCTTCTGTATTAACTATACCAGCAGACAGCATAGAAAACCCTTTTTTCATAGCCTCGGCCGCACCCTTGTCTATAGTTATTTTCCCTTTAACTTGCAATGCACCAGAAATCCATTGTTTTCTTGAGTTTAATGGTTTTTCGATCGCACTAAACCAACTAAACTGTGTTTCATCAATTTCTAACTTTGATAGAGGACTATTAAAATGTCCATTGCAAATGATCATATGACAACCTGCTTTGGTGGCTATTTTGGCAGCAGCAATTTTGGTAACCATACCTCCAGATGACATACTTGTGATTGGTGGGCCTGCCATTCTTTCAATTTCATCTGTAATTTCCGGAATTTTTTCTATAAAGACTGTACCTTTATTCTTATTGGGATCAGACGAATAAAGACCATTTATATCAGACAGTAATATAAGTAAATCTGCGCTACACATTTGTGCAACTCTTGCTGCCAGCCTGTCATTATCTCCAAATCTTATCTCTTCTGTAGAGACTGTATCATTTTCGTTAATTACAGGAATTACTTTTAATTCAATGAGTTTTAATAACGTTGCTCTTGCATTTAGATGTTTTCTTCTTGTCTCAGTATCGTCAGGTGCAAGTAAAATTTGTGCTATATTGAGACCAAATTTTTCCATAATCTCTTTCCAAGCATGAGCAAGGTTTACCTGACCTGTTGCAGCAGCAGCTTGTTTTTCATCTAAAGATAAATTACCTTTTAGTCTCAATTGTTTTTGACCAAGTGCAATTGATCCGGAGGAAACGATTATAATTTCTTTTTTTTGTTTAATAAGTTGGTCTATTTCTTGAGCTAATGATCTTAACCATTCACTTTTAAGACTACCCTTATTTTTGTCTATCAAAAGTGAGGAGCCTATTTTTATTACAATTCTTTTTGAGTCTTTTATTAAATTTTCTTTTTTCATTTTTATTATTCTTTATGGAGACCAAGATATAACTTTTTTTCTTTGATCTTTACTATTTTCTTTATTTTTCGTCTCTACTATAAAGTTTTGTAACTCTCTAATCAGGTAAGTAATATTTTCTCCCGAAACTGAAGAAATATTTATAACATTATCTACATTGAGTTTTTTTAAAGTTTCTTTCGCAAACTTAACCTTTTTATCTTCAACAGCATCGCATTTTGTTAAAACTAAGATCTGTTTTTTCTTCGATAAATTATTATCATATGCTCTAATTTCACGAATAATAGTAAGATAATCTTTTTTAATATCTTTAGAAGTAATGTCAATTAGATGCAATAATCCTAGGCAACGTTCAACATGACCTAAAAATCTATGACCTAAGCCAGATCCTTCATGAGCACCCTTTATTAATCCAGGAATATCCGCTATTACAAATTCCATATTATCATGGTTTACTACTCCAAGATTTGGATGAAGTGTTGTAAAGGGGTAGTCGGCTATTTTAGGTTTTGCCGCTGTAATTCTTGAAAGTAAAGTGCTTTTACCTGCATTTGGTAGTCCAATTAAGCCTATGTCTGCTATTAATTTTAGTCGAAGCCAAATCCATTTTTCTTCTAATGGACCTCCAGGTTGTGCTTTTCTTGGTGCTTGATTTACAGAAGTTTTAAAAAAAGCATTACCTTTACCACCTTCACCTCCCTTGGCTAAAACAATTTTTTGTCCAATTTCTGTCATATCGGCTAATATAAATTTATTAGTTTCATCTAATATCTGTGTTCCAATTGGAAGTCTAAGAATAATATCGTTGCCACTTATTCCACTTCTATCTTTTCCTTTGCCACCCTCACCAGGTCTAGCTTTGAAATGCTGTTGATAACGAAAATCTATTAATGTATTAAGACCATCTGAACATAAAGCAATTACATCACCCCCTCGGCCACCATTTCCGCCATCTGGTCCCCCAAAAGGAACATGTGCTTCTCTTCTAAAAGAAATAGATC